>QFQQ01000157.1 GCA_003243445.1 Citrobacter freundii
ATGAAAATAAATAATACGGCAGGAATGTCGTATTTCAGTGCTATCCTTGCATTGTGAATAATAACTAATAGGAAAACTCAAATCATGAAAAAGATTACTACCACGATCTTGGTATTAAGCTCTGCCATCCTGTTTTCTCAGCAATTAAGCTGGCAGAAGGACATAGAATCTAATACCCAGGATTTTCTTTCGGGGTTGTCCGTTACACTGGACGGACAGTACCTGGTGTCGGGCTCATCCATCCAAAAGAACCAAGACCCGACCACCATCAGCGGACAACCATCAACCAATAAAGGTTACGACTACCATATCCTGAAGCTTGACCAGCAGGGTCAGAAGGTTTGGGAGAAGTATTTTTCGGGGAATCGGCACGACTACCTCAGCTCTGCCGTTTCTACCAGGGAAGGCGGTTTTTTGCTGGCAGGCACTTCGTATTCATCACAGGCTTTTGATAAGAAAGACCAATCCAATGGTTCGTCGGATATCTGGGTCATCAAGATCAATGAGAATGGAGAAGAGGAATGGCAGAAAACCATTGGAACAAGATACAGCGAAGAAGCCAGAAGCGTAGCACAGACTACGGACGAAGGATATATTATTGCAGGTTCCACAAATCATCCCACCCTTCGACAAGCTCAGGGCAAGGGTTACGGTTCCAAAGATGTTCTGGTAACGAAGCTTGATAAGGCAGGCAGGATTGTCGGCGAACTCATTTTGGGAGGCAAAGGCCTGGATGAGGTGGAGAAAGTGATCCCGACAAAAGACGGGGGTGTCCTGTTGGGCATCTATTCCAGAAGTGGTACAGTAGCTAATGAAGGATCAAGAATTAATAATGGAGATGCTTCGACTCCGCTCAGCATGACAGAAGCTCAAATTCCCACAAATTTCTATTTTAAAACGACAGAGAACCATGGCGAAGGTGATTACTGGATCGTGAAGTTGGACAAGAACAACAAGGTCCAGTGGGAGAAGAACTATGGCGGGAGTGAGGATGACCATATCCGGACAATGGCATTGACTGATTCAGGTTACATCATAGGAGGGGAGAGCCGTTCGGAAACTTCGGGCAACAAGAGGGCGAAGCTGGAGGAAGGAACAGACCTTTGGGTATTGGCATTGGATGATGATGGGAACGAGCAGTGGCAGCAGTCTTACAATTTCAAGAACAGGGATGTACTGATGTCTTTGAATGAGGTCAAAGAACAAAGAGAAAAGAATAAAGAGAGCACCACCAAAGGCTTTTTGATAGGCGGTTACACACAGTCGGAAGGCAAGACCGAAAGGAATGATGAGACCTTCTGGATGCTGTATATCGACAGAAATGGGAAGGAAGTCTGGAGGAAATATGTGGAAGGCAGGGACAAGAAGAAGGAAGAAAGACTAACATCAGCGCTATTGAACAGAGATGGCTCTTACATATTGGCAGGGACGAGTGCAGAGGAATTAGGGAAAGAGAACTGGAAGGTCGTTAAGCTGGAAGACAAACAGATAGAAGACCTGCTGGAGAACAAGGACATCCAAATTTATCCGAATCCTGTGAAGGATTATTGTTATGTAGAGATAGGGCTGGACTTTGAGAGTGCGGATATCTATGTTTATGATATGACGGGTAAGGTGATCCAAACCTACAACACTAAGAACAGGGTGACAAAGGTTGATACGAGTAAACTACCACAGGGTGTTTACATTATTAAAGCAAACATCCCAACCGAGCAAAACAAAAAACTAACTACTAAAATCGTGAAAGATTTTTATTAATCATTAACTCTTCATATGTTCTATATGCGCAAAGTACAGATGTCGGAGTAACTTACCCAATCCCTTCAGCTTCTTCATTAGGAACATATATTAATTCCCCGGTATCTATTGCAACGGGCATACCTGACATTAGTTTTCCATTGATATCAGCTTCAACGGGTAAAATAAAAGTAGATTTTTCATTATCTTATCACCCTGTGAATCAGGCCCAAAAAGCTAGTGATGTAGGCCGTGGGTGGACATTGTTCGGAGCAAGTGTCATATCTAGAGAAATCATTAATGAACCCGATGAGCGTTATGCAACAGGGGAATTCAATGATTTATACTATTATAACATTCCAGGTTATTCTGGGAAGTTTAAAATAAGCAGAGATAACACAGATACATATACATTAATCAATTTGACTCCATCTACTGTAAAAATTAATTTTACGAGAACAGGAAAAAAACTGAATAATTTTACTATCATAGATAATAAAGGTTATAAATATCTTTTTAATACCTATGGACAGTCTAAATACCGGGGCATTGTCGATAGTCAAGAAATCACCTACAGAAGTATCTACTATCTATCAAAAATCCAAGATGAAAATAATAATGATCTAGTCACTTACGATTATGATGAGGTGGAAACAAAATATTTTAGTGGCTCATTGATTGAGTCTCAAATTTTTAAACTCACTCAAGTCAATATATTAGGGGTTGGGAAAATTAATCTAAATTATACCTATTATCCTAATGAAGCCGGAGCAGATCCTTTCAAGTTAAATTTTATCAGCCTTAATACCATAAACGGAAAGCAAATTTCGAAATATGTTTTCAATAATAGTAACAGAGTCTTAAATGATATAAAAAAATATGGACAATTAAATGATTCATATGAGATAACATCTTTTGAATATGCAGGGTCTGATAATCCTTTGCAGTACTATCCTGATCCAACAGATGCTGAATTTTATGGTTTTAACATTTGTCCCGAAGATGGAGGATATTATCCAGCCTATGTTAACCCGTGGGAGCTTACAGCAGGAGTGTTATCAAAAATTATTTTACCCACTGGCGGAGTGACACGCTATATTTTTGAACCTCATAGAGAATTTATAGACAAAAGTCAACCCCAATATTTGAGTGATATAGAGACTAGTGTAAAAATTGACCCGGAAATTCAGTATTTAAAAAGGTTAGGGCAGGTTTATTTCAATTTTTATTTGGAATGCGATCCTTTATTTAGTACTTCCCAGAATCTAGGAAAGCAATATGTTTTTGAAATACCAGGAAATCCTAATGAGCAAAAAGATATATATATAAAATATACGGGAACCAAACGTCCTCTTCCATCTGGATCAAATACCCCGGGAGGCCCTTCATTATGTATGGGAAATGAAATACTAAAAATAGAAGCAATTATTAAAAAAAACGGCCAGCCCGTACCTCTTTACAATAATCTGTGTGGTTTATCTTATCCCGGAGTGGCAGATGTAGAAGATGCACTTGTTTCGGAGTACAAAATGACACCCGGTGTATACACCATAGAGTTGAATGGTACGGGAGGTTATGGTTTTTTTGATATATATCAAAAAAAGATAATTCCGGGGCCTTTTAAAAATGAAAAAATAAGTGAGGGGCTTGGAGTACGTATTAAAACCATAAGTCACTATGAAAATAATGATTACAATACTCCGGCAGCTTTGACAACATCATATAGTTATAATGAGTTTAATAACCCATTGAATTCAAGTGGGAAGTACTATGAGCTCTCCTCTGAGTATCCTGTTGTATATGACTCGGCTATTTTGTATAAGAATGTAAGAGTAAAAACCGGTAATAATTCCGGATATACAGATTATACTTATAAGAAGATGGATGAGGCTGTCAACGGAAGTGCGGGAATCGTAGGAGGGTATCCTTATCTTAATGTTACAAGAGGAGGCTTGTTATATAAGAAAGAAGATTTTGATGAGTCGGGTCATAAAGTTTCAACAAGTATTTTTGATCCTTATTTGGAGCAGATGCAACCAGCTTATTTGATGGGCCCCAATGGTGTTTATACTAATACTTCTTTCGTGAAAAACGAAAAGACGACAGTTATCAATTATTATGATAATGAATCCAAGAATCAACAAGTTATATCGGAAGCGACAAGAGACTCTGACAACTTTAATATCACATATAGAAAAGTAACCAATTCTGATGGATCTATAGATGAAAGTTTCTACAAATATGCAAGCGAAAAAGGTATTTCCCACCTCATCAATAAAAATATTCTTGCAACCCCTTTGGAGACAGAAATCAAAAGGAATGGGCAAACCGTGTCAAAATCCGAGGTGCGATATGATGACCCCAATAATGTCTATCCGAGCTACAACTTATCTTATAATTTAGGTGATTTTAATAATGAATCTACAGCTAAAAAAGATATTAAGTTTGATCTATATGATACAAAAGGGAATATTGTACAATATACTACCACTCCTAATACACAAGGAGAAGGATATCCGGTAACTCTCATATGGGGATATAATAAAACGATGCCTATCGTTAAAATAGAAGGTGCGAAATTATCCAGTCTGTCGGCTGCAGATGTTGCGGATATCGAAAATAAATCCAATGAATATGCAAATGCTTCAGCCGGGGATATGCCGGCTAAAGAATCTGCTTTCTTATCAGCATTAGAGAGTTTCAGGGCAAATCATGCTTCATTGAGCTATCAGATTACTTGTTATAGTTATTATCCATTGATAGGACTAAGCCAGGTGATTCCGCCCAATGGTATAAAAGAAATTTATGAGTATGATACTATGAACCGCTTGAAACGTATTAAAAATACCGATGGCGTTACGATCAAGGAAATCGATTATAACTACAAACATTAATTATAAACACAAACCAATGAAAAAAATAATATCTCTATGGAGTTTTTTGTTTGTAGCTTTTTCTTTTGCGCAGACAACCTCACAGAATTATATAAAAACGACTGTCACACTATCGGATAGTATAGTGGATAAATCAGAAAGTGTGCAATATTTTGATGGTTTAGGGAGGACCAGGCAGAGTATTTCCGCCAAAGCAACACCAACCGGTAAAGATATAGTTGCTTATGTCGAGTATGATAGTAACGGGCAGGTTCTCAAAAGCTATTTGCCTATTCCCGTAGAGAACACAGTTCTTAATATTCAGAATATCACAGGAACCCATATTAATAATTATTATGGTATTGATAATGCTTATTCCGAAAATGTTCTGGATCAGTCACCATTAGGCCGGGTTGTAGAATCGGCATCGCCCGGAGAAGACTGGAAAATGCAAAATGGGCATACTAAGACTATATCTTATTCAGCCAACAATAGTAATGAAGTATTCAAATTTGGTACAACCGCATCTTACCCCGGTAGATTGTTAAACAGCAGCATCACGTTTAATCAGTATTATGCAGCCAACCAATTGTCTAAAAATACTTTGACAGATGAAGATGGACAAACAAGTATAGAATATAAGAACTCACAGGGACAGACCGTTTTGCTAAGACGTATTGAAACCCATGGGATAACTGTTGGCAAACCGGGAAATCCCGTGAATGCAACAAAATATGCAGATACCTATTATGTTTACAACAACTATGGGCAACTCGTATATGTAATTCCGCCACTGGCAACAGAACAAATCAAGAATCAGCAGTCTGTAACCACCACAGTATTGGATGAGCTGTGCTACCAGTATCTTTATGACAACCGTAATAGACGGGTAATGAAGAAACTTCCCGGCAAAGGTTGGGAATCTATGGTTTATGACAGGCAAAACCGCCTCGTAGCTGCTCAGGATCCCAAAATGCAGGCAGAAGGCAAATGGCTTTTTACGAAATATGATAAGTTCGGGCGCCCCATTTATACGGGTAAATTTTCTGCTGCCACAAGAGAAGCAGTACAGGATGCAGTAGATCAAAAAGATCTTAATAATGAGACTACAGGTTCATCTTTCACCACTAGCGGACTTACCGTTTATTATTCCAAAACCAATGCTTATCCTGCTACGTTTACCGAGATCTCAAGTGTGGCTTATTATGACACTTATCCTACAGGCGCCGAGCCTCTTCCGGATTATGTGATGGGTAAACCTACACTTAAGCCTGTATCCCAAACCTACAGTGTTAATGGCGTTGTAACCAATAGAAGTACCAGAGGTCTGCCAACAGCATCCTATGTGAAAACATCCGAATCCAATGACAACCGATGGAGCAAAAACTTCAATTGGTATGATACCAAAGCCCGAATGATAGGATCACACAGTACCAATCATCTGGGAGGCTACACAAAAACATCCATAGGGTTAGATTTTGCAGGCAAAACCATAGCCACATATACCAGACATAAGAGGACATCAGCAGATACGGAGATTGTTATTAAAAACAGATACCAATACAAAAATCATGTCCTGGAAAAGCATTATCACCAGGTTAATAACAATCCCGAAGAACTCTTAGCCGTTTATACCTACAACGATATCGGACAGCTTATCAACAAGAAAGTAGGCGGTACAGATAACAGTCCTTTGCAGGACGTTAGCTATAGCTACAACATCCGTGGATGGCTGCAGGGCATCAATACAGACGCCAATAATGCCCTGCAAAGCGGTAAGCTCTTCAGCTATAAGATCAAGTATAATAATGCAGATAACCCGGATAACAACCCGCAGCGGTACAACGGCAGCATCTCTGAGATTGACTGGAACACAGGCGGCGGAGTTAAAAGATATGGATATAATTATGACCTTCTCAACAGACTCACATCTGCCAAGTTCCAGACTCCGGGAACCACAGTGCCCGAGATAAGCTCTTATGACGAAGCGGCGGAGTACGATATCAATGGTAATATCACACGTCTCACGAGATCTGCCCCAACATTTATGATGCCCGGTCCCACAACAGAGATTATAGATGACCTGGCATACACCTATGCCGGTAACCGTGTTACCACTATCAATGATGATAGCAATAATCCTTCGGGA
>QFQQ01000158.1 GCA_003243445.1 Citrobacter freundii
CAAGTCTCTAAGTACGGATTCTCATCCGCCCTCAATAAATTATATATAATTCAAAGCGATATATATTTTATATGTTTCCGCGTATGTACCTATATAAATATATGTTTACGGAATCCTCTCAGGTCGAAGGTAACCCGCCCTCTTCGACTCGAATTCCTCTTCTGGTTGTGTGAATATTGCTTCTTGCGCCGGCAATTCATAATCTTCATCACTCTCCGTCTCATCAGAGCTGTATCTGCACGAGCAACAAAGACATACATCTCATAGAGACCCATTTGAACACACCTTTCCTATCACGCGACACAGTTGCGACCGTGTTTGAGTTTCATCTTTTTTCATCAGCCTTTCAGCTCGATGGCATTGCAACGGGACACTGAAATTGCCGCCTGGGAAATAAAGACACTTAATCAGTGCCCCGCATCAGCGATTTATGCATGCAAAGCCAACAACCTTCGGAGAAACAGAAAGGCCCACCACAAACCAAATCCCATCTCTCCTTCGGTCATTGCCCGAGGATATTCGTTGTCAGACCCCGAATGTGAGAGTGACGCGCCCTCTCTCACAATCAACGCCGGCCCCAATCAAAACCGGAATGTCTGCCGGTTCATCGCGGAACGAAAGCATTATAGGGCCAGATGAATAAGAGGTGGACAAACGGCAAAATAAAAAAATTTCTCGAAAACCCTTCAAAAAAACGGAAAGGCATGGACAAGCGCACCAACCTATTGAAAAAAAAATACACTTCAACACTAGTATAAGCGGATATTAAGCATAGCTACAGCCCAAAAAAACCCTTTTACATCCGCAAGCAAACAAAACCATCCCCATCCTTGGCTCAAAACGCACCTAAAAGCTTGAGTATTATCGGCTTTGTGGCTTCCATGTCGGTGGTTCACAAAATCGACCTTCCATAGATTAAAGAAAAATCTGCAACAAGACACTGAAAGTGCGCGATTAGAATCTGCTATCTTTTCACGGAGAAAAATAAAGATGAGTCAATTCCCAAAACCGTCTGAAATGATGCGGATCCGGCGCCCTTATCTTTATTCCGATAGCGAATGCACTGACGCCTATAGGCTTAGCGAATCCGAACTGAGCCACCATCTGGACACGCTCACCGACCGTAACCAGCACAAGGATTTCGAAATCTTCTGCCGCAAATTGAGCGAGAGAGAACTTTGTCCCAACTTGCGCCCCCAAACAGGGCCGGAGGGCGGAGGAGACGGCAAGGTGGACACCGAGACCTATCCAGTTAATGAGTTAATTTCAGAGCGTTGGTATGTTGGCGACGGGAAAAGTGGCACCGAACGATGGGGATTTGCATTTAGCGCAAAGAAAGACTGGTCCGATAAGGCCCGATCCGACGTCAATGGGATCGTAGGAACAGAGCGTGGCTATGACCGGATCATCTTCATCACAAACCGTCCGGCAAGGCAACGTGATCGTCTTCGAATTGAGGACGAGTTGCGTCGGGAACATGGTGTTGCGGTCACAATTTTCGACCGGGAGTGGATCATTGACCGCGTATTTTCGCACGGTCATAAAGATTTGGCCCACGAACACTTGAAAGCTGGAGAACATCAACCCGATAAGATCAAGTTGGGGCCAAGAGATTTCAAGCGTCAGCAAGCACTGGATGAACTGGAGTTCGGCCTTAAAAAACTGGGCGCAACACCTCAAGAGCAGACCCAAGCCGTCTCCGATACATTTGAGGCCGCCCGGCTTTCAAGAGAACTCGAGAAGCCTCGGTTCGAGACAGAAGGTCGTTTCAGGCGAGCAATTAACCACGCAAAGAAATACGGCGCGAGCTACCAGCATTTACGCGCGGTGTACGAATATGTCTGGACGGCGTTTTGGTGGTTCGACGATATCGAAACCATGCAGGATCAATACGAGCAGATCGAAGCCATTGCCTTTGCGAGCGGGCAGGCCGTCCATATAAGCAAAGTATGCAATCTCCATCAGCTTTTAGTGGGCCGGGTATTCCAAGGCCATGAGACTCCAGAAGAATTATCCTTTGCAGACAGATCAAAACGGCTGAAAGAAAAGCTCTTAGAACTGGCCGCCGAAAAATCCCTACCCAACAATGCATTGTACGCGGAGACGCTGCTTGTCTTTCACCGTATGAGTGAAATGTCGCTTTCTAGAGAGCGTGAAAATCTAGACGAAATTTGGCAGGACCTCTGCGGAATTATTGATAGAGCGGCGGGCTTGGGAGAGTTTCCGGCCGATATGCTAGAAACTATGGTCGACGCAATCAGCGAAAGCGCACCCGATAGCAAGGCGTTCGATACGCTGGTCGAAAAACTCGCGGAATTTATGGCCGAGCGCAGTAAAGAGATTAAAGCGGGAATCATTTATTTGCAGCAAGGTGAGCGTAAGCTCAATGCTGAAAAGCCAATTGATGGTATAAAATGGCTTGGCCGTTCCGTCATCCATCTTTCTAAAGATGAAAGCAAAGAGGATCAAGCAAAGGCACTTTACTACCTCGCGGTAGGTTATCGTGGGGCAGGCCTTCGTTGGGCCGCACGCGCTACTGCTCTGGCTTCAGTCATCCAATATCTGGCTCTGTCAGAAACTGAAGGCGAGTTACGTGTCGAAACGATTCCGGCGCTAAACCTGTTCGCAATGCTGTCTTTGCAGCTAGGCCATATCATGGATGTACTAAGCGCCATTCGCTTCTTACAGGCTATCGGAAGCAATGCTCCGCTAGATAAAAAAAGCGAAGAAAGACTAAAAAACCAGATATTCCAGTTTGACCAGTTACTTGCTTGCCTGCTGATAATTCAACTGCCCGAAGAGATCGAGAGGCTAGACCGCTTACCAGATGTTCTGGAGGGGTTGGCATTATTTTCAGCGCGCTTGGCATTGCTTTATCGCCTCGGGCACCTTGATAAGTTGAAATCCGATGGTTCGATCCCAGAGGGAACAGAGGATAAAGAAATATTTGAAATGATGACGATTCTGGCTTCACAGCCTGCGTGCCGCAGCCTTCCGAATAAAGTCGTAATATTTGATGAAGCATTCAGCGGCGTCCGAACCAAAATATTGGGCGTGGAGATTGAAATCGGAGCCTCAAACACGCTTGAAGGGATTCTACAGGCTGAAACATATGCCGCTGCATTCGAAGGATTTGCTGCTACCCTGCTCAATTCGGGGGCTTTTCCACATACAGAAAAATTCAGAGTTCGGATTAGCCAACTTGAAAACATTGAGGAGGCATCGATCCACGAAGACGATGATTCCACCATGAGAGTTTACGTCCCGACGGATTGGCGTCTTGCTGAAGTAAGCAATATTGGGAAATACAACAAACATCTCATCTTCTCTTGCATCCATGCTTTGGCGAGCGTGGCTATGCTGCGGGATGCCACTGCGACCATCGAAGAATTGGTCAGAACCGAGAACGCGTTTGAGCGCGCCACTTTGTTTTGCCGTGCAGGAATTTCCAGAAATAGGGCGTTCGGCACCCATGCCGGCCGTATTTCCGATTGGGATGACTACATCAATCAGAACTTTCTAATGGCTACAGATGCACCTGCGACGCCATCAGCAATAAAATTACCGCCACACGGAGGCGATGATGAAAAAGATGGGGTGCAGGTTTTTGGTGAGATTCGCAGTCACGATGATGTTATCGTTCGAGCGATCATCAATCCACGAGCTTGGGACGCTGCCGAGTGGAAAGGTATGATGTATGGTGTGGCAATACTGGGACAAGCCCCTTATCTAGGCTTGATTTTCGCAAATGCATCAAAGGGCGAAGCGGTTTTCAAGGAATGGCTGATCCGATTCGGCAAAGAGGACAGCCAAGATGAAATTTATATTTCCGTTATAAAAGGCATAGATCGCGAGAACCCATTTCATTATCGGGGGCATATTACACAAGACTTCAGAACGCTGTCAGAAGAACCCGGAAAGGTTTTCGTGAATACTTCTCGCCTAAACACAATGACCGTGGACAATCATCAAAATCTTGAAATGTTTTGCGAGCATCTGAGGGCCTGTGGAGCTTATTTTCTCGTTCCGGCCTTTTTAAATGCGTCCGGAATCCCTGAGCTTCATATGGAACTTGCGATCCTAAAGCAGAAATTCCATGTACGGGAAGCTTGGCAGATCGGCCCGCATGATGTCGATGCCATGGCCATAAGGCCAAGCGACGATGTTATAATACCGGAAGGGGAAACCGCTCCACCTATTCACGAGCTTACCAAAATTCGCGGAAAACGGCGTTAAAACGAGTGAGATTAACTCTACCCCTTATTGCCTTCGAGAACAGTATAATGAGTGGTATTACCACATGATGCCGACTGTAAGAACTTCGGCAACCCAACCCCTTGCCCTGCGTAGCGACGCGTCACCGTCGCTCTAAAGCGAATCATGTTGTTGTAACGAGGACAAGAGCGCTGCAAGGGATCAAAATCGAGGTATTGTTTACTTTGCTGAGGAGGTAAAATATTTCTAGTCTGGCGAGAAAACACGAATGAGGATCAAGACTTGAAAATTATCACAGGAAGCGGATTTGCCGCTGCTGCCCTGCTTTTTTCATGCTCTGCCGCCTTTGCCGCACCGACATATCTCAGCTGCGAATTCGCAGGTTCGAAGGGAACACCACAGGTGTTCAATTTCGCTCTCGACGAAGCCGCCGGGACATTTGGAGTTTATGCCCCGGCTTCTGGAAGCCAGAGAATGGAGAAAGGCACCTTTGCCGGTGGTAAAGCGAGCCTGAATGAAGGCTCCGTGGCATGGGAGATCGACATCGCCAAGGGTTCAGTCATCCGTGATAAGCGCATGGTTGGCGAGAAGGATGGCGGGACCTGCAAGACGATCTCGCACGCGCAGAGCGGCTTTGAAGATTAATGCCGGTCTGGACAGGAGCCAGTATCGCGACCTCTGCACATGGAGTTGGCGGCACGGCGCATCTATAGCGCCTTGGCGAAGCGCTCCAATTTGCCCAGCGTTTGCTGACCCAGCTCCACGGCGCCGAAACCCTTCGCTTGCTGGAACTCGGCTTCAGTGCTGAACACCATACCCAGCACAACTTTCGTCGCGCCATCCTGATCTTCGAAGGAGGCCCAGGCATCGGCATGTTTCGGCCCGTTTTCGCCCC
>QFQQ01000063.1 GCA_003243445.1 Citrobacter freundii
CATCTGCGCATCTGCGTGTTTTATATCCGCGTAAATCTGCGGGAACCTTACGCCATTCATAGATTTGGGTAACGATTAGCCCCAAGGGAGAGATTTAGAGGGGCCCTGCATTTTCCAAACCTAAATCACTTTCGAAGGCCGCGCCCCCCTCCATCCGAAATAAGCAACTACTATAAAGCAGATCAACGGAATGATATAGCCTGTACGAATATCTCCCGTACTATCACTGATCGCACCGAACAATCTCGGCAACACGGCACCGCCAACGATCGACATAATGATCAGGCTGCTTCCATATTCCGTATCTGCACCAAGGTCTTTTATTCCCAACGCGAAAATGGTGGGAAACATGATCGACATAAAAAAACAGATCAGCATGATCGAATACACCGTGATCATGCCGTGCATAAAGATGGCAATGAAGCATAGTAATGCACTACATATTGCATACACAGCCAGCAACCTCGCAGGCGCGATGAACTTCATCAGAAAAGTTCCCAGGAATCTTCCGATCAAGAATGCGATCCCACAACCTCCGAGCAGGTCTGCGGCATCCACTTCCCGCATAGAGGCGGCCTGCGTTGCATATAAAATAAACAAGCTGAATACAGATACCTGCGCACCCACGTAAAAGAATTGTGCCACTACAGCCCAGGTCAAATGTTTATGCCGGAATGCATGCAGGATATTTTTGCTGCCCGGTTGCTGCTGATCCTGCCGGATCTTCGGCAAACGGGTGAAGGTAAATACAATGGCAATAAAGACCAATACAGCACCGAGAATGAAGTAGGGTGTTTTTACAGAAGATGCTTCTGTTGCCAGTGCTATCGAACGCACAGAAGGCGTCATGGCAGCAAGCTCCGCATCATTGTAGCCTTTTGTAAGGATCACCCTTGCTCCGATCACCGGGGCCAGTGCAGCCGCAAGGCCATTGAAGGATTGCGCCAGATTCAGCCGGAACGTACTGCTTTCCGCAGGACCGAGCGCACTGGCATAAGGATTGGCTGCAGTTTCAAGGATGGTCAGTCCGCAGGCGATCACAAATAAAGCCAGCAGGAAAAAATTGTATGATTGAAGATTTGCCGCAGGGATGAACAGAAAAGCTCCCAGCGCAAACAACAATAAACCAGTGATGATGCCGGTCTTGTATCCGTAGCGTTTCATAATAAAACCTGCCGGCAATGCGATCAGAAAGTAAGCAATAAAAACTGCTGAGTCCACCAGCGTAGCCTGCGTAGTGGTAAGCGTGAACGATTTCTTCAGGTGCGGGATCAGTATAGGATCCAGGTTGTGTGCAAATCCCCAAAGGAAAAACAAGGTAGTGATGAGTATAAGAGCAAAAGTTGTGTTACCGGCAGGAGCGGCTGCAGCTGAACGGGCTTGTATTTTCATATGTGAGTGATGGAATAAGTCCAACGGCTGTTATTCAAAAGCGACCTTCCTATTACCTATTGATCAGGCTTGATCATATTGAACAATGATTATTGACTGCGTCAAATTTAACTTCACCGGCAGAGTGCTTTTTACACATAACCGACTTTCTTTTTCATGAATCCGACTTTTGGATCTGCGTAGGTTCCCGCAGATGACGCAGATTTTATTACTCATAAAATTGGAGAGGTTGACCTCGCAGATGCATGCTTCTAGCTGGTTACGCAGATGACGCAGATAAGCCTTTGTTTTCATAGAAATATCTGCGTGATCTGCGACAACAGATAACGCAAAGCCCGGCTTCTCAAAGTCTGGTCGAATATAAAAAAGGATAATCTGCGAAATCTGCGGGAGATTACGCCGATCGAAAGGTAGACGCTCCACTAAATCTCAAACAAGAAAGGGGAAGTAGAAACTCCCCCCTACGATTGCTTGTTCAACTTAACGAAACTGCTAAAGCAGCAGATGCTGCGTATTTAGGATACCTGCCATCTATTTTTACTATAACTCAAATATCTTTTCCATCGGAACCCATTTCTCTCCGTCCCTAGCCCATGGAAGTGGTTGCTGGAATTGCCACATCAACTTCTCCCATTTCTGCACAACAGGATTGGCCGCATCCATTTCATTCTTTCGATCGGGATCAAACCAGTCTGTTGTTTCGATCACCATGAACAAACGGTTCCCTGTACGGAAGATCTCCATCTTCGTAATGCCGGCGTCAGTAATGCTACTGTTCACTTCTTTCCAGCTATTTTCCTTTTTGTGCCAGTATTCATACTGTTCGATCAATTCTTTTTCATCCTTGAGATCCGCTGCGAAACAATACTTCTGCATAGGTAGTCATTGAGTTTTCATATCATCTGCGAACATTCAAACGGGCCCAAAATGAGGCATCATATGCCCTCGGTTTAGTAACCCGGATTCTGCGTAAGGTTTGGATTAATATCCCGTTCAGATTGCGGTACAGGCCACAATTCGTTTCTTCCCACCACAAAATTTCTTTTCTGATAAATAAAGAAGCCATTGGCATCAACCGGGTAATCGGTGTAATTAGCAGGGTTATTGGTCAGTTTCATCCCGGTGAACTGGCGGTTCAGTTCTGTTCCTGCTATTCCCCAACGGAGAATATCAAAGTAATGCAGACCCTCGAATGCGAGTTCAGCCGTCCGCTCGCGTCTTACAGACGCACGAATTGCTGCCGTTGTTCCCACTGTTACAGCGGGCATGTTCACTGATGCTCTTCCACGTACCTTATTGATGGTTGCGTCCAGCAATGGCTGATCTATCGGATCACCCGCTTCCAGTTTTGATTCGAGATAGCTCAACAGCACTTCAGGATAACGGATCAACGAGAAATTTCCTCCATAATTCATCAGGTTGCCGGAGAATGTAGAATCCATGAATTTATTGATGCAGTAACCGCTCCAGTTATACTTGTTCATCCTGTCCGGTGAGCTGGAATTAGGCGTAGACACATAGGTCACTCCTTTAAAAGTCGTACGGTTATTGATCATGATCGTATAGTCGAGCCGTGGGTCCCGGTTATCATAAGGTGAATTGGGATTGTAAAGCGGAGACTGATCAATCGTTTTTCCGTCCCTGCATTCAAAAGCCTGCACCAGTTCATTGTATGGTGAGAACTGATGCCAGCCACCCCAGGTTTCCGGGTATAGATATTGCAGCATCACATGACCGTAAGTATCCTCAATGAACTGCGATGCGAGAACAACCTCTTTGCTGCTTTCACCGGTAAGCATAAAGAGACGGCGGAAGCCCTGCTGATCGATCTCATACGTTCCTGCATCGATGATCTTTTTATAGCTCGCGGCAGCGGCACTCCATTTCTTCTCTGCCATTTGTACCCGTCCAAGTATCGCTAATGCAGCGCCGGATGTAAGCCGTCCCATTTCGGCAGAAGACCTTGTCTGCGGCAGAGCAGTATAACTTTCATTCAGTTCAGTTTCCACAAAATTCCAGACTTCAGCTTTCGGACTTCTTGCGATCGAGTTTGCTTCCTCGATAGACAAACGCTTTTTAGGCAACGGAACATCGCCGTAATAAAGCGCGAGATTCAGGAATTCATAGGCCCGCAGGGTTCTCACTTCAGCCGTCATCATCGCTTTCTTCGTCGCGTCCATAGAGATATTAACGATGTTATCAAGGAAGTTGTTGCAGGTAGCGATCTTCCTGTAAGAGTTTGCCCAATAAGAACCGATCACCCAGTAAGAGGATGTCAGGGTGCCGTCTGTAACATGATCAGGGATGAGTTCTTTTTCTGATCCGAATCCTGCCATCAGGTCCAGGCCAAGCAATGAGCGCGGCATCCAGAAAGTTTCGCCGGTCCAGCCCGCACCAATGTTGTAACAACCCGTCAATGCCAGTGATGCATCTTTTTCCGTTTTCCAGAATGTTGCATCCGAGATCGCATCCAATGGTTGTTTGTCAAAAAAATCTTTCTTGCAACCAGCTGCCATTACCAGCAGCGATACAATGCCAATTGATTGCAATAAGCGCGTTCTATATAGATTGATGATATTCTTTTTCATGATAATTACTTTTTTGTTGAACAGAGATCGCAAGATTAGAATGAAGCATTAAGACCGAAAGTATACACGTTGGTGAGCGGATAGAATTGAGAGCCGTCACCTGTTGCCATTCCCATTTCGGGATCCCAGCCTTTGTAGAAGCTGTTAATGGAAAACAGGTTCTGTCCGCTGAAGTATACTCTCACTTTACTCAACCCGGCTTTTTTCACAAATGCCGCAGGCAATGTGTATCCCACCTGGATGTTCTTCAATCTTACGAAACTTGCATCCCTATTCCAGTAAGTAGAGGTCATGATCGTTCCGCTTCCCATGTTCAGACTTGTGAGCTTTGGATATTCTGCATTAGGATTCGGATTGTCGGTTGTCCAGCGGTTATCAGCCTGCCAGCGCTGGATCTGTCCGCCGTTATAGAAAGCAAATGCTGCATAAGAACCGATCTGTTTCTGCCATCCGCCAAGTCCCTGTGCGAGTACATACAGGTCAAATCCTTTATACTCCGCCGTCAACGTCAAACCATACGTATACTTTGGAACGGTGGTGCCGATCACTTTACGATCATAAGTAGCATCAACAACTCCATCAGGGACACCATTGGGTCCACTGATATCTTTATACCGCACAAAACCTGGTTGTGCCGAATAAGGCTGCGTTGGATACTTCGCGATATCCTGAGCATCTGTAAACAAGCCGTCGGCCACATAGCCATAGATGATGCCGATCGGCTGACCAACAAAAAGCCCGCTGCCGATATTCTGCTGAAGACCTCCTGCGAGAGAAGTGATCCTGTTCTGAATATAAGAGAAGTTGGGAGATACACTGAAATTGACCGCACCGGCGGTATGCCTGTACGTTATCATTGCTTCAAAGCCTTTATTCTTTACTGACCCAACATTCACCGGAGAGGTTGAAAAACCAAGTACGGACGAAGTTGCTACAGTATATAAAACGCCCGTTGTATTCTTATCAAAGACATCCAGTACAACGTTGAGTTTTCCTTTCATGGTGGTCAGATCCAAACCAATATTAGTGGTTGTGGTAGTCTCCCAGGTAATATCCGAGTTGCTTAATCTTGTTGTAGCTGCGCCGGATGAAAGCACACCACCAAACGGATAATTTTGTCCGAGGCTTACGAGATTCTGATATGGATAGGTTCCCACATTCTGATTCCCCAGCTTACCCCATGATGCACGCAGTTTCAGATCATCGATCCAGCTAACACTTTGCATAAACTCTTCCTGTGAAATACGCCATCCTGCGGAGAAGGATGGAAAGTATCCCCATCTTCCCGCACTGGGAAATCTTGATGTACCGTCTGCGCGCAGGTTTGCTTCAAGCAGGTATCTGTTCTTAAATATATAATTGAGCCTTCCGAAATAAGAACGCATAGACCATTCAGAAGCCGAACCGGAGTTGGTCATGCCTGTTGCGGATCCTGCATTCAATTCATACAATAAAGAAGTGGGAAAATCTTTCCTGAATGCGCTGAGATAAGAGTCCTGGTATTTTTCCTGCGACACGCCTGCAAGGAACGTGAAATTATGATCGCCGATATTTTTGGTATAAAGTGCGGTAGACTGCAGCGTGATCTGTGTTCCCTGCCCCGCTGATACTGTCAGGTTATTGGGGCCAACATATTTGTTGGCATCAAACTGAAAATCGGATGCATAATCTTTATTGTAAGAACTCCAGAAGTTATAGCCAAGCTTGGCACTTAATGTGAGTCCTTTGACCGGTTGCCAGGAAAGCTCGCCTCCGCCAAGAAAGTATTTGTTGGTGCCGCGATAAAATGAGTTGCTGGCAAGCCAGGCTTCAGGACTATAATTATCCTGGTAGCCGTAAGTGCCATCAGATTTCAATCCGGCGAACACCGGTCCTTCGCGTAAAGCGAAATTGATCATGCTGTTCATACCGCCATCGTATTGACGCGGCGAATGTTGATTGGCGGTGTAGCCCTGGAGACTGACTTTCAAACTAAGATTATCCGTCAGCTTCGCATCGTCATTGAACAGGAAATTATATCGTTTATATCCGTTCTTTGCGACGATCCCGTCCTGTGTAAGATAGCTGACAGAAAACAGATACCTGTTCTTTTCATTTCCGCCAATGAAAGAAAGATTGTGGTTGGCCTGAAACCCTGAGCCGGATGTGAGCAGATTCTCAAAATGCGGAACATTGGGGAAGTTGTCAGGGTCGCTTTGATTTCTGAACTTCTCAATATCCGCATCTGAATAAATATTGGATCCACCGCCATTCCTGCTGGCTTCGTTTCTCAACTGCGCATATTCCCATGAAGGAACAAACTCAGGCAGATTGGTTGCTTTCTGCCAGCCTACATAGCCGCCATAAGAGATCTGCACTTTTCCGCTTTTCCCTCTCTTCGTTTCGATCAGCACAACGCCGTTTGCGGCACGGCTTCCGTAAATAGACGCAGAGGCGGCATCTTTCAATACAGATATACTGGCGATATTATTCGGATCAACGTCATTGATCGAAGTTGCAAGACCGTCTACGAGGATAAGCGGCCCGCCACCAGCACCGTAAGACCCGATACCGCGGATCGTGATCCCCGCGCCATTATTACCCGGTTGACCTGAACCCTGCGATACCACCACACCAGTCGTCAGACCAGCCAGCGCCTGCGATGCCTGTGTGATAGGCCTGTTCTCTACGTCTTTTGATGAGATAGCAGATACGGAACCGGTGAGATTTACTTTTTTCTGTGTACCATAACCGATCACCACAACATCATCAAGCTGTCCCTCTGATGCATCCAGCGGGATCGTATAAACCAATGCATCCGTAATACTGATCTCTTTTTTTGTATAACCAACCGCGCTTATCACAAGCGTTTTACCAGCTGCATCGATCGATAAAGTAAAACTACCGTCATCGCCGGAAGCAACACCTTTATTGGTTTCTTTTACTGTGACAGAAGCACCGGCAACGGGCTTACCGTCGGAGGTTGTAACAGTTCCTTTAATGATCCGCGGGTCCGGTAACTGGAATGGTGATGCAAATAATGAATGGGAGTAAAATACAAGCAGAAGAAAAAAGATACAATAGCCCTTAGTGTAAAGGGTATTGAGAAATTTGGCAAGCATAACAATTAGTTTTTTGTGGCGAAATAGCAATACGTTCACAAACCTGGTTGTTCTAAAGCTTTATACATAACCGTCTTTCTGCCAGAGCCCGCAATGCAGCAGGACATGACGCACCGACGCAAAACAAAGCCGGTGTCATTGCTGACAGTGGAACGATAATGATGAAAAATTCAGACAACAAAAATGAAGGAAAAGGTCCGCTATGACCTATACTTAGTAACTTGCAGCATCAGCTAGCTCAGACGGCAAACCAACAAGTACGTTGTGATCACGGCCCTTGTGTAAAGTTAATATTCGGGATATCGATTTTTTTTACATAGATTCGACTTTGTATTATACAAATCCGACTCACACATATGGTACGACGATTGCTACACCACTCATTCATCTTGCTGAACGTAGATTATGTAAGTCTGGGTGACAGATGGAATTACAAAAATGTGATCAGCCCTTATTACCGCATGTATTACATCGATGCGGGTGAAGGATCTATTTCCAATGGAAAGAAAAGCTGGGTACTGGAACCGGGATATATATACCTTATACCGAGTTTTACTATTTGCGATCTGCATTGCTCCTCTTATTTAAGTCAGTATTTTATCCATTTCTTTGAAGAGGCGCGTGATGGGATCTCGTTGTTCCATTATAACCGGAATATCTTCAAGATCGAAGCGACGGATCTTGACATTGCTAATTTCAAACGGATCTATGAGATCAATCCCTACAGAAAGATCAACCGCTCCGATAACCCGAAAGTTTATGAAAAGAATGTGTATTACCAGGAGTATGAAGAGTTAAACAACAAACAGAGCAATAAGTCCTTTCTTGAAACGCAGGGAATCATGCTGCAGTTGGTATCTAAGTTCCTGGATGAAGAACAATCACAATTTGGCAACGTGCATGATGTTCCGTCCAAGATTATCGACTTATTGGGATTTATCCAATTGAATCTTGATAAACCACTTACCGTAAAGATGCTGGCGGACAAGGTAAATCTTCATTCCGATTATCTTTCCAGGATCTTCCTGAAATTAACCGGTGAACGCCCGCTTGCATACATTCATACAAAACGGATCGAGCGGGCACAGTATCTTATTGTAACTACAGACCTTTCGCTTACACAGATAGCAGAAGACACAGGCTTTAGCAGCCTGCCCCATTTCTCGAAGGTATTCAGGGTTGTAACAAGTTTAACGCCGGGGAAATACAGGGAACAGAATAATATGGTTGATGAAGATCGTGGGGTAGAAGAAAAACAAACGTAACGTCTAACGTGAGGGCCAAAATAAAATATGACGGCTACGTTTCCGCAGCCGTCATACCGGTTAATAATTTCTCTCGTCTTACTACTGCTGATAAACCTTGAATACAACAGCAATCTCATTCGGAATTACAGAAGGCTTGCTTATTTGCAGACCTTCAGCCGACTGCTTCCAGCTAAGCTTAGCTTTGCTTCCCAATAATTCAACCTTTTTGATCCTGACACCCGGGCTCAGGGTTGTTCCAAGACTTTTCACAAGAATATCTTCTTCCGGCTTACCCATAACTGTCACGTAAAGGATCTTTCCCTTTTGATTGAACCGGATGTCTTTCGCTGTCTGCTTTACTTTCCCTTCATTGAATCCCTGGGCTGTTATCGGATTGGAAGTTTCCGCCGAAGGGCCTTCGCCAAAAATCTTCCACGGTCTTGTATCGAAAATACTTTCTTTGTTGATCTCCATCCAGGCCGCAATATCTTCCAGAATAGCAATTTCTTTTTCGTCTATCGTTCCATCACCCCGCACAGGAACATTAAGTAACAGGTTGCCATTTTTACTGACCACATCCACCAACAGATGGATCACGGTTTTGCCGGTCTTGTACCTGTTGTTTTCATAAGCCGCGTAGTTATAGTGCCAGTCACCCAGGCAGGTACAGGTTTGCCATGGCAGATCCTGGATCTTGTCCGGTGAACCTCTTTCCACATCCCAGACGAGACATTCTTTTTGTTCCGGCGTCAGCACTTTTCCAAACAACACGGCATTCAGCTTTCCCTTATTCCATGCCATATTGCTGTTATAGAAATGTGCGGCAATCTTCAACCCTGCATCGCTGACAGGATAAAGCGGCAGGGCGGTGTCATCAAAATACAGTAACTCGGGCTTGAACCGGTTGATCATATCAACGGTACGGTTATAGAATTTTTCGCAATAGGCAACAGATGGCACAGATACACCATTGCCCCAATACCACTGGCTATGGATCTTGTTGATGTTATCGCTGCCCTCACTCAACGGGTGATTTTGCGCATACAGTTCCTGGGGATCCAGTCCCTCCCACCAGGTGCCCTTGCCGTCTGCTTTTGTCAGTTTGCCATCGTATGGTACGTCTTTGAATAGACCTGTTTTATCCGAGCGCTGTGCGGTTTCAAACCATGACCATGCGTGCGCCGCATGCACGCTCAACCCCAGCGGTAGTTTATAGTTTTTGGCAGCTTTCGCCCACCCTTCGAGAATGTCTTTCTTTGGTCCAACATTCACCGAATTCCATTCCTGGTATTTACTGTCCCACATATCAAAATTGTCATGGTGATTCGCCATGGCAAAAAAGTATTGGGCTCCGGCTCTTTTATACAAGGCAACCAGCTTATCGGGATCCCAGTGCTCGGCCTTCCAGCTATGTATTACTTCTTTGAACCCGGCTTTTGATGGATGTCCGTAATTCTGTACATGCCATTTATACTGAGCGCTGCCTTCATTGTACATACCGCGGGCATACCAGTCACCCTGCCCGGGTTGACACTGCGGCCCCCAATGAGCCCAGATCCCGAATTTTGCATTACGAAACCATTCGGGAGCCCTATACTGTTTCAGCGACTGCCAGTTCGCCTGAAATTTTCCTTTCGCCACAGGTTCGGCATTGGGCCCAACAGGCGATGCAAATTTTTCCTGAGCAGCAAGCGAACATTGTAAAAATGTTGCCGCGATCAGCAGCTTATGTTTCATGACGGTATGTTTAAGTAAGTTTCAATAAGAATGTTTGGTAATTCCGGCCGGTTGCAAGTGTAAATGCAATCATAAACTATACGCGTAGTTAAAATCTTCAGGCAGATCCGAAGAATAGCGAAGGTACTTGTAGCAAAAACATATGGCAACGTTGATCGGGTTATCGCGAACCAGGTAATGTAAAAATAAAATCATCCTCCGACCATTGTTTACACAGAGTCGACTTTGTGTTACATAAATCCGACCTTCTTTTATTTTGATGATTTTATTGGTTTAACAATAACCTGCTGGCCTTTCTTCATTTTTACTACAAGGATGAATTCATCACCTTCTTTTTTTGCGTTAACTGTATTTACGATAAATGGTTTACTATTACGGATCCGGCAAACACCATCAACAGATGCTTTAATAAGAGCGCTACCAAGTCTCCCTTCTGCCCATTGTATATTCACCTCAAACCCGCCCCGTGCTTTCAATCCTTTCACACTCCCCTCTTTCCATGCTGAAGGCAGTGCAGGCAACAGGTGTATTTCACCCAGATGACTTTGTAACAACATTTCAGTCATACC
Organism: Citrobacter freundii; assembly: GCA_003243445.1. Classification (GTDB taxonomy): domain Bacteria; phylum Bacteroidota; class Bacteroidia; order Chitinophagales; family Chitinophagaceae; genus Terrimonas_A. The sequence continues at coordinate 10,635 of QFQQ01000063.1, forward strand.
TGCGGTGCCGGCAAAATTGCCATCTATCTGGAATGGTGGATGCGCATCAAAGAGGTTGGGGTAAGTACCACCACCACCTTTCCCGTCAGCACCGGAATAGTTGAGTAGTTGACGGATCAGCTTATATGCATGATCGCCGTCCAGTAAACGTGCCCACCAGTTGATCTTCCAACCGCGGCTCCAACCGGTACCGGCATCACCTCTTATCTCCAGTGTCTTCCTGGCTGCTGCAAAGAACTCCGGTGTATTGTTCTTCGAGATCTGACGGCCGGGATGCAAGCCAAACAAATGAGAGACGTGACGATGCTGCGGATCTGTTTCAGTAAACGGCTTATACCATTCCAGCAATTCACCAACATTTCCCTTTCTCAAGGGATAAAGTTTCTTTTTGACTTCGCTTAATCTATTGCGGAACAACTCATCTGTATTCAATGCTTCAGAAGCTTCAATTACATTCGTAAACAGATCCCATATGATGGACATATCCATTGTGGTTGCCACAGATACGGCCTGCGAGCGTCCTTTAGCATCCTTAAACTTGTTCTCAGGAGAGGTAGAAGGCGCAGTCACCCAGTAACCGCTGCTGTCTTTCACCAGCCAGTCAAGACTAAAGATGGCCGCATCTTTCATGATCGGGTAAGCGTCTTTCAGAAATTTCTTATCCTGTGTAAATGCATAATGCTCCCACAAATGCTGGCAAAGCCAGTTAGCGCCCATATACCAGTTAGCCCACACCGGGTCACCAGCGCCAAAATCTCCCACGGGATTTGCACATCCCCATATATCCGAATTATGATGCGCCACCCAGCCATTACAGTGATAAAACTCACGCGCTACACGGGAACCGGTTACAGAAAGGCTCTTCAGCCACTGTAGCAGCGGTATATGCATTTCAGAAAGATTGGTGCTTTCCGCTGGCCAGTAGTTCATCTGTGTATTGATATTGATGGTATAATTGGAACTCCATGGTGCCCGTAACTCTTTATTCCAGATACCCTGGAGATTGGCCGGTGGCCCACCGGGTCTTGATGATGAGATAAGCAGATAGCGGCCATAATTGAAATACAACATCTCCATGAAGGGATCGTATGAACCATTGCTGTAAGCCTTCAACCTTTCATCGGTTGGCAAAATGCTATTGGGGGTTTTGCCGGTAGTATCTTTAATATTGAACGAAACCCGGTTGAAGTAATGCTGATAATCCTTTACATGCGCAGCTTTCAGTTCAGCGTAGGACTGCTTCGCGGCATCATTCATGATCGAAGAAGCAATCAGGTTTTCGTCCTTTCCATCTTTATCCGGGCATTTATCAAAACCATTAAAGCTGGTTGCAGCTGTAATGAGGACGACGACTTCGCTTGCATTGCTGACGTGAATGCCTGAAGTGTCTGCTGTTACTTTTCCATCTTTCGACAGTGCCCTGATATTGTACCTGAAGCGCATGCCGTTGCAGCCACTTGTATCTTCATAAATGATATGTTCCCTGTCTTTTGGGTTATAATAGCTTGGATCTACATGTGCCGGGGCTTTACCTTTTACAACAATTTCATTATTGCCGTTTGCCGCCAATCGATAACGTAACAGGCTTTTAGTGGTGATATCAAATGTGAGCGCAGCTTTCCGGGAAGCGGTGATACGCATTACACATGCATTGGCAACTGATGATGTAAATAGCTCGCGTTTGTAGTTCACCCCTTCAACAGTAAAACTGGTAGCAGTAACGGCATTTTGCAGATCGAGATCCCGGTAGTATGAAGATGGTTGACTGGTGCCGAAGTCCTGTTTGATCATAACATCACCTAAGGGCATGTACGATTCAGTAAATGCTCCCTGCATTTTTTTTGCAAGCGCATTGGCTTTAGTATAATCCTCTTCTTTGAGCAAAGCTTCCCTGATCTGCGGGAGATACGTATATGCTTCAGGATTGATCGTCTGCTTTACCGGCCCTCCGCTATACAATGTGCTTTCGTTCAATTGTATCAGTTCTTCATCTATACCACCAAAAACCATAGCGCCGATTCGCCCGTTGCCCAATGGTAATGCTTCAACCCATTGCGTGGCAGGTTTATTGAACCATAGCTTAACTGGCGACTGTGCAAAATCATTCAGATACGATAGCAAAAAAAGAATGATCAGTAAAGAAAACCGGACACGGCGGCAAAACTTCATCTTCATATCAATTTATTTGTAGTTTTTTTAAGGAACTGGCTAACGATGCTATGACATCGGCTTTAGTGATGCTGCAAATCCGCCGCGACGAAGCAGTTTCACTTCTACGGTGCTGTCAGCATCTACAACTAAATACTGTGTTTTAAAATCTTTATCGTGCTGACCATCGCTGATGAGTGTAAGTCTATATTTCACGCCCTTTTTCAGGAAAGTAAACTTTATCTTCTTTGTTTTTTCTTTTTGCTCACCATTGACCCCTCCTATGTACCATTCTTCTTTTTTACAACGGGCGATGATCACATCTTTGCCGGGATAGCCATCCAGCAGTTTGGTATCATCCCAGGCATTGGGCACGTTCTTCAGGAAAGTCCGGGCGGCATCAGGTAGCGTATTGTATCCATCCGGTCTGTCAGCCATGTGCTGTATACCCGATTCGAAGAGTACACTTAATGCAAGTTCATGTCCATAGGAAGTAATATGCGGATATTGCGAGTTGGTAAATGTAACAGGAGTGTAGTCCATCGATCCCACTACATTCCGTGTAAATGGCAGCGTGGCGTTGTGCTCCGGCGCAGGCAATGTAAAGTCGGGTGTATTGTTATACCATTCAGCGCCCCGCACGGCTTCGTAGGTCATCAGGTTGGGATAAGTTCTTTCCCATCCCCTCGGCACTATGCAGCCATGGAAATATACCATCATCTGAAATGCAGCTGCATCTTCTAAAATCCCCCAATAATAGTTGATCATGTCCTGCTTCTCGCTATCAAAGAAATCCACTTTCACCCCGGCAAAGCCCATGCTTTTTAATTTGGTAAATTCTTCCACTCGGTTTTGATGCGTCAGCATCCGGTCGCGCGGTGTGGCTCTGACGCCCGTATGCGGCCCGCCTGAATTATACCAGATCAGTGGTTTTACCCCTTTGGAATGTATATACTTCACCGCATCTTCCAGGTTTCCGCCATTGCCCATGGCATCCCATTCCCAATCCAGCAACGTATAAGGCCAGCCCATGTCCGCAGCGAGATCTGCAAACTCACAAACAGTCTTATAATTTTTCGTACCGTGATTTTCAGACCAGTAGTTCCAGGACGCAATTCCAGGTTTGATCCAGTCTGTATTTTTTATCACTGAAGGCGGAGCGACATCATTGACCAACGTAGATTCAACAACATCGGCCAGTGTTCCCATGGTGATCACGCGCCAGGGTGATTTCCAGGGCAGCTCGACGGCAGGCGTTACTGCTCCTAAACCATTCCCGTCCCTGGCATCGGGAAAAGTAAGTTTGTATCTAGATGAATCGGATCTGTTACTCAATTTAGTGCCGCAATAATTTTTATTTACGTCAGATTCATGCAATAAAAACCAGCAGCCACTATTGCCTGCATTGAAAAGCGCAGGATATCCCCATTCACCCGACGGAATTTTGCTGCTGATGATTGCTGTATAAAGACCTTCGTTGGAAGTGTTCCACTTCTCCATCCACCTTGTAGTGGTTAATGGAATTGTATAAGACGTTAATTCATCTTTGACAACAAAACTACCCTGCTTGCCGGGAAACTCATACCTGAAAGTGATACCATCATTATAGGCCCTGACGATCAAATTAAATGCATCTTTTGATGGATTCTCAAAAGAGATGATAACTTCATTTGCAGTATTCCGGCAAACAGATCTCTTACCATGCAAGGCCTGGTATTCCTCATTAATCAGATTCGGCTTACTTGCCTTCAGGAATTTTAATTCTTTTGAAAATTCCTGATCGCTGCGTGACAATCCTATATCAATGCGCGCAATGGCCTCTGTTATCCTGCCACTGTCATTGTACGAAACCTGCATATACCATTCACCCGAAGCACTGTTCTGCTGGTTAAAAAGTTTTACAATGTTTTTTTCATTCGGAGACCTGACCACTACCTTTTGGCCTGATGATCTGCCGAAAATCAAGAGCAGCAATGAAAAAAGGAACAACTTTACTTTCATACTATTTTTTCATTTGAGATTTATAATTATCACCTCACTTTGCATACGCATATTTGAACCAGTCAACATCTATATAACCCTTATCCTCTGTATCATTAAAATTAAACACACCAATGCGGTCTCCGCGGTAACTACCCCAGGTTAATTGATACGTACTGCCGAAAGGCTGGAATGATCTGCCGTCAGTGCTGAATGCATAACTGCTGACCCCGTTCACGTCCCATACTGAACGAAGCCAGATCGTTGCGCCTTTTATCACTGTGCCCAGCGTATCCTTTCCATTGTTGTTATACATTAAAGTCCGTCTGCTGTTTTCCTGCTTAATTCCGAATAAGCTAAAGCTGGTAGTTGAGAAATGTGTAAGTCCCGCATACTGACCATCAGCCATTTTGCTGATATCAATTTTGACTGTAACGGCGTTTGAAGAAGTGTGCATACTTCTTTGCGTGATCGTATTTCCAGCCCTCAGGATAACACTTTTCTTATCCTCTTTACGAAGCGGAGTAAAAGCGTAAAGCCGGAGAAAACCGGTTCTTTCGCGCAAAGACCATTTGCCTGCACGGGGTTGATAATTCCACTCCCACCGGTCATTTAATTTTTTTGTACTGAACTCATCGGTATTGTTCGTTGCAGCTTTTCGCTTATGGCCTATTGGTACGGTACCGCCCCAGACCATACGGCCGATGGTATCTGCACCCGGCTGACCAATGATCGGCCAGCCAGCCATCCACTGAACCGGCAGCAGACTGGCCGGGCGTCCTTCCCAGGCCCCATTGCCATGATGAGTGAAAAAAAACCATTTACCGGAGGGCACTTGCAGCAATCCGCCCTGGTTGGGCTCTCTGTCCTGCTTTGCGTCAACATGATTCAACTGTTTAATTTCCCATTTGCCATACAAGTTTTTTGAACGTCCCATCATGATCACACGCCCTTCCGGTTTCACTTCGCTGAAATAGTGGTAATAGGTTCCGTTTATCTTATAAAGCTTATTCGCTTCACTTCCGTTGGATTGATAGATGATGGAATCAGACTCCATGATCAGGCTTTTCCCATCAGGCGTCATCTTAAATAAATGAATATTGTATTTCTTTTGGTTCTTCGGATCAAGGGCAAAATTGGTAGCAATAAAGTATAGCTGCCCGTCATCGTCGCAAAATGAACAACAATCGTCCCAGCCTTTTACTTTCCATAATTGTTGAACAGGTTCCCAGGGACCAGCAGGATTTGTTGCAGAGCTAAAAAAGAAACCATCATCCGGTGTTCCAAAATAAACCCAGAATTTATTCTTGTAGTACCGGATGGAACCAGCCCAGATCCCCCTGCCATAACAATTCATCCGGTCCCAGTTCAATTCCGGGCTGATGCGTGTGAGGTCATCCACCACATGTCCGATGATCTCCCAGTTTACAAGATCCCTGGAATGCAGCACAGCCATTCCCGGAGAGTATTGCATGGTAGAAGAGATCGCGTAATAGTCATCACCGACACGTATCGCATCAAGATCGCTGTAATCTGCCGGAAGGACCGGGTTCACATAAGTTCCATTACCCTGGTCGCCCCACTTGCCTGTCATTTGCGCATGTAAACATGCACCTGCCAGTTGCAAACAAAGTATGAGTGATAAAAATCTGAGATGGATCATCTTAAATAATTCCGTTTAGTTTTTAATAAATATGCCATTCCCAAATTCCATTGACACCATTTAAGATCTTCACTCTTAGATAGCGGGCCTTAATATTCAATTTGTCTGTGTGCGGGGACTGAACGATCAGCTGTGAGTGCCCGCCACAAGATTTCCAGATCTTCCCATCGGCAGAGTACTCCAGCACGTAGGCATGACCTGCGGTTGGCCGGACAAAATACACTTCACTGCGTTTGATGTTCTGTAATTTACCCAGATCTGCGATGATCCATGCTGCTGAGTCCTCCGGTGCAGCCATCCACCTTGAGCCATTTGCATCATCAAATGCAAATGGCGATGAAAAAGACTCTGTTCTGTTAAACAAAGAATCCTGATTCCGTTGAATGATCAGATCGGCGCGTACACTTGATACTTTTGAATTAACAACTTTGATTCTTTTTTCAATTGGTACAGTGCGCAGAGCCCCGACACCGTAAAGGGTCAGCTCAACGGGACGAATGGTGCCATCTTCATTAAACTGTATCTTGTTCACATAAGTCTGCCGGTTGGTGCTTCTGCGACCGAATTCCAGGTAAGCAAAATAGTAATCGTCTGTGCCGGGAACATTAAATACGCTGCCATGACCCGGGCCGAAGATCTGGCGCTCATGGTTGGTAGTAGTGATGATATCTTTTTCGGGAAATTCAAATGGCCCTAAGGGCGATTTCCTGCTCATGCCATAGGCATATTGATATTTTTCATCACCGCCCAATGTATACAGGTAGTAATAAACACCCTTTCTTTTGAAAAAGATGGGGCCTTCGGAATACCCCTGACGCTTTGTTGGAATTTGAATGATAGATGATGAATCCACCGAAGCCATATCGCGGTTCAGTTTACCAGCAAACCTTCGCTGCCAGAAAACATAAGCCTGACCATCATCGTCGATAAAAACTTCAGCATCGATACCGTCTGGAGCTTTGCCATTTTTGGATTGTAACAAAGTTGCTGAAGTAAAGGTTTTAGAAAACGTATCAACTCCTTTTGCCAGTTTAAAAGGCCCATCAGGTGAATCAGCAACAGCAGGATACATAAAACCATTTACCGTTGGATAGATGTAATATTTACCGTTTGCAGCGATAGCTGTACTTGGCGCCCAGTATTTTTGCCCTACAGCAGAAGGAAAATAAAACCCCGAAAAACTCCAGTGAACAAAATCTTTCGATTTCCATACCACTGGTGGTCCGGAAGTTTTTAATCCCTGGTCATACCCATCTGTGGTTGCATAACAATAAAATGTTCCATTGATCTCCTGGATGCTTGCATCGGCGATCATATCAGGAACCAATGCATTACCAAAGGGATTTTTCCGTTGAGTTGTATCCCGTGAATGCCTGGCAAGCTTGATAGTTGTTTTCTTGTTGGCACTGCCAGTAACTGAATTGACCTGACCACTCACATTTAATAAAATGAACAAAAAAAAGGCGAGCGAACTAAAGGCTTTTATAATTTTCATTTTTGCAATTTTTAACGGGCACTAACGAATGTAAGAAATACCACCATTAAATTTTATAATTATAAAGAACAACGATTGATGAATCACTTTCTTGCTGAAATAGAAATCTGATCAAAAGATACCACAGTAGAATTCGGCATGCATGATGAAACGGCAATTCCGGATAACAGATCCGCTTTGAAAGTTGATGTTATAACCGGCAGCTCTTTCCATGCTTTACCATCATAAGAAAAAGAGCCGGTAAAGCGATTGCTGTAGCGTTGAAGACGGAGCCATATATATCCCGTTAACCGGCCCCATGTAACAGCAGGAGCCGAAACAGAAAGGCCAATTACACTGGTATCCGCTTCCCCGGTTCCAATATTGCGCGATACAAGCTTCACACACCAGTCCGGCACTTCAATATCCGGCATTTTAGCCGGGAAAAGAACCAGCGATACAAAAGCACTGTTTTCATTGGCTCCTTCACGCATTGTCAAACCCATTTGACTGAACTGTGAATTTGTTTGCGGAACAAACCTTGCAATGATCTCGTGGCTGCCTTTTACCGGACGATACGTAAAATGAAGATCATCGCTTCCGCCAGCTAATTCACCGCCCGTCGCTTCTATCGTAAATGTTTTGCCATTAAAAGAAGTTGAGCCTGTCGCTTTGCCAATATTTTGTTGTTCCCATGGAACTGGCAGCCCTGCTCCAACCGGTGCTTCATAGGAATTCGGGCTTACGCCTTTTTTATTTGAAGCCGTGATCGTGTAATAATAGGTAATACCCGGCCTTATCTTCCTGTCAGTAAAATCAGCTTGCCGGATACTCGTTGCGATCGTTGAATAAGGGCCACCTGTTTTCGTTGCTCTCTTGACCGTATAATAGTCCGCACCGATCGGTTTGACCCATGTCAACGTTATTTCATTGCGAACAGTTCTGGCCGTAATTGCAGCTGGTGGAACAGGTCGATATTTGGGAACGATTTTTTCTTTGGATGCAAAGTAAAGTGTGCCATACCCGGGATGATCGGCGCCCGGTTTTCCAGGTCCTTCAGGCCGGATTTTTTCAATCACTTGTTTTATAAAAACCGCGTTTAATCCCTTCTGGATCGCGTAATGATTGTATACCTGCTCATAAACGGCCCTGAGGTCTCCACGTCCCTGCTGCGATATTTTAGTGTGATGATATTTACCCGTCCTGTCCAGCCATTCAGTAAATGGAACTTCATTGCCTGAATTAAACTTTGCTGTATACTCAAAGCCTTTTAATAACCTGTTATCGCAATAGGCATACAGATCAAGTCCCTGGTTCCACGCAATGGCGCAACACTCTGCCAGCATGCCAATTCCAAGCTGGGTATGCGGCTGATCTCTCCCACTCTCCTGGATCTGCCCTTCTTCGTTAACGACGTAATAAGTCAACCTTCCGTTGCCTGCACCGTTCACATAATAACCCAATGCCTTTTCAAACATTGGCCTGTCATTACAGAATACTGCAATAGCCATCATTGTTTTCATAGCCGCAGCGTCCCAATTGCCGTTGGCAAATGGCGCAAAGTCCTTCAATAGGGGATAGACCACTTCTTTAAAATGTCTTTCCGCTTGTTGGATGTCTGCATTTTTCCATCCTGATCCGGTGTAGCGAAGTATTTCAGCAGCATTGATCATTTTGAAAGGGCCGAGTCCTGCCATCAGCACTGCGTCTTTCCCCTGTATTGATTTTAGCGTGCCTGTCCATGCATTCACAATCTCAATAGCCTTATCGGCATAACGCTTATTTCCTGTGATAGCCCACATCACCGCATTCTGATGTGCGGCATTTGCGTCATTATCATAAGCCGCCTGCCCGACGGTGGGGTTTCTTGCAACAACAGAGAGGGGGCCTTGCATTTGATATGTAAATTGTGAGGCAGGATCCTGAATGAATCGTCCATAACCGCTGTAAACCGGCTCTATTTTATTTTCGACGGACTTTTTCATGCGCAGCAGATCGCTCTCACTATGCAATATACCCGGATGAATGAACCCCTGCCCAGCCGCAGCAATAGTCATTAACATAAAACTTATACAAAAGACGGTCGATATAACCGGCTTTAGCGGGAACAGTTTATTTAACATCCACTATTTTTTTACTTTATAAAAACGATATCCAAATAAAAAGATAACCAGGTAACACACAACAGGCAGATAGTAAGCATGAGCAATATCCCTGTCTGCGATCAATCCCATTAACGGTGGGAATAACGCACCTCCAACAACCGCCATTACAATAAATGAAGAAGCCTGCTGCGTTTGCGGTCCCAGATCCTTTAATCCCAAACTAAAAATCGTCGGGAACATAATGCTGAAAAAGAAATTCAGCATGATCAATGCGATGAACGAAGGCCAGCCAAAACTTTGCGCAATAATGATACACATAGTGATACTCCCCAATGCAAACGTTGCTAATAGTTTGTTGGGAGCGATATAACGCATTAACCAGGTTCCTGCAAACCTCCCAACCATCATCATGACCATGCTCAGTGAAAAATAATAAGCAGCGGTGTTGCTGGACAGTTGCATTTTCTCAACTCCATAATTAATAAAAAAGGCCCAGGTGCCCGCTTGCGCAGCGACGTTAAAAAACTGTGCAATAACGGCGCTTACAAAATGCCTGCGCTGGTGAAGCGGTAATAAACTTCCCGCATCTCCGGGACCAGTTGATGCTGAATCTATGTCCGGCGAAATATGCGGATCCTGTAGCTTAGGCACTTTTACAAAATAAAAGGCAACGGCGATCAACAGCACAACAGCACCAATGATCAGGTAAAGGAGCTTTACGGACAGCAGATCATCAGCATGTTGCTGTCCTGTTTCCAGGATAAAGTATCCACCGATCAACGGCCCTAGAACTGCTCCCAAACCGTTAAAAGATTGTGCAAAATTGATACGCTGGTCAGAGGTTCGCTGATCTCCCAGGGACGCAACAAAAGGATGAGCGACAGTCTCTAATGTTGCCAACCCGCAAGCCAGTACAAACAATGCCACTCGGAACAAAGTGAAAGATTCAGCGTTGGATGCCGGCACAAACAAAAAGGCGCCTAATGCATACAACAACAGTCCGAGTAAGACTCCGTTCTTATATCCAAACCGCTTCATAAATAATCCTGCAGGTATTCCCATTACAGCATACGCTCCAAAAATGGAAAACTGCACAAGCCCTGATTGGGACTTCGTAACGCCCAGCACATTCTGAAAATGCTTGTTAAGCACATCCCCCATTGTGATGGCAACGCCCCAAAGCAAAAACAGGGAGGTTACAAAAGTGAAAGTGATTGCAAACCTGCTCTCCGTAAAGGCAGCTTTTTTAGAAACCGTTTCACCGGGAGCTATCGGCCTGAGTTTCCCCTGTACTTGCATTATCTTTTATGTTTGAATGATTTTGTTGAATATTTTCAGGACTGCTGGTATCTATTTTTCCGTCGTTATCCAGATTGCATGTCCTCCCGATGGCTGTAAAGAAATACTAAGCGCAGAGGAAGCGGTTATTGTCTTTGTTTCAACTTTTACCTTTGTTCCTGTCTGCATAGTTGGATCATCGGAATAGATTGTCATCTTGTATTTTTTTCCTTTGTCTAAAAAACCAAAGGAGAGTTTTACTGTTCTCGCATCATTGTTGGTCATCGTTCCTACAAACCAATCTTTTCCTGATCTTCTTGCCACTGTCAAATACTGGCCGATCTCCCCTTCAAGCACTTTCGTTTCGTTCCATGTTGCGGGCACTCTTTCAAAGAAGTCGATTTCAGGCTCGTTCTGAAAATCGGATGGCTTGTCATACCAGAACAGGGTTTGGATAGGGCTATAATAAACAACAGCCATCGCAAGTTGATGAGCATGTGTTGTTTTAATTCTTTTACTGTAATAACAGATCGTGTAGTCCGCCGCTCCGGCAATGAACCGCGTGAAAGGAAGCGTAACATTGTGCGTTGCATCGGGCATTTCTTCATTTCCCCGGATACCTTCCGCCGTCATTAAATTAGGCCATGTCCTCTGTTCACCGGTTGGGCGCCAATCGTCATGAACATTCACCATTAGCTGATTGTCGGCTGCTTTCCTGAACATATCTTCGAGCCAGGTCGTCCACCGGTGCGAACCTGATTGCACAAAACCAAATTTCACCCCTTTAACGCCCCAGTCGTGATACACTTTGAAAAGCGAATCTGATTGTGCATACAGCGCCTGGAGATTGGCATATAGCCAAACCCCAATGCCTTTTTCTTTTGCATACTGAATGACTTCCTGCAAGTTCAGGTCTGGCTTTGCCACCTTGGTTGCATCCGAATTAAAACTGAATACATCCCCATACCAACCGGCATCGAAAAGAACATACTGAAGATGATGTTGCGCCGCGAAATCAATATTGGCTTTTGCTGCCTGGGTGGTCTGCGTCATTATGCGCATGATCTTGCCGGGCTTGATCCAGCTGGCGTCTTTTATCTTCGATGGCTTATTCAGATTTAAAATAATATCGTTATACTCAATCAACTCGCCGGCTTTTTCAGCGACCATGATCACCCGCCAGGGTGTGGCAAATGGCGAGATCAGGTCAGCCGGAGTATACATTGATGCGAGTATCGTATTCTTTTTTGCAGTACTTAATTTGAATTTGGCTCTTGCATAATCTGTCATGGCAGTTTCCGCAAGACAGGCAAATAAACCATTTGGCAATTGCAGTGTAAGTGGCCGTTCACTTTCATCCGGCCAACTTTCCAGAAACGACAAATTGTATGGGCCTTGCGCCCACGAAGTGATCCATGCTTTTGTTCCCTCAGGTAAAGAGAACTCAGTGTTGTCGGCCATTATCCGGTAATAAGTACCTTTCTCATTCTCCGGGAAGCTGAAACGAAATGCCACTCCTTCGTTATAAGCTCTCACTTCCATGGTCAATGCATAGATTGGATTATCGTCTTTCACCATGTCAATAGCTATGGCATTGTAATGATCACGGATCATCTCTTTCTCGCCGACCACCGGCTTCCATGCTGTATCTGCTGATGAAGCAGTAACCCGTTTTATCGTCAGGTTTTCCATCCATCTTTCGTGTTTATCGATCTTCAATGCCATTGCGTTCTCTGAAAGATGGTTATCCAGTTGCAACTCTACAACCGACTCGCTGATGACTGGTTTATTCTTATATGAAACCGAATAATAGATCGTACGCTTTTTATCCGCGGTTTCTTTTTGATAAACACAGACGCTAAGATTCTTGCCGGGAGACTCCAAGACTTCACTTCGCACTTCAATAGTGCTTTGACCAGATGCAGCTTCACTCAGCAGCATTATTACAGGCAAAAAAGCTCCACATATTTTCCGCCTGAATTCAAGGCTCATTGCTATTTTCTTTTGCATAAATTTTCCTGGCCTTTAACAAGGCTTCAATATAATAGTAGTCTGCATAAACAATTGATGCATCTATTTCAGATCCCGCCGGTTTATTCCCGGTGGAATGCAGGAGGAAGGCATTGTTCAGATCCCGGCTTTGGTAATGTGCCGATAATTCCTTCAGCATCGTTTCAGCTTTGGCGCGATAGGATGATGATTTAGCTTTATCTCCAACAAATGTGGAAAGGTCAAATAATGCCGAAGCGACAATGCAGGCAGCGGAAGCATCCTTCGGAGATGCCGGAATTTCCGGATCGTTGAAATCCCAGAAAGGAATCAGGTCTTTGGGTAAACGACTTAAATAGACATCCGTTACTTTTTGCGCAAACTCCAGGAAACGTTTCTCCCTGGTTTCCCTATAGACCATTGTAAACCCATAAATAGCCCATGCCTGACCGCGTGCCCACATCGAACTGTCAGAATAGCCCTGGTGTGTGATCCCTTTTACTTTCTTCCCGGATGCCGTGTCATACAATACGACATGATATGAACTGTAATCCGGACGAAAATGATTCTCCATTGTCGTTGCCGCATGACTCACAGCGATATCATATAATTTTTTGTTTGCACCTTCTTTTGCAGCCCAGAATAATAACTCCAGATTGATCATGTTATCCATAATGGTGTTGTGTCGAAGCGGCCAGTCAACACCAGGCACAGGTCTTGGCCAGGAAAGAATGGTTCCCGTTCTGGGATTATACAGCTTTGAAAGCGTATCAGCCGCGCGCAGCAGAATCTCTTTATACTCCGGTTTCCCAGTTAACCGGTATCCATTGCCATAGCTTGAGCTCATCACAAAACCAATATCATGATCTATCGCCGATGAGTCAACCAGTGGAGCCAGCAGATGCTGATCCTGCCCGGCGCGTGTTCGCCAGATTTCATCTTTTGTGTACTCATACAGGTACCATTCGATACCTGGCCAAAAACCGCTTGTCCAGTCGCGGCGATCAACCAGCCGCCATTGCCGTTGACCATTGGCAATACTTCGTGGTACAACTGAGGTGTTATGTAATGAACCGGCAGTTTTAGTGGCCTGTATTACGCAATAGTCAAGGGCTTTGGCATAGTCATTTTGTTTTGCTTTGTTAGTGCTGCAGAAACAAAATACCAGGACGCTACTGATCAGTATTATATTTAAAACTTCTTTCTTCATTGGGTATTCTCCGGTTCGCTCATGACTCGTTCAACGCTTCATTTTACTTTTTGCGTTTTTGGGAACTACCGGTCACCGTAACGTTGTCAAACGTTGCTGTATTCAGACGCGCGCTGTTGGATGAAACAGCCATTCCAACATAATATGTTCCTGACAATGATACCGTAACAGGAGAACCGATAGCAAACCAAGTCTTCCCGTCTGTTGACTGATACGCTGTCACAAGGTTTCCGGCTTTTTTTATGCGAAACCAGGTAGGGCTCCTGGTATATGCGTTACCCGGTTGAAAATTCATCGGACTACCGGCTGAACTGCGGCTTCCAAATCTTGCTTCACGGACGCCGCCATCTCCGGAAGTCATGCTGAATGCAATGGCATCAGCGGAAAGGGACTGCCTGATCATGAGACCTGCTTTCTGTGCACCACCGCCGTTCCATGTGTTTGCAACAACACGGGTAGTAATGGTGATATCACCGGTTACCGCCTTGCAGACATAGCTCAATCCATCAGCCGGGCCACCAATGCCTGCCCCTGCCCCGTTCACAATAAATGTTCCATTGCTTACACTGGCGTAGCCGGCACTCCCGGGATTAGCTACCGTACCAATATCCTGTTGTTTCCATTCGGCAGGTAATGCACCTGATTGAACAGGAGTCGCACTGACTTTTACGGAATTATTACCTGTGCCTGCCTGGTTATTGGATGACACAGTATAGAAGTAAGTAGTGCCATTCACTACGCTGGTGTCTTCGTATAGAGGTTGTGTACCTCTGAACGTCGCAATTTTAGTATAGGGGCCACCGCTCGTTGTTGAACGAAGTATGTTAAACCCGTTTGCTGTGGCAACCGGCGTCCACCTAAGCCATACTTTCTTTACGCTGGCTGTTGCGGTTAAACCCTGTGGTGCAGGTGGAGGCGGAAATGAAGGATAAGGAGAGGTCTTTTCATCGATCGTGTAACACAAGGTTCCGAAACCAATGTTATCATCATGGATAAATCCCTCGGGCCTGTTTATTTCCGCCATGGCTTTTACGTTAGGAGCATCCAGGCCTTTGATCACCACGTAGTGATTGTAGATCATCTCCCAGATAGGACGTTGCAGTCTTCCGCGGCCGTAACTGGTTTGTTCAGATGGCCAGAGGTTATACACGTTATCGCAGTTATTGTACATCGTGTAGGGAACATCTTTCCACAGATTGTATTTGGCGGTATATTCAGCCCCTGCCAGCAAGCGGTTATTGTCGTAGGCAAACAGATCCTGTCCCTGATTCCACGCCACCTGGCAAAAACTTGCCAGCATACCCACGCCCAGGAGTGCATGTTCCTGATCGCGGCCTGTCTCCTGCCACTGTGCCAGGCCACCGGGATAGACAAAGGGAATGGCTTTCGTGATACTGCCGTTTCCTGCTCCTGATTTAAAATAATTGATTGCCTCATTGAATTTAGCTGTGTCATCGCACAACACTCCAATACTTAAAATGGCCAACATATTACATAGATCCCAATTGGCCCAGTAATGGCTGATGCAACTATTGTTATGGCGCGTTAAAAAATCATGGCAATTGGGGTACAGATAAGTTGTCATCATGTTTTTAAACCGGTTAAACTCTTCCGGAGACCAGCCAGGATACATGCGTAAGACCTCGGCGGCTACAGCAAATTCATAGATCGCAATACCCATCAACCCTGAGATATCATTTCCGCTTGGAACCTGGTTTACTGCCGAAGACCATGCGTTCAGGATCCTGCGTGAGCATGCAGCATAAGCAGTATCGCCTGAGATGTACCAACGCAAAGCATTCAGATAAGCCGCAACGGCATCGGCCGATGCTCTCTGCCGGCTGACGCCCATGTTAGCCTGTGCCGCTGGCACGTAAGTATTTTGTGCTTTAGGATGAACGATCAATTCATTCCAGCTATCTATCCATGGATGTGCGCCGGCTGCTACCTTTGTCCTCATCCGGTCCAGATCGGTTTGTGTATGCAAGCCGCCGGGATGCACAAATGTTTGTGCCATTGACTGAATGCTGATAGAAAATAGCAGACCGAAAACAATTGATTTAAATATTTGGCCCATCGCTTATATAGTTTATCCTTCCTGGTATTCTGTGTAATTAAAATTCTCTTTTGCTGTTATTCCGCCGTAGCAGTCAACCCGTTTTTTTCAACTGCGGTATTTTTGAACAGTATATTCTTTGTGAATGCTCCCACTTTAATATTCGCATCTTTAACGCTGGTCATCAGTTTTCCATTGATACGCAGATTTTCGAAAGTCACATCTTTCACAAGGTGATCTTTATCCAGCCCGTCAATTATCGAAGGCGAATCATTCAGACCGTTATAGCTGATGTTTTTAAAATGAACACCTTCTATGCCTCTTCCCGGTGCAGCATTATACTTATCAAAGAAGGCGACTTTTAATTGAAACAATTTTCCTTCCTGGAAATCATCCACCCGGATATCTTCAAACCTGACATTCCGTACAAGATTCAGATCCGCTGCCTGGATGGCCATGGAACCTTCCGCACTGGGATCGTCTTCGTCAAGTTCAAGTACATCAATATTCTTGAACAGCAGGTTCTCGATCACCTCACCAGTTTTCTCCGTGTTTCCGTGAACGCCGATATTGATCGTATGTGCCACATCGGCCCAGAGCGTGGAATTAGTGACTGTATAGTTTTTTGCATCGCCATAAAATTCCCAGCGATGCGCATACACGGCAATGCAATCATCAGAATTGCGCATGAATACATCGTCAATAACGACATCGCTGCAACTCATAAAATCCAGTCCGTCGCTCCAGGAATTCGCGCTGAATGATTTTACATTACGTATGTTAATATGATCGGAGCCGCCTGCAAACACGGTGTAGTGTTTTGGATTAACTACAATGATCCCATCTACCGTCACATTACTGGAGTGCCTGATCTCGACACCTCTTTCCGGCTGATCAATAATACCCCGGCCAGTGATCCGGACATTCTTTACTCTATCGCAGAACAATTTGCCTCTCACGATCGCTCCGCCGGCGATATAAACCGTCTTATCAGAACCAATGTTGAACGAGTTACCTGGGAGATCTTTTGGCAAATGAACACCGGGTCCGAAATAAACCACGTTAGAGTCGCCGGGATTAGGACGGGAGGTTTCGATAGGGTTAGCAAACAAATGCAGATTGTGCAGTTTGTCGCCATCAAATTCTATGGAGATCTTTTTCGGCTCTGTTAAAGTGAACGTAACAGCGTTCTCTTTTAACAGGGGTTTTATTTCATAAGATGATGGACGAATTTTCACAGACTGTACATTACCGTTATTCTTTTTTACAAACACTTCTACTGTTCCCGAGAAATCGAAGTACACCATCGATGCATCCTGTGGTTTATCGAGGTCTACTTTTACATTGTATTCGTACAGGTCCTGCCATTCTCCGCCGGGCTTACGCACTTTTACCGTGTAATCATCATTATGCATCGAATAGACAACCGCTTGCGGAGCGGGATAAGTAATGAGCTGTTGTGATCTTGCTCCTAAACTATAAAAGCAATTACATAGAAGCAGGAACAGGAATTTTTGTATAATCGTTCGAATCATATCAGGGTTATTGTTTTGTTGCTGTCAATTGTCCTCTGACAATGCCGTTGGGAAAGCTTTTTGTATTAATGGTAAAATAAAAGGCTCCTTCAAGGAGGTTCTTTTTTTCAGTCAACGAGAACCCGGTTCTGCCCGCCAGGCCAAGATTAATACTGGCTGCACTGCTTGTACTGGAAAAAGGCAGGGAACGAACCAATTCACCATTTTCAGTTGTGCTGGCCGGGCCGTAAAAATTGATCGATACGATCGTATCTTTTTTCGTATCCCGCCACAGATCATTCCAGGCAATGGTGAAGCTTAGTATATTCAACGGTTCATCATAAAAGCCATTGATTGTTGCGGTCGAAGTGGTATCAATTGCCGGTACCAATTGCTTGCTGCTGGCGGTTGAGCTGATCGTATATTGATTTCCATTGACTCTTTCCAGCTTCCCTCCTTTCGTACAACCAATGATGGAGATAGCCGCAACGATAAAGGCAAGTACAGTTATTCTTTGTTTCATAACATTATTTTGAGGCTTATCGTTTAATAACCCGGATTTTGTTTTAATGCAGGCGATTTGGTCAATTCGCTTTGCGGAATGGGCCAGAAGTACATGGCAGTGGTGAATACGTGCTTGCGTATTACGATCTGACGGTAAGACAAGCTTCCATCGGCCGCTCTCGTGATTTCCATTCCATGTGTTTCCGCATTCTCTGTTTGCGGCGCGATCTTCCAGCGGCGTATATCCCAATAGCGGTGTTCTTCAAAGGCCAGCTCTACACGGCGCTCGTGCCAGATGGCTTCCCTCATTTCATCTTTTGTCATGCCTTCCTTCAGACCATACATCCCGTTTGCGCCGGCAATGATCCCTGCACGGGCGCGGATCGTCTTCAACCAATCGTATATTTCTGCGGTTGGGCCATAATATTCATTGGTAGCTTCTGCTGCATTTAACAGTACCTCCGCATAACGCATCACTACCCAGGGACGATAGAGCTCTCCCGTAGCGCCATTACACATCTTATATCTGAAGTAGCCTGTCAATGTTCCGGTAGGAGTATAAATGCCATCAAGACTTGCACTGGTTGCAGCGGCATTTCCTGCAGGAATTACGCCGGTATATGTATTGACGGGCTGTACGCCAAATGAGCCAAGTGTACGGGTGGAACCGTTATAGTTGACTGTATAAGTAAGGCGCGGATCCCTGTTCTTATACATATCGTTGCCAATACCAGGATAGCCGGAAGCCGGATCCTTTATCCGCAATCCATTGATCATATCAAATTCATCTACCAGTTCCTGCGTCGGGAAATACTTGACACCTGCCCATCCGTTGAAACCTCCCCTGGAAGTGGGATTGGCACTTGCTTCAATGTAGAAGTTATTGGCAGTTGTCGCGGATTGCCAGTACACCATCACGTGTTCGGGCTGAGGTGTGTTTTGCAAAAACAATGTGTACAGCGGAGTAGACGACGAATTATACAAGCTATATACTCCAAGACTGATCACCGCTTTCGCTGCGTCTGAAGCCTGCTTCCAACGTTCGTTATTTGCACTGGAGAAAGTGACAAAATGTTCAGGATCATCATCCCTTGGACCACTATTGAATAAGGGACTGGCAGCATATAAAAGCATCCGCGCTTTTACCGCCAGTGCAGTGCCTTTTGTTACCCGCAAGCGGTTGACGTCTCCGGAATTATAAGAAGCAGGCAATGCTGCTGCGGCCGCATCCAATTCACCGGATAAATAATTAATACAAGTTTCAAATGAACTACGGGGAACATCTATCTTTTCATCATCTCCAAATACCTTATCGCCGATCATGGGAATACCACCGTAATGTTTCACCAGCAGGAAAAGATACCAGGCTCTGAAAAATCTCACCTGTCCAACCCAATAGTCTTTGGTGGCACTTGTAACAGGAATACTGTCTTTATTTTTCAGGAAGATATTTGCTGCCCGCACCATTTGGAACGTGACTGTCCAAAGACCTTTGTCCGCATTGTTGGGATTAATACCACCACTTGAAATTTTGTACGTATAAATGGTAGGGTCGTTGATAGGCTCCGACTCATCGCAAGCTGCATCGAGTCCTGTATTATTAAACCTCCTGGGATTAAATGATATTCCCAGGTTGGAATAAAGGTTATTGACGAAGCCCAACGTTCTCGTGCTATCCCGGAAGACTGCCTTTTCATCGATGGCAGATAGTGTTTTCTGATCAAGAAAATCTTTTTTACAGGCGGTAATACTGCATATTGCGATCACCAGCCCTGCCAGAAAGAATTGCCTGTATATTTTATGTACGTTCATAAATGTTTTTTTAAGATCAAAAGCCAAGTTGTAATCCAAAGACAAAATTTGCAGTGTTGGGATAAGCTGAGCCGGTGCCGTTTGCGATCTCGGCATCCTGTTGAAACTTACCCATGTCCTGTATATTCACGAGGTTGTATCCGGAAAGATAGATCCTCGCATTTTGAACAATTCTTTTCCCTTTCAGCCAACTGTCAGGAACCTGGTAACCGAGTTCCAATGATCTAAGACGGATATAGCGGGTATTGGCAAACCAGAAATCAGACACTGTCAGGTAGGATATGTTATTTACGTTAGTGTTCAGACCAATACGGGGATAAGTAGCCGTGGCCGCGGTAGACGGTGTCCACCTTTCGAGGTTCCAGGAACGCAGATTGCTGTTGAACGCATCGCCGGCACCTTCAGCCGTTACCTGCACAGCATAACCGCCAGCTGCCTGTACCAGCGCCCGCAGGGATAATCCTTTATAGCCGATTGTGAATTCAGCACCCAAAACGGTAGTGGGCAGATTGGGTTTTGACAACAGTACCTTATCAGCATCGCTGATAATGCCATCACCATTCAGATCAGCATATCTCAGGTCCCCGGGTTGAATAACGCTCCATTGCGGGGCCGGAATGCCTTTCTTTACTTTTCCATCTGTATCAAAATCGCCAGGCTGATAAAATCCAATGTTATGATATCCTGATGTCAATCCTATCTGCGTTCCCGTCCTTGCCTGGTAAGGATAGTCCGGCGCTTCACTGATATAGACAATCCGGTTCACCGCATAGGAAGCGTTCACACTGATCGAATAATTGATCTTCTGACCCGAGTTCCTGTAGGTGATCACTCCGTCAAATCCTTTATTTTCTGTTTTACCAACATTCTTTGAAGGAAGCGCCTGACCAATCAGCAAGGGCACATCCCCCTGGCCTATCAATTGGTCATAACGGTAATTATAAAAATAGCTTCCGCTTACGATGACTTTTCCCTTGAACATGTTCAACTCCAAACCCAGATCCGTTTTTCGTTCTCTTTCCCAGGTCACATCAGGATTGACGAGAGCGCCTTCCACCGTAGTATTACCGTAATAATTTGAACCGGTAGTTGTGTATTGAATAACCGAGGTTACAACACTTGGGTAACTGGCATCTGATCCGACAAGACCATAAGAACCCCTGATCTTGAACAGGTCAAAGAAGGGAAATAAGTCTTTGAAGAATTTTTCTTCGGACAAGTTGTAGCCCCAGGAAATTGCCGGGAATATTCCATAGCGGTTTTCTTTCCTGAATAAATCATTGCCGTTTCGGGCCACCGTGATCCCCAGCAGGTATTTGCGTTTGAAATCGTAATCCAACCGGGCAGTTGTGCCGCGGTAGTTAACGGGTATATTTCCGCCATTTACATAATTCCGCTGGTTCAACAACAGAAGACCTGTGAAATGATGAAAGCCGATGGTACGATCATAGTTAAGGGAAGCCTGCGCAATAAAAGTAGAGTTAAAAGCACTATTGGGCGAAGCAACGGCGTATGGCAGCATACGGTATTGGGCCGGATCCCTGATTGAATAAGCTTTCGTGTTGGGATCATATTTGTAAGCTGGTAGTCCGCTTCTATTCAGGTTACGGCCTTCGTTATTATTACCGGCATAGGAGAAGTTTACTTTGGCAGACAAGCCTGCAGTGATAAAGTCAAGCTTCTGGTCGGCACCTACCACAATGTTATAGTTGTTGTTGAACTTTCTTATATATCCGCCGTTGGCGATCCGGTAAATTGGATTGATTGCCCCGATAGTGGTTACAGCGCCCATATGCGTGGCGTAGCCGTAGCTGCCGTTCGGATTTATCAGCGGCATTGCATAGGGCGCCATATAGCGGAACGCATTCAATTCCTGAAAAAGGCCGTTCGCGTCCAGGGTTCCGCTCGGATTATTCACTGTTTCAAAGCGACCATTCAGATCAAAGTGGATCTTCAATGTTTTTGTGGGAGTGATATCCAGGTTTGACCGATAGTTGAAACGTCTGTAGAAATAGTTGACGTTCACATAATCGCCTATCGGCGCAAAATCTTTCAAAATACCGTTCTGCGAAAAGTATCCCAGTGAAGTAAAATATTTCACAAATGAATTACCTCCACTGATGTCCACATTGTAGCGTGACTGCGTAGATGCTTTTTCAAAGAGTGCTTCGGACCAGTTTACGTTAGGATGACCATAGGGATCAGAGCCATCCCTGAACTTTTGCAGATCGTCCGGAGTGAAAGGCAGCACAGGTGTTTGCGACTGACCATACGCATCATTGATAGTTGCTTCGTTCCGGAGAAGTGCAGTTGTATATGCATCAAGAAATGTAGGCATCCTGATGATCTTATTAATTCCGGCTTCCGCCAGAAAGTTGATCCGGGGCTTGCCGGCGTGTCCCCTGGTGGTCGTAACAACCAGCACACCATTCGCTCCCTTTAATCCGTAGATGGACGTGGTAGCTGCATCTTTCAGGATTGATATCGACTCGATCTCGTTTACATTTAACTGCGAAAGCTGCGTATAATCGTACTCTATATCATCAACGATGATCAATGGCTTGTTATCACCATTGATAGAATTGGCGCCGCGGATATAGAAGTCAGCGGCATTGGATCCGGGCTGACCACTTCTTTGCTGACTGAAAAAACCAGGTAACCGCCCCATAAGGGTATTCTGAATACTGGACGTAGGTATTGCCTTGATGTCTTCAGCCTTTACTGAACTTACAGCACCTGTGCTGGTGATCCGTTTCTGACGTCCAAAGCCGACTACCACCACATCTTCCAGGCCTTTCACATCGGTAACAAGACGGATCACCACCGGTGTACCTGGGACAACAGAGACAGTTTGAGATACGTAGCCAATATTTGTGACTACGATTTTCTTTTGACCATTTGTATTTAATGAAATGACAAAGTTGCCCTGCTCATCGGACACAATTGCGTTTCTTTCGTTGCCCGGTTCGGTGATCACTGCTCCACTTACCGCTTCATTTTTATCATTGATTATCTGACCGCGTATAGTTATATTTTGAGACCATGTTGTGATCGACAGCAACGAAAACCATATCAGTATGAATATCTTTCCTTTCATTTTGTGTTGTTTATTATATCAACAGATTGGTTTCAGTATCCCGGATTTTGTTCGATACCACTATTTACCTGTGTTTCAGCATTGGCTATCGGGAATAGATACATAGCGTCTGTGAAATAAGGCCTGGTGACAGTCTTGGGAGAATAATTAAACGAGCCATTTGCATTCCGGGTGATGGTCACGCCATGGAGATCTATGCCGTATACGTCTTTGGCGATTTTCCACCGGCGTATATCCCAAAACCGCTGCTCTTCAAATGCGAGCTCAACGCGACGCTCATTGCGGATGATCGTACGCATCTGCTCTTGTGGCAGGCCCGCTGGAAGCGCTGCGGAAATACCTGCTCTCTGCCGGATCTTCTCCACTGCTGCGTATATGGATGCATCGGGTCCTGAGTACTCATTCATTGCTTCCGCATACATTAAGAGAATGTCTGCATACCGGATAATGCACCAGGGCGAAACAAAGCCCCCATCTCTGAAAAAAGTGTTTGTATAATTAGCGTTACTGCTGTCATTTGCGCAAAACTTCTTGGCATAATAGCCTGTTTTTGTTTGCACAGGGGCAATCGTAGCATCGTTGGGTTTGTCTTTGCCTCCTTCAAATGTTTCAACAGGCCTTTGCAACCATTTGGCACCGTTATAAAATACCGTTTGCTCCAGCCGAGGATCACGGTTAGCGTAAGGGGTTGAAGGATCATACCCAGAAGCAGGATCAGTGATCGGTCTTCCGTTCTTCATGGGGAAACAATCGACGAACTCCTGCGTGGGACTCACCCGGCCTTCACTGTTTCGATTGCCTGGCTTATAACCCGGCGGCGACATGTAATAGCTATAAGAGTTATCCGTGCGGGGATCACTCATCCGGAAGAAAATATGTTCTTTGTTTGCCCTCGCCTGCATGAGGGTATAACGATTAGCCTCCAGATCATAAATACCCAGATCAATTACGGCTTTCGCCGCGTCTGCGGCAGCTTTCCATCTTTCTAAACTATATGTAGCGAAACCTGTATAAGTCTTACCGGGGTTTGGAGATGGATTGAACAATGGACTTGCGGCCAGGAGTAATACTTTAGCTTTGATAGAAAGAACAATACTTTTACGCATTCTTCCAAAGTCGGCGTCGGTGGTTCTGTTCGCAAGCGATGCGTCGGGACGCAGGCTGTCTTTAGCTTTATCAAGTTCGGAAACGATGTAATTAACGCATTCTTCAAAACTGTTGCGTTTCAAACTCAGTAATGCCGGATCATTCGCATCAAAAACTTTATCACCCACCAGCGGAACGCCTCCATATCTCCTGATCAACTCATAATAAAAATAAGCCCTCAGTGCCCTTGCCTCGTTGGCTATCCAAACCTTCCGGGTTGAATCGGCCCAGGGAACCTGCTGGTAGTTATTAAAAAAAACATTGGCAGCCCTGATGGCACTGTAGCAATTGCCCCAGTTATCATCAAATGTCGTAAGAGGACTATAGCCGCCGCGGATAATACCCCACCCATCGTTTCCATCGGCGCTTGGAATAGCATCATCCGAAAAGCACTCCAGCGGCACCAATGCAGTATTGGTCCGGGAACCGCTGAGCCCGAAGCTTGATCCGCCCAGCATACGATTATACCCTGAAGGGATCTTAGCATAGATATTCGAAACCCATTTATACGCCTGGTCGCCTGTAGGATCGTTCTGATCGAATATAAAATCAATCGTTAACAGGTTAAGCGGTTTATCTTCAAAAGCTTTTTTGCAGGATGATAATGCAAGGATGCCCGTAATAAAAGCCAGGCAGAGCCAGCCATAATTCTTTCTCATATAGCAATACATTGTCGGTTAGAATTTAATGTTGATACCGAAGTTGAAAACCTTCATGATCGGGTAAGAAAGCCCCCTGGCATCCGACTCAGGGTCCAGGTCTTTTCTCATATCATGTATCTCTGCCCAGGTAAGAAGATTTAATCCATTGGCAAAAAGACGCACCGAGGGAACACCGATCTTGCGTGTCAATTTTTCAGGGAATGTATAGCCGAGCTCTACATTTTTGAGACGGACAAAATCATTATTCTTCAACCAGAAGGAAGACACCTGTGTATTATTGGTGTTAGTGGCTAACCACAATCTCGGCTGCGTGGCTGTTTCCGCCGTTGCCGGCGTAAACCTTCCCAGGTTATACTCATACGCATTATTTTGCCCGCCGTTCCCAAAGCCATTTATAAAATCACTGTTGAAATAACCCTGACGGTTAAGGGTTCCCTGGATCAGGACCGAAACGTCAAATCCCTTAATGCTCAATCCTGTGTTGAAACCGTAATAGATGGTAGGTTTTGCATTGCCTATCGGCCCCTGATCATCGATCGTGATCTGCCCGTCACCATTGCGGTCCAGATAACGGATATCGCCCGGACGCAAAGAAGATTTAGGTGATGAGGGTAACACCGCCGTAGACGGATCATTGATCTCATCGTATGATCTGAACAAACCTATTGCTGTATAGCCATATTGCAATCCCACCGGTCTTCCGGTTGTGATCTGGTAGTCATATTTTTTAGGCAATTCAGCATTGTACACCACTTTTGACTTAACGAGTGAGAAATTACCGGTGATGTAGTAGTTGATCTTATTACTGCTTTGCCGCCAGGTTGCGGAAATATCGGTACCCCAATAATTGAACCGCTGATAATTCTGAAGCGGATATCCTGCGCCAAATACGGCAGTGACCAAAGTCGGAGCCGCAACCAGGTCATAAAACCTGTTAAAGAAGTAGTCGGCGGTGATCGTCAGCTTATCGTGCCATAAGCCAAGATCCATTCCGATATTGAGTTTTTTTGCTTTTTCCGGACGAAGCCCTGTATTGGCGATGGCATTCTCACCCGTACCTGCTTCGAGCGAAGAACCGGACCCGTACCAGTAGCTGTTGCTGCTGAAATAAGTTTGTATGTAAGAGAAATATCCCGCGTTTACCTGGCCGGTCAGTCCATAATTTGCCCTTAGCTTCATCAGGCTGATCATAGGAAGGCTGTGGCTGATGAATGCTTCCTTATGTAAGTTCCAGCCCAGACCAGCCGCCCAATAGGAAGCCCACCGGCTGGATGGAGTAAGCCAGTTATATCCACCATAACTGTATGCTCCTTCTGCGATGTATTTTTCTTTGAACGCGTAATTCAATTTAGCTGCATACGCAGTATATATTTCCGGAAGGTTGGTGTTACTGAATACAAGCCTGTTTTGCTGGTTGGCCACCGCCAGTGCGGATATCGCATGGTCACCGAACGTCCTGTCATAGCCAAGTGATCCTTCGAGATAGACAATCCTGTATCTGTCATTGGCACCTCCGGCAGTGGTTTGCTCGGTGGTTGAGCCATATTTGGTGTAGGTATTATTCAGATACTGATATACCTCGAAATTCTTGGCTCTGGTCGTCGTGTAATAAGCGGTATTATTATTGGATGCTTTGGCTTTTAACACAAGCCCTTTGGTAAGTACGTCCAGTTTCTGGGTAACTTCCAGGTCAACCGCGATATCTCTCACGTCCTGGAACTGGTAACCGCGTGAAACGGCCTGCCCCCATATGTTGGCATTGCCCTGGTATTTATCGCTGCCGCCAAGCGTCCCGTTAGGGTTGAAAACGGGATAAGCAAGTTGCGGTGTATTTACCAGGGATGAAAAGATGCCGCCAACACCGCCGCCGGGCTGATTATATCGTTGAAAGCGGCCAAAGAGATTTAGTTGAACAAAAGTTACAGGCGTTACGTCCACTCCAACATTCGACCGCAAAGCATACCGGTCTGCCTGACTGTTGGTATTGTATTTATTTTCGGGACTGGTCCTGATGATCCCTTCTTCTTTCATTTTGTCGAGATCGACAAAATACCTGAAGCCTTTTCCCTTGCCCTGAATATTCAGATTGTAACGGGTTATTCCGGCCCTGTTTTTTAATATTGTATTATACCAGTCTACGTCTGGATATAAATAGGGATCTGTATGATTCTTGTAGGCATCAATCTGGGCCTGTGAGTATTGAGGCGTAATTGCCGTTGCCCCTGCATCATTTTGCCTGGCCTCGTTATACAGCGTGGCATATTGCCAGGCAGGCAGCGGCTTCGGAAGGGTTGTCGGTGTTTCAAAACCGGATTGGGCAGTAAACGAGATCCGGGGTTTACCGATATCACCTCTTTTCGTCCTGATGGAAATTATTCCGTAAGAAGAACGCTGACCAAACATGACCGTTGAAAGCGCGTCTTTCAAGACAGTAATTGATTCAATCTGCTCGGGATCGATGGATTGATATCCCCTTTCAATGCCGTCGATCAATATGATCTGTGCTCTGGCGCCGCGGATATTGAAGCCGACCCCGGATCCGTCCAGGCCGGGACCTCCGCTACTGAAAAAGACGTTCAGCCCCGGTATGCGTCCGGGCAAAGTCTGCAGGATCTGTGGGCTGGGAGTTGTAATTAACTGATCATTAAAAACGGATACAGCAGATTGAAGGAGCCTGGCTTTGGACTGTTCTCCAAAAAGAACGGGAACGGTCGCAGTCTTCGATATTTCGATGACGGAATCCAGCGTTGGATTTGGCCGGGAGGTATCGGCAACTTGCGCCCGGGCAGATGAAATGATCAGTAGCAAAGCAATCAGAAAAAGCAGGTTTATCTTACAATGCACTTGCCTTTTCAAACCAGAAGGCCGCAGAATACCCTCTGTTAGTTTTTTTTTCATTATGGCAATTTTTAATGGTCAAAAATTTTCTCGTTAAACAAAGCCGTTCTTAATACATCTATGAGATGGATAGTGGCCCCACGGCCTGCTACCCATCAGTTTGACATGGACGATCTTTTCGTTTTCAACGGCTTGAGTAAAAAGAAAACTGTTTTAGTTGCGATTGTAAAGCTAACAGTGTCAAACAACTTTTGCGGCGAATTCAGGAGGGGGGTAAACTTCGAAAAGGAGGGGTATTTCCGCCAAAAAGGTGCGTGATGGCAGTAAAACAGGGCGGATATCGGGCCCCCTCTAAATCTCCCCCCAAGGGGGAGACTTCCCACCACCTGAAATAAGAGAAGTCAAATCGTATTGAATACTTAGGTTCTATATGATTTGACTTCTCTTTTATAATGACTGTTCAAAGTCTCCCCTTCAGGCTAATCGTTACCCAAATTTCCGGACTTGCGTAAGGTTCCCGCAGATTCCGCAGATTTTACGCTTACTGCTGTTGAAGCGTCCTGAAGGAATTGAATATT
>QFQQ01000159.1 GCA_003243445.1 Citrobacter freundii
TATTCGTTCTGGCCGAAGCCCCAACTCACGGTGTATATGAAAGTGAGCATGATATGGAAAGCCCCATAATCGCGTGAGACGGTTGCCCCGGAAATGATTAGGAAAATATGCTCTCGCGATAATAAACGGATTATATCTTGAGGGAGGAAGCTCTCGAAATTTTGCGGCCAGAAAACGACCGCAAAATGAGATGGTTTTCTTGAAGATTGATTTCTAGTAGTTACGGGTTCCCTTGCAAATGGGATAAACCGAACAACCATAGAAATAAGTACCGTTCGACATTCTTCTAACCATTTTGCTATGGCAGCGGGGACAGTTAGGTATGGCATTCGGATCGTTTATTTCATTCTCACCAGGAACAACATTAATTATCTCAGGGGGAGGGGTGGGGATGTCTTTATCTTTGATGATTTTCAGAAGTCTGGAACCATCGATAAGTGATAATGTTCCTTTAACGTTTGCGCTGAGAGCGAATGTCCATGCATCCTGAGTGAAGAACCCGGAGGTTATGATATAGCCCCGCTCATATGCATCGGCTTGCACCACACCATAAATTTCACGGACTACTGATACACCAACCTTGCTGGTTTTCCACAGTTTGCACTGTACCATTTCGCGGTGGCCACCTTTATGCAGCAGAATGTCGACTCCGCCGTCAGCTCCTGTATTGGTCAGAGTGGCCTTGTAGCCGTTGAGCTCGAAATGCAGTCTTATAATCTTTTCAAATTGCTCCCACGACATATTCGAGAGGATATTTTGAGCATCATTTGCATCCTGAATAGAAGAGTAAATTCGCCGTACTTCAGCAAGTTGAACAGTTTTAAGCAATGTTCCTACAAACATCATTATCGCAAAGGTTAAAGATGTGCCACGAAGGATGTCGGGGAGTATATTGCTTACACCCACAGCAAAGCGAGTCATTACGAGGGCAAGGTTATCAGTGCTGCTTGCAATAAACTGGTAATACAAATCGCCTGGTATGTACACATAATTAGTCAGAGAAAGAATATATAACAAGCATGAGATCGGGAATCCGATATACCATCGGAATAAATAGGTTTTCTGGCTAGCTCCACTGTTTCTCCATGACTGGATATTAAAAATCACGCCGGAGACTTCCCTACCTGTACGGGTCAGGGTCATCTGGAGAGATAATTGCGTAATAAAGAGGCCCGCAATGACTAACGGGCCATCATGGAGAAAGTATAAGACTAATGACGTTACAAGAAAAAAGCACCACTGGAATTTGGCACTTCGGGACATTCCTTTTGCTGCCAATTTTCTGAAAACCATATGGTCACCATTCATTCAGAATTAATTCTAAGGAAGGTGCGCCTCAGTATCCCATTACAGTTATCAATGATTACATCGTATGCCATGACTGATAAACAGATCAGGGCAAATGTATAAACGATGATTTCTTCAACATATGGATAATCAGGGTATATCGCACCTAAATAGATTGCTGACAGTACAAGATACCCACTCCACAATCGGAACAAACGTGGTCTTACTAACAACCATGTGAGTAACGCCAGAACCACTAAGTTCGCAATGCCAATGGCGTTGATCGTCTTTATGGAAGTGATTGGTACAAAGTACAGGACGCAATAAACACTACATATCAGAATCACAATGGCGTAAATCAGAACACGCTGGAGTAGAGAGTTCATGGTTTCCTCATACACGTTAATGGCCTTTATAACAGGATACCACCGTGTTGTGATTGACGAAGCAAAACAGTGTAATTAGTTAATCTTTCTCATCTCCCTCACAAGCAATTTGGCTCGGCATCCAGTAAGGATGATTTGAAGTCTTGACGTAACTGAACACCATTCTGCATGGAACGCTCGTTAAGTTCGCAACTATCATGCTTCTGTCACTGTTTTCAAGGAATTCAGCCCCAGAAAGCTCATTTTCATTCCATAGACCAGCATTCGAAAGGGTTACCATCGCATCTGGTAGGGGATTTATGTCCTTAGTTGACGGAGCTGGTAATGTATCCCGACTACCACAACCCAGGGTAAGGAAGCATAAAAGAACAATCGTTATAGATTTCATCCTCTCTTCCTCATTTTGGTGTTGTGCGTATTAAAGAGGTCGATGGCTTCAGTTCCCGTGATAGGTAACCAGTAAGGGGGAATGGCCGGAGTCTCATAAAATGGAATTCTCCCGCAGCCTACAACGGGTAAGGAACAAACAAAAAGAATTTCGTCGAGCTGGTTTTCAAGTGCCCACAACTGGCTGTACCCAACTAATCCATTTAATTTTGCTTCATGGTGAATATTCAGAATCAAAAATACTGCTTTCGCAAAACCGAATGGTGGGTTACCAAAGCGGATGGGATCAATACCCAGCGATGTCAATGCAGCTTTCGATATACCATTAAACTTATTGAATAGCGCAGAGCCATGCTCATGGTCTGTTCTTAGGGCAAACGGAATAGTATTGTCGGGGCTAATTAAGCATTGCTCTTTGAATTGACGGAAACCAGACACCCGCTGGATATGACATTCGACTGAACGTAGAAACAAATCTGGCACACAAAAATCATGAGCAGTAAAACCTTCGAATCCCTCATCGTTACAGAGCTGGTTTGTTAACCTGAACCACAATTGGTAGGCAGACAGCACCTCCTCGTAAGTGTTTCTGACCTTCATATCATCGGTTCTGTAAAAGGTTTCGATCATCATGACTGATTACCTTTGATGCGGCTGCTGTCGTTGTTTAATAGAACGGTCTCCTGAATCGCCACGCGCCAGAAAGCCTAAATTGACTATCTTGAAATTCACTCTCCCTACGAGACTATCGTGATGGATGAGACCTCTGAGGTTTTTGGGTGTACCAGGGGGATTGTCCCAGTAACGGGAATCAAGCGAGTGGTCTCGGTTGTCACCGACCATAAAGTAATATCCTTCGGGAATAATCCATTTTTTACCCGTTTGTACATAGCCGATACGGTTATCGGTCTCGAAGATATAACTTTGACCGGCAGTGTCGGTCTCTGCCTGGTATTGAGTTGTAAAACCATCTTTTTTAATCAGGCTACCGTTTTGTTTACCGTTTATCGAGAAGACTTTATCTTCGTTGTATGTGACGGTATCGCCAGGAATACCCAATACGCGTTTGACGTAGTAAACCCCAGGAACGGATGGAGCGTTAAAAACGAGTACGTCCCCACGCTGAACAGCGCGATGATCGAATAAACCTCCTACACGCTGAGCAATAACCAAATCTCCAGGTTTTATAGTTGGTGACATAGATTCTGTCGGGATCAGGAATACTCCGCCCAGAAACTGAAAGGACAGAATAACTGCCAGCGATAAGGAGGAGGAAACTATCAACCAATGCTTTGGACGACGAGACCTTAACAGCTGGTAAGCGAGATAAAGCACAGAGATGATAAAAACAAAAATTAACGGTTTCATGGTGTCATATACCACGCTGAATTACTTTTGCGTATTTGGAGAGTGATTTAGCCAAAGACAGGTACACATAACAGGTGAAAAGGTAAACAAAATGGATGCTGGTGGTTTTTCTGGCTAAAGTGAAAAATTGGTTCGCCTGGCCACCGGCTAATGAGTACTGGAGCTGAACTGTAGGTTTTTCTGTAGAGACATTAAAACTTCTAGCTTTAATGTAAATTAACGGCTTGAAAAATGTTTTATAACCCACGCGTGCATCTATTGTGCATATGATAATGGCTACCGCTAAAGGCACATAGAATGGAATGATTGCGTGGAACCAGCTCCATAATGACCAAACCAGAACTGAATCCTGTAACAGTCTGGCAATAGAGCTGGCCTGCGTTCTGCCCGCAACCACCATAATGGGTATAAATTTAACCATGCAATCCACCATAGCTATGTTTGATTACTCCATCTTATAGACAGACAAATTTTCTCCGACTTTTTTTGAAAGCAAAACGACCCCGAAAAACAGACGCAAAGTGGTCAGTAATTTCGTGAGTTGAAAAGAACATGGTAGATTTTTTCTATCGAAATTTGCGGAGAATGGAAATGAGCAGTGATGCCATTAAGATGGTAGAAGCCTTTGTCAAAGACCCATTGAGCTACGATAGATTCGGGCCAGGCTTATTTCAAATCAGAAATGTGTCCTCAACATCAATGGGCATGAAATGTCTATCGATGAAGCAGTTAAGATGAGTGATATTGAAAAGGGGCTCTTAGGTGAAATTTACGAGCTTATCGACGCAATGACCAAAGCGGAAGCCAATTTCTCACCGGGAAAAAAGAATCTTTTTCGTCGGGTGTTCGATTATTTAACCGGTTCGGAAATTTTGCGGAAAGTCCAGTTAGATATTTATAGCAAAGTAGTCATGAAACTATGTGAACGCATACCAGATCATTTCAAAATGCTAACCTCTCATGCTGAGATCACAAAAGATCTGGAGGCAATCTATGCGCAAGATATTCATCAACTGGAGATTTTCATAGATGCTGTCGAGTCATATCTGAAAGATAAGAACGAGTGTGACTACAATGTCACAAGCAATGAGTATATGGCAATTAACAGGCTACGGATCAGAATTAACAACTTTCAGGGTGTACTGGTTGGTTTAAAACTAAGCCGGGTACAAGCGCAAATGAGCTATGAAACAGCTATCGATGTTAAAGATAGCCTAAGAGATATTAATGATAATTTGTTGCCTATGTGGGAGGGGCAGGTGAAGAGCATTAGTG
The DNA here is from genome assembly GCA_003243445.1 of Citrobacter freundii. Lineage (GTDB taxonomy): Bacteria > Bacteroidota > Bacteroidia > Chitinophagales > Chitinophagaceae > Terrimonas_A. Next base: position 4,704 of record QFQQ01000159.1, read on the forward strand.
CCAATGGTGTGTGTAATGGCATTGATGAAGTGGCACATGAAAAATTCAAGAAACTTGTCAACAAATTAAATAAGAACATAAGGTGAGATAAAATGAAAAACATTAATAGTATTATTGATGTGTCAGATGTCAAAGTGGCTAAGGAATTCGACAAATATGCTGTTGATGTAAGCATGGAATCATCAATAAAAGATGCAGTCAGATCTTTCCAGATTGGTGATATTGATGCCGCGCATAACTTTGGACGATTGG
>QFQQ01000160.1 GCA_003243445.1 Citrobacter freundii
GCACACGGTACAAAGGCTTTCCGGTTTTAATGACCTGGTTGATCTGTGCCGTTTGCATGCCCAACAAATTAAGCCGTTGCGTTGCCCTTTGCAGCAATAAAGCATTGTCATCGCTGCTGCTGATGTAAATCAATTCTCGTTGTGCGGCGGCCAGGTCAGGTGAATAAATTTCCATAATGAGCTGTCCTTTGCGTACCGGCTGGTAATTGTACCTGATATACATTTTTTCAATTCTTCCGGCAACACGGCTGGAAATGCTTTCCTGGTGCCTGATATCATAGGTAACGATGCCCTGCACCGGGACGGCAAAAGCCTGGCGGCCGCTGTCCGGAGTGATCGTGCTGATACCGGAAACCACCTGTTCGTTCACCGGCTTCAGCAACGGCAAAATGCTGCTATCTACATGAAGCTCATTGGAATGGCTCATGGGTACCAGGTCCATGCCACAGATAGGACATTTACCCGGATGATCCCGCACAATTTCCGGGTGCATGGGGCAGGTATAGGCCGTTGCTTTGTCGTGGGCATGCATTGAATCCGCAGTGGCTGTTCCTGTTTTTTCCTTGCAGGAAAAAAGCAATAGTGAGAACAGCAGCGCGATGAGCAGTTTATCTGAATAATTCCTTTTCATAATCGACGATCATTTGATATAATTTTTGTTTTTCGTCCAGCACATCAAGTCGCATCATGTTCAGGGCGTCCCAGTTATCCAAAACCACTGTGAGGGTGAGCTTATTTTCCTGGTAGGTAATGAAGCTGGCATCAAAGGTTTTTTGCAATGCCGGTATCACTTTTTCTTCTATGGATTGAATGCGCTGCTGCATCGTTTGAATTTCTGCCTGCATGCCGTACAACATGCCCTGTGTCTCCTGGAGCATGGCAGCACGTTCCTGTTCCATCGCCTGGATATTGGACCGCATGGATTTGATTTCCGACTGATACATTTTTTTTGACCACGGCGCAATAGGAATAGAGACCATGCCCATCACACTGAATGCCTGTGGCATCATGGAAGACAACGGCGACATGTGGTCGTATTGAATGCGAAACGAGGGCTTCCGTTCCAGTTTCATGGCTTCGATATTGAGCTGCATGGCGTGGATGCTTTCATTCATCCGCAGCACATCTTTTCGCTGGGTGGCAAGACTGGCCGTGTCATAGAATGTTGCGGCAACAAAGCGTGGTTCATACACCGTATCTATCTGAAGATCTGCATTGCCCGGACGGTTCATTAAAGCATTCAGATAGGCTTTTGCCTTCGCAATTTCGCTCTGTGGCATAAAGAGCATATTGCGGTTCTTTTCGATGGATGCTTCTGCCCGGTAAACTGTGCTTAGCTGCGACTGGTTGTAAGGATAGCGTACCTCTTCAATCTTCTTCATCATCTCCAGCACTTTTTCGTTTTGTTGGATGATCCTGATTTTCTCCAACGCTACCAGCCAGTTAAAATACTGTGATTTTGCCTGTGCTTTCAGCTCATTAAGCGTTACCGCACGATTGGCATTTTCCACATTGCCCTGCGACTGGATGTATCTTTTTTTCGCCTGCAATTTTTTGCCGTTCGGAATTTCCTGTTCCAGCCGCAGCATAAGGGAACCTTTGTCCCTGGCCTCCATTATTTTCTGAAAAGGATAAGGCGTCATAAACGACCCTAAGCCCACCATCGGCGGCATCCAGGCAGTGGCGGCATCGGCGCTGTACTTGTATCCTTCCGCTTTTAATCCGTAGGTTCTGAGCAGGATATTATTGCTGTCTATTTTTTGCAGCACATCGGGCAGGCTCAGCACTTCCTTTTGTTGTGCAAGGGCACTGAAAGGAAGCAGTACGAGCAGCCACAAACATTTTTTAATGGTGAACATCATATACCTCCAGTTTTCCGTATTTTTTTAATTCGTACTCTTTTGCCATTAAGAAGATGAGCGGCGTTACCAGCAGGATGTGAATGGCTGAAGTAAACACACCGCCAATCATTGGCAGCACTACCGGTTTCATCACATCGGTTCCCACGCCGGTGGCCCACAGCACCGGCACCAACCCAAACAGCGAAACACAAACCGTCATGATCTTTGGACGCAGCCTTTTGGCGGCACCCTGAATGACATACTCCCGCAGATCTTCCCTGGTAATGGCTTCACTGGAATTGCCTTTGCGTTTGATCAATTGCTGCATGGCATCGTTGAGGTAGATCACCATGACGATACCGGTTTCCACCGCAATACCAAATAAGGCGATAAAGCCCACGGCAACCGCTACCGAAAGGTTGACGCCCCAGAAATAGATGATATAGGCTCCGCCGATCAACGCAAACGGAACGGTGATCAGGCTTAAAAACGCTTCACGGATGGAGTGAAAGGCGAAGTACAGGGAGAAGAAGATAATCACCAGCACAATAGGCGCGATCCACATCAGCGTTTGCTGCCCCCTGATCAAACTTTCATACTGCCCGCTCCATTCCAGAAAATAGCCTGCCGGTAAAATGCCTTTTTGCTGATTGAGCTTTTCTATTGCTTCTTTTACCGTGCTGCCCAAATCCCTGTCTCTTACATTAAACAATACAGCTCCTCGCAGCAAGGCGTTTTCGGAGTTGATCATGGGTGGGCCGTCTTCAAATTTTACATCGGCTACGGCGCTCAACGGCACTTCGCCGAAACCGGCTGACCGAAGTGGTATGCGTTTAATGTTGTCTACACTGTTGCGGTAATCCTGCGCCAGCCGTACATTAATGCTAAAGCGCTGCCTGCCTTCTACTGTTTGCCCGATGGGCGCACCGCCCAATGCCGTTTCTACGGTTTGGTTGACATCGTCCACGCTCAGACCATAGCGACCTAAATCTGCCCGGCGTGTGTCAATAGCCAGGTATTTGCCGCCTGTGATCGGTTCAACATACAGATCAGCTATACCGGCCGTGCCTTCAAGTGCTGTTTTTACCCGCTCTGATACGACGGCAATCGTATCGAGGTTTTGTCCATAGACCTTTACACCCACATCCGTGCGGATACCGGTAGAAAGCATATTGATACGGTTGATGATTGGCTGCGTCCAGCCGTTTACCACGCCGGGAATTTGCAGTTTGGCGTCCAGTTCGTTAATGATCTTCGCTTTGGTGATGCCTTCCCGCCATTCTTTGTGCGGTTTGAGCATAATGATGGTTTCAATCATGCTGATAGGCGAATTATCGGTGGCGGTACTGGCCCTGCCAGCCTTCCCCAACACCTTGTCCACTTCCGGAACGGATTTGATGATCTTATCCTGCACCTGTAATATCCTTTTCATCTCGGAGTTGGAAACATCCGGTAGCGTAACAGGCATGAACAAAATGCTTTGCTCATCCAGCGGCGGCATAAACTCTGTGCCCAAACTTCTGAGCAGGGGAATGGAAACCAGCAATGCCAGAATATTGATGGCAAGGGTGGTCTTTCTCCACTTCATCACCCATTGGATCACCGGGGTATAGATCCGCTCCAGAAAGCGGTTTACCGGATTAGCACTGTCGGGGCGGAACTTTCCTTTCATGAAGAAGGAAATCAGCACCGGCGCAAGGGTTAATACCAATAGCGCATCCACTATGAGTATAAAGGTTTTGGTGTAGGCCATCGGGTGAAACATTTTCCCTTCCTGCCCGGTGAGTAAAAACACCGGAAGAAAAGAAGTAATGATGATAACCGTGGCAAAGAAGACACCCCTGGATACCTGCTTGCTGGATTTTTCAATAATGGATAACCGCTCTTCCTCGGTGATCCATTTTTCTTTTGCTTTTTTATTTTTTTTGTGCCAGATCATAATTGAGGATTGTCTTTTTGTTCTTGTTGCCAATGTGCGTAGCGGTCTGCCAGGTGCTTGTAAGCATTTTCACTCATCACAATGCCATTATCCACAATTACCCCGATGGCCAATGCGATACCGGTAAGCGACATGATATTAGAGGAAATACCAAAAGCGTTGAGCAGGATGAAGCTGATGGCAATGGTGACGGGAATTTGAATAATAATGCTCAGCGCACTGCGCCAGTGAAACAGGAAGATGATAACGATCAATGAAACCGCTATGATCTCTTCGATAAGTGTGCCTTTGACGGAGGAAATGGATTGCTTTATTAGTTGGCCACGGTCATAAACAATATCAAATTTTACCCCTTCTGGAAAGCCTTTGGCTACTTCCTGCATTTTGGCCTTCACGTTTTCAATTACCTCCGCGGCATTTTCGCCATAGCGCATGACCACAATGCCGCCGACCCGTTCTCCTTCGCCATTCTGGTCAAAAATCCCTAATCTTGTTTCACCGGAAGTTTGCACACTGGCTATGTCCGATACTTTAACGGCAATACCGTTACTGCTTTTTACGGCAATGTTTTGGATTTCCCCGATGGACTGTAAATAGCCGGAGGTCTTGATCACATAGCCGATATCACTTAACTCAAACTTACTGCCGCCCGTTTCGTTGTTATTGGCACGAACGGCGCTGATGACATCACTTACAGCAAGTTTATAGTATAAAAGCTTGTTGGGATCGAGCGTGATCTGATACTGCTTTTGGAACCCGCCAAAGGAAGCGATCTCGCTTACGCCTCGTACATTTTGCAGCGCGAACTTGATATACCAGTCCTGCAAGGCTCTTTGTTCACCGAGATCCATGCCCGGTGCATCGAGGGTGTACCACAGGACATGCCCAACGCCGGTACCATCGGGTCCTAACTGCGGGCTGACGCCTGGCGGCAGGTTGCGGGAAATAGTGCTAAGCCGTTCCAGCACCCGTTCCCTTGCCCAATAAATGTCTACGTTGTCTTCAAAAATGATGTAAATAAAGCTCATGCCGAACATGGACGTGCCCCGCACGTACTTGATCTTAGGAAG
>QFQQ01000161.1 GCA_003243445.1 Citrobacter freundii
TCATGATGAACCCTGTTCCATGGCTCCAGATGACAAACATGATCTCATATCAGGGACTTGTTCGCACCTTCCCTAGCTTTAATGTATCAGAAACATTTCCTCCATATCTACCTGCCTGTAAATCATTTATAGAAATGTTAGGTAATGTAATAGAATAATCAGACTGTAGGAATTTACACGTTGTAGGTTGGTGCGTTACATTAAAGGTTATACTTTGTGCAAATGAAGCATTAAGCCCAAAGCATGCATAAATATTTGGCCAACCGCAGCTAGAATTTGATGAAAATATAATCGCATCAGAAATAGTAAAGGTATTCATATTTGAAGACCTCAGATTTACATTACCAGGAGCGTCGACATACTCCATCTTAAGTACAATATTTTTTGTATTAAATAAACTTACCGCCGAATATTGCCTTCCGGTTAGGGATGAACTTGGCGTATCTATCGGAAAATTACCTTCAACAAATGCATTTAACTTTATGTAGATTGGTTTCTCACCTGAAATATCATATAATTCAACTATGTAATTTTGTAACGCATTGATCACATGAATTTTATCAGAAGATAAATAACAAGTGAAATTTCCATCGAAGTTCGTATTGAAGTTTTGAGAACTCGCTCCATCTGTTAAGGTAACACTAATATTATTACTATTTTTTTGTGAACCATTGCAAGTTGCATAAGCCATCATAGGAAATAACATGATTAATATTATAAGATATTTTTTCATCTACCACCTCACCGACAAATATAAACTTTACTTTCATCAATCGTTTTGCCGAAAATGATTGAGCATGAAAGTCCCTGTTGTTTATCGACCGCCACTTTTATTTCCGGGGGCACTTCATTAGTGCGAATAAAGAGCTGGCTTCCCTGGCCTACCACGCCGATATTGTGTCCATGAATATCCTCTACTTCGTAACCAAACGTCAGCGGTGAACCATCAGGGCGCTGCGCCCGGATATACCAGGGTTTACGTTGGTCGGTATCAAACGTTGCCAGCACTACCGCTCCGCGGTACGGGGCGGTGCTGCGGCGGTTGCCTTGCAGGTAGGTTTCACTATTGGTGTTGGAAACATCCAGCATCAGGTGGTTTTCACGATATGGCGTTAAACCGTCGTAGACCACCACGCCATTGCGGTTGGTGGTACGGTATTTCTGCCCGTTCACATACGCCCCTTCCAGACCCGGCGCATGCATCACGGCAAACGTTTCCGACAGTCGGTTGGCTAAATTCACGCCACCAGACCAGGCTACCAGACCACCTGAAATACTGCCGCCAGTTTGTGTGTATTTAGAAGACTGACTGTAGCTACCGTTAAGCGTGGCGACCGGCGCATTCCACGTTAGATTACCGCCAGCCGTTGTCTCACTGTCCTGCCGTTGATGACTGAGATTTACCCCATAGTTAAACTGATCGCGACTGCCTGCGGTGCCTGAAATCCCGGTATTGTTTGACGTAAAACCATCATTATCAAAGGTGGTCGAGTTAGACACATACAAATGTCGACGCGGAGCGCTAATATCATCCCCCCAGTCGAACGGAATAGAGATAAAGACGTTAAAACACTTATCTTCGTGATGATCCTCGTCATAGGTCTGACTGGCTGAAAAGGTATAGCTAATCCGTTGCCAGCTATTGGAATAGCTCAGCTGATAATCTTTGCTACTGCCACTTCGACCCCAGTAGTCTCGCCACAGCGTACTCAAAGATACAGAGCCCCAACCTTGCGGCAAAGACTGGCTGACGTTAGCCGAAAAGCTGTTTTTCCGACCAAAATCGTTCTGGTAATAATCCGCAATGTCATATACATCGTTTTCATCACGATGGTAGCTGTTTTTGTTATTTGCCCAGACGTGATCGTTAAACGTGCGGTAGTCTTTGGAAGAGTAGCGATACGCCGCCAGGCCAAAACGGGTGGCAGTTTGTGTCAAATACTTGTTATAAGCAATCTGATAACTCTGCCCGTCAAACACATCTCCGTTATCCTGCTTACTGTGGGACTGTGTCGCATCGACAGAAATCGCGCCGATACGCGTATTCCAGCCAGTACCAAGCGTAAACGCATTGTAGTTATCTGCCAGCATGGTACCGCCATACAGCGTTAACAGATTATTCAGCCCGTATTGGTAGCTCAGTTGCGCAAAGTCGGTCTGATTACTGGCACCTTCGATATGGCTACGCCCAGCGGCAAAATCATATTTTGAAACCCCAGGCTGCAACATATTGGGCACCGCTGCGTACGGCACAAGATAGGTCGTAATCGATCCGTCAGCCTCTTTAATGCTAACGTCAAGATCCGCGCCGCCGCCCGCAAGCTGTAAATCGGCAATAGAGAACGGGCCTGGCGGCACTTCTTTTTGATAAACGATAAAGCCGTTCTGTTCGATGGTGACCAGTGCGTTACTCTGCGCAATCCCCTGCACTAGCGGCGTAAAATTCTGCTTTGAGTTTGGCAGCATCTGCATATCGCGATACAACCGTACGCCGCGAAAACGCACCGCATCAAAAATATCCGATGAGGTATACATATCCCCGGCACGTAGCGTGCCGAGAATTTGCGGTATGCTACGTTCCAGATATAACGTGTTGCTTTTCCACTCCCCGCTGCTGTCATCGGTTTTGTTATAACTGGCGTCTGAATGCAAATGCCAGCCCAGCAGGTTTAATCCGCTGGTAAAACGCGCATAGGTACTTTTACTGTTACCAGAATCCTTATAGTCACTGTAATACTGGCTGGCGTAATACGATGTGTAAAAAGCATTAATGCCACGATCCCAGTTTTCCGGAGGGACATAACCCTGTTCAAGTTCATCGACAAACGCCTGCGGAACGCTAAGATCCAGACGAAACGTGCCGATATTCCAGGCAAAACTCCCCCCCTGTACCGCCTGCTTTAGCGTTGGGCATTCATTTTTCTTGTCCAAAGCTTGCGTATTTATTCCCAGACGAGTTAAAACATCTCGTGATAAGCAGGTATCATCTGGATTATCTTTAACAGTAACCTCATATTTTCCGCGCCACTGTTTATTGACATAGATATCAATGTCATATTGTCCCGGTAACGGTTGATTATCATCGAGGCGGAAATCGGAAACTTTCTCGCCCTTCATTCCACCCATCATAAAGTTTGTATCAAACGTTTCTTCTGCGGCATGAGCATCAATGCCGAGCAGCAACAGTAATACCGCCGAAGCAATCGGAGTCATCCTTAACATAATCAGCTCCTGTTATTTTAGGCTGACGTTATCGCTAATATAATTACCGTGGTCGTCAATAATGGTCATTTTATACTGATTGGCATTAACACTTTTTAATGCCACATCTGCACCGGAGAGTGGTGCAAGCATAATACTTTCGTTATTTATTTTGACATTATTAGCTTTTACTTCCGTTATCGTGATCCAGTTAGCCGCATCATTCTTAATAGAGTAAATACTACCACTACGTTTCATGGACAGTTTTTGAAACGTATTCTTATTAACTGGCGAGACCCCTTTAGGCCGATAAAATAGTTTAATCCTATTCTGCATCGCGAACTTGAGTACATTCTTTCCTGCGCTGTCAGGATTGTTCGGTGGAATATCCAGCACATTGAGAAAAAACAAACTTTCTTTGTTGCCAGGCAGCGAATTCGGCATTTTTTTGATTTTCAACTGCTGACCTGAATCGCCTGCAACCTTTACCACTGGCGGGGTCAGTAAAAACGGCACCTGGATTTTTTCTGGTGGTAACAAAGTGTCACCGTCATCAATCCATGATTGCACCAGTGAAGACCGTTCTCCCTGATTCATCAGTTGTACCAGGACTTCATTTTTTTCCGCCGGGTAGATAATACGAGTACCATAAATCACAATACCAGCATGGACGGATTGCGTAGATGCGATCAAAAAAGCAATTAGAATCCATTTCATTTCGCGTTCGTCCTTCTAAAGGTATCGCCGGTGAAGCCACCGGCATGAAAGGTTAGTCAGCAGAAACAGAAATAGTTAAAACTGATGATAAATTCCCTGCAGTTACCGGAACACTAGTATCAAGTCGAGCATATTTAGCGCCAAAATCTAAAGTATATTCAACTCCATCACTTGTTATTTTCGGAGTCAGTTCTCCTGAAAGGTCGCTTTCCTCAACGTCAGTAATCTGCTTACTGCCTAGTGTTAAGTTAAAACCGACTCCTTCAGCATCACCCGAGGTTTTATTAAGTACACCAGAGGTAAAACTTGCACCCGTAATTCTGACTGTTTTTAAAGTTGTATTAGCTGGACAGACAATAATCATCGGCGTTGAGCTATCATGTTTTACATCACCAACTGTACCCCCAGTACTCAAATTAGCAAAGCGGGAAGCATCAATAGTGGGTAACTCAATTATGCTATTATTATTTTTGTCTTTAAAATAACAAGAGCTATTATCCACATGACCATTAATAGTCAGTGTTCCTGTTTCATCAGCAGCAAAAGCCCCAGCGCTCATAAATACAACAGACAAAACAGCAGCAGAAATAATTGAACGTTTCATAATATCTTCCCTAATGAATTAATTTCGATTTGTTAAGAGCAGTTATCTC
>QFQQ01000008.1 GCA_003243445.1 Citrobacter freundii
CTCCCTTGTTTAACAGACCATCTGCGCATCTGCGTGTTTTATATCTGCGTAAATCTGCGGGCTCTGTCCGCCGTAGCGACGCGGAGGAGGGAACCTTACGCCATTCATAGATTTGGGTGACGATTAGCCTGAAGGGGAGGTTGGAGGGCCTTACGCCAGGCGGACGAGCTTGTTAGATGGAATTTCACTAATCAACCTCTGATTAAAGAAAGATTTGCGTCATCTGCGGAAGCGGGTGAACGGCTATTCAAAAGATCAGGCAACCGCTGACAGTTGCAGGCAAATCTGCGCGGCCTGCGGGAAGCCGATCTTCAACTAATTTCTGTTTCCGAACAATAGACTGCCGATCCTTACCATTGTAGACCCTTCTTCGATTGCCAGCCTGTAATCGCCGCTCATCCCCATGGAAAGAATGGTCATATCGGGGTTGATTGACCGGGCTTTGATCAGCAGATTTTTCAATGCATGAAATTCAGACCGTACCAGCGAAAGATCATCGGAGAAGGAGGCCATTCCCATCAGCCCCTTAATGTGTGCATTGGAATATTGGTCAGCGGAAAGAATGGCATTCACTTCGCTCTCATCAAATCCAAATTTTGTTTCTTCCTGCGCGATATGAACCTGGAGTAAGCAATCGATCGTGCGGCTGTTTTTTATTCCCTGTTTGTTGACCTCTTTTAATGTGCTTGCGCTGTCGATACCATGAATAAGATGCACGAATGGTGCAATGTATTTTACTTTATTGCTTTGCAAATGGCCGATAAAATGCCAGCGGATATCGGCAGGCAGTTGTGGCTGTTTTTCTACCAGTTCCTGCACATAGTTCTCTCCGAAATCACGCTGCCCTGATTCATACAGTGCAAGGATATCGCTGACGGGTTTCAATTTAGAAACAGCGACAAGTGTTACGCCTGCTTTATCCAGCTCCTCTTTTATTCTTATATAATTATCCCTGTTGACCATTGGTTAAAGTAAAAAGTCAAAAGTAAAAATTAAAAAACAATTCATCTGCCATCAGCATGGTTTCTTCTGGCGAAGTCATTTTTTAATTTTGACTTTTGACTTTTTACTTTTTACTTGAAGGTTTTATTTCAAAATTGACCGGCTTATCACTATCCGCTGCACCTCACTTGTCCCTTCATAGATCTGTGTGATCTTGGCATCGCGCATCAATCTTTCTACGTGATATTCTTTCACATAACCGTAGCCACCATGTACCTGGACAGCTTCCGTGGTAGTCCACATAGCAGTTTCCGATGCGAACACTTTTGCCATGGATGAGCTGAGTGTATAATCGATGTTGTTGTCTTTTTCCCAGGCTGCTTTAAGGCAAAGCAATCTTGCAGCTTCTATGCGGGTAGCCATATCAGCGAGTTTGAATGCAATGGCCTGATGATTTTTGATCTCCGTACCGAAGGCTTTTCTTGTTTTGGAATATTCTTTTGCCAGTTCGTAGGCACCGCTGGCAATACCCAATGCCTGGGAAGCAATACCGATCCGGCCGCCGGCAAGGGTTTTCATGGCAAACGTAAATCCGAAGCCATCTTCACCGATCCTGTTTTCTTTGGGTACTTTCACATCGGTAAACATTACAGTGTGGGTATCGCTGCCGCGGATCCCAAGTTTATTTTCTTTTGCAGCAACCGTTACGCCCGGCCAGTTCTTTTCTACAATAAATACATTGATGCCCTTTGATTTTTTGGAAGGATCAGTTTGTGCGATAACAAGGTATACAGAGGCAGAGCCGCCATTCGTGATCCAGTTCTTTGTGCCATTGAGCAGGTAATGATCACCTTTATCTTCCGCAGTGGTGCGTTGCGAAGTGGCATCACTGCCGGCCTCGGGTTCGCTGAGCATAAATGCGCCGATATAGAGTTCGCCGTCTTTGCGTCCCTGCGCAAGCGGCGTAAGGTATTTTTGTTTTTGCGCTTCATTGGCGTATTGCTGAAGGCCAAAACAAACGAGGCTGTTGTTGACGCTCATACAAACGCTTACGCTTGCGTCGATCTTTGAGATCTCTTCCATTGCAAGTACATAGCTTACGGTGTCAAGACCACTGCCGCCATAAGCGGGGTCGACCATCATTCCCATAAAGCCGAGTTCAGCCAGTTTCATGATCTGTTCTTTGGGAAACTGCTGGCGCTCGTCGCGTTCGATCACCCCGGGCAGGCATTCATTGCGCGCAAAATCGCGGGCCGCCTGCTGGATCATTAATTGTTCTTCTGAAAGTTCAAAAATCATATAGCAATCTGAGTTTATCTGTTTAAAGCCTAAGATTTAACAGTAATGTCAGCCGGTTAAGCTACAACCTTCGTACTCTCTTACCTTCTTACCGCCTCACCGGTTTAATTTTTACCGGTAAGGCGGTAGGACGGTAAGAAAGTCTGCGTAAAAGTCTTTTCTATTAGTCCCCGGATAACACTTCTGTATTCAAATGACACTGGATAGAAAAGTTCAACAGTTTAAACATGATGCCGCTGCACTGTTTAATCTTTTTGCGGTCAACGTTAAACAATATTCCGTTAACTAACAAGTGTTATAAGCTTGCGCGAATATAATCCGCTTTTTTTCAAAAAACTTTTCATTCGGCTGAACAAACAGTCTATACATCCGTTGTTTGGAGAAATCACCGTTTGTGACGGTAATTTGACATAACTTCGCGGAGTTTGCCGATCCATAAAGAGGCGGACTGATTAGCGAAATAAACCCCAAAGCCGGATGAAAAAGGTCCATATCATTTTACTTGTCGGAATTGCTGCAACGATCGCGGTATTGATCAGTTTTTTACAGAATACAAGCACTTATGATACGGTGGACACTGCAATGTCCAAACCCGGCAAGTTCGTTCACCTGATGGCGCGTTGGGACAAAACCGCTCCTCTCGAATACGACGCACTGAAAAATCCCAATTATTTAAGCTTTACTGCTGTGGATACGTTGGGTAAATCAGTAAAGGTGATCTATCATCAACCCAAGCCCGAAAATTTTGAGATCAGCGAAAGGCTGGTATTAAAAGGAAAATACCAGGATGGCCTTTTTGATTGCCAGAGCATTCAAACAAAATGCCCTTCCAAATACAAGGATGATATGGAAGCGGCGAAGAAGAATGTACAGGTGACGCAGGCGAGCACTGATCCGAAATATTGATATAGATGGAAGTGAAGGTTCCAAACGTTTCAGAAGTTCCATAGGTTCCAAAGGCTCATAAACCTCTGAAACCTATGGAACGTCTGGAACCTCTGAAACTTTCACTTGCTGGTAAACGATACACCAAACCGTATCACTCCACTTTTTCACTAAAACAGCTTTTTCCTGATGGACTACATTGGCGAGGACCGCTTTTCCGGAAATCTGGGTCATTTCTTTATCGTTCTTTCATTGGTTGCTTCCCTTGTAGCCAGCTTCTCTTACTTCAAAGCCGTGCAGAATGCGTCTACGATCGATGGCGGCCATTGGAAAAAACTGGCAAGGATCGCTTTTCTGACGGAAGTGTTCTCCGTGCTTTCCATTTTTGTGATCCTGTTCTTTCTGATCTATAATCACCGTTTCGAATACAAATATGTCTGGCAACACAGCAGCCGTTCACTCGAAGTGAAATACCTGCTGAGCTGTTTCTGGGAAGGTCAGGAAGGAAGTACGCTGTTATGGAGTATCTGGCATTGTGTGCTGGGTTTGATACTGATCAAGACTTCAAAGACATGGGAAGCTCCGGTGATGACCGTCGTGAGCTTTGTACAGTTCTGCCTGGCTACCATGCTTACGGGCCTTTATGTATTCGGATGGAGAATGGGTTCCAATCCATTCCTGTTATTGCGTGATTCCGGTGTGCTGGATAATGCTCCGATCGTGCATATGAACAGCGATATTACACAGCCATTCCGCCAGGATTACCTCAGCTTTATCAAGGATGGAAATGACCTGAATCCATTGCTGCAGAACTACTGGATGGTGATACACCCGCCTGTATTGTTCCTTGGTTTTGCGTCTACGGTTGTTCCGTTTGCATTTGCTATAGCTGCGCTGTGGACAAAACGTTTTTCAGACTGGGTAAAACCTGTTCTTCCCTGGGCGCTTTTCTCCCTGGCTTTTCTTGGTGTGGGTATTATGATGGGTGCTGCATGGGCATACGAATCGCTGACCTTTGGTGGTTACTGGGCCTGGGACCCGGTGGAAAATGCTTCACTCGTTCCGTGGCTGATACTGGTGGCGGGCATTCACACCTTACTGATCTATAAACACAGCGGTCATTCGTTGCGATCAGCCTTTCTCTTCATGATCCTGACATTCATCTTTATCCTCTATTCCACCTTCCTTACAAAGAGCGGTATACTGGGTGAATCTTCTGTGCATGCGTTCACTGATACAGGTATGAACGGACAATTGCTGCTGCTGATGTACCTGTTCGCCTGGTTGTCTCCTGTGCTGGCTGCTCCTACCCGTTCACGCCGCTTACTGATCGGTCTGACCGGTATTGTATTACTTATTGTTGCAAGATCAGCTGAAACCCTGAACCTTGCTATCGCGGGAAAATCGATCGCTCCCGTTGTTGCTTTCCTGGCGATCATAACCGGACTTATATTCCTGATCTATGAGATCCAGAAACAGGTGCCGGCCATTGCAAAAGAAGAAGCAACTTCTTCGCGTGAGTTCTGGATGTTCATCGGTTCGCTCGTGTTCTTCCTTACTGCGATCGTGATCAGTGCCAAAACATCATTGCCGGTATTCAATAAAGTATTCGGGACAAAGATTGCTGCTCCTGAAGATGAGGAGTTTGCCTATAACCAGATACAGATCCACGTGGCGATCATCATCGGTGTGCTAACCGCGATCGTACAATATCTCCGTTATAAAAGTACTACGGCTGCTTTCTTCTGGAAAAAGATCTGGATCCCGACGATCATATCGATTCTTACTGCTACGGCGATATTGTATTTTGGTAATATTAACTATCAGACGCACGGCCTCGGCTATCTTGGTGCGATCTGGCTTGCGATCGCCGGTGCTGTGTATGCCATTATTGCAAATGCAGCTTTTATATGGATCGGGTTTAAAGGAAAACTGCGGTTTACCGGCGGATCTGTTTCGCACGTTGGTTTCGGGCTGGTATTGTTAGGCATCCTGATCTCTTCTTCCAAGAAAGAGATCCTTTCAAAGAATACAAGTGGTATTGCGATCGAATTTGGAAAGGAAAGCAAAGAAAAAACCGGTGAGAACCTGACCCTGGTGAAAGGTTACCCAATGAAAATGGGTAAATATGATGTCACCTATGTAAAAGATTCTGCGCACCCGAAGAAAGAGCAATGGTATTACTTCATTCATTTCAAAAGCCGCGAGGATAAGGAAGAATTTACATTGACGCCAAATGCGTTTGTGAATTATAAAGGAAACGAGGGATTGATGGCAAACCCTGATTCCAGGCATTACCTGGATCATGATGTGTTTACCTATATCTCTGCGCTTTCAAAAAATGACGCGAGCCAGGATACCTCGAAATTTGTAAGTCACCCCGTAAAGGAAGGCGACAGCATTTTCTATTCAAAAGGGTTTTTGATCCTGGAAAAACTTTCCAGCCGCGACAGTCTGCCTTTTGAGGGCTTCAAACCCGGCGATCGCGCGACGGTAGCAACTATTGGCGTGCATGCGATCAACCGCAGCGGGTATACTGCCGAAGCGTTGCTTATCAACCAGGGCGGCACAACGCTGGCGCTGCCTGATACCGTGACTTCCGAAAGCCTGATCGTGCGTTTGAACAGCGTTGACAGCACCGGAAAAGCGGACATTGGCGTAAAAGAATCGAGCGCGGTACTGGAATATGTGACACTGAAAGCTTACAAATTCCCATATATCAAAATCTTATGGTTGGGAATTTTCGTAACTGCCATTGGGATTTTCATGAGCATGGCGCACAGGATCCGGCTGAACCGTCAGTTGCGGAAAGTATAATTTTCACATTTTCACAACAACACTGACACGATCTTAACGGTCTTTGCCGTCATAGCTTTGTTTTGTACATTTATAAGCCACATGTCGCGAAAGCCGTTATACCTGATCACCTTTTTTTTCCTGGCCCTAACCCTGTTCCTGTCAACAGCATCAAGTGCCCAGGAAGAGACGCCGCCTGCAGGTACGGATACCATTCCTCCCATGCCTTCTTTTGCGGAGCGTTCCAAAAAATGGGGACCAAACGATACGATCATCACCGAAGCTGTCTGGTACAATCGCGAAATGCTTTCTTACCATGAAGAGGGAATGGTCTGGATCTCCAATCTTTCCCCCGAGAAATTGGAGAAGTACAAGCAGGAATGGACAAGGCTTCGTAACGCCGTGTATGTAACCTATCCTTATGCACGCGTAGCCGGCGCAACGATCAATGACATCAATGCAAAAGCCGCGACGCTTTCCAAAAAAGAAAGAAAACAATACATCAAGTCCCGCGAAAAAGAGCTGCGTAAACAGTTTACTGAGCCGCTTTCCAACCTGTCCGTCTACCAGGGCAAGGTGTTGATGAAGCTCATTAACCGCCAGACCGGCAACAATTGCTACGAGATCATCAAAGAATACAAGGGCGGAGTCAATGCCCGCCTCTATCAAACGGTCGCCTTTTTCGTCGGCGGCAACCTCAAACAGAAATGGGACCTCAGCGACAAAACTGACAGGCAGATAGAAAGTTTTGTGAGGGAGATTGATGGGGCGTGGTATGGGAATCCGTATCGGAAATAAATTGATGTGTGAGCGATGATCGATGTTGGATGGTCGATGGTCGACATCTATTCGAATGATACACGAAAATCGAATATCTCTGTATTCAGGCTGTGTATTTTAGGCTTCGACCTGCGGAGCTCGATCATCCAACATCGAACATCGGCCATCTATCATCCAGCTCCAAAAATCCCGCTATTCACGCTATTTTTGCGCCATGAAAACAGACATCCTCGCCATAGGCGTACACCCCGATGATATCGAACTGGGTTGCGCTGGCACTTTAATCAATGAAATAAGAAGTGGGAAGACGGCTGCGATCGTGGATCTGACGCAGGGTGAACTTGGAACACGCGGAACGGTGGAGACAAGATATACAGAGGCGGCAGATGCAGCAAAGATCATGGGCGTGGTGGAAAGAGAGAACCTGAAAATGCGGGACGGCTTTTTTAAGAATGATGAGAGTCACCAGCTTGAACTGATCCGGGCCATCAGGCATTACAGACCGGAGATCGTGCTGGGCAATGTGTTGCATGACCGCCATCCGGATCATGGCCGCGCAGGACACCTGATCAGCGATGCCTGCTTTCTTTCAGGACTTGCCAGGATCGAGACCACCGGAAAGGACGGGAAAGCGCAGGAAAAATGGAGGCCGAAGTACTTCCTGCAGTATATGCAGGACTGGTATCATGAACCCGATCTGCTGATCGATATCAGCGAGGCATTTGAGACCAAAATGCAGGCGATCCGGGCCTATGCCACACAGTTCCATACCGGCAATAACAGCACGGACGGCCCGCAGACCTATATCTCAACACCGGACTTCCTCGATAGCGTTGTCGCCCGGGCAAGGATGCTCGGTAAACGCATCGGTGTAAAGTATGCCGAAGGGTTCACCACCGATAAAAAGATAGGCATCCGGAACCTGGACGCATTGATCCAGAATGAGACCTGATCTTTACAAGGTAGGTTTTATCATAATACAAGCGAAAGAGCAGATCAGGTCTGCTCTCTCGTTATTATTTGATGAATTTTCACTTCCGGGCAATTGAATGGAGCTATCCGGGCGTTATGCTGTTCTTGTTGGCAGAATCCTTGCTATAGTTGAACCGAAAATGATCAGCATCATTATTTTATAACATGATTAATATCATACAGGTTTTACAGGTTTATGAATGTTTTGTGATGAACTTGATCTAACTTCGCGTACTTAATTCATTAAAATTCTGCCATGTCCAGTCCAAAGTTTCCCAAGATCCCAGTTTCCTTCCACGGAGAATTGAAAAAGAGGATCGCGGAATATTTCAAACAAAAAGGGAAGGCCCAAACCGGTAATTTCAGATTGTATCTGAAAGCAGGTATCCTTGTATTGGGTCTTCTGGCGATCTATACGCACCTTGTGTTCTTCACTCCTCCGGCTGTTTGGGCGATCGCTGAAAGCGTGTTGCTTGGAGGTCTGATCGCTTCTATAGGCTTCAATGTGATGCACGATGGTGCCCACGGCAGTTTCAGCAAATATAAATGGGTGAACAGCGCTGCGTCGAACATTGCCAATTTTCTCGGCGCAAGCCAGCATATGTGGAAGACAAAGCACAATGTGATCCACCATACGTATACCAATATTCATGGTGTGGATGATGACATTGAAGCACGTCCTTTCCTTCGCCTTTGCGATGAGCAGGAGCATTTGAAATTCCATAAGTATCAGCACGTGTATTTTCCTGCAGCGTATTCGCTGTTATACATCTGGTGGATATTTGTTACTGACTATAAAAAATATTTCACACTCCGGATCGGCGAAATCCCCCTGAAGAAAATGACGCTGAAAGAGCATTTGCTTTTCTGGTTCTACAAAGCAGCTCATATCTTCATTTTTGTTGCGATGCCCATCTATATGGTTGGATTTGTTCCCTGGGTGATCGGCTTCTTCACAATGGCACTTGTTGCCGGATTCGTTCTCAGCATCGTATTCCAGCTTGCTCACACTGTTGAGCACACGCATTTCCCATTGCCTGATAATGCAACCGGGAAAATGGAAGATGAATGGGCGATCCATCAGCTTAAAACAACAGCGAACTTTGCAACACGCAACAGAGTTGTAAGCTGGCTGGTTGGTGGCCTGAACTTCCAGGTAGAACATCACCTGTTCCCTAAGATCTCTCACGTACACTACCCTGCTATCAGCAAGATCATTAAAAAGGCTTGCCAGGAGTATGGAATTCAGTATATCGAATACAGCCGCGTTCGTTATGCGGTTGCTTCACATGTGTCGTTCCTGCGCCAGATGGGAAGAAACGTGGGACATTCTCATTAACATAAATTATTTGCGGATAGATGAAAGGGCGAAGAGTTTCTTCGCTCTTTTTTTATTTTTGCCCATTAACCTTATCTGTTTGAATTTCAATATTTTTCAGTTGAGAGATGCTTTCTGCTGACCGGCGTAGGGTTCCCGCAGATTTCGCAGATTTGCGGGTCTTATTATTGAAAATGCTGTAAGTAAGGAAACAACTTTTATCGGCCTCCGCAGATTACGCAGATCAATCTCCGCGATCGGAAACCAATCTGCGGTATCTGCGGCAGCGCATGGATCGATGATCTCTATCCTTATAACATCTCTCTTTAATTGTAAAAATAAATCTGCGAAATCAGCGGGAGACTACGATCTGCAATAACCGAAAATGCTTCCTGGATAACAGGCGCAACTATCTCATTATGCCAATCTTCTTTCAGATGTTTTAATACTTTTTTACACCTCCGCAAAAAACTATTCCCGTACCTTTGCACATTAATTTTTTCAACATGTCAAAAGTAAAAGTCGGTCTTGTTCAGATGAGCTGTTCTGCTGACAAAGCAGCCAACCTGCAGAAGGCAGCAGACAAAGTAAGAGAAGCGGCCGCCAAAGGCGCGCAGATCGTTTGTTTGCAGGAGTTGTTCACTTCGCTCTACTTCTGTGATGTAGAAGATTATGATAATTTCAAACTGGCCGAGCCTATTCCCGGTCCGTCAACAGATGCGTTGAGCAAAGTCGCAAAGGAACTTGGCGTGGTGATCATCGCTTCATTGTTTGAGAAAAGAACGGAAGGCTTGTATCACAATACTACCGCTGTGCTTGATGCAGACGGAAGTTATCTTGGCAAATACCGCAAAATGCATATTCCGGACGACCCGGCGTATTATGAGAAATTCTATTTCACGCCCGGTGATCTTGGTTATAAAGTATTCAAAACAAAATTCGCAACCATTGGTGTGCTGATCTGCTGGGATCAATGGTATCCTGAAGCGGCACGCATCACATCGCTTATGGGTGCACAGATGCTGTTCTACCCCACTGCGATCGGTTGGGCAACTTCACAGGATGAAGAAACAAACATTGAACAGTACAATGCCTGGCAGACCATTCAGCGCAGTCACTCGGTGGCAAACGGACTGCATGTTGTAAGTGTGAACCGCGTAGGTCATGAGCAGAACGGTGCAATGAAATTCTGGGGCGGCTCCTTCATCTCCAATCCATTCGGATCGGTGATCTACAAAGCTTCCCACGATCAGGAAGAAGTGCATGTGGAGGAACTGGATCTGAGCAAATCAGACAGGTACCGCACACACTGGCCATTCCTGCGTGACCGGAGAATTGATTCTTATCAGCAGATCACAAAACGGTTTATCGACGAAGAGTAAGCCTCGCTAATTAAAAGTCAAAAGCAAAAATTAAAAAATAGCTTCCCCCCGGATGTGAAAGTCCTGCCGAAGGGAAACCGGTTTTTAATTTTTACTTTTGACTTTTTACTTTTGCTATCTACAACAATAAGCAGTGACTACATTATCTCAAAACCCCAACGATCTCTCCACTCCACGTGAGTTGGGCTACTATTTTCCCGCAGAATTTGAAAAGCATGTAGCCACCTGGCTTAGCTGGCCGCATAAGGAAGCAAGCTGGCCGGGCAAGATCGACAGCATTTATCCGAATTATACAGCGTTCATTAAAGAACTCACGCGAGGCGAGCTGGTACGTATTAACGTCGCGGACGAAGCAATGAAACAGTCCGCGACCCAACACCTGCAGAAAGGCGGTGTGGATCTTTCAAAAGTTGAATTCTTCTTTCACCCGACCAATGACGCCTGGTGCCGTGATCACGGCCCCGCATTCCTGGTAAATGAAATGGCCGGTAAAGGAAAAGCTATCGTCGATTGGGGTTACAATGCCTGGGGCGGAAAATATCCTCCATTCGACCTGGATGATGTGATTCCTACGCTGATCGGCAAGCATTATGAGCTTCCGGTTTTCCATCCCGGTATCGTAATGGAAGGCGGCTCTGTGGAATTCAATGGCAAAGGCGCATTGCTTACTTCAACAGCCTGCCTGCTGAATCCCAACCGCAACCCGCACCTCAATCAATGCCAGATCGAAGAATATCTCCGTAACTATTACGGCGTTGAACAAATATTATGGGTTGATGAAGGCATCGTTGGCGACGATACAGATGGCCACATAGACGATACGATCCGTTTTGTAAATGAAGACACCGTTCTTACTGTTGTCGAAGAGAACAGGCAGGACGAAAACTATGAATTGCTTCAGCACAATCTCAGGCAATTGAAAGAAATGCGCTTGCTTAACAGCAAGCAACTCAATATCGTGGAGCTCCCCATGCCCGATGCCGTGATCTGGGAAGATCAGCGTCTGCCGGCCTCTTATGCCAATTTTTATATCGCCAATAAGTCGGTCATCGTCCCAACCTATCGTTGCGACAAAGACGATAAAGCCCTTCAGATCATTCAATCCTGTTTCCCTGACCGCGAAGTTGTGGGCATCGATTCAACCGAGATCATCTGGGGTTTGGGAAGTTTTCACTGTCTTAGCCAGCAGGAGCCGGTTTGACCTGTGACGGTTTGAAAGGGGGAAGAAGAAAGTTCCAGAGGTTTCAAATGTTCAAGGAGTTCCAGAGGTTGCAACCGCAGTCTGTAAGCGTCTTCCCTGAAAGTCAGTTCTGACAATAAGGAAATTTACAAAGCGCGGTAGCAACCTCTGGAACTCCTTGAACATTTGGAACCTCTGGAACTTCTGAAACTTCTGAAACTTCTGAAACCTCCCAAACCTCCCAAACCTCCCAAACCTCTCAAACCTCCCAAACCTCTCAAACTTCTCTCCCCTCAACCCCCTGACTCCCCACCCTTTACACCTTCTCTTTTTCTCTTTCAACTCTTAGTCGTAACTTGCACCGTTTTTCAATACAAGGAAGAAAAATGGTAGATCTAGCTAATTACGATCCGAATTGCGTCAGCAATCCCAATAACAATATTTTTGGACTCCCAACCTCTGAAGACGATGCAAGACTGGTCATTGTTCCGATCCCCTGGGAAGTAACAGTGAGTTATGGTGCGGGAACGGCCCGCGCGCCTGAAGCGATCTTTAAAGCCGCACTGCAGGTCGATCTGTTCGATTCTGAAGTGCCTGAAGGCTGGAAACAGGGATATTACATGCGCCCGATAGACAGGAAACTGTTGATGAAGAGCGATTATCTGCGCAAAGAAGCGGAGCTTTATATTGATTATATCTCCCGCGGTGAAGAAGTTTCCGCAAACCAGTTCATGAGCAAGACCATCCGGGAAGTGAATGAAGGCGGAGCATTTCTTACACAATGGGTGTATGAGCAGACCAAAGTACTGCTGAATAAAGGTAAACTCGTTGGTGTGCTTGGCGGCGACCACAGCGTGCCGCTTGGCTATTTCAAAGCGATCGCTGAAAAACATCAAAGCTTCGGCATATTGCAGATAGATGCGCATTGTGATCTCCGTGCGGCTTACGAAGGCTTTACCTACTCACATGCAAGCATTATGTACAATGCGCTTGCGGAGATCCCGCAACTGACCAAACTTGTACAGGTTGGTGTTCGTGATTATGGAGGCGATGAGTGGGAATACCTGAAAAATAACAAGGACCGCGTTACAACTTATTTTGACCGCGATATCAAATACCGCCAGTATGAAGGCGAGAACTGGAAACAGATCGTTGAAGAGATCGTGAGCAAACTGCCGCAACAGGTATTTATCAGTTTTGACATTGATGGGCTCGACCGGAAACTTTGCCCGCACACAGGTACGCCGGTCCCGGGTGGGTTTGAAACCGAAGAAGTTTTCTATCTCTTTAAAAAAGTGATCGAAAGCGGAAGAAAGATCATCGGATTTGATCTTTGTGAAGTGGGTATCAGTGACACTGACTGGAATGCAAACGTAGGTGCACGCGTATTGTTCAAACTGTGTAATACGCTGATCGCCAGCAATACTCAATAAGCAAATTTTCAATTGATCCATGGCGATGTTTGAAGTAGTACTACGGAATAACAAATCGAAGCAATATTACAGTATGATGTTATTCATTATACTGTTGAATATTGCTGTCTTCATTATCACGTTTTTTTATTCACAGGATCAGTTCATCCGGACCTCCGCTGTTATGGGTGCTGTATTATCGCTTGCAGCGTTGACCGTTGATCTTGTCATGCGCAATAAAGGTGTGGACAATATAAGGCTACGCAATTCCGCTATGGTTATTGCTGCCTGCACCTGGATCTTCATCGGCAATTACTGGGCATTTGCACTTTGCGTTCTGTTGCTTTTTTTATTTTCGGCTGCGCAAAGAAGACTGACTGTGCAGGTCGATCAGAAATTTGTGCTTTATCCATCTTTCCCGGCAAGAAGGATCGAATGGAACGAACTGAACAATATCATATTAAAAGATGGTTTACTGACCATCGATTTCAAAAACGATAAATTGCTGCAATCAGAGATCATTGAATCGCCGGCAGGACTGAATGAAGGGGATTTTAACGAATTTTGCAGGAAGCAGCTTAAATAAAGGTTCCAGGGGTTTCATGGGTTCCAGGAGTTCCAGAGGTTGTTCTGGCAGAAAATTCTACAGTATAAGGCAAGAATTTTCAAATCGCGGCAGCAACTTCTAAAACCCATGGAACTTCTGGAACCTCTGAAACCCCTTAACTCAAACACGTGGATCAGACTATGGAGCAACTAACCCATTCCCCCTACCTGCTGTATTCAGACGGTAAGGGAAACATTTTTGAGGATCAGACATTGTATGTGACCGGGCGCAGTGGCTGGGATGCATTTGAAATACCAACGGATGAATGGATCGAGCTGCCGGACGGCGGATCGTTGTATGAATTGCCGGGCCGCCGTGGTATTGGCATTGACGTGAATACAGGTGAAATGCGTCTCTGCGAAAAAGGCTGGGCCGTTGCTGCATTTATTCCGCCTGCACATACGGGATTCTATCTGGCTGCGTATGAAACAGCACCCGATGCTCCAACGCTTCCTTTATTCTGTTATACCGCTGCTGGTTGGTATGATGATAAATTTTATGTTCCCGCTACCAGGATCGAACAGGATATACGCCAGGATTGTGCAGGCTATGACCAGGAGAAAGTGGAGTTTGGAGTAGAACAATTATTAAAAGCATATCCGCATAACCGTCTGGTGAATCACCTGGCCAATAATTGCGCACTGACTTACCAGTGTCCCGCCGCGCGTAATTATTTCCTGGGCCGCTGGGAATGTCCGATCCCTTCTTCGCCTGCTTGTAATGCCAACTGTGTTGGTTGCATATCACTGCAGCCAGATGAGGAAACGATCGTATCAACACAGGACAGGCTTCGTTTCAAGCCAACGGCTGAAGAGATCGTGGAGTTTACCGTTCCGCATCTTGAAGAAGCGCCTTTCCCTATCGTAAGCTTTGGGCAGGGATGTGAGGGTGAGCCATTGCTGATGTGGGAAACCATCCGGGAAGCGATCATTGAGATCCGCAAGCATACACCGAAAGGAAGTATCAATATCAATACAAATGGATCAAAACCGGATGCAGTGAAAAAGCTTTGCGAAGCAGGTCTTGATTCCATCCGCGTGAGCACGAACTCTGCCAGACGCGAAGTGTACATGCCTTATTACCGGCCTAACAACTACGACTTTGATGATATCGTTGAGAGCCTGAAAGTGGTGAACAGTTTTGGTGGCTGGACATCGATCAACTATTTTGTATTCCCTGGTATGACGGATAGCATTGCAGAATACGAAGCGCTGCGCAAACTCATCAGGGAAACGGGTTTAAAAATGATCCAGTGGCGAAACTTCAATATAGATCCTGACTGGTATCTTGGAAAGATCGGCGTGGGTGATACAGGGGAATGCATGGGTGTAAAGCAATTGCAGGAATTGTTGCGGGAAGAATTTCCTCAGTTGCGTTATGGATATTTCAATCCGCCGATGGAACGGATCAAAGGCCGCTTTGATCTTGACTTTGCACATCATTGATAAATCAAGCCATTGAAAGAAAAGAACAGTTTGCAGGGTATATTGCTGGCCATGCTGGCTGCCCTGATCTGGTCGGGTAATTTTATCGTGGCCAGGGCTGTTCATAAAGAGATCAGTCCGGCACAGCTTTCATTTTACCGATGGGCTACAGCCACGATATTGCTGGCTCCGTTTGCGGTGAAGACCTTTATCAGGGAATGGCCCCTGCTGAAACAGCATTTCTCCTGGTTGTTCTGGTTATCACTCATGGGGATCTCTTTATTCAACACGTTTGTATATGTAGCAGGTCATCATACCTCTGCGATCAATCTTGCATTGATCGGAACAACCTCCTCTCCCATTTTTGCCAATATACTTGCGCGGATCTTTCTGAAAGAAAAGTTCAGTATCAATAAAGCTATCGGGATGCTGATCTGTATCGCAGGTGTTTTATTGTTATTGTCAAATGGCAATTTAAACAACCTCCTGAAGCTGCGTTTTTCAGAGGGCGATGCATGGGTACTCCTTGCCGCATTATCTTTTGCGATCTATAACATTTTTGTCAGAAAACGTCCTGCAGCAATATCGCCATTGAATATGTTGTTCAGTTCTTTTTTGCTCGGAACATTGCTGCTT
The DNA here is from genome assembly GCA_003243445.1 of Citrobacter freundii. GTDB lineage: Bacteria > Bacteroidota > Bacteroidia > Chitinophagales > Chitinophagaceae > Terrimonas_A. The sequence continues at coordinate 15,634 of QFQQ01000008.1, forward strand.
ATCCCGTTTTTTATCTGGGAAACCAGCGTGAATGCGCCGATCGTGTGGGACCGGCAAATGATGGGCGTGATCTTCTATCTCGGCCTCGGCGCTTCTATCATTAGCTTTCTTATCTGGAATAAAGCGATCCGGTTGCTCGGTGCCGGCCGCACCGCGCTGTTTGGAAACCTGATACCGGTGTTCAGCAGTCTTGAAGCTGTCTTTATGCTGAACGAAGAGTTTTCAGCAGTGCATGTGATCAGTATGGTGGTGGTGTTGGCGGGGCTGGTGGTGGCGAATGTGGCGGGAAGATAGCCCGTGCTTCGGAGGTTTTATAGGTTCCAGAAGTTCCAGAGGTTCCAGAGGTTCCATAGGTTTCAGAGGTTGCTACCGCGATTTGAACATTTCTGATACTATATAACTTCCAAAATGCCGAGCAAAAGTTGTTTCATGTTCATAAGGCTTCTCTAAGGCCAGCATTATTTGACACAACGAATGCTTTCAAATCGCGGTAGCAACCTCTGAAACCTCTGGAACCTTTGAAACCTTCGCCCCCTGCTCCTCCTTATCCAACTACCGTGTCGCCCTGCTTTGCGTCGTTCCCGTTGCGTTAGGCGGCGAGATTTAACAAATTATAGCCATACTATCACACAAGTTGCACAGTCCTTGTACGTTAATACACAGGTGTGTAAAAGAACGCCTTTTATACCGGCTCATCAACCGTTAAATTTGTATGAACAACGCGTCTATTATGTCGGCATCCTTTGAGGCGAAGAAAAATTCGCAGGCATCCATGATCACACTTGGATTTGCAGGGCTCTTGCTCCTGGTGATGTTTCTATGGAGCTGGACGATCCCGGTGATCCTGCCGCCGCATCCTGATCAGGGAATGATGGTGGAAATGGATCTTCCTGATGAAGAGATCCCGCTCAAACAGGTTGGTGGTGGCGGCGGTGGCGGTAATCCGGTTGAAGCAAGCGGTCCTGCCGGTGCTGCACCTCAAACACCTCCGCAGCCGGGTACAAATGAGGATTCCCGTGATATTGAAGATGATCCGGCAGAAAAAGAGACAGCACCGGTCGTAAAGCCCGATGTGCCCAAGCCAAAGGCAGAGAAGGTCAATGAAAATAAATCTCCCGTAAAAGCTCCGCCTAAACCGACTCCGGAACCTCCGCAACCTAAGCCAACTCCCAAAGCTGTATTAGGTAAAACAACGACCGGCACAGGCAGTGGCGGCGGTGCGGCTACCGATTATGACAGGGCTGGAGGCAGCGGTCGCGGATCGGGTGTGGGCAATGGCAGTGGTTCAGGCGGCGGATCAGGTACCGGTTCTGGTGGCGGTAATGGATCGGGTTCGGGAAGAGGTAATGGTCCAAGCCTGGTCAGTGGCAACCGTGTTGTGATCAATCCCAAATCCATGGATGCGGGCGAGAACCTGAAAGGAAAAGTGCTGGCGCAGATCCGTGTGTCACCGGACGGTGTTGGAACTTATCTTAACTGGGTGCAAGGTTCCACTATCACGAACGGGGAAGCAATCTCTATTATTAAAGAATGGTTACGCAGAAATCGTTTTAATAAAACCGGTGAAGAATCAATTGTAGTTTATCAGTTCAACTTCCTGCTTGGAGGATAGTGACCGGTAGTTGTTCAAGAGTTTAAGAGTTCAAAAGTTCAAAGGTTTAAAGATTTCACCAATGGTGAATGATCTTTAAACCTTTGAACTTTTTAAACCTTTAAACTTGTATCAGGTACGCTTAACTTTGCGTCATGCATCAAAACATCTTCCTTACAAAAGGCGATATCACAAAAATGCAGGTGGATGCCATCGTAAATGCAGCCAATTCATCATTGATGGGCGGCGGTGGTGTGGACGGTGCCATTCATCGCGCGGGAGGCCCTGAAATACTGGAGGAATGCAGGAAGATCGTAGCAAAACAAGGCTCATGTAAAACCGGTGAAGCCGTAATCACCAGCGCCGGGAAATTACCTTCGAAATATGTTATTCATACAGTCGGCCCTGTGTGGAATGGTGGAAAGAACGATGAAGCGGCGAAACTGGCATCCTGTTACCGCAATAGTCTTTCGCTTGCGCTGAGGCACGATGTAGAGAGTATTGCATTTCCGAATATCAGCACCGGCATTTATCATTATCCAAAATATGAAGCCGCGTCTCTGGCTATTCAAACGGTGAAAGAATGGCTCGATGAAGCAAAGGCAACTATTGCCGCCCACTTTGTTTGTTTTGATGAGGAGAATTATCAACTTTACCAGGATTTACTTAAGGCATAAAAATGACGTACGCTCAAACGCTCGATTATCTTTTTACGCGCCTGCCCATGTACAGCCGTATCGGCGCAGCAGCTTATAAAGAAGATCTTACCAATACTATAGCGCTGTGTGGGTTCCTCAACAACCCGCATCAAAAGTTCAAATCGATACATATTGCCGGAACGAATGGCAAAGGATCTGTGAGTCATATGCTGGCTGCCGTTCTTCAGGCTGCGGGATATAAAACCGGTCTGCATACTTCTCCGCACCTGAAAGATTTCAGGGAGCGTATCCGGATCAATGGACAAATGGTGCCCGAAGAGTTTGTGATCGGTTTTACGGAAAAAATAAGACCAGCGATAGATACCATCGATCCGAGTTTTTTCGAAATCTCCGTCGCAATGGCTTTCGAATATTTCGCGCAGGAAGAGGTGGATATCGCGATCATTGAAACAGGTTTGGGCGGAAGATTGGACAGTACAAATGTTGTTACTCCTGAATTGTCTGTGATCACCAATATCGGTTGGGATCATATGAACCTGCTTGGTAACACGCTGGAAAAGATCGCCGCAGAAAAAGCGGGAATTATTAAGCCGGGCATTCCTGTGGTGATTGGTGAAGTGATACCTGAAACAGAAGAAGTCTTTATCAGCACAGCAAAAAAGAATGATGCTCCCCTGTCTGTCGCATCACAAAAGTTCTCGGCAATGGATTGGAAATGGAAAGATCATTTCCTCCAGGTGGAAGTAGCGGAGCAGCACAGGACAGACCGCCAGGTTTATCAACTAGATCTTCCTGGTCTGTATCAAACCAAAAATCTGTTAACGGTACTGGACGCATGTGCTGTGTTAAAAACCAAAGGCTGGCATATTACGGATGAAGTCATTCATGCGGCTCTTCGCCAGGTAAAGAAAACGACAGGTCTGCATGGCCGTTGGGAAACGATCCATCAGCATCCGGCTGTAGTGCTCGATGTGGCGCATAATGAAGCCGGGATCAAACAACTCAATGCGCAATTGGAGCTGCTGGATTATCACGCCCTGCACATTGTGATCGGAATGGTGAAAGATAAAGCAATCGATCAGGTGCTTGCGTTACTCCCTGCTTCGGCGCATTACTATTTTACACAGGCATCCATTCCGCGCGCACTGGATGCGGCAACACTGCAAACGCAGGCTCTTGCCGCTGGTCTCAAAGGAAAAACTTACCCGGATGTAAATAATGCGCTGAAAGAGGCGCTGGCCATTGCAAAGCCGAATGACCTGGTGTTGGTTTGCGGGAGCGTGTTTTTGGTGGCGGAAGTGAGTTTGTGAGAGAGGAAGATTTTGATTGTGTGTGTGGTTGCCCATAAATTAAGCATCCCAATTGTTGAAGGGGTATTGCTTAGTCCAACTGTCCTTCGGTTTTGACTTAAACCGTCCAACTGTATGATACTAATCGCTTGCGTGGATTCCCATTCATCGGAATCTAACGGGTTGGACAAATTAAGCGGATCGTTTAAAGCCGACATATACGGCCAGCCAGAAGAAAATGACGATACTTCCAATTGAGTAGAGATAGTGAAGCCGGGTTATATCTGCTCTATTGGCCTGGGTTTTATCCAGCCATTTTGCTCCGATCTTTTCTATGGCATTTTGCTTTTTACGGACATATTTCAAATGCGTATAAATCTGAAAAATGATCATCAGAATTATCGCGTAAAATTTATCTATGAGGAAATAATCCTTACTTATAATTCCTGTACAAATGTAGAGTGCCAGGAAGTTCATCGTAAAAAAGCCTCCCAGTAATATAGCTGAAGAAGAGGCAGGTGCCCCGTCTCTTCTATCCGCAAAATAGCGATACATATTGTAAAAGAGAAAATCAAAGAAAGCCATTGCTCAATTTTGAGAAATACCTGGATTTAAAACTTTCTAAGAGCTGCTGCCGGACAGCTTCTCAGGAGCTGATGCGTAAAAGGCAATATTCTAATAATAGTGCCTGCTGTATTTTTGGATTCATAACAGTGTTCTGTCGGGAAGAAGCCTTCAACTGCCAATAGATCGCGCATTCCTCTCCCACAATTAAAATTGTGGGCTAGTTGCGCCTCAAAATAACAGATCATTTATTCCCATCGCATCGCAACACTCTCCGAATAAATTTTCCAAATTCGGGATGGTCGTTTAGCCCACAATTTTAATTGTGGGAGAGGAATGCACCATCTATTACCGGCTTTTCAAAAAAATCACAGACTCACTCCAAGCTTTTTAAACGCATACATCAAACACGTAACATGCATCGCTTGTATGATCTCATTGTTCAGCAACATTTCTCTGACTTCTTCCACACTGTGCAATGAAACTTTTATTTCTTCATTGGGATCAAGATGCTGTTCCGTCACCTTCTTCCCTCCTTTTGCCAGGAACATATGCATCAGGTTTGCATTCGTGGAAGGGTTGGCGGAGATTTTCCCCAGGTATTCGAATGAAGAAAATGCATAACCGGTTTCTTCCAGCAGTTCACGTCTGATGGCTTCCTCAAAACTTGTATCTGTATCATCTACGCAACCGCCCGGGATCTCCATACATACTTCGCCAAGCGCATGCCTGTATTGTTGTTCCATGATGATCTGGCCGTCTTCTGTGAGTGCAACGGCCGTCACCCAATTGGGAAATTCGTAAACGTAATAGGGATCGACGATCTTTCCTTCAGGAGTTTCGCAGCGTTCTTTCCTTACTTTGAACCATAGATCGTGAAAAAGATATTCGGACGAAAGGGTTTTCCATTTCATTCAGAGAGTACATTAATATGTCAGGATAATTTTTGCTATAGCGATAAAACCTACCACCGTTTTCTCTCCCGCAGCGCGTTGATCTGCGCTACGTGATGGCGGCCATGCCAGGAATAATTTCCCAGCAGATACCACAAACGCATGGTGCGTTTATGTTCGGGATGGAATACGGTCCGGTTATTCCAGTCATCATCTTTTACATACTTCAATGCCTCATACCAGCGGGCATGTAAAGCGTGCAATAAAGTAACAGAAATATTCACCGGAAGTTTTTGCACATCATTCATCTCCGCCCAGAGTTTTTCATCATATGGTTTGATGGTCGGGTTTTCTTCTGTTAATGCCAGTTTGAAACGGATATAAGCATTCATATGACTATCGGCGATATGATGCACCAGTTGATGAACGGTCCAGCCGCCTTCCCGGTATGGCGTATGCAACTGCTCTTCATCCAGGTTGAGCAATGCCTGCTCCAGCGCCAGCGGGAGGAATTTGATATCGGCTAACCATTCCACTTTTGTGGCGATGGAAAATGGCTGTGCTTCGTATTGTCCGATCGGATAGCTGGGATCAACCATGGTAGGCATAAGCAAGATTTATGATGAACAAATCGGTTGTTGAGTTCAAATTTACTCCGTAAAATTTCAATTCGGGTCAAAATAATAAAAGCCCGGGAATGGGCTTTATTATTTATCTATCGTGCAAGACTGATCAACATTATTTTATTACTTCCAGCAATTCCACTTCAAACATCAGTGTAGCACCGCCCGGAATATCCGGACCAGCACCGCGATCTCCATAAGCGAGATGTGACGGGATCCACAAACGCCAGTGGCTGCCTTCTTTCATCAGCGGAATCGCGATCTGCCATCCCTGGATGAGCTGGCTCAGGGGAGCTGTAAAAGGCTGATTGCGTTTGAAAGAGCTGTCAAATTCTTTTCCATCCAGCAATGCACCTTTGTAGTGTGCCTTGATCTTATCTCTTGAAGATGGCTGAGCTCCATTGCCTTCTTTTAATACCTGGTATTGAATTCCTTCAGGGAGTTGTACCACACCTTCTTTGTCTTTATTGATGTTGAGAAAAGCTTCACCTGCACTTTTCTGCGCGTCGATTTTGCCGTTCATAAATTCTTTCAATTTGTTTTGAATACTCATTTGAATTCGTTTAGCTGACCAAAATGCAAAGATAAACGATATCGTATAAGATAGCGGGCAATAATGTTGCCAGTCCCGGGCTATGATTCGCGTAATGAATGCCCTGTCATGTTAATGAAAACATCTTCCAGGTTTGCTTTTTTTACCTCTTTCGGGCGTTCGAAGCCGGAAGCTACGAGGTCATCGATCATTTTATCAGGAGAGTCCAGTGCCTTGATCTCACCGGAATCGATGATAGCGATCCTGTCACAGAGATATTCCGCTTCATCCATATAATGCGTGGTGATGATGACGGTCGTTCCGCGTTCGCGGATATTTTTTACCAGTTCCCAGAGACTGCGTCTTGCCTGTGGATCGAGACCCGTTGTTGGTTCATCGAGGAAGATGATGCGCGGCTCATTGATCAGTGTTGTGGCAACAGAGAAACGTTGTTTCTGGCCACCGCTAAGGTCTTTGAACTTTGCTTTTGCTTTGTCTTTCAGGTTTACCATTTCAAGTAACTCCATCGCACCTACTTCGCGGTTATACAGTCCGCAGAACAGTTCGATCAGCTGCAGCAGATTCAATCCCGGGTAATAACCGCTGGTCTGCAGTTGCACGCCAATGATCTTTTTGATCTCTGTCGATTGCGTATCAAGATTCAGTCCGTCGACGATCACTTCCCCGCTTGTTTTCTCACGAAGTGTTTCAATGATCTCCAGCGTTGTGGACTTACCTGCGCCATTCGGCCCAAGCAATCCAAAAATCTCGCCTTCAAAAACATCAAAGGAAATTCCTTTCACTGCCTGAAAATGCCCGTAATTCTTGACCAGGTTTTTTACTGAAATGATTTTGTTTTTTTCCATTGAGGGCAAGTTACGGCTGTTCGGGGAAAAAGAGAACAGGGAGAAAAGGTTTTAGAGGAGAGAACAGGTTCCAGAGGTTCCATAGGTTTCAGAGGTTCCATAGGTTTCAAAGGTTGCTGCCGCGATCTGTAAGCTTTTGACTGATCAGAATTTGCTCAATTCCCGTAAGAGTTATATTCAGAAACAGAATGCCATTACAATTCGCGGTAGCAACCTTTGAAACCTATGGAACTTCTGAAACCTCTGGAACCTTTCCTTAGTTCACAAACACCTGCGTATAGTACAGCACTCCATCACTATCCGCCGCAATCCCAATACCGATATACTTGTAGTTTCCCAGCATGTTGCGGCGATGGCCGGTGGATTTGTTCCACATTTGAACGACATCTTTTGCAGTGGTGGCGCCATAGGCGACATTTTCGGCGAAAGCATTCATGGTGGGAAGGAATTTATGAACGGTCTGACGACGTTCATCGAACCCATCATGGCCAAAGCTGGTCTTGCCTTTTGCCATATTGGTGCTGTGTTTAAGGGCCAGTTCGTTCAGATCATCGCGGATCTCCAGTGCGGGAAGGCCTTTGGCCCTGCGAAGGTCATTGGTGTATTTCAACACGTCGTCCCTCAGGCTTTGGGCTCCCAGGGAAAGCGAAAAGATCAGGGCGACGCCAAAAAATATTGCTGAAGTGGTACGGGTAATATATTTCATAACGCGAATGGTACACGAATAATGAGCATGAATCAGCGCGGATGGGCGCGAATCGCATGCCGTTGTTCAGAGAACTATGAAACAAGATTAGTACCAATCGACTAGAAAACAAAGCGTTTGGCTGCTTGAATAGTGTTAAATGTTAATCAGAGCAGGTATAAGATATATATGAATTTACGTATATGATGGCATTTTGTGAACGGTATTAAATCAGGTGTGAGTTCCTCCAATCTGGCTGGAGTTTGGTAGCTTCTCCCCGGATTCTCCTCTTTGCCTCCTCGAAAGTTCCTCTTTGCCTCCTCGAAAACTCCTCTGCTCGTCCTCTGGCGCTGAGGAGCCAAAGCGAATGACCGTGGGACGCAATGAGGTCAGGTAACGGATAAACATATCGGTTTGTGTCAGGCCGCTCAACGGACAACAGTCAACCGGCTAAGACGCTTGCTCTTTCTGCAAGCACCCCTCCAGTTCCGCCATCATATCCCTGCTTCCAATGAACATCGGCGTACGCTGGTGAAGCTCCGTCGGCTGTATGTCCAGGATGCGACGCTCTCCATCGGTGGCTTTCCCTCCCGCCACTTCGGTGATAAAGGCAAACGGATTGCATTCATATAATAAACGCAGCTTTCCTTTGGGTTTGTCGATCGTGCCGGGATACATAAAGATCCCACCTTTGATCAGGTTGCGGTGCACATCGGCCACCATGCTGCCGATATAACGCTGCGTGTATGGCCCTCCGGTGGTCTTATCTTTTTTCTGGCAGATATCAATGTATTTCTTCACGCCTTCCCGGTACTGGAAAAAATTACCATGATTCACGGAATAGATCTTTCCGCCTGGCGGACATTTAATATCGGGATGGCTGAGTGTGAATTCACCTATAGATGGATCAAGCGTAAATCCATTCACACCCCGGCGTGTTGCATACACCAGCATCGTGGATGAACCGTAAACGATATAGCCTGCCGCCACCTGCTGTGTGCCTTTTTGCAGGAAGTCTTCCTTACCCGCTTTTTCGCCTTTTTGTGTTACGCGCCTGTATACACCGAATATCGTCCCGATCGAAACATTCACATCGATATTACCACTTCCATCCAATGGATCAAAGAGACAAACGTATTTTGAGTTATTACTCACGGCATCGTCAAAAGCTACATATTCATCCAACTCTTCGCTGGCAATGCCCGCACAACTGATGCCATGCTGCAGTACACCGGTAAACTGATCATTGGCGAACAGATCAAGCTTTTTTACGTCTTCACCCTGTACATTCACGCTGCCGGCATCTCCAAGAATATCTACAAGACCGGCTTTGTTTACTTCCACATTTACACGTTTGGCAGCAAGACCAATGTCACGCAGTAAAGTACTCAGTTCACCTGTTGCATTTGGTATGTGACGTAATTGCTGGATGGTGAATTCATCCAATGTGAGGATTTTCCTGTTGAAACTCATAGCAGTCAGTTAATAAGGCTAACAAATGTAAGGTGTAAACTTCGAAACTTCCCTACAGATGTGTGGGGTGTACATTAAAAAACCAGCTATTTTCATCACATTTGCATCCCGGAAACGTTACCGGAAAAATTGATCAACAACATGAAGGTTTTTAAGTTTGGCGGCGCATCGGTCAACAGTACAGACCGGGTCAGGAATACAGGCGATATTTTAAAAGGATATTCCGGCGAAAAGTTATTGGTAGTGATCTCGGCAATGGGTAAGACCACGAATGCACTGGAGAAAGTGGTAGAGGCTTTTTATGCAAACCGCAAGGATGATGCGCTCGCTTTATTTGAGCAGGTGAAGCAGCAACATCTTACTACGGCGAAATACCTGCTTGTTTTAAACTATCTCGCATGCGAACGGCAATTGCGTGACTTCTTCACGGAAGTGGAATGGATGTTACACGATAAGCCGGTACGTGAATTTGATTATTATTACGACCAGGTGGTGTGCGTTGGTGAATTGCTTTCTACTTCCATCGTCAGTCATTACCTGAACGAAGTTGGCGTTGCCAACAAGTGGCTTGATGTCCGTGATATCTTCCGTACAGATGATAACTTCAGAGATGCTACGATCGACTGGGATTACACAGCAATGCGCATTGCTGATACAGTGAAGCCGGTTTTTGCTAATGTCGATATCATCCTCACCCAGGGATATATCGGTTCAACAGATGAGAACGAAAGCACGACGCTTGGCCGCGAAGGAAGTGATTATACAGCCGCTGTCTTTGCAAATATCCTGGATGCAGAAAGCCTGACGATCTGGAAAGATGTGGAGAGTGTGATGAATGCTGACCCAAAGAAATTTCCGGAGGCACAGCCATTACCTGAGTTGAACTATAACGAAGTGATTGAAATGGCTTACTATGGCGCGCAGGTCATCCATCCAAAAACCATCAAGCCGTTGCAGAATAAAAGCATTCCGCTTTATGTGAAATGTTTTCTCGATCCTTCCCTGCCCGGCACAGTGATACATAATCAACATCTGAAGCAATTGCCGCCGGTCATCGTACTGAAAGAGAAGCAGGTGATGCTGCAGCTGAACTCAAAGGATTTTTCGTTCGTTGGGGAACATTATGTCGGACAGCTTTATCATTTGTTTGAAAAGATCAAGATCAAACCCAATCTGACACAAAATGGCGCAATCAGTTTTGTATGTGTAGTGGACGATCAGGGAGAGAAAACCGAACGTCTAGCCTTAGAAGCCAGTTCTCTGTTCGACACACAGATCATGAAGGATCTTTCCCTTTTAACGATCCGTCATTATACAGGCGATTCTCTTGAGAAGTTAACAGCGGGAAGAAAGATCTTGCTGAAGCAGGAGACGCCGGATACGGTGCAGGTGTTGATGCAATAATGGAGTTGGGGTATAAAGCGGGAAAGTAAGGTTTCAGAAGTTTAATAGGTTTGAGATGTTTCAGAGGTTGCTACCGCGATTTGCAATTTACTAACTGGTTATAACAAGACTACCATCAGAAGTCTTCAGTTTAACTTCTAGTGACAGGACGGCTTAAGCCAATAAAGCTCTTACAAATTGCGGTAGCAACCTCTGAAACCTCTGAAACCTATTAAACTTCTGAAACCTTACTCCGCCTCCACCGTAATCGTCTGCACCATCTTCTTCGCTACAGGTTTATCATTCAATAAGGCCGGTTTCCAGGTCGGCATTTTTTCCATTTCGTTGATGAGTGCATCGTTGAAGTCTTCGTCGTTAGGGCCTTTCAATACTTTGAAGTTGGTTGGAACGCCGTCCTTGTCAACAATGAATTCTACCTGCACATAAGATTTCTTTACATTTTCGGGTAATTTGCCTGCAATGTCTTTGCCCAGTTTATCGAGATATTTTGCGTAGCCGTCGGAGCCGCCTTCGAATTGTGGCCATTGGTGAACCGACTGTGCAATATTGGAGATCTCTCTTGTGCGATGCGCAACAGGCTCTCTTTTCTTTGGTTTTACTTCTTCAGCGATTTTCTTTTCCGGTACATTGTTGATGATATAATCGCCTTTATCATTGATCATGACCACCGGCAACTGTTTGTATTTTTCAAAATAGTCAAATGCATCTTCCATCTTTGATGCAAATCTCTTCAACGCAGGATCGTCTTTTGAAAGATTATTGAGATAGTTAACGCTTCTCTGCACATTGAATCTTACGGGGAAAATATGTACAGGTATATAATCCTGTCCCTGATCTTTTGCATGTGCGGCGAGGATGTACAATTCATCGATCTGCTGATCGGTGATGGGAATACAGCCGACGGTTACGCAACTTCCGTGGATATAGATCGCACTGCCAGGTCTCAGTGAATCGCTAAGGATCTGATCGGATATGTTTGGATAATTAATACCAAGCGAGAGATAGTAGGTGCTTTTTGGATTGAATTCATTGATATAGTAAAACCCTTCCGGCACCTGGTAATCGCCTTCCAGTCTCTTTGGACCCAGTGTACCTGCAAGTGCGCAAACTTTATAGGTTTTAAAAAGTTTGAACGGTTCGTTCATTTCATCCTTCACCCAAACCTCCATGTTGCTGTCGTATTTGAATGAGCGGATGTAAATATATTTAGCCGGCCATTTCAGCTTCTTTGCAGCAAACTGTTTCTGCAAAGTATCTTCCTTGCGTTTGAAAGATTCATCCGGCCTGGGGAAAGTCTTTTGATAGTCGATGAACGATGTTGTCAGTGCTGCATTCCTCGCAGCGGTCTGCGCACCGGCAGGCAACACAAAACACAGGGTAATGAGAACGGGTATGATCAGTTTTTTCATGTGTGGATTCATTAAAGGGATTAACGGCTCACGGGCTCTTTTAGTACTGGTTAATCATTAATGATTTGCTAAGATACGGCACATCGGCAATATGCTGAAGATGAAGGTGGTGTGAAAGAAATGAACAGGTGGGGAAAACGGGCTATGGGGTTGGTTTTCAGGGGAGACCGCCGACAGCGACTACCGACCACCGACCGCAGACCGCGGACCGCGGTACCAGTCATTACAATAAGGTTCCCCCGCGTTATATCGATGCTTTTTATCGGGAACTACAAGATTCTTCCAGTTATGGTTCACGTCTGCGGTCCGCGGTCTGCGGTCTCTCTTCCCTACCCCTCAACGAACGCAGGCAACAGCTTTGTAACCAATTCCGTCCAGCCACCCATAAAGCTCTGACGGCCGAAATCGGGGTTGTGCTGAGGGAAGGATTCGAGCCCGGTGTGGGTAAGTCTGACAAGGGTCTTGTTGCCTTCTTCAAAGAGTTCAAAGGTTACTTCGGAATAGCCCTCGTGATCTTTGTATGTCCAGCTATATTGTAATTTTTTATACGGAATAACTTCGGTGATCTTGCAAAGATGAATGTATTCCTCGCCCTTTGAGCCTTTGCCGGGAAAGCTGAATTCAAATCCTTTTTCGGCTTTAAAATCGTCCAGGTCAAAATACCATTTCTTCATCTGGTCTTTATCGGTGATGGCCTGCCATACTTTTTTTACCGGGGCATTCACCAGTTTTTCTACAACCAAGGGGATACTGCTCATTTTGAATTACGTTTTTGGGGGATGGGGTTGTTTAGAAGAATTTATCCAGCGCATCGAGTTCGTTTGACCAGAACTTTCGGTATTGTCCGATCCAGTCAGATACTTCATGGAGTTGACCGAATCTCGCTTCGCAATAACGTTCACGTCCCTCCTGCCGGATGCTGATCAGCCCGCATTCCGTCAGGATCCTGATGTGTTTGGAAATAGTGGGTCGGCTGATGTCAAAGTCCGCAGCTACCGCATTCAGGTTCATGGATTGCCAGCAATCCAATGATCTCGCGACGGATGGGATAAGCTATGGCCATGAATACATCTCGTTTCATCTTATTTGTAACCGTACGGTTACAAACATACGTGTAGCGGTTAAGTTACGCATTTTCTGTGGAAAAAACAGTAAGACGCCAGGACGATAAGAACGTCGCCAGGGGTTAAGTAGTTTTTATCGAAGTTGATGGCTATAGAAGACGCTCTGAATTTATTTTTTCATCCTGAACTTTTCTTTTATAAAAATGTTTAAGAACGGAAAACCCACCGTATGCCACGAATCAAACTGCTTATCATAAAAGGATTGCTCATTCTTTTACTCCAGCCATATTCCCTTTTAGCGATCTCACAAGGCTATGATGGCGACGAGCCAATCATTTTAACAGGGAAAATTACAGGTCTTAAACCGGGCAAGGCGGGAAAAACAGATTTGGAGATAGGCTTCCCTAGGGGCACAGGAATTGCATCTGCGAATATTTCTATCGACAGCAATGGAAATTTCAAGGATTCAATCTTTGGGCCGGAAGGAATGTATTTGCTTATAGATGGAAACAGCTTTCCTTATTCTCAGTATTTCAAACCTGGAGGTAGGTACAGCATCAGGTACAAAGCCGCCGGTCCTCAGTTAGGTGAAGTTCAACTAAACGGTGATGATACGGCCGTTAACCGTTATTTTATAAAAAAGCATCAGGAGAAAACGTTCTTTGATCCATCAGAAAAAATAACGGAAGCCGCATTCCGGAAGATACTGGCGAACTGGAAAAATACCGAATCAGGCCGGGTGGAAAAGTATCCTTTATCTGCGACTTTGGCTGCGAGCGAGAAGAAAGCAATTGAGTACGAACGTCTGTTTAATCTCTTCTTGTTCACGAGATTTTCTGAAATGCGTGATACATCGTACAAGAGGTCGGCAATCACTGATCAAGAGTTTTCAATTGACTATAGTGACGTTGCCGATTATAAAATTTACAGTAGTTATTCCAGCCTAGTGTATGAGTACTACCTGAAAAGACTGGATAGCATTGAATCCGTCAGGCTCAAAGAGGATAGCAGTTTCAACCTGCGCCAGGTGAGAACGAGATTGCTTGCGCAGATCATTTCTGATCAATATATCCGGAACGATATTCTCAGTAAGGTGGTAATCTACGACCTCAAAGAAGTGAAAGACATAGAAGCATACTACAAAGATTTTACAACCTTTTATACAGGAGAAGATGAATTGCTTAAAGCAGAAGCATTGGATGTTTATCTCCGCCTGACAAAATTAAAAAGGGGAACGCCTTCTCCGAAATTCAACAATTATGAAAGTTTTAATGGCGGAAAACAGTCTTTGGATGACTATCTGGGTAAATTTGTATTCATCGATATCTGGGCAACATGGTGTGGAAATTGCTGGGGAGAATTTTCTTACATCCGTACAATAGAAGAGAAATTTAAGAATAAAAATATTGTGTTTCTAAGTATATCGCAGGATGAGGACCACAATCTATGGAAGAAAACGGTCACTAAAGAAAAGCTCCCGGGTATTCAATTGCTTGCACCAAACAGGAATGATGGTTTCTTTCAGGAATATGCGGTGTATGGCATACCACGGTACATCTTACTGGATCCTTTTGGAAAGATCATAAGTTACAGCACACCAAGACCGTCAGAACAAGAGTTGATGCTATTGTTTGAAAGCGTTGGACTTTAGGCCTGACCGACCGTTACAACATCAAAAACCTGATAAAAGGGGCTTTCTAACTGAAAGCCCCGCTAACAATGTTCAGAGCGATATTAGCCGCAATAGTCTATAAATTTCCTCTCGCCTCCTGTTCCCTTTCTATCGCTTCAAACAAAGCCTTGAAGTTCCCTTTACCAAAGCTCTTTGCTCCCTTGCGTTGAATGATCTCGAAAAAAACGGTAGGACGGTCTTCAACAGGTTTTGAAAATAGCTGCAACAGATAACCTTCGTTGTCCCTGTCAACGAGGATACCCAACTCCTTCAGGGGCTCCAGATCTTCATCAATATGCCCAACCCTCTCCAGCAGATCATCATAATACGTTGAAGGCACTTTCAAAAACTCCACGCCCCTGCTCATCAGATCGCGAACGGTTTGCACAATATCAGCAGTAGCCAGGGCCACATGCTGTACGCCTTCTCCCCTATAGAATTCCAGGTACTCTTCCACCTGCGATTTCTTTTTTCCTTCAGCGGGCTCATTGATAGGAAACTTCACAAAACCATTCCCACTGCTCATTACTTTACTCATCAGTGCGGAGTATTCCGTTGAGATGTCTTCGTCATCAAAAGAAAGGATATTCTTAAATCCCATGACATCTTCATAGAACTTCACCCAGGGGTTCATCTGGTTCCAATCCACGTTCCCGACACAGTGATCCACATATAACAAACCTGTATCTTTTGGTGCGAAGAGTGGATTGCTCCATGGCCTGTAACCCGGCATAAAAGCGCCTTTGTAATTCTGCCGTTCAATGAAGAGATGGACTGTTTCTCCATATGTATGGATACCGCTGATCACTACTTCACCGTTCTCATCTTTCAGGTGCGTCGGCTCCATATAACTTTTCGCTCCGCGGCTTGTGGTTTCTTTCCAGGCAGAAGTGGCATCTTTCACTCTCAGCGAAAGCGCTTTTACTCCATCTCCGTGTTTGTAGATATGATCCGCGATCGGGTTTTCCGGATGTAATGGCGTGGTCAATACAAAAGTGAGCTTATGCTGACGAACCGCATAGCTTGCCCGGTCTTTGATCCCTGTCTCCGGCCCGGCATACGCCAGTGCCTGAAAACCGAATGCACTCATATAATAATGGGCAGCCTGCTTGGCATTTCCCACATAAAATTCAACATAGTCAGTTCCTTCAAGTGGTAAGAAATCATGAACAGCTTCCTGCTGTTTTACTTCTTTGGTAATAGTTGACATACGACAACGTTTTGTAAGAATGATAAAATCAGAACAGTTCTTTCGAACAACAATAAATCGGGTGGTAAAGAAGAGGTGGTCTAATTAATAGCTGCCCATAGCCAATGTTTCCATCAGCAGGTTGAAGTTGATCCGGTGATCGGAAAAGCGTTTTTGGGGAAAATCGGGACGCATGGCTCAAAGCTAGGGAAAAGAGTTAAGGTTGCAAAAGTCTCAGGGTTCCAGAAGTTTCAGGGGGGCCAGAAGTTTCAGAGGTTTGCTACCGCATTTGTGGGTTACAATAGTGAAAGAAAAGTTCCGCCTTTAAAACCTCTGGAACCCCTGGAACTTCTGGAACTCTTGGAACCTCTCAAGCCTCTCAAACATTTCCCCCCAACTCACAGTACCGTATTCCCGCTTTCCCTAGCTTTGCGCCATGCAAAAAATCGGTATTCTCGGTGGCGGCCAACTGGGCCGCATGTTACTGCAAGCGGCGGCCAATTATCCTGTCGAAACATTCGTGCTAGAAAGTGACCCGGAATGCCCGGCCGCGCACCTGTGCAGCCACTTTGTAAAAGGTGATATCAGGAATTTCGACGAGGTCTATGCGTTTGGCAAAAACCTTGATGCGCTGACGATCGAGATCGAAAATGTGAATGTGGATGCGCTGGAGAAACTGGAAGCGGAAGGTGTTCGTATTTATCCAAAACCATCTGTGTTGCGGATCATCAAGAATAAGATCCATCAGAAAGAATATTATAAATCGCACCAGGTTCCTTCGCCCGAGTATGTGATCACAGCAAATGCGGCGGAGCTGAGGGAACAGGCGTCTTTCCTGCCTGCGGTGCATAAACTGGGAGAAGGCGGATATGATGGACGGGGCGTACAGCTTCTTAAAAAAGAAGAAGACCTGGAAAAAGGATTTGACGCACCTTCAGTCCTGGAGAAGATGGTGAACATCCGGAAAGAGATCGCACAGATGGTGGCGGTGAATGATAAAGGTGAAACGGCTCTGTACCCGCCCGTGGAAATGGTATTTGATCCGGTGCTGAACCTGCTCGACTACCAGCTTTGCCCGGCCGATATCGATGAACGCACACTATGGAAAGTAGAAGCCATCGCATTGTCGGTTGTGCGCAATTTTAAATCGCCCGGGATCTTCGCCATCGAGATGTTCATCGATAAGAATGGCGATGTACTGGTTAACGAAACAGCTCCGCGGGTACACAACAGCGGGCACCACACCATCGAAGCACATTACTCTTCACAGTTTGATATGCTCTGGCGGGTGATCCTTGGTTATCCCCTGGGCAATACAGAACCGATCCTGCCTTCGGTTATGATCAACCTGGTGGGAGCCGAAACGTATTCCGGAAATGCGATATATGAGGGGTTGAATGAAATAATGAAGATCGAAACCGCTTTTGTTCATATATATGGCAAAAAACAAACGAAACCTGGCCGTAAAATGGGCCATGTGACCATTTTGAGCAAGGATAAGCAGGAATTGCTACACCAATCCAACAAGGTTAAACACAACCTGATTGTAAAAGCCTGACCGGTTTTTGCACTATTAAAAACACCTTTCGAACTAATAAGATTTTAATTAGAGAAGCCGCAGGGATACATTTGTGCTGTCGTCTAACTACGCGTCTGGATTTCAGGCGCTTGCCGGTTAGCGCGCGCCATTGATCCGCCGGTTTTAATAAACTTAAAAACAAGTGACAACACATCCACCTTTTCGTTATTGCTTTTTGATCGCTGCGATCGGGTTTTTGACATCCTGCGGCGGCGGAGATTCCAATAAAGCCAGGCAGGCGCAGCAGCAAGGCGGCGGCCGGGCCCAGGGACCTGCCCGCGTTGATGCTTACGTGGTAAAACCGGCACCTTTCGCAGAGAACATTGAAGTTCCAGGCTCCGTGATCGCCAATGAAACTACAGAGATCCATCCGGAAGTGTCCGGCCGCGTGGTAACACTGAACGTGGCTGAAGGCCGCCAGGTTTCCAAAGGCACACTGCTCGCAAAACTGTATGACGCCGATCTGCAGGCACAATTAAAAAAACTGCAGGTACAACTGGAGATTGCCAATACCAACGAGGAACGTTCGGCCCAGTTGCTGAAGATCCAGGGTATCAGCAAAGCCGATTATGACGCAAGCCTGTTGAATGTAAATAATATCAAGGCCGATATCGATATTATCCGCACTGAGATCACCCGTACAGAGATCCGTGCACCGTTCAATGGTAAACTCGGGTTGAAAAATATCAGCCCCGGCGCCTACGTCACTCCCACCACTATTATCGCAGTGATCAATCAGACGGGCGAATTGAAACTGGATTTTACCGTTCCTGAGAAATATACCGGTAAGATCAAACTCGGCCAGGTTGTTTCATTCTCCTATGAAGGTTCACCCAAAAAATATACGGCGAAGGTCATAGCCACTGAATCTTCCGTTGCGGAGAATACAAGAAGCCTGAAAGTGCGGTCCATCGTTCAGACAAAAGATGAAACCTTATTGCCAGGAGCATTTGCGAAAGTACAGCTCGGCTTTGATGCAGATCCGAATGCGATCCTCGTACCGACACAAGCGATACTGCCGCAGGCAAGAGGTAAGAAAGTAGTCCTTGCGCAAAACGGCGTTGCCAAATTTGTGGAAGTAACTACGGGTGTGCGTGATTCTGCGCGGGTACAGGTAACCGAAGGTTTGAAAGCCGGCGACACGGTGATCGTTACCGGGTTACTCAGCATCAGACCGGAAGCAAAAATCCAGGTGGGTAAGGTCATCAACAAATAACACAGCTGAGGTGTTGTTTCTGCCAATGAAAGAATAGAACTCAATCCAATAAATAATTCGTAATGAATATCTCCGAACTGAGTTTAAGACGACCCGTGCTTGCCATAGTGATGAATATCATCATCATCGTGTTCGGCATTATTGGCTTTAAATTTCTGGGTGTAAGAGACTACCCTGCAATCGACCCTCCCAATATCAGCGTGCGTACTTCTTATGCTGGTGCGAACGCAGACATCATTGAAACGCAGATCACCGAACCTTTGGAAAAGGCGATCAACGGTATCGCCGGTATCAAGAATATCACCTCCAGCAGCAGCAACGGCACGAGCAATATCAACGTGGAATTTGATCTTGGTATCAGCCTGGAAGCCGCTGCCAATGACGTACGTGATAAAGTATCACAGGCCGCAAGATCCCTCCCCCCTGATCTTGAAGCGCCTCCGGTCGTAACAAAAGCAGATGCAAGCTCAGACCCAATCCTTTCAATGACCGTGCAGAGTAATACAAGAAATCCGCTGCAGATCACTGAATATGCGAACAACGTATTGGTAGAACGTTTGCAGACGATCCCCGGCGTGAGCGGCATCCAGATCTGGGGAGAGAAACGCTACGCTATGAGGATCTGGATCGATCCGACAAAGCTGACGGCTTTTGGTTTGACTCCGGGCGATGTGCAGACGGCACTCGCGCGGGAGAACGTGGAACTTCCTTCAGGAAAGATCGCGGGTAATGCAACCGAGTTAACAGTGCGTACTTTCGGCCGTCTGAATACAGAAGAAGAGTTCAGCAACGTGATCATAAAAAATGTAAACGGTGCGGATGTCCGTATCAGGGATATTGGTGAAGTGGTGCTTGGTCCCGAGAATGAAGAAACAGCATTGCGCGAAAGCGGAATTCCCATGATCGCATTGGCGGTGGTGCCCCAGCCGGGAGCAAACTACGTAGCGATCTCCGATGAATTTTATAAACGCCTTGATCAGATCAAGAAAGATATTCCGGATGATCTTACGGTAAACATCGCACTTGATCAGACACGCTTCATCAAACGTTCTATTCTTGAAGTAGAAGAAACGCTGATCGTTGCAGTAGTGCTTGTTGTGATCATTATTTACCTGTTCTTCCGTGACTGGCTGATCGCATTACGTCCTTTGATCGATATTCCCGTCTCACTGATCGGGGCGTTCTTTATCATGTACATCATGGGTTATACCATCAATGTATTGTCTCTCCTGGCGATCGTTCTTGCTACAGGTCTTGTGGTGGATGATGGTATCGTGGTAACGGAGAATATTTATAAGAAGATGGAGAAAGGGATGGGGAAATGGCAGGCGGCAATGGAAGGCTCCAAAGAGATTTACTTTGCTGTTATTGCCACTTCAATTACGCTTGCAGTAGTGTTCCTTCCGATCCTCTTCCTGCAGGGGTTTGTGGGAAGCCTGTTCCGCGAATTTGCGATCGTTGTTGCAGGTGCGGTATTGATCTCTGCCTTTGTATCGCTCACGCTTACGCCGGTTCTCAACGTTAAGCTGAGTAAAAAGGACGTGCATAAACATTCCTGGTTCTATAGAAAAACAGAACCTTTCTTCCGCTGGATGGAGAACTCTTACCAGAATGCATTGACGAAATTCATGAAAGTAAGATGGATCTCTTTTATATTGATCGCAGCCTGCGGTGCAATTATTTATTTCATCGGAGGCAGTCTGCAATCAGAGCTTGCTCCCATGGAAGACCGTAGTCAGTTCCGTCTCAGCCTGACCGCTCCGGAAGGAACTTCATATGATGCAATGGATAAGTATGTTGACCGTGTTTCTCAACTGATGCTTGATTCGATCCCGGAAAAGCAGATCGTGTTATCCATATCTGCCGGTGGTTTTTCCGGAGGTAACGTAAATAGCGGAAGCGTGCGGGTGACCCTGGTTGATCCGAAAGAAAGATCACGTTCGCAGGAGCAGATCGTGAATATGGTGAACCGCAACGTTTCGAAATTCAATGAAGGCCGTGCATTTGCTTCTCAGGAACAGACGATCCAGCAGAACCGCCGTGGCGGACAGCCTGTTCAGTTTGTATTGCAGAATAACAATTTTGAAAAGCTTACTGCCGTGCTCCCGAAATTCCTGGATGAAGCCAATAAGAGTAAGGTATTGCAGCAGGTGGACATCGATCTTAAATTCAATAAACCTGAATTGCGTGTTTCCATCGATCGCCTGAAAGCAAGCGAGCTTGGCGTAAGTGTCAGCGATATTTCTGAAACACTCCAGCTTGCATACAGTAACCGTCGCTTGGGTTATTTCAATAAAGATGGTAAACAATACCAGGTCATGGGTCAGGTGGAACGTGCTAACCGCGATGATCCGGATGACCTGAAGAATCTTTTTGTCCGCAATACAAGAGGTGAAATGATCTCGATGGATAATCTTGTGACAGTGGAAGAAGCAAACACGCCGCCGTCTATCTATCACTTCAACCGTTATAAATCCGCGACTGTTTCCGCAGGTGTTCAGCCTGGTTACACGATCGGTGATGGTGTGGATGAAATGAACAGGATCGCCGCATCACTGCTGGATGATACATTCGCAACATCACTTTCCGGTTCGTCCCGTGATTATGCGGAGAGCAGCAGCAACACCTCATTCGCCTTCCTGCTTGCACTTGGGCTGATCATCCTGATCCTTGCAGCGCAGTTTGAAAGTTTCGTTGATCCATTCATCATTATTGTGACCGTTCCGCTGGCGATCGCGGGTGCGGTACTTTCCCTCTGGCTGTTTGGCCATACGATCAATATCTTCTCCCAGATCGGTGCGATCATGCTGATCGGGCTTGTAACGAAGAACGGGATCCTGATCGTGGAGTTTGCCAATCAGAACCGGATGAAGGGCATGAAGAAAACAGAAGCAGCCATCTACTCTTCGGTGCAAAGGCTGCGTCCGATCCTGATGACCAGTCTTGCGATGGCATTGGGCGCGTTACCTATTGCACTTTCGCTGGGCGCTGCGGCCACCAGCCGGATCCCATTGGGTGTTGTGATCGTTGGTGGTATCCTGTTCTCTCTTGTTCTTACTTTGTTTGTACTGCCTGCCATGTACTCGTACATGTCAACACCAAAGAAGATCAGCGAAATGGAAAAATTATATCCTGAGCAACATACGGAGGCAACTATTATCAATGAACAACAACATGCCGAGCCAGCATAAAAAGACAGTCATGAACAGAGTTCAGTTTCTATTCACCATAATTCTTTTAACAGCCGTACCCGCTCTGCACGCGCAGCGGATGCTTACACTGGAAGAAGCGATCGCGACGACTCTACAAAATAACTATGACATACAGTTGTCGAAGAACGATTCGATGGTAGCGGCGCTCGATTATTCCTATCGTAATATGGTGTTTTTGCCGACATTGAACGGGGTGGCAAGTACCACCTGGAACAATAACAACCAGCGTCAGACACTGGCCGATGGTACCAAAAGACAGCAGGATGGGATCCGCTCCCACAATTCCTCCGCTGCTTTACAATTGCAATGGACATTGTTTGACGGGTTAAAGATGTTTGCCACTCGTGATAAAGGAGAAGAATTGTTGGAGCTTGGATCGCTGACTGTAAAAAACCAGGTGGTGAACAGCGTTGCAACGGTGATCAATACTTACTATAATGTAGTAAGGCAAAAACAACAGTTGAAAGCTGTTGAAGAGCAGATCGCGCTGAATGAGGAACGTGTTCGTCTTTCCCAATACAAACTTGATATCGGAACCGGAGCAAAGCCTGATGTACTGCAAAGCAAGGTCGATCTTAACGCACAGAGATCCGCAAAACTCCAGCAACTCGCACTGATCGATCAGTTAAAAGATCAGTTGAACCAGGCCATGAACACAAAGCTCGGTACACCATTCGAAGTGAGTGATTCCATTCCGTTGAATATGGGATTGGGCCTGGGAGAAATTCAAACGGAGATTGAAAAAAGCAGCCCTCAGTTGCTGATCGCATCAAAAAATATTGACATTGCACAGCTCACACTGAAAGAACGCAGGGCAGAGCGCTGGCCGACTGTATCGTTCAATTCCGCTTATAACTATAGCAGGACAGATAACAAGACGGTGATCAACCCCTTCTCTACCCTCTTCAATCAATCCAATGGATTGAACTACGGCCTCACTGCCAGTATCCCGATCTTCAACGGTCTGAATGCCCGCCGCCAGATTCGCCAGGCTCAGCTGAATGTGAATTACCTGCAGATGAGTTATGAGAATCAACGCTCGCAGGTAAACCTTGCGATTGTCAATGCCTATCGCGTATACGATCAGAATAAACAAACCCTTGCCATCGAAGAAGAGAATATCTTACTTGCGCGGGAAAATGTCGACATCGTTTTCCAGGTATATAAACTCGGCGCAGCAACGCTTGTTCAGCTTCGCGAAGCCCAGAACAGCCTGGAAGACGCTAACAACCGCCTTATTGCAGCGAGGTATGCGACGAAATTGTCGGAGACGGAGTTGTTAAGGTTGAAGGGTGAGATGGTGAGGTGAGAGAAAAGGTTCCAGGAGTTCAAGAGGTTCCATAGGTTCCAAAGGTTGCTACCGCAAACAGAAAAAGTTTCAACGGTTATTAATTGCAAAGGTCCCAAAGCCCCTTCAAGTCGCGGCAGCAACCTCTGGAATCTATGGAACCTCTTGAACTCCTGGAACCTTTTCTGTTGTATTTTTGACCAAAACGAACACGGACATGAAACCACAAGTAGGCATCATCATGGGCAGCGACAGCGATCTGAATATCATGCAGGCGGCGGCTGATGTATTGAAACAATTGGGCATTGTAACAGAAGTGACGGTGGTATCAGCGCATAGAACGCCATTGCGGATGGTTGAATATGCGAAGCAGGCGAAAGACCGTGGTTTGAAAGTGATCATTGCGGGTGCGGGTGGCGCAGCACATTTGCCGGGTATGGTTGCTTCTATCACACCGTTGCCGGTGATCGGCGTGCCGGTGAAATCTTCCAATTCTATTGATGGCTGGGATTCGGTATTGTCTATTTTGCAAATGCCGAACGGAGTACCTGTTGCAACGGTGGCGCTGAATGCAGCGAAAAATGCAGGATTACTTGCTGCGCAGATCATCGGTGCATTCGATGAAACCGTGAGTCAGCAAATGATCGCATATAAAGCGAATATGGAAAAAGAAGTACTCGAGAAAGTTGATAAATTAAAAAAAGAAGGCTGGTCGAATGGATTTGATGCAGCATAAACGGAATAACAAAAAGGACTCTTCAATAAAGAGTCCTTTTTTGTATAAGCTATTTTACATTCAGCACGACAAACTCCTGTTCCAACCCAGGCGAGTGCTGGTATAACTGGTCGATAAAAGTCTTTCCCCATTTCGCATAGAAGTAACTCATGTTATCGGTACGTTCCTGCAAGCCATCTCCGGGAAATAATGTTTTGCGGATGGCCTGGATCTGCCTGTGCTGATCACTGAACTTTCTTTTCTCTGCACGAAGCATTTTCTTCTCCAGTTCTTTCAGCCTGGTCATGGCTTTCTGACGGAGAGACTGTACATGGCGTCCGAGTGTCGTATCTATTGCCGTTGCCTGTTGAAGTATGGAATCGTAAAGCGTGTTGGTATCAGATAAAGTGCTATCCAGTTGTAGTTTATTCACTGTATCACGCTTCACCAGTTTGTTAAGCAATTCCTGTTCTTTTGAAAACAATTCCTGTATAGTGAAACCAAGTTTATTGATCTTTTCCTGCCATTTTCTTTCAACAACTAAAAACGAATTGCGAAGGACGAGGGCCGGGTAAGGCACTTTATAATGAATGAACAGTTCCTTTAATTCAAGCCAGTAAGCCAGCTCTCCCCCGCCACCGATAAAGGCAATATTGGGCAGGATCGTTTCCTGGTATAATCCCCGAAGGATGACATTCGGGCTGAACCGGTCAGGGTGCCATTGTAGTTCTGCCAGCAATTGCTCCTGCGGGAAATGCAGGCCGGTATTCAATACTGTATAATCATTGCCATGCCGCTCGATCCTTTCGCGGATATCATCTTTCAGGTAAAACAGGTTGATCTCCCGTGGATGTGCCTGCGTTTTATAACCGGCGGCCTGTATCTGTTCTGAAGTTTTACCAACAATGGATGAGGCTGTCTGATGAAGAAGATCATCTTCAAACAGATGCAGCATCTGCTTTTTTAATGAAGCATTATCCGGTAATAACACGATCAATCCATACTCAGCGAACAGGGCGTTTACGAAACTGAACGTCGCATGCTGGATCGTATCGCCGCTTTTGTAATGCTGGCGCATGAGGTGGATGATCTCACGGCCATGCTCTTCCACGGAAAGCCTGCCTTCCATGCGGTCGATCAATCTCAGCAAGGCTGTATCGATCTTCATCCGGCCGACTGCTCCGCGCTGGTTGGTTTCCCAGACCAGTTTTGTGCCGTCGAGATAGATATGATTGAGTTCGGCAAGATCTGCATCTTCAGAGCCGATATAGTAGACGGGAACAAAATTGAATTGGGGCAGTTCTTTTTTCAGATCAGCCGCAAGCCTGATGGCATGCAGGATCTTGTAAATAAAATATAGCGGGCCGGTAAAGATATTATTCTGATGGGCGGTGGTGATGGTAAATGTGTCCGGAGATAACAGCAGTTGCATATTGTCCAGCACCTGTTTACTGCGCGAAACGGTTGCATATTGCTTCTCCAGCTCTTCTACCAGTAATCTGCGGTTGGTAGGAAACTGCTGTCTGTCTTTTATCGCGTTTTTAATGCCATCCAGTGTTGGTGCATGCTGATAGAACGGCGCCAGTGCCGGGGCGTTTGCAATGTAGTCCGTCGCTATTTTTGAAAATACTCCTGTCTTTGCGTATGATAAACGGGTAGATGTACAGTCCATATCAGTGTAAAAATAAAACGGGTAAAACCTCTTCCTCCAAAATTAACATTCCTTTGCTTCAGGAGTAAATTGAATCGTTCAGGCCCGCCGGTTTTGTAAAAGTAAGTAACAGACGGAAAGTGGAATGGTTTGAAGAAAAACAACTGATTTGGATCTGTGTGGAAGCCGCGGCATTCTGCGTACCGACATCCTTTCTTATTGTCCGGCTGGCGTAGAGGTTCCCGCTGATCCCGCAGATTTTATCCTTACTATAAATGAAAAACTATTTTACTGCAGGTCCGGGTTTTTAGAGGATGCGCGGATCTCGCAGATCAGTCTCTGATAACAGAATATCATTTGCGCGATCTGCGCATGCTGATATGGAGACTCTCGCTTTCTCAACTGTTATTTCAAGAGTCGGGAAGATAAATCCGCGGGATCAGCGGGAACCTCTACGCCAGCCGGATGATTGTCTTTCCTGAACAGCTTATAGGCTGGGAGTATGTGCCCGGCAGTTCAAAACCTATCCGGCCTGAACGCCTCCACCGGGATGACCGTCTTCTCCCGCGCCACGAGCTCACTCACCAACTGACCTGTTCCGGTCGCGGCGCTCACGCCCAGCATCGCATGCCCGCCTGCATAAATAAGGTTGTCGAATTTTGAATGACGCCCGATATAAGGCATCCCATCCGGCGTTACCGGTCTGTAGCCAAACCAGGCTTTGGCTGGTTCGGGCGCTGTGATAGAGATCGTCGGATAATATTTTTTGAAAGCCTCATAAATGGCCATTACCCTTTTTGGCAGGATCCGGTCGTTGTGACCACTTATTTCCATGGTGCCACCGATACGAAGCCATTCGCGGATAGGTGTGGTGGCAACGCGGTCGTCAACCAGTATGGAAGGGTGCTGAAGATTGGCCCTGACTCCTTCATAAGCCATACTGTATCCTTTGCCCGGCTGCATCAGCATGCGCAGGCCAAGCATTTTTGAGACTGGGCCGATCCAGGAACCATTCGCGATGACGAGTTCGTCAACATCCAGATCTGCTTTATCGGTCAGCACTTTTGTGATCCGTTGTCCTTGTTTTTCAAAGCCTGTGACGTTTGTCTTCAACCAGAACTTTACACCGGCAGCTTTCAGGTATTCGTAAAGCGCGGTCATCATTTGCCCTGGATTCACATGTGCATCGTCCACGTACAGTACGCCACCGGCCACATCCACTTCCACAGCCGTCTCTCTTTCCTGTACCTGTTGACGCGTGCAGCTGATCGTGGTCAGCCCGAGTGTTGTTGCCTGATCCGCCAGATGTTTTTCATGATCACCTGTCTTTTCATTTTTGTATAACATCCAGCAACCTTTCTCCAGCAGTTCAAATGAGCCGGGTATGGACTGTGTCATTTCTTTGGTAAGTCTTCTGCTCAGCTGGAGAAGATTATTGAGATGGGGGATGTTTTCATTCATTCGGTTTGCATTCGCCGATCTCCAGAATGCAAAGCCCCAGCGGATCAGATCCATATCCAGTCTTGGCTGAATATAGAATGGCGATGAAGAGCTCATCATCCATTTCATTCCCTGTGATACCATACCGGGTGTGGCAAGCGGCACGAAATGCGAGGGAGAGATATAACCCATGTTGCCAAAGGAACATCCGTCTGTAATGTCATTACGCTCGATGACTGTAACGTTATGCCCCTGTTGACGCAGATAATAAGCGCTGCACAAACCGATCACGCCGCCGCCGATAATTGTTATGTTCATTGTTTTATTTGACTGTCTTTATAGTTGAAAGGTAGCCGATGCCCGATGGTAGATACTCGATGTTCGCCATCAATCCGAACCCGATTTCTTTTGTTATTTCGTGTTCAAGAAGCTCCTGCTGTCAATGTCGATCATCGACCATCCGACATCGAATATCGAGCATCAGCTCAGATCACTTGAAATCCGTGCGCATAAGGATCGTCTTCCGTATCGATCCAGATCTGATTGTATCCGTATATTCTCGCCCATCCTTCCACGCTTGGCCTGATGGCAGGTTTGCCGGCGATGGTTGTTTCTTCTTCGATCAGGCCGGTGAACTTACTGCCAATGATGCTCTCGTGAATGAATGGCTGACCCTTTTTCAGCAGCCCCTTTGCATACCATTGGGCCATGCGGGCGCTGGTGCCAGTGCCGCAGGGTGAGCGGTCGATCGCCTTGTCTCCATAGAACACGGCGTTGCGTGCAGTGCTTTGCGGATCCAGCACATCGCCCGTCCACAATACATGAGAACATCCCCTGATCGTATCATTCTCCGGGTGGATGAACTCATATTTTGCATTAATATTATTTCTTAACTCCCTTGCCCATGCAATCAATTGTCCGGCAGTATAATGTTGAAGTCCTTTAAAATTTTTCTGTACATCAACGATCGCATAAAAATTACCGCCATAAGACACATCGATGGTCAGTTCACCAAGGTCCGGGCATTCCACTTTCAGATCAGTAGAATGCAGGAATGAAGCGACATTGGTGAGCTTTACGGATTTCACTTTGCCTTTTTCTTCTTTGTATTCGATCAATACCAGGCCGGCCGGAGCTTCCATGCGGATAACGCCCGGCGTCTTTGGTTTGATCAGTCCTTCT
The DNA here is from genome assembly GCA_003243445.1 of Citrobacter freundii. GTDB lineage: Bacteria > Bacteroidota > Bacteroidia > Chitinophagales > Chitinophagaceae > Terrimonas_A. The sequence continues at coordinate 43,830 of QFQQ01000008.1, forward strand.
TCCACTGCGATCGTGATCGTTCCGATCGTACCATGCCCACACATCGGGAGGCAGCCGCTGGTCTCGATAAAGAGTACAGCTACATCATTTGCTGGATCATGTGGCGGATAAAGGATGCTTCCGCTCATCATATCATGCCCTCTTGGCTCAAACATGAGCCCGGTCCTGATCCAGTCATAATGTTTCAGAAAATGCTGGCGCTTCTCACTCATGTTGGCGCCTTCCAGCGCCGGTCCGCCTTTTCTCACAAGCCTAACTGGATTTCCACAGGTGTGTGCGTCAACACAATCGAAAGTATGTTTCATAAATTATTATAGCGGGTAAATGTCGTAAAGCCCTAAAATTAAGCTAAGAGTTGAAAGGAGGGAAAGAGGGAAAGGGGAAATTTTGAAAGTGGTTAAGATAGTGAGAGGGAGGGTTAAAATTTGAAAGTTTAAGGGGTTTGGGGGAGTTAGGTTCCAGAGGTTCCATAGGTTTGATAGGTTTCAGAGGTTGCTACCGCGATCTGCAAATTTCCGCCCGATCAACTTATTTCAGTCGCGGTAGTAATCTGATCAGGAAAAAAGAATGTAGTTACAAATCGCGGTAGCAACCTCTGGAACTTCTGGAACTTCTTAAACCTCTGGAACTTTACTCCCCGCCGGTCGTTTCAAAAAAGTTGGTAGATTTGATCAAGATTGCTTTTGTATGGAAACGTATGGAAAGATTTTACTGATCGCCATGCCTGCGTTTTTGTTGCTTGTATTGTTTGAGAAATGGTATGGCTGGTTTAAAAAGAAAGAGACCGTACAGACGATGGACATGCTGTCCAGTCTGAGCAGTGGAATTACCAATGTGACAAAGGACGTGCTCGGTCTTGTCCTGGTCCTTATCTCCTATCCCTGGCTGGTGGATCACCTGGCAGTTACGCATATTTCTTCATCGGTCATTGTTTATGTCATCGCATTCCTGGCATTGGACCTGGCGGGCTATTGGGTACACAGGATCCAGCATGTGAGTAATTTTTTCTGGAACGGTCATATTATTCATCATAGCAGTGAGGAGTTTAACCTGGCGTGTGCGCTGAGGCAAAGTATATCGTCGGTGGTGAGGGTCTTTGTGGTCTTTCTGTTGCCGGCAGCTTTGCTGGGTGTGCCAAAGCAGGTGATCGAGGTGGTGGCGCCGTTGCACTTGTTTGCACAGTTCTGGTATCATACGCAGCATATTAATAAAATGGGGTTCCTGGAAAAGATCATTGTCACGCCTTCGCACCATCGCGTGCATCATGCGATCAATCCTGAATACCTGGATAAGAACTATGGTCAGATCTTTATCTTCTGGGATAAATGGTTTGGCAGCTTCCAGGAGGAAATGAAAGATGTGCCGCCGGTGTATGGCATTACCAGGCCGGTACGGACATGGAATCCGATCAAGATCAACTTCCAGCATGTATGGCTGATGCTGCAGGATACCTGGAGGACAAAGAGCTGGAATGAAAAGCTAAAGCTATGGATTATGCCGACCGGCTATCGTCCTGCAGATGCCGCGGAGCGTTTCCCCGTTTATAAGATCGATAATGTATATGAATTTGAAAAATATACCACGGCCACTCCTGCCGGCTTTAAAGCCTGGTGCTGGGTGCAATTGCTGATGATCCTGTTTTTTGTCAGCTATCTTTTTGGAAACATTGCCGGGATCAAAGAGATCAATACGGCGTTACTCTTCTGGTATGGTGCGTTTATCTTTCTCAGCGTGTATGCACTGACTGATCTCATGGACGGCAATCTCTCTTCCATCATTTGGGAGATCCTGCGGAGCGGTCTGGGAATCTGGTTTCTTATTTCGCAGAAAGACTGGTTTGGGGCTTCGGTTTATACTTCAGCCGTTTTTTATGTATTGGCCGCATATTTTGTTCTTTCGATTGTGGGGACTGTGTGGTGGGCTCAGTCAATTACAAAACGCGGATTGGAAAACGCGGATTACGCGAATTAGCTTCCATCAACCAGAAACTAATTCGTGTAATCCGTGCCTTATAATTTGTGTTATGCGATAGCTCCATCTCCGCGCACATTATTTACGATTCTCGAGATCTGCAGCGGATTCGCATTCTTCAACTCCGCCGGCAGCAAACTATCCGGCCAGTTCTGAAACGCCACCGGTCTTGCAAAACGTTTGATACCGTCAGCACCAACAGAAGTGAAACGGCTATCCGTTGTTGCAGGGAATGGTCCGCCGTGATGCATGGAAAGACAAACCTCCACACCCGTTGGTACACTATTTAAAATAAATCTGCCGCAGATATTCTTTACTTCTTCCACCAGCGCGTCATGGTCAAGAATATCCTGCTCGGTTGCCATTAACGTAGTGGTCAGTTGCCCTTCGAGATGTTTTGCCACAGCAAGCATTTCCACTTCGTCATGACATTTTACAACGAGTGAATATGGTCCGAAGACTTCCTGGTGCAGGATCGGGTTTTGTATGAACACACCGGCGGGAACCGATGCAATTGTTGGCGCTCCCTGATCCATTTGAGGATCGGTGCCGGATACGGCCACTGTTTCCACCTGTTCCTGGGCGATCGCATTGGCTCTTCGTTCAACATAGTTTTTGAAAATGCCGGTATTGAGCATAGTACCCGGTGTTGTTTTGACGATCTCTTCGGAAAGTGTTTCTATGAACACATTAAGATCGCTGTTGTCGATACCAATGATCAGTCCCGGATTGGTACAAAATTGTCCTACACCCAGCGTGATCGAGCCTGCATACATTTTTGCCGTTTCCGCAGCGGCTTCTTTCAATTTTCCTGGTAATAAGAACACAGGATTGATACTGCTCATTTCTGCGAACACAGGGATGGGTTGTTTGCGTTGATTGGCCCAATCGAATAATTGTTTGCCTCCGGTATAAGAACCGGTAAAGCCAACCGCTCTTGAATACGGATGTTCTACCAGTGCCTTTCCTACTTCAAATGACACGCCGTGCAAATGTGTGAATACTCCTGCCGGCAATCCCGAAGCTTTTACTGCTTTATGGATCGCCTGCGCAACCAATTCGCTTGTGCGGGCATGTGCGGGGTGTGCTTTTACAATGACCGGGCAACCCGCAGCAAAAGCACAGGCGGTATCTCCTCCCGCAGTTGAATAAGCAAAAGGAAAGTTAGCCGCGCCGAATACAACCACCGGTCCAAGCGGAACCAGCATCTTGCGGATATCCGGCTTTGGAGGATTTTTGTCCGGGATCGCCGTATCGATCCTCGCTTCCAGCCAGTCACCGCGCTCACATGCTTCCGCATAACTTGTCAGCTGGAACATAGTACGTGCCCGTTCACCTCTCAGTCTTGCCTCCGGTAAATGCGTTTCTTCACCAGCCACTGTCAGCAGTTCATCCCCTATCGCTTCGATCTCTTTGGCGATACTGCGCATGAAGTTTGCGCGCTGGTGCAATGATATCTTCCTGTAAACATGAAATGCATCCCATGCTTCCTGCATGGCTATTTCGATTGCTGCGATATTTGCGTCCTGAAACATGATCAATCTTTTTTAATACTATAAAAAACTACTGACGATTTATTTTTTTTGACGGGATCCTATTACGGATCACTTTCAAAATCCGTTCCCTTTCTTTGCTGATAGCTGCTCCTTTTCCATTATCATCTGTAATGCTGACATTATTACAGGTGCGACTTATTTTACGCGTAAATGGCACAAAGATCCAGTTTGATAACGGGATAAAGATAGGAGTTTTAAGAGGAGGCGAATGGAATGGTTAATATCAGGCTATGAATGGTGAAAAAGAGGAAACAATTATTTCTTTCTTCAATTATGCATAAAAAAAGCAGCTTCAGTAATTACTGAAACTGCCGCCGGGGTGCTTACAGTTACACTTCGCTACTTCACCTTTTCCAGTTTTAATACCACGCTTGCTCTTTCCCTTCTCACCTGCGGGTTAAAGCCGATCTTCATCAGGAAATCTCCCGAAAGCTGCGTTGCAGGATCGATAGCTGAAGTTGTTCCGGGATAAAGACTTATTTCTTTTATTGAATAAATACCCTGAGGGTCGAGACCTTTCAAACGGATCGGCAGGCTGCTGCCTTCACCATACCGGTTATTCACGAGATAATTAAAAATGACCGCGCTTGTTTTTGCCTTGTTCACATACGCAACTGATGCCACCGGTCCTTCATGCGGGTCCGACAAACGATATTGATCTCCCTGCCAGATGATCTGGCGGAATGACCGGTATTCCCTGATCGCATTCTGACAATAAGCAAGATCTTTTGGGTCGAGATGATTTACTACAATGTCAAATCCCAACTTTCCCATCATCGCCACATCCACCCTGAACTTGATCGGTTGCTTTCCCCAATCTGTAACGTGATTGGCACTGGCGATCGCCGGATAGAAATAAGAATATTCCCATTGTATAAAGATCCGTTCCAGCGGATCCGTGTTATCACTCGGCCAGTATTCTGTGAAGTATTGTAATGCTCCATAGTCCACACGGCCACCGCCGCCCGAACATAACATCATCGGAACAACGGGATATTTCTCACGGATCCTTTTCAATACATTGTAAAGGCCGCGGACATATTCAATATAAAAATGTGATTGATCAGAAAGATAAGCGGAGTGTGCGTTATAAATAACCGCGTTGCAATCCCATTTTATGTAAGCGAGGCCAGGATTCTTAACAAAAAGATCATTCACCGTATTGAACACAAAATCCTGCACATCAGGATTACTCAGATCAAGTACGAGCTGATTGCGGAAATAATGTTCCGCTCTGGCGGGTTGCTTAACCACCCAATCAGGATGCTTTTCGTACAACTCACTTTTGGGACTTACCATTTCCGGCTCAAGCCAGATACCAAATTTCACCCCGTTCCTATCTGCCTCTTTTACCAGCGTGGCGATGCCGTTCGGAAGTTTGTTTTTGTTTTCCTGCCAGTCACCCAGACCGGTATGGTCATCATTTCTTGGGTATTTATTGGCGAACCAACCATCATCCAGCAGAAACAGATCCACGCCAAGTTTGCGTGTATCTTTTAAAAGTTCTTTCAGCTTATTTTCGTTGAAATCGAAATAAGTAGCCTCCCAGTTATTCAGCAGTGTAAGCCGCTCTCCTTTGCCGTCAAGCAGTTTGTAATTTCTTGCCCAGTCATGCAATTGGCGGCTGGCGTAGCCCTTTCCATTGTTCGACAGTACATACACAAATGCGGGTGTTACAAATTCTTCACCAGGCTTCAGCGTATACGGCGATGCATAGTTATTAATACCCGGGAAGATCCTGAGATTATCCTGAAAATCTATTTCGAGATCGGTGCGGAAATTACCGCTGTATTCCAGGCTCCCGAATAATACGGTGCCTTCATCTTCGGTTGCCGGTCTGTCTAAAGAGATCATGAAGGTTGAGGGCTGAAACAAATTCGCTCTTGTACCCAGTTTTGAGTCCAGCGTTTTGATACCATGTGTCAGCTTTACTTCTTCCGCCTGCATTTCCTTTGCCCAATCGCCATGATATTGATTCAGCCAGAAACTTTTGCCTTTTAAATAAAGATTGGCGGAAGCATATTTATGCAGCACAACATTGCCTTTCTCACGGTTTTTTACAGCCACCCATTGTTCAATCACATCCTGTTTTGAATAAGCTTTATAGAATAATGTTACATCAAGGTCATAAACCGGATCTTTCAGGTAAACGGTCAGCAAGGACACGTTATCATCAATTGCCTTTGTTTCATGTTTTACGTAACGCAGGTCAAGTGAATTGTTCCCATCCGCATGTGTTACAGTAATTGCAGGTTCCATCAGGTTGCGTGAGCCGGAGCCTGTGTATGCAGCATTCAGCACTTCGGAATAATCCGGAGCCTGATTGTAAACCCGACCGATATAAGCATATTCATTCGCATTATTTATTTTCTTTCCATGATAAATGATGGACAGATTTTTGTCTTTATCCGCTTTCAGCAAAAGTGTATTATCAGCCGTTTGTACAGGTATGAAAATATCCTGCGAAAAGCTGTTGTTGAAACTGAGTATTGCTGTCAGGAAAAACAAACAGGCCATCATTCGAAGAAATCGCTCACCACAAAGTGTTCTTTTATTCATAATAGTTATATCCGTGTTTAACAATTAACCTGATGCACTTGCATCATTATATAAGCGGGTTTGGATCAATGAACGCGATGTTATTTTTTGATCAACCGGAAGAGTTTTGTTTCATGTGACATGACCTTTCCTTTCCAGTTGTTTTTTGTTGCGGCAACGGCGTGTTGCCATACATCTTTTATTATATAATTGCCGGTCAATCTCAATTCTTTTATATCGACCGTTGTTTCCAGTGTGTGATCGGTTTTATTCAGGATCGCCACTGCGGCATCGCCGTTTTGCAACGGTTTCAGGAAAACATCCCATTCAGGTGTAGAACTGATGCGTTGCGCCTGTTTGCCTTCTTTATCCTGGTTGATATCGATAACTTCTTTATTGAGCAGGATCTTTTTGGTAACCTCATTCATTTTGGTGAGATCGTTTGTTGCGATCAGCGGTGCCGCCATAATACTCCAAAGGCTCATCTGGCTTTGATATTCTGTATCCGTGCAGCCGATACCGCCAAGATCTGATGAAGGGCCTTTTGCGCCATACAAACCAACCACCAGCATATCCGGGTCATTCCAGTGACCGGGGCCGGCATGAGCGGCAAGATCACCGTTCACTGCAACGATATCCATAATACCCTCACCACCTTCATTGGGTTTTGCTTTCCATTTATCACGGACATCTCCGGTTGTGCGCCAGAGATTGCCACCGGCAGCAGCGGCCCAGTTCCATGGTCTTCTTCCGCCCCATTCGCAGACGCCAAAGGTAATATCGCGTCCGGACCTGGTCAATGCATCCGCCATTTTTGTATAACGTGCGCGCGCCGTAGCTGAATCACCCGGAGCATTGCAATAATCATATTTAAGGTAATCGATACCCCATGAAGCAAAGGTTTTTGCATCCTGCTCCTCAAAATTCAGGCTTGCCGTATAACCCGCACAGGTCAACGGTGCTGCATCGGAGTAAATGCCAAGTTTAATACCCTTTCCATGTACATAGTCCGCCAGTGCCTTGATCCCGGATGGGAATTTTTTACTGTCGGGAATGATATTATTCCTGTTATCTCTCCCGCCCTGCCATCCGTCATCAATGATCAGGTATTGATATCCGGCTTTCACCATGCCGGTTGAATCCATTGCGTCCGCTATGCGCTTGATGATCTCTTCGCTGATATGTTCCCCGTAAAGGTTCCAGGTCATCCATCCCATTGGCGGAGTATCTGCCAGGGCTGAACGTTTACGCTGTGAGAATAAAACGCTGCAGCATAAAACAGATAATATCAATAGTAAATGCTTCATAAAATCATGCTTATTTTTTTGTCACAGCGATCGTATTCACTTTACCATTTACTTTCACTTTTACTGTTTGCTTGTCTGGCGAAGAGATCTTATAGTTCGTAACCACTCCATCTTTCCAGCTGAAATCAACAGTGATATTTCCCCTTGCCTTCAATCCTTTTACGGAGCCCTGTGCTTTCCACAGATCAGGAATAGCGGGTAAAAGATCGATATAACCCGCATGACTTTGTAAAAGCATTTCAATCGTGCCGGCTTCAGCGCCAAAGTTCCCATCTATCTGAAATGGTGGGCCAGCGGAGAAAAGGTTTGGATATACACCACCGCCTGCACCATAGTTGATATCTGTACGCAGCGTTGGCTTCAGGATCTCTTTCAATAATTTGAAAGCACGGTTGCCATCCAGTAATCTTGCCCAGAATAGCTGCTTGTAAGCGATTGACCAGCTTGGACCGTCATCGCCACGAACATTCAGCGTCTTCTTTGCTGCTTCCGCCAGATCCGGCGTGCCGTTTGCTGTGATCAGATTTGCAGGGAATAGTCCATACAAATGTGAGATATGGCGGTGTTGCGGATCTGTTTCCTTATAGTCTTCCAGCCATTCCTGTATGCGGCCATCTTTTGCGATGATGCCGGCGGGAGGCAGTTTTGGTAATGTAGCTTCCAGCGAATCAGCGAACGACTGATCGATCTTCAACTTTCTGGCAGCGATGATCACATTCCCAAAAAGTTCACGGATGATCTGGTTATCGATAGCGGCACCAACACAGATGCTGGCATGATTTCCATTTGGAAGATAAAAAGAATTTTCCGGTGATGACGATGGAGAGGTGACCAGCCAGCCTGTTTTATCATCTTTTACCAGGATGCTGTTATAGAACAATGCAGAACCCTTTAAGATCGGGTAAATGCTTTTTAAATAATTCACATCATTGCTGAACGCGTAATGATCCCAGAGATTATTGCAAAGCCAGCCTGAGCCGGACTTCGTAACGCCCCAGGAAGCACTTTCACCGGGCTCTGTGAAGCCCCAGACATTGGTGATCACATGCGCAACCCAGCCCTCCGCGTTGTAATATGCCTTTGCCGTACGCTGCCCCGGTTCTACCAGTCCTCTCACCAATTCAGTTAAGGGAAGATTCAATTCTGACAGATTGGACATTTCCACCGGCCAGTGATTCATTTGCACGTTCACGTCCAGGTGATAATCACCATTCCATGGAGTATGTACCTGGTTCGCCCATAAGCCCTGAAGATTTGGCGGAAGCAATCCTATTCTTGTGCTGCTGATGCTGAGATAGCGGCCAAACTGCATGAAGAGAATTGGCAGCGATTTATCCTTATCAGGAAACTGGTAATGCTCTGCAAGACGTTTGTCTGTGGTAAGCGATTCGTTTTCTCCTGAACCAAGATCAACCTTCACGCGGTCAAATAACTTTTTGAAGGAAGCAATGTGCTGCTGCTTTTGCAATGCATATCTGCGGGCTACTGCGGCAGTCATATTCTTTGCGACCAGTTGTTTATAATTGGGATTACGGAAATCTGTTGCCGTTGAAATAAAGACGATCGCTTCATCTGCTCCGGTTACTACCAATTCATTTCCATTGGTTGTTTGCGAGCCGCCGGTGTTCAATATTTTTACTTCGGTGAAGTACTGCATGCCTTTTCCATCCGTACCGTTGTCCAGCTGACCGCTTAACTGCAAGGATTTTCCATTGACGGATGAAGTTCCTCTTTCCGGGCGGCTGATGCCAACAGAAAAACTGATCATACCTTTTTTATCAGCAGTGATCCTGACCACGTCCACATCATCCCCAAAACTGCAAAAATACTCACGGGTGTATTTCACCCCATTCAATTCAAAGTAAGTTGTAGCGACCGCACTGTCCAGTGAAAGTCTTCTTGTATAGTTGCTGTATTTTTTTGCATCGCCATTGAACTTGTAATGGAGGTTCAGATCAGCGAGCATTTGAAAACATCCCCACTGCCTTCCGCCCGAGCCCGGGCCAAGACAGATAAATTCTTTATCGATCAGCTTTTGTGCCTCATCGTTTTTTCCTTCTGATAAAAGTTGTCTTATTGCAGGAAGCTGTTTGTATGCATTATAGTTATTAGCATCCTGCGGGCTGCCTGACCACAGTGTGATATCGTTCAGTACTATTTTTTCTTTTTCTATTCCACCATCGGGTGTCATGCCCAATCGTCCGTTACCGAGCGGAAGTGTTTCTTCCCATTGGGCGGCGGGCTTATCAAACCAGATCCTGAGCGGACGGTTCTGAGCAAACACAGTAATACTTGCGAGCGTGAAGAAAGAAGCAATCATTAATTTCATAGCAAAACATTTTCCGGCCTTATCAGCAAAGTTATCAGCGTTTGTTTGTTGGGGAATGGACAATGTTATTGTTGGCATGGATTATTTCACGTGCAATTTATTCAATAAAAAATGTACGGCGAAGGTGCAGCCACCGCCGTACATCGATAATTATTTCTTATAACCGAAGGTCAGTTCGCTCAGGTTGCTGTAAGAGCCGTCATTCGAAGCTACTTTTTTTACCCTGATCCTGATATACCTGATCTTTGGTGTATTGGTTGGAAAGTTGATGGTATAAGGACCGATCCCATCGTCCGAGCGGGTAACTTCCTGCAATAAGATCCATCCTTTGGAGATCGCTTCATCCTTCCAGCCAGGATTGTTACCGGGAACAGTTGTCGCGGCGTTGGTGATATCTGCAATACCCCAGATCTCATACTGAACAGGATTATGACAGCAGTTGCGGCCCGTTACCTCCACCGTTCTCAGGCTGTCGTAGGCCTTCCCCATATCAAACGTAAAATGGTGTGGTAAAGGGCTATCCGAATTACTGTGGAAAATGTTGGGATATCCTTGCGGCCCCACTGAACCATCCCATAGTTTTGAAACACTTGTCTGGCCTTCAAATGGCTGCACGTCATATGGAAGATTAACCGTATTGAACAAAGCTTTATCGCATTTAACAATACCAAATTCAATATTCGGAAATGTATCCACCAATGAAGCGGCGAAGGTATCCAATGCTGTGCTGGTGGGTTTATAATATGATTGGTAAGCGACCTTGCTTCCGTATTTATAATCGTTAAGCGTAATGGAATTCTGTGCAGGCGCCAGCGGAACTTCTTTAGCCTGTCCGTTTATATCAGTGTATCGGATATTCGTGAGCGTATTTGTTGTGTCCGGAGCGAGAAAGTTAAGTGTGATAGAGGTGCCATCATCATTCAATAACTTGTATGGATCGGTAAGATTGATCGGGCGATTCATCAGGCTGTTGCGATAAGTTGCACCATACACCCGCGCATTCTGTATCTCCGTTGGTATGGATTTGTTTCCTTTATTATCAAAAGAGAAAACAAAAAATGAATAGGTGTACTCCTGGAGGTTATTGATCACGGTATAGATCGTGTCCGACGGATTATGCGAAGTGGCAGCCACTTCCACTGAATCCCGGTTATTGTTCCAGTAAACCCGGTAACGGGATACGGATGGGTCGGGGCTTGGCGACCAGCCAATGCCCAACCGGCCATTTCCTGAACGGGTAAAAGACTTATTAATGGCTCCGGGATATTTGATCTCTTCACCATTCAGGAATTCCCTGAATTCGTCAGGCCTTTGCGAGCAGGCGAACAGGCAAACAAGAAAGAAGATCCAGAGCCTTTGTGAAATATTTTTAAGCATGAGGATGTAGTTTATGATTAGCTAAGCAATCTGTTTTACCTGGGATCTCCCCAGAATGTCAATTCGGCAACGTTAAAGAAGTTGTTGGTCAGCGAGGCATTTTCCAGGCATTGGAAGCGGATGTATCGCACTTTGGGAAGGTCGAGTGAGAAGTTGTAGCTGAAACCGGCATTCCAGAAATCAAGATCTGCATTGGTGTATTGCGGGTTTGGCAGACCAGATGGTTTGTCCATCAGCCTGAATGTTCCGAGGTTGATCCATCCGTTTGCGGAGGTCTGGCCTACACCGGGCGAACCGGGACCACTTGGCAATGTTTCATCAACGGGTGAGGTGGAGCGACCCCATAGAGTCCAGGTGAGCGGGGCACCCGCCTGCCATAACCAGTTGCCACTGCCATCAATTCCACGGTTCCAGATCGTATAACGGCTGAGCTTCGCTGTTTGTCCCATATCAAAAGTGATCACGGCAGGCCATACCAAGGGCTGTATCGGTTGCTCTGTATGATAGCCGGGTGAACCTGTATTACCATTCCATAAGTTCTGGATCTCCCAGCCAAAACCAGTTCTGGCATCGGTCGGCAATACATAAGGATTGAATTTTCCTTTATCCATTTGTATCTCGAAGATCGGCGTGATGGTAGTAAAGAAAGTATCAGAGATATTGCCAAACTGGTCAGTAATGTAAATACCAAATTCTTTTGGGATCGTATCATAACCACGGAGACTGTACGATATGGTGTCCTTGCTGGTATAATTCTGATTGATGATCTCAAATTGTTTTGTTACAGGATCCTTTGTGATAGTGATGATCCCAAGATTGGCTTTTTCCTTATTCAGCACATTGATATTGATGCCGCCGAAATCAGGCTTTGCAACGATCGTTGGAAACGCCTGCATATAAGCCGGCGTGCCGGGATGGACCGTTACAACCACCGAATCGGAAAACACATTTGCACGGCTTACACTGTACAGTACAACTTTATAATCCTGGCTTTTTTCAAAACCGCCAACCAGAATGGTATCCGAATAGTAGGAAGATTTTGTCTGACGGCTTGTTGTTTCATTGATCTTATAGTTCGCCTGCACATAAAGAATGTTATCGGAGGCCGGCAAAGTATAGGTAATGATCGCGCCCCCTGCCTTATTCGTTACCTGAACATTGGTAACGGGCGAAGGTTTTGTCAGGTCCTGCGATACAACATCTTTATATTCCGATACTTTGCTGCAGGAGAAGAAACACACTATGGAAAACGTCCATAGAATGAGTGATAAAGTTTTATATGAAAAATTCATAGTCATATATTAAGCAGTTCGTAGATTTTATTTACCAGTAAGGAGTTTGAACAAGATTTGGGTTCGTGATCAAATCGTATTCCTGTATAGGGAATAAATAGTCTCTTAGTCCAAACGATGGCTGGTAGACAGTGCTGAGTTGATAATATCCGGCGATCGTTCTGTTGAAAACGGTCCAGCCCTGAAATGGTCTTGCCAATACATTTTGCAATTCCTTCCACCGGCGGAGATCCCAGCCGGCCTGTCCTTCAAACGCCAGTTCAATTCTTCTTTCCTGGTGGATGATCTGACGCAGGCCATCTTTTGTTGTTGGCTTGCTGGCATTGCGGGAAAATTGCGACCATGATTCGAGCACGCCTTTCAGGCCGGCTCTTTCGCGTACTTTATCGATCCAGCTGTATACTTCTGAAGAAGGACCGGATACTTCATTCAGACACTCGGCGTACAATAACCACAGGCCGGAAAGACGGATAAAGGTCCATGGATATGTTTGCCATACAGTATTCTGACCCGGTACAGATTGATAATGCACCAGCTTCTTCGGCCAGTAACCTGTTGCGTTATACCTTGTACGATCGGGCGGTGAAGCATATCCGTTCACGGCGTTTACATAGTTCGGGTTGTTGTCGTTTGTATTGCCGGAACCAAACCAGGTGGCGCCATCAAATGATACGCTCGAATAATAGCGTGGTTCACGCTCAAAGTTGCCTTTCACCGTTGTATAATCCTGTTTGATATAATAACGATGAGTTTCATCGCCAACTTTCAGTTGATAACGGCCTGCATAATCCCAGTTCTTATCTTCATTGATCGGCACACCATTCTTTGAATAGAAGATCTCTGATTCGGAGATCGGTACGGAAAAGTTGGAATACACAGCAAACACATTTGCCGCTGCTTCTGCCGTTACGCGCGGCATGGACATATACTGCCAGCCATAGCGCGGGTTAAGTGTCCACACCTGCTCTGGATTCCATCCATCTACAAATGCACCCTGCAGCGTGAGCAATTGTTTTGTCTGGTCGGACATATTCACGATGTTGCCCTGCACGCGCAGTTCATAAGGTTTGCCACCCGCAGCCACAGCCGCATCGATTGCTTTTTTGCAGGCATCTGCGGCGGCCTGCCATTTTGCGGGATCTGCTGTAGTGGAGAAAAGATTTACGCCATCTTTATTTTTAAATGTAGCGTAATCAGGATTACCATTGAAAAGCGGGCTTGCCTGTGTAGCCAGTACTTCCGCTTTTACTGCCAGTGCAATGGTTGAAGTGACTCTTCCTGCTTCCGCCGCTGCGTTCTGAATAGCGGAAGGAAGGTCGGCGATCGCTTCATCAAGTGTTTTGATCACATATCTGAAGCAGGAGTCAACGGTTTGTTGTTTTTGTCTCACTTCTTCTGAAGTAGCATTGATCGGAATGGCTACGTCAGCAATAGGAATTGGTCCATACATGCGCAGCAGCCAGTAGTGATAATACGCTTTCAGGAATTTTGCTTCGGCGCTCCATCTTTTCTTATCAAATGGCTGAAGATCGAGCGGCTTGTCTACGTTATCGAGAAATGTATTACACATCCTAATGGACTCATACATTTTCACGCCCATATTATAACCATCCCAGAAGTTGTGGATCGGATTGAGGCTGTTCTGCAGGCCGCGCATCAGGTTAAAGCCATCATCTCCCCCCTGTCCTCCCAGCGTTGTCTGATCCTGCATGTTGATAGGGAAAAGGATCTCTCCCGAAGCCGTGAATCCGGCATTTCTTCTTACATCCGCAAGTGCCTGCAGGTTGGCATAGCAGCCAAAGAGATAAGCCTGTGTTTCGTTGGCATTGCTGAATGAACTGTTCAATGTGGCAACGTTGTCCGGTGTTACATCGAGATATTTTTTACAACCTGTAAAAAACATCGCGCTCAAACCGGCCAGTAATATTGTTGTATATCGTTTCATCGTAAATGAAATTTGAATAATTGAAATGTTGCAGTGAATGGTTAGAAATCGAATTTCAATCCGAGGTTAAATACTTTCTGGATCGGATAGGCAAAACCATTACCCGCAAGTTCTGGATCCCACAGTTTGAATTTGCTGAATGTAAGCAGGTTCAAACCGCTGAAGTAGATACGTGCTGCGCGCATGGATGCTTTGCTTGTCCATTTCTTTGGAAAAGTATAACCTGCTTCCACTGATTTCAACCGGATAAAACTGCCGTCTCTCAACCACCAGGTGCTTTGCTGCTGATTATTCGGAATGTCATAGACTGAAAGACGGGGCCAGAGAGCATACAGGTTTTGATTTTCTTCAGACCAGTGATTGTCTGCATATGCCTGCAGGATCTGTGCATTGTTGACAAATGGCGCTGTGCCGAAGATGCCATAATCAAAGCTGGTTACTCCTGTAGGGTTGATAAAGAATGATGATCTGGCCGATCCCTGGAAGAATGCGCTCAGGTCGAAATTTTTATATCCGAGAGAGAAGCCAAAACCATAGATCACCTGCGGTGTGGAAGGCAGACCGATCGGCACCATATCATCCTGGTCGATCTTACCGTCTTTATTGATATCCCTGTACTTGATATCGCCGCCCTGTGGCAGGTAAGTACCGAAGATCTGGGATGGTGAATTGGCGGCTTCCTTATCATCCACAAAGAGGCGTTCTGCAATAAATCCAAAAGGCTGATTGATCATCCTTCCGGTTCTGAAGCTCCAGGGGTTGCGGTATTCAGGTTCTTCGAGATGGCCGACTTTATTGCGGGTGATGGTGAGGTTGCCCAGCACGGAAGCCCAGAGACCTGACTTAAAGTCCTGGCGGTAATTGATGTTCAGATCAATACCGTCAGCAGTTGCTTTACCAAGATTTGAGCGGAGATTGCCGGCAGCGCTGTTCTCAATACCAGCTGTCACTGGAATAAAACCACGCTGGATCAGGATATCATACCTGTTCTCTTTATAAACTTCGGCAGTGAAGTTGAGTTTATTAAAGAAAGTAAATTCTGCTGCAAGGTTTGCCTTTCGTGAAGTTTCCCAGGTCACATCAGGATTTGGATAGGCATAAATGGTTGTACCCTGCATTGAGACTGAATTGTTTGTGCCGAAATACACGGAAGGACCGGAGTTTGGCGAAACGTTCGACAGGTAAAAGAAGCGTTGAGTTTTTGGATCTCCGATCGCGTCATTACCAACAAGACCATAACTGCCACGGAGTTTCAGTCTTGTGATCACATTGCTTATTCCGCCCTGCCAGAATTTTTCATTTGATACCAGCCATCCTGCACCAACGGTCGGAAAGAAACCAAAGCGGTGGTCCGGTGCAAATTTCTCTGAGCCGTTATAGCCAAAGTTGAATTCAAAGAAATAACGGTTATCAAAAGAATAGCTTGCTCTTCCTGAAATACCAAGGTTCCGGTTTGGCAACGATGCCTGGAGGTTGCCTGCATTGCCATCGATCGTTTGCTGACGGGTGCCGATCAACGATGCACCTACGTTGTGTGATCCGAATGCACGGTTGTAATCGATACGGCCGAGCAGGTAGAGATAAGTGTTCAGGTATTTGGGACCTTCATTATATCCAAGATATTCTCTCGCGGCACCGGGTTGTTGGTTGAGCCATCTTAGTTTGTATTCCCCGGTCTGCTCATTATAACTCTGCATATCATAATAGAATGGCAGATAGTTGCGGCTTACATCAAAATAGGCATAGCGGTTAGTGCTGAATAAACCAAAGAAGGATAAACCGGGTGTGATGAATTTGAGGTTCTGATTAACTTCAAATTGTGCAGACATTCTTGATTCGGAAAAACTTTTATATCCATACATCAAAGAAGCATATGGATTCGATTGAAGATTTCCTGTCTGATTGATCGCATTGCCGAAAAGAATGTGATTGGTGTTTTTGTTCGCGCTGTCCGGCAGATAATATGCAGGGAATGCAACAGGATTTGAGTGCAATACCTGTGAGTAAAGGTCTGTTGCGAAGCTGTTGCCCTGGTTGCTGATCGGGCCGGTGTAATCATTGAAGTTGCCCCAGAGACGGATCCCAAGTTCCGTTGTTGAACTTGCTTTGATACTGGTGTTTGCGCGAAGCTGATAATTTTCAAACTTCATTCCCGAGTTGAAATTATTCACAGGATTTACCTGCAGGATACCATTATCACGGGAATAAGATCCGGCAATATAATATTTCGCCAGTGTATTACCGCCGCTCACGTTAAAGTTTGCACGGCGTGTACTGGTGCGGTCTTTGAACAGGGTCTTCATCCAATCCACTGCCGGATAGATATATGGTGTAATGCCACCTTCACCGGCCAGCGTTTTTTGTGTACCAATGATCTTATTCGGACTGTAGAAAGGAGTTGCAAGCGGGTCTCTGGTTGTAAGTGCCTCGTTATACGAGCGCATATACGTTACAGGATCTGCAAGCTTGATGCTTTTGGTTGGTGTGGAGATCGCCGATTCAACGCGTACTTCAATCTTTGCCTGACCAGCTTTGCCCTCCTTGGTCGTTACAAGTATTACACCGTTTGCACCGCGCGCTCCATAGAGAGCAGCTGCGCTTGCATCCTTCAGAATGGAAAAGCTCGCGATATCATCCACCTGGATCCTGGCGAGATCGCTGGCGGTCAGCTCAATGTTATCGACAAGGATCAGGGGGCTTGCACTGTAGCCAAGTGTTGTAACGCCGCGGATAAAGAAAGATGAGTTATCAAGGCCGGGTTGACCACCACGTTGAAAGGAGATCACACCGGAGATTTTTCCGGCAAGTGCATTGGTGAGATTGCTGGCAGGGATCTTCAGTTCTCCCGGTTCAACGGTAGTAACTGATCCCACAACGGCTTCCTTTCTTTCACGGCGGCCGAATGCGGTGACAACAACAGCGCCCGATGTATCAACCATCGTAGTGAGGTAGATCATAGCGGCCTGACCTTTTGTAACCAATACCGCCTGCGGACGATAGCCGATCGACGTGAACTCCAGCATCGCCTGGTTACTGGAAATGTCCAGTGAAAACGCCCCCGAGCGATCCGTACTGGTACCCTGTTTGGTACCTCTGATCACAACGGACACGCCATTTACCGGCTGTTTGGTCATGCTGTCCAATACGAAACCAGATAGAACACCGGAAGAGTTTTGCGCAGAAAGCTGACGCGGAAGTGAAAGAAAGATAAACAGGGAGAAGGCAAGCAGGAACCGGATCCGGACACGGCCCATCCTGCTGAAACAAGCAGAACTCGTATTCATATATAAGCAATTGTTGTTTTGATTCAGCACAGGAGCAAAACAGGCAATCAATCTGTTCTGTACTATCCTATACTATACCACTAAAGTAGGGCAATATTCTGTCCCGTCCAAAATTTTTGAATGAATATTATTTTGAACGTATCACCTGCCGTTGCTTTACAACCCGGTACAGGCGGGCGTCTGCGGCGGGAACATCAATGTCAAAGCTGGTACCCGTCATTACCGGCTGACGGGTGAATAGTTCGGTGATCTTCGGTTGCCCTCCCATACGCTTAAGCATGAATGGAGGAACAGGCACAACGATCCGGCTGCCGGTGTAGTTGAAGTAAGCTACGTATATGGTATCGCCAACCGTTTTTAAAAAAAGGGCAACGCCTTTGTCTCCCGTATTGGTTATTTCAGGTCTGAAACTCTTTCCATTACGGATCACAGCAAGCAGGTCCTGATTCTGCAGCAATTGCTTTGCAGTATTGATCCATTTGCCATCAGAAGAATAATCATCACCGGTAAATAATGTGCCGGTCACCAATGCAGCTGCCAGCCTTGCACGGTTCACTCCATCTTCCTCTTTTCCAAATACCACATGATCCGCATCCATATAGTTATAGATAAAGCTCTGCCACCAGCCATACCCGGTGCTGTTCATTGTATATTCCGTGTGTTCAAGACTGCTGAATGCATCGCAGGCGATACGGCGTGCATGGACATAACGCGCCGTCGCAAGGTTAGGCGAAATGGCGGCATATACCAGCATCTGTTTGCCCAGGACACTATCCAGGAAACTCATCCCCTGCCGGAATGCCTGCATGCCGGTTGTTACCTTACTGTCGTAGAATTTATCGGCTTCCTGGGCGCCATGACCAAGAAAGTCGATCTTGATCATTTCAAAACCCAATGCTTTCATTTTATTGATCGTATGAACGATCCGTTGCTTGGTTGCCGGATGCGTCGGGTCCATCGCCCTGCCGCCATCGATATCAAGCATGCGGCCATTTTGTTTTGTCCAGGTTTCAGGATACGAATAACCAGCCGAGCCTTCCACTTTCTTATCCGATTTACCCCAATCAGCAAATGGTGTCCAGTAAATACCGGGCTTTAATCCTTTTTGTTTGCAGCGGTCAACAAATAACTTTAGTTTACTCACATCTCCGTCGATCCCACCGGGAGTCATGTTATCCCAGAACGCATCAAGATCAATGAACAGGCTGGCGTCCCCGCCTCTGAATGCTTTTAATGAATCACCAAAAAAATCAACAACCCTGATCGCTTTTTCAAACGTGATCTTATCCTGTAAAACTCCCCAGCTATTCCAGCCAACGGGTGTTGGTTTTGTCCAGTTGAAGATTTGTTTGGGTTGAAGTGCCGCGTTAAGTTTTGCAAATGTCTCCATGCCATCTCTCCAATCAGCGAAACTTCCGATCAGCATGAGCGGTGATCTTACCATACCATCTTTGCCGGGCAGGATCTTTCCGTGTGCGATCCTGTCGTGGGTTACGACGCTGTCGCTCATGCCGGCATAGAGTTCAAGATTGCTTAAGGTCTGGCCTGATGCGCCCTTAATCCTTATACCGGATTTCCAGTTATCCTGTTCAAGCGAACCAAGGATAATTCCATTATTATTGACGGTATTATAAATTGCGGTCACTTCGCTGCTGTTGAATGCTGCATCTTTCATGGGAGCAGCATTGTACCTTGCCCACATATCGTTAT
Source organism: Citrobacter freundii (assembly GCA_003243445.1). Classification (GTDB taxonomy): domain Bacteria; phylum Bacteroidota; class Bacteroidia; order Chitinophagales; family Chitinophagaceae; genus Terrimonas_A. The sequence goes on from QFQQ01000008.1 coordinate 63,139, forward strand.
CAAATGGCACGTACAATACGCGGTTATCGGCGCTTTGCTGAAATGAAACATCATCAGTGATCAATGGCGCCATATAATTTGAAGCGCCCTGCTTATCAAGTATTAACTGCGTTAGTATATAATTTTTTCCGGGGAAAACATAAAACACCTGGCGCATCGCTCGCCCACTGATCCAGATCGTATGTGAGATGCATTGGGTACCGGCTATCTGCATCTTCCCCGTGGTCTTCATTTCAATATTTGATGTGCGTGTATCAAACTTCCGGTCTCCCGCAGCAAGAGCATAGGCATTGGAAATTACCTGCTTTCCGTTGAAGCTTATATTGTACTGTCCGTTTTTATTATAAGTGATCAGGTTGTTATTGCCAAAACGTATCAGGTATGGCGCATTTTTCTGCGCACTTGCAGTAGTTAAACCAGCTGCGCACAGGATGAACACTGTCGAACGTCTGATGATTTTTTCCGGAACGGAGATAAGTTTATTGAACATGTGCTGGGTTATATTTTTATTGTGCAATGCCTGCAGGTGAGAACAATGTAAACATGAGCACCATCAATATCAACAGCAATGCAAAATACCAATGACGGTTTTTCCATGGCACTATGCTGATGGATGAACTTTGTTTAAGTGAAAAAGGTTCTGCCAGCGGTGTATATTTTCCGATCGCCAGCATGATACATACGGTGATCAAAAAAAGGATCGCCAGTACGTGCAGGTAATGAAGGCCTGTTTCGAAAACGAACTGCGTGGCGGTATAGCTCAATACAAAAAAGCTGATACCGATCTTTGCAGCTACCGGAGGAACACGTTTTGTAAGTAATCCAACTACCATGATCGTGAATACCGGTACACTGAAAAAGCTGGACACTTTTTGCAGATAATTGTAAAAACCCCCATCAAAGAACATGATATACGGAGAGAAACAAATGGCTGCCAGCGTCACCAATACCTGCAGGGTCTTACCGCTTCTCACCAGTTTTTTTTCATCCGCCGGTTTTCCTTCCTTTTCAAGCCAGGGCTTGTAAAGATTCATGATGAATAAGGTTCCGGTGCTGTTAAGTCCTGCATTGAATGTGCTCAATGCACCGCCGAAGACGATTGCGGCAACAAGGCCTATCAAGACAGGCGGAAGGATATCACTTACCAATCTTGGGAAAGCCGTTGCGGTATTATCGAGATGCGGATAGAGATGCACGGCGATCAACCCCGGAATATTCAACAATACGGGGGCGAACAGCTTCCCTACGCAAGCGAGCGAGATGCCCTTCTGACTTTCCGCAAGATTGCGTGAAGCCAATGCTTCCTGTACGATGTATTGTTCCATACCCCAGTAATAGATGTTCACCAGCAGCATACCTGTAAACAATGTTCCGAATGGCAACACATCATGCGGGCCGCCAATCGCATTGAGGTGTTCGCGGTGTTCTGTGGTCAATTTGCCAACACCATCCAGTACACTGCCATCACCCAGGAACCGGAATCCGTAATAGACGATAAAGCCCCCGCCGATCAGCATACCAATTCCCTGCACTACATCTGTAACGGTGATCGCTTTTAAACCGCCGAGCACCGTATACAGGCAGCCAATGATACCAACGGTTGCCACCAGCAAACGGATCGTATCAAAATAACTTAAACCGAACTGGCGGTCGAGATGAAAGATGCCATTCAAGGCTACTGCGCAGCCGTATAATACGGATGGTATCAGGTTGACAAAATAGCTGAGAAGGAAAATGACGGATACAATGCGTTGTGTTTGCCTGTCGAATCTTTTTGCCAGAAAATCCGGCGTTGTTACCGCACCGATCTTCAGGTAGACCGGCATCAGGAACTCAGCCACGATCAGCATTGCAAGGATGGAGCTCATGCCCCATGCCATTACAGACATATTGGTTGTATATACAAATTCATTTTCACCAATGAACTGGTTAGCGCTCATATTGGTGAGGAACAGTGAACAGCCGATCATCCAAAAGCTGAAACTCCTGTTGCCCAGGTAATAGCTGATAGGCGTTTTAAGTTGCTGTTTCCTGGTGAAATAAACAGAAATGCCTGCGGCTATCATAGTAACCGTAAGAAAGCTGACAAGTATCATTACATTCATAAGCAAGTAATCACAATGAACCCCTGCGTAATAAAATGGTTGGAATAACTTCCTGGATCTTTTTCCGTTTTACAATAAAATCCGCGGCTCTCTGTGCCATCAGCGAGAAATCTGTTGAATAAGTAGTGATGCCATCAAAGATGATCTCTTTAACCACTTCATCATTATGTGATAACACGCCGATATCTTTTCCAAGCCTGAAGCCCTTTGCCTTGGCATCTTTCAGCATCTGCCAGAGCTCTGCATTGTTGATCGTAAAATAAACATATCCTTTCTCAAGCGACTCCGGAATGTACTCTGTGCGGATAACGCTTTTGATCTTAAAGTCCCTGATGAATTTTTTATACGCATTGATGATCTCGATCGGTGTATCCGAAGCCGGCCGGTGATAGTGGATCATCCCTTTGAATTTTTTGATAGCAGGCGCAAGACTTGAGAATGCTTTGTAGGATGATTCTTCAAATTCCTGGACAACATAAGAGTGTTCTTCAGGCAGTTTTTCCAGCCTGTCGATCATCAGGAATTTGTTCATGGGTAAGATAGACAGAATCTCTGCTGTGCGTTTATGCGGAATAGGCGCCACCACGTACATGCCATATTTACCTCTCACCTTGGAAATAATGCTTTCAAATACATCAATGTTATTATGGTGAAAGAAAATATCGATGTGTACGTTCTTCCCTACCCTGTCTCTGAAAGTTTTATAGAACACTTCCTGGAAGCTGTCAAAAGCGAAGATGACGAGCGCTATGCGCAGATGATTTTCTGTATTCTCTTCGGACACAAAAAAACCAATCCGGTTTTTGGACTCTACAATACCGCGGCTGATCAGCTCTTTATAACCCTTGGCAATGGTTTCCCTGGCAAACCCCAGCTCTTTTATAAGACTGTTGACCGAAGGCAGCATATCTCCCTTGGAGATCAGTTTATCATTGATGGCGTTGATAATTCCCTGAACGAGCTGCTCATGTTTGGAAAGGCCCTGTATACTTTCCAGCTCTCTGACCTGTTCGTAGACGTTCTGCATTTTAACAATGCCGGTGGCAGTGGTTTTAGGTTGACAAGATCGTTTGCGCTAAATCTGTACTATTCTATTCTACCCTTCAAATGTAGGAGAGTTTTTATGAATTCCTGAAATATTTTTTTGAGAAAAGCACCGGATATTTTTAAAAATAAAATTGCCCGGTTCTCTCATGAGAGACACCGGGCAATCAGTGTAATGATCGGCCTGAACGATCTTACAGGTAACTCAGCCACCATTGCTGGTGTGTTTTTTTGTATTGACCATACCATTTGCATGGGTAATACATGGTCAGCACAATTCCGATCCAGATGATGTATACGATCCACAACGGATAACCAAATGAAGCGGGTCTGAACAGGAATGGCGATGCCGGATCACTTGCCTGGGCCATGGTATGCCCGCTGGCAAAGAATAAGATCATGCAGACGATATGGATCAGGAGAAAATGTATGACATAATAAAAGAACGGAACGCTTCCGTACACCGTTGCAAACCTTACAAATTTTCCCGACCAGTTTTCTGAGATCGCCAGGAAGATCAGCGCCGGCCCAAGCGTCATACAGGCATATTGAAGTGACGGTGGATATTTAGACACCCGGAAAAAGGAAAGAATGCTATAGATCGTACTGGCCTGTACAGACCATTTATCGGTATCTCCATAAAGATTCGGTAAGCGCAATACAAGGAAGAGAACGATCATTACAAAACCAAGTTGCAGGAGGATCTTCCTGCGTTTAGCCGGATCAATATCTTTTGTATATAATTTTCCGGCGGCATATCCTAACAGCATGATTGCTGTCCATGGAAGGATCGCATAACCGATCAATGCAAGATGATTTGCTCCAAGTGGCAATAATGTTCCCGGAGTGGTAAGCAGTAAACGCAGGATCACCGATGCTGTTCCGGTCTGCGGAAGCTGAACATAGTCCAGCAGATTATGCCCAAGAAAAATGATCAGCCCCGTAACCAGTATCAATTTATATGAACCCCGCACAAGCAGTCCAAGTATGATCATGCTCCAGCCGATGGCCCAAATCACAAGAATGAGAATAAGATTGTACTTTGGATCGAATGTCATAATAAGGCTCATGACTGCGATCTCCACGATGACCAGCCAGATCCCCCGACTGATCAGATACCTGCTCAGTGCTGCTTTGCTCTTCCGTTGACCAACCAGGTAAGCGGATAGCCCGGAAAGAAAAACAAACACTGGAGCACAGAAATGTGTAATGATCCGGGTGAAGAAGATCGGGGGCGTGGTGGTAGCCAGATCGATCGGATTGTTAATGATCGCGGGCTGATGAAAGTAGTCCCGCACATGATCAAGCGCCATGATGATCATGATCAATCCCCGCAGGAGATCGATGGACTGAATGCGTTTTCTGATAAAGTCCTGATTGGGCTGCATACCGTTTTGGTTTGTCTGAAGATAAACGATTTGAAGCAAAGATGATCACTGAAAGTTTGAGCGGTTATGATGAATGATAGGATCCCATCCGCTTATAACTGATCTTCCTGTTCGTGTGAGCCATCGCGGGCAGGCCACAGTTTTGGAGTGTATCCGGCTTCGGCGTATATTGGCTGATGCGTAGAAAAATTCTGATCGGCATCGCCATCTTTTTGCTGATAGCATTGATTGGTTTCTTTGGTTTTGTTCCCAGGATCGTTGACAAAAGCAGGAACACCGTCTGTGCAAAAACAGTTACTCTGCCTGCACATGCCTGGTATGATTCCCTTTCTTTTGTTGCCGATCTTCATTGCGATGAGTTGTTATGGAAACGCAACCTTCTCAAAAAGCATGAGTATGGTCATGTGGATCTTCCGCGTTTGCAGGAAGCGAACATCGCTTTTCAGGTTTTTACCATTGTAAGTAAAACACCACGCAATCAGAATTACGATAGTAACAGTGATAAAACGGATAACATCACCTTGTTAAGTCTTGCGCAGCTTCGTCCTATCCGCACCTGGTTCAGCCTGAAGGCCCGCGGATTGAATCAATGCAGGCAATTGTATCGTTATGCCGATGGGTCTGACGGACAATTCAGGGTGATCGAAAGCGGAAAACAATTGCAACAGCTGATCGCAGACCGTAAGGCAAACCGCAAACTTGTTGGTGGCATGCTTGGTCTTGAAGGAGCACACTGTCTTGAAGGTGATCTGCGGAATCTTGATGATTTTTACAAAGCTGGTGTCCGTTATATTGGTCTTGCGCATTTCTTCGATAATGAATGGGCCGGTTCCGCGCATGGCGTAGAAAAATACGGGCTGACTGATGCCGGCAAAAAGCTGGTAAGGAAAATGGACAGTTTGCATATCCTGATCGATCTGGCCCATGCATCTCCTAAAACGATCGCGGATGTATTTGCGTTGACCTCCGGCCCACTTATCGTATCGCATACAGGCGTGCAGGGGATCTGCAACAACCCGAGAAATCTTTCGGATCAGCAACTCGCCGAACTTTCCAAACGCGATGCACTGATCGGCATTGGTCTTTGGGAAACCGCCGTTTGCGGTACAGACGCGGCTGCCACCGCCAAAAGTGTCCGCTATGCCGTTGACCATATCGGAATCGACAAAGTAGCGATCGGCTCCGATTTCGATGGCGCCATTGAAGCTCCTTTTGATATTACAGGTTTCCCCCTACTCGTAACCGCCCTGGAAAAAGAAGGGTTTAATAAACCAGAGATTGAAAAAATATTGGGAGGGAATGTGAGGGAGTTTCTACTTAGGAATTTACCTAAGTGATAAGAGATGGTTTGAGAGGTTTCAGAAGTTCCAGAGGTTTCAGAAGTTTCATAGGTTGTGCGTAAACCTGTGGAACTTCTGGAACCTTTGAAACTTCTGGAACTTTTCTCTCCTGCTTTCGTCCCGCATTTCCTCCCCCACATGTAAAAATTTTTTCTTCCGCGATCATCTTTCATCTATTTGTGATGTGTTATTGGAAAGAAGTTGCGAGGAATTCCGTTCATAACAATTAGTGACCACTAGTAAAGCATTCTGGTTTTATTAACAGCACAGTTGTAACGAATCCCTAGGGTGCCCCGTTTCTTTGTAAAACCAATACCACAACTCTGTAATGACACGTTTTTTTGTGAGCATATCACTGCTATGTTGCTTTGCCGCCCAATCTCAAACTGTAAAACAGGTGCCGGCTGTTCGTACCACTCTTCCCATAACTCTCGATGGTATTCCTGATGAAGAAGCCTGGAAACAGGCCCCGGTCATTTCCGACTTCGTGGAGATGAGACCTCATTTCGGCCTTGCTGAAAGACCAGAAAGCAGGACAACCGCCTATCTTCTTTATGACGATGACTTCGTTTACTTCGGCGGATACAACCGCGAACGTACACGCGATAGCGTTGCCACCCAACTGGCGGGCCGGGATGAAGTTGGCGTAAACGATTTTATCGGGATCGTATTTGATACATACCAGGATAAGATCAACGGACTTGGTTTTTATGTTACGGCATTGAATGAACAGTTTGATATGAAATATGCCATCGGCGATGAAGATGGAAGCTGGAACGCCGTGTATCATACCAAAACCAATATTACAGATAGCGGCTGGTCATTTGAAATGCGTATTCCCTACAGCGCACTCCGGTTCAGCAAAGAAAAACTGCAGAACTGGAATATTCATATCCTTCGCCGCAGGGCCAAACTCGGTCAGCAGTTCTCCTGGAGCCCGGTTGATCCTACAAAGTTTGGGTTTATGAACCAGGCGGGAACATGGGCTGGCCTGCAGGATATCAAACCACCTTTGCGCCTTTCATTTTCCCCGTATTTTTCAACTTATCTCACCCGCAATCCTTCTATAGATAATAACTGGCATACTTCTGTAAATGGCGGTATGGATGTGAAGTATGGGATCTCAGATGGATTTACCATGGATATGACCCTGATCCCCGATTTCGGACAGGTTCAAAGTGATAACCAGGTGCTGAACCTGTCGCCATTTGAAGTCCGCTTTAACGAAAACAGGGCTTTCTTTAATGAAGGGACCGAGCTGTTCAATAAAGGAAATCTTTTCTATAGCCGCCGGATCGGAGGAACGCCTATTAATTACGGTTCGGCTTATTCAAACCTGAAGCCTGATGAGAAAGTAATTGAAAACCCGGTTCAGACAAAATTGCTCAACGCTACAAAGATCAGCGGGCGGACAAAGAAAAAATTGGGTATCGGTTTTTTCAATGCGATCACCAAAGCACAATACGCAGTTATTGAAGATGGTTCAAAGCAGCAGCATACTGTGGAAACCAGCCCGCTGACCAATTACAATATTCTTGTGCTTGATCAGGGTATGAAGAATAACTCACGGGTCACACTTATAAATACCAATGTGTGGCGGAGTGGTAAGACCTACGATGCAAATGTGAGTTCGGTAGACTGGGACCTGTACGATAATAATGTAAACTGGAATGCCTGGGGGCAGATCGCACATAGCCGCCTGATCGGTTATGAAGCGCCGGGAAAAACGCTGGCGGGAAATATGTATCGCTTGTTCTTTGGCAAATTCAAAGGAAGATTCAATTTCGACGTTCACCGCTGGCTCAGCGATGATAAATATAACCAGAATGACATGGGGTATTTTACCAACAACAACTATGTCACGCACGGGTTCTATGCCGGATATAAATGGGTAAAGCCTAAAAGTTTTTACAATAATATTTACATTAATCTTAATGGAAACTATACCCAACTGTTCAAACCAAGGCAGTACCAGGATTTTAAATTCAACGGCAACGTGAATGGTCAATTAAAAAATCTCTGGACAGTTGGTATTAACGGCGATATCCGCCCCAAGAGCAACGATTTTTATGAAGCACGTCTCGATGGCTGGAAAGTAAAGCAACCATCTTCCTGGATGAAAGGCTTTTGGGTGAATACAAACTCTGCTAAGAAATATACTGTTTCACTGGAAATGTATCATCGTGTTTCCGGTAAATACAATACCAGCAACCTGGAAATGTTTTTGAGCAATAACTATCGTTTCAATAATAAATTAAGTGTAGGCCTCTCCAATTATCTTGAAATGCACAACCGAAATTTTGGTTTTGCTACGCGTACGCAGAATAATGACAGTGTGATCATGAGTTTACGCAGGATCCGTACTGCCGAGAACATAATGAATGTGAAATATAATTTCACGAACAGGATGTGGCTTACCCTGCGTGTACGCCACTACTGGAGCAAAGTAAAATATTCAGATTTTATGAACCTGAAACCTGATGGAGAAGTGGAGACGATCGCTTCTTACAACGGACGGAATCCGGATATCAACGTAAACCTCTTCAATGTCGACATGAACTATACCTGGCAGTTTGGCCCCGGAAGTTTCATCAATATAACCTGGAAAACCTCTTCAGAATTATATGATCAGCTGGTTGCCGAACGATACTACCGCAACCTCCGTAAATCCGTTGATGCGCCGTCGTTCAACAGCCTTTCGTTGAAAGTGATCTATTTCCTGGATTATCTTACATTGCAAAAGAAAAAACAAGTAAAGGGATAAGGTGGAATGTCGGATGTTGGATGATCGATGTTCGATCTCAGCCTGAAATAAACTGATGCCGATCATTGGTCATCGAACGTTCAACATCGAAGGACTATTGATCCATCCGGCGACGGCTTTCCTCCTGTCCTTTATTATTGTAAAAGATCAGACCCATCAGTTTTCCTGAAGGCATATAAGCGCGCCATTCCTTGATCTTGAGGCCGTTTTTGTAAGCGCCGACATAATATAAACCATTGGCGTACTCCCGCTGAAGCCAAACGCCATTCCGAAGACCGTTCTGGTAATAGCCGGAATCTTTAACAATACCGCCGCTAAAGAAATTCATATATAATCCGTGATGGAGGCTTTGATCAAATACAGGATGATATATATGACCGGGCGTAACATTCTCCGTTACCCATTCCTGTAAGGATTGATCATCGATCCGTCGGATACGATGCGGAAATGAATAAGAAGAATGGAGATATTTTGCAGCGGCAGATCTGTTCTTGTAATACATTAAGGTAAGCGGAAATGCTGCCTGCCGTGGATTGTAACGCGTCAGTTCAAATTTTATGCGATTGTATTTATCAGCGCTGTAGTTGCGCACCGCGATCAGTTCACCATTTTCATCCCAATGTTTCCACTCACCATCGGGCAGGCCAAGCTCCAGCTTTCCGGAATCACAAAGCTGGCCATTCTGGTACCAGCTTTCCCAGTTCCCATCAAGTTTTTTCTGTCTTACATTGCCTGAATAGAGCTTGCGTTCGTTCAGGTTTTCACTGATAAAGCCGTCTTTATTGAAAGAAAACCGGTCGTCCGGTCTTTCTGTTGAAGAAGTAACGGCTGCTTCGCCCGCGCCTGCGGCAATATCCAGCTGCTGCGCAAATAAAGGGGCAGAAAAGATGACAAGAATCGCGAAAAGAATGGAGGTTTTCATACACTGCGATTGTTACAAAATTAGCAAAATGCGAACCTGAACATTCAACAGCGCGAACAACTCTTTATCGTTTTTTCAAATTGTGCAAGTAAATAGTTTTTAAATATTATAAATAGCAGAAATCAAGCGCTACAATTCATAATTTTAATTATTATCCTGATAAAAATGCAAGAATTCAAATTATTCATGATGCTGCTTGGATGTAAACCCAGGGGGCGGCATACCGAGCAACATGATATGTTCTTTACCATCGCCGGGGAGTTGCGCGATTGTGTTCCCGATATCCTTGCCTTCTGGCCGGGGGCTGGGAAAATTCATATTGATGCCTGGCGTAATGTGAGTTTTGTAAATGGATACAGGCTTCGCATTATGGAAACAAGGGAGAAAGAAGCAACAGCGTCAGCGATCAAACTGTTTTTTATCAATCTTGGTGGCTATAAAGCCGGAGAATTTGAGGAATATCATTACAAGATGGTTGTTGCTGCAGAAAACCGGGAGGCTGCTGTCCGGCAGGCGAAGCTAACTGCATTTTTCAAACATAACCAGCTTTCCCATGTGGATGATAAGTACGGGATCGATGTGGACGATATTTACAATATTGAGGATATTCTGCCCGCTTCCGTAAAAGAAAGGTATTCCATTTTACTGGAGCCTGTTGATCCGGGAGAGCAGGAGGATGAAATCCATCTCGGTTATTTCAAGTTGGATAAATTATAAAAGCCGGTCATCGCTGACCGGCCCTTTTCTGCCTCTGACCTTGCTTTTCGTAAGCGCTGTAAATTATTTTTTGTCTTTCAGCTCCCCGGTTTTCGCCGGTGGTAAAGTTTTCAGGTAACGGTATATTGCTTTGATCTCGGTATCGCTCATACGTTTGTAGGACGGCCATGGCATCGGGCTTCCTTTTACTACGCGACCAAGCCTGAAGCGCGCAAGAAAGTTTTCTTCAGACCATTTGTTGATCCTGCTGCTGCTGTCTGTTGTAAGATTGGGGGGAATGAACGTACCCAGCTTCTCTTCCATCGGCGAGCCACCCGCGAAAGGTACACCGATGAACGCGCCGGTCGGCGAGCGCTGGGTATGACAACCACCGCAATTCGCCACCACATTTGCCAGGTAACCCCCATACGCAGCGGTGCTGTCTTTCGCAATGGTTTTAGCTGGTACACCATCCGGCCCAACCGGTTTGATAAGAAATGCTTTGAGAATATTTCCCATTACGTTCAGTTCATGATCTGGCACTTTGTTTTTTACCGGCTTTTGTGATTTCAGGTAAGAAACAATGGCAGTCAGATCTTCATCAGACATATTATTAAATGGCATGAATGGATAAACGATGCTGCCATCTGGCTTTACCCCGTAACGCAAGGCTCTCGCAAGCTCCTTGTCGGAATACTTGCCAATACCGGTTTCCATATCCGTACTGATATTGGCCGTATAGATCTTTCCAAACGGCAGGTCAAATACAAAGCCACCGCTTAATGGTACTTCCTTTCCGGCTTCATATAATGAATCCGCATTGGAAAGACTGTGGCAATCGGCACAATGTGCCGCGCCAAACACCAGGCTTTTTCCCCTGGCAATGATTGTTGAGTCGGTAGACGCCGCTATCTCCGGATAAGGACGATCATAGGTCATATTTTGCCTGGCCATCACCGTGATCGTTACGCCAGCCACCAGGAACAAAATGATCAGTCCGGTCCATTTCAGAATTTTTTTAAATCTCCGCATACAATTGTTGATTTGGTTGATTGCAGCGGTGTGGTAATAAGGCGGCAATATCCATTGCCCGAATTGTGATGTAAAATAGACTGGCGGGATTTTTTGGCTAAATGGTTAAGGACTGAATTGCGCTAAAACTGCTATGAGTTGCATAAACCGGCGGATTGCGCATATAGTTTGGCACGGCTTTGTGATTAAAATAAATAAAGCGTATGAAGACCAGACGTTTCAAACAATACCTCGATCAGAAAAGGGAGGGCAAAGCCATACAGCACAAACAGGAAGTGGCTGATCATCCCGATCCGAAAATAGATGAGGATTTCAAAGGCTACCCTAATAATCCCGCAAAAGAGAAAGTGATCAAACCGGAAACGGCGGCGGAAAAGAAAACCGCAGCGGTGAATGTGAAAGACGGGGAAAAGATGAAGAATACTTCAGGAAAGAAAGAGATCGATGAACAGGATTCTGATGGTTCGGGTGGTGCGTTTGGAGGAACCGAAGATGTCAGAGATTGAAGTTGATCAATGATGATTGGCGTTGATTCCCGTAGAACCAACGCCAATCATTACTGATCACTTTTCCTCATACAAGTTATCTGCCGGTCTGCTTTCCGGCGTATGCGGATCTGCAAGTGTGATCTTCTTTACTTTTTTTGTTGCGGTAAATGGAACTGTTACTGATTTTGCATTTTCCCAAACGCCGATGCTGCGATGGATTTTTTCTGTGCTTCCGTCCGCATAAAGAACAGTTAGATCTACCGGTACCGGTTTAACGCCTTTACAGCTCACTTCGATTGTATAAGCATTTCCTTTTTTATTCACTTTGGAGATTGCCAAATCCGGGATCCCGTTATCAAAGAACCATCTTTTCCAGAACCAGTTCATATTACGGCCTGCTCCTTCATTCATACTATAGAAGAAATCATTTGGCATTGGATGTTTGCCTTGCCATTGCCTGATATAATGATGAAGCGCTTTGGTGAACAATGAATCTCCCAGCATATCTTTTACATACAGATAACCCATCGCGGGCTTGGGATATGAATTGGTGAAATAGCCACGATTCAGCTCAGTGCTCAGCGTAATGATCGGCAGATCTGTTTCCCTTCCGGCAGAAAATGCATAAGGCATCACGCCATATTCATCTACGATCGATGAATCGATCATGTTTGAAATAAGCCACTCCCCTATTGTGGCCCAGCCTTCATCCATCCATGCATACTTCGTTTCATTGGTGCCCATATAGAATGGGAACATGGTATGAAATACTTCGTGATCCGTGAGCGTAATGCTTTCCGTACGGTCATCAACCGGATTATCATTTACCATCATCGGATATTCCATCTGATCCAAGCCATCTACTATCGTAATATGCGGATATGGAAAAGGCCATGCAGGAAAACGGTAGCTCATCAATTCAACAGTAGCTCTTGCATCGTTTACCACATTGAAGTAATCATGATGCTTTGGATTGAATACCGCATCCACTCTTGTCCGCCTGCTTGTTTTTGGATCCACCACAAGACTGGTGGATTTCCACACATAGTGATCACTTGTTGCGAATGCAAAATCCGTTACATTGGAAGCCTCATACTTCCAGGTGTTGTAAGCTTTGCCCGAAGGAGTAAAATCCCTTTTTGCAAGATCAGTCGTATCGATCACAGTTGTAATTGCGTCTGATCTTTCTGCTACCGCCAGTCGCGACAAATAAGCCGGCGACAGAACCTGTTCTGCGTTTTTCAGATCACCTGTTGCCCATACAATGAAATTAGCCGGGACTGTGATAGATGCATTGAATTTGCAAAAATCATTGTAGAATTCCTGTGCACCGGTGTATGGATAAGTATTCCATCCATCGATGTCATCATATACGGCAACGCGTGGGAAAAAGTAAGCGATAAATGATGCATTCGGTTCTATCTCCCCGGTTCTGTTATGCGATGTTTTATTTAATGTATAATGATAAACAATACGAAGCCTGATCTGCTTACCGGATGCGAGTAATTGTTTTCCTAATATCGCATTGGTTGCATTGACGTTCATCCTGGTTACCGGCGTACTCGCGCCATCGATCCACAGCGAATCAATGATCAGGCCCTCGCTTTCATCATCCGGTTTTACGGCAAATGAACGAGGAGATCCTTTTTTATAAATGTTGGGATATAATTTGAGCCAGAGCTGCTTCAGTGTATCAGGACTGTTATTGTAATACACGATATCCACGGAACCATTCAACAATCTTGTTGCAGGATCGAAGCGGATGTCCAGATCATAATCGGCGGTGTTCTGCCAGTATTTGCTGCCGGGGCGGCCTGTTTCTGACCTGGTGCCTTTGGTGTAAGAATTCTGTATCTCTCCGGGAGTAGGCAGAGATTGACTATTCACCATCGTGCAGATACTTAACAACACAAACAGAATGGTTAAACGCATAGGTAGTCTTTTTCTTTTCAGCTTTATGGTTGATCCGCTTAAAACCCTTTGTTACCGGCAGCGGGGAAGATATTGTTCTTTGTATCAGCATCCATGAAAATGCCGCCATCAAGCTTCACAGATTTGATCTGCTTTTTGGTTGAAATGGCTATAGACGTTTTTTGCTGATCTTTTTCCCACACCGCTGGTGTGAAATGTTTGGTTTCTGTACTGCCGTCTGCGTAAGTGATCACAAGATCTGCCGGAGCAGCAAAGCCTCCGATGTTTTTGATCAATACATTATAACCGGCAGCTGTTTTTTTCACTTCTTCAATGGACAGATCGATATAACCCGATGTGAAATACCAGTTGTTCCAGAACCAGTCAAGATTTTTACCTGCGCCTGCATTGATGGAATTGAAAAAATCCCACGGCAGTGGATGTTTGCCATTCCATCTGTTCATGTATTCGTGCAATGCTTTTTTGAACACAACATCGCCCAACAGATCTTTTACGGCAAGATATCCGAGTGCGGCCTTTCCATAAAGGTTGTTAGCAAAACCGCCCCCACTCAATACGTTTGCCGGAGTGATGATCGGGATATCCTGGTCTGCAGATGGGTCGCCGATCCAGCCCTGCACGCGGAATTGTTTGAAGAACTCCTCAGCTTTTTCTTTTCCAAGGTCCTGCACGCCCAGTAAATATTCAAATGCAGTTGCCCAGCCTTCGTCCATAAATCCGTAGCGCGTTTCATTGATACCCATGTAGAAAGGCATATAGGTGTGTGCCAGTTCGTGTTCTGCAACAAAACGGGAGAACACCGGATCTTCATATGTTTCATCATTCGCCATCATCGGGTATTCCATGCCCGCATATCCCTGGAAGATCGTTGTTTTTTCATACGGATAAGGAATGCCGGGCCAGGTGGATGATAAGAGTTTCAATGCATGTTGCCCATATTCCACCATTTTATGATAGTCTTTCGCCGTATCATTATATGCAGCCTGCACACTTGCCCTGCGACCCGTTGCGCTGTCCACGATCACGCTTGCGCCATCCCATACAAAATGATCGCTCAGGCCGAATGCCATGTCAGGTATATTCGATGCAGTGAACTGCCATGTATTACTTGTGTTCGTGGTCACTTTCTTTCCGGCCAGATCCTCTTTGGTGGCGATCCGGATCGTTTCATCACTTGTAAATGATTGTTTGAAACGTTTCAGGTATTCCGGTTGTAAAAGGCTTTCCGGTTTTTGAAGCGTGCCGGTTCCCCAAACGATATAGTTGTTCGGAACGGTGATGTTTACAGTGTAATCATTGAAGTCGCTGTAGAATTCATGATCTTCCATAAAGTCATTTGTATCCCATCCGTTGTAATCATCATACACTGCCACGCGAGGATAAAAGTAAGCAAGGAAATATGTGGTTGAATCGATCATTCCCTCGCGATTGCTTTGCAGGGAGATCTGGTAATGCCAGTCAAATGACAGTTGCACAGAATCTTTTGGACTTACAGCCTTTGGTAATCTGACGGGAACAGATGTGTAGGCGTAGGGGCTTTGTCTCCACGGAACTTTTGTTCCGTTCACGGCAAACTGATCTATTTCCACTCCCGGAGTAATATAATCAGGCAATGCTCCGCCATTTCTTGGTGCGCCTGGCTTATGTATGTTGAGGAAAAGTTTGAGAAAGATATATCGAAGGGTATCCGGGCTATTATTTACATAACTGATCTGCTCATTGCCGCGAACCGTACGATCCGGCGGCAGCGCAGTGATATTGATCGTATACCGGCCCTTGTTCTGCCAGTATTTGCTGCCGGGTTTGCCATCAGCAGAGCGCGTGCCTTTTTCAAAGGCGTTCTTTACATCGCGGGGTTTGTAAAGGCTTTGGGAAAATGAGGCGAGAGAGCATACGATCAGGACAAGTAACAGGAAAATCCGCTGCATATACAGAGTTTGAAGAGTTTAAAGGTTCCAGTGGTTTCAGAGGTTTCATAAGTTCCAAAGGTTTCAAAGGTTGCTGACGCGATCTGGGCATGTTACATTGTTCGGATGCCCGCCTCCCTGGGAATAGCCTCTGAAACTTTTGGAACCTTTGGAACTTATGAAACCTCTGCAACCCTTCGAACCTAAAATAGTTCACCCGGCAATATCAAACTTATTTTCTTTGCAGCCCTGCTTTTTTGACAAATGGTCAAAGAAAAGGATCGTTGTTAATTCACCACTTCTCCTTCCAGGTCATAGTCGTAAGCCTTGATGATCTTTGCCTGCACGAATTCGCCGATGGCAAGTTTCTTATCGGAATGGATGATCACTTCGTTGTCAACTTCCACGCTGTCAAATTCGGTGCGGCCCAGGTATCGGCCTGCTTCTTTTTTATCGATCAGTACCTTAAAGGTCTGGCCAACTTTTTCCTGGTTCTTTTCAAAAGAGATCTCCTGCTGCACTTCCATAATGTCCTGTGCGCGGCGTTCTTTTTCTTCAGACGGAATATTGTCTTCAAGATCGAAAGCGGAAGTGCCTTCTTCGTGTGAATAGGAGAAGATTCCTACCCTGTCAAAGCGTTGTCTTTGCAGGAAGAGCTTTAACTCTTCCACATCGTCGAGCGTTTCTCCGGGAAAGCCCGCGATGAGTGTTGTGCGGAGACAGATGCCCGGTACTTTCTCGCGGATTGCCGCGGTGAGGTCTTCCATTTCTTCACGGGTGATCTGACGCTTCATGGCTTTGAGCATGTTATTGGCAGCATGCTGTAAAGGCATGTCGAGATAATTACAGATGTTCTCCCGCTCACGCATCACATCAAGGATCTCCAGTGGGAACTTTGATGGATAAGCGTAGTGTAAACGGATCCATTCAAGCCCCTTTACATCTGCTAACCTGTTCAAGAGGTCTGACAACATTCTTTTTTTGTAGATGTCCAGCCCATAATAAGTAAGTTCCTGCGCGATCAGCATGACTTCCTTCACACCCATTTTCACCAACCTTTCAGCTTCAATTACCAGGTCATCGATGGATCGGCTGGTATGCTTACCACGCATGAGCGGGATGGCGCAGAAGGAACAGGTGCGGTTGCAACCTTCAGATATTTTTAGATAAGCATAATGCTTTGGCGTTGCAAGCAGACGCTCTCCGATCAGTTCGGTTTTATAATCAGCTTCAAATTGTTTCAGGATCAGTGGCAACTCCATGGTGCCGAAGAATGCATCAACTTCAGGGATCTCAGTTTCCAGGTTGTTTTTGTAACGTTCACTAAGACAACCGGTAACATACACCTTATCCAGCTTTCCCCTTCTTTTCAGTTCTACCTGGTCAAGGATGGTATTGATACTTTCCTCCTTGGCCTTATCGATAAAGCCGCAGGTGTTCACGACCACAATATTGTGATCGGACTTTTTATTTTCATGCACCACATCAATATCATTGGCCAGAAGCTGACCGCTCAGTACTTCGCTATCGACCATATTTTTGCTGCAGCCGAGCGTGATGATATTTACCTTGTCTTTTTTGAGAGTTCTTGTTTTCAACGATTATTATTTTTTAGCGCTGTCCGGAGACTGATCCTGATCGACCGTATTTTGCAGCCGGTTCCGCTGATCAACAACGAAACACCGTCCGGGTTCAAACAGGCGATCAAAAGATTGGCAAAGGTAACTCAACTCTTTAAATATTTTTTAATATTGTCCTGTTAATCAATCCATTATTTTTCCTATTGCCTAACATGCTGGAATTAACCTCAATACAAAAATCATTCAGCGGAAAGCTGGTGCTGGACATCCCTTCCCTGCGGCTTGAAACCGGTATTTACTGGCTGAAAGGCGCCAATGGTTCGGGTAAATCAACCTTGTTCAAGATGCTGGCAGGCCTGCTTCCGGGCAAAGGTGACATCCTGATCGACGGGATCTCACAGGTAAAGCAGCCGGTCAACTACCGGCAACTGATCAATCATTCACCGGCCGAACCGGTGTTTCCCGCCTTTATCAGCGGTGATGAACTGATCAGTTTTGTGTTATCGGTAAAAAAAGGCTCCATTCAACAGGTAAAAGAGGTTAAAGAGATCCTCGAGATCGGTGCCTATACGGCCAACCCTACCGGAAGTTACTCCAGTGGAATGTTGAAAAAGCTATCTTTATTACTGGCATTTACCGGTCAGCCGAAATGGATCCTGCTGGATGAGCCGTTTACCACACTGGATATACAGGCACAGCAAAATCTTCACACACTTATCGCAGGCAGATATAAGGCCGGTGTATCGTTTATTATCACTTCCCACCATGATCTTGAAACTCCCGACCTGCAATTTACCCGCGTCTTCCGCTTGAAAGATGCACAACTGAAAGAGGAAGCCACTGTATGAAAGCGATCAGCGTAATATTGAACAGATCCGTAACGGAGCAGTTTTACAAGCAACATGCCGGCGCATTCCTGTTTACATTCTTTATCCTGTTTGGGATTCAGCCGAGTGCCGCAGATCTGTTGCAGTTTCATTATTCGGTGATCGTATCCATCCTCCAATCGGCAACATTTTTTGGAGTTGCCTCGCTGGTCTGGTCATTATATACACTAAAAGCTGTATTGTTTATAAGGGGATGTTTGAAGAAAGAGTCCTATGATTTCATTTATCTTCTGCTGGGTGTTGAGCGAAACGTCTGCCTGCTTCAACTTGCAGGTGTGCTGGCAGCGATGCTGGCTCCGCTTTTCGCGTACGGATCAGTGATCATGATCGTGGCTGTTCAGCGAAAGCTATGGCTTTCGGGTGCCGGCGTGCTGGCAACGATGTTGTTATTGTTTGTCCTGTCCGTGATGATCACCTGGCGGTTGATTCAAAGAGGAAAGAATAATCAGCTGACGGGCAAAAAGACCGGGTTGCCGGGTGTTCGTTCCGGATTGTTCAGCATGCTGATGCAGTTTGTGTTCAGAAAGCAGTTGATTACACTGCTGATATTGAAAACGGTGGCATTTACCGCGTTGTATTTTTTTGCAAAAACAGATAGCCAGGTTTTTGAAGGAAGGATGCTGTGGTTATTGTTCATCACCGTACTGATCGGGCACGGCGTGATCATCTTCCGGAATTTTCAGTTCATGGAAAATGATCTTTATTTCTACCGCAATATGCCCGTGAGCAAGTGGTATACGCTCCTTTCGCTGCTGGCATTGTATTCGATCATCCTGATCCCTGAGTTCTGGGCATTGAAAGGGATCATTTTTATCCAGCATGATCTGAGGGAATATTGCTGGTTGTTGCTGACGGGACCGTCAGTACTGCTATTGATCCACAGCCTGCTTTACTCAGAGGATAATAAAATGGAAGAGTTTCTGGCGTTGTTGTTCGGTATCTGGGTGATATTTATTTTCTTTAGTTTATCGGGAAACCGGTGGTTGATGCCGGCGGTGGGTTGTGTGTTTGGATTGGTGATATTTATGGTGTCGTATTATAGGTATGAGAAGAAGGTGGATACGGAAGTGAGTGAACCGAGGAAAAAGAAAGGGTTTTTCAGATAGAACTAAAATTATTGGAGTGCGGTATGATGCTGAGGGTTATACGTAGTTTCTGGCTATTGCTGTCGGATAAAACAGTGATTGACTAATTTCCCATCTATTTCAGAATAAAACAATTCAATTCAGCTGCCTTTGCCAGGCAGACACCTTTCGGTGAAGCTGGTGGTGTTTTTAGTTGTGCGTATTACATTCGTGGATCCATGATGGCTGCGTGATGGGAAGACGCGTTCAGCGGGGCAATTGATCGCGCGCTCCTCACCCACAATTAAAATTGTGGGCTAGTCGTACCTCAAAATAATAGAAGATTACGTCCATCTTTCCACCGTTTGAACCAGTTTCCTGAATGCAGCGTGGTCGTTTAGTTAACGGGAAGCTGTTCGCTCGCCTTGGCGTAGGCCCCCTCTAAATCTCCCCTTCAGGCTAATCGTTACCCAAATTTTCGGGTTCACCTAAGCACATTCAATAATTTTTCCACTTTCAAAACCTGAAGGATAATCGCGCTGTCATCCCGGGCGTCTGATTCCAGACTATAACAATTCTAAACGACGCAGACCCGGGACGAGCAGTTCCCTCTGAAGCGACTTATGCCGGACCGATTAAGGAGACTAACGAACAGAATGCCTGCCGATCCGGCATCCCCGCATACGTTCACTTAGTTCCCCTTCCGCTGAAGTCCATCAGGAAAACACTATCTGCAAATGTTTGAAAAGATCGTTTGAAAGACCTTATGACGAGATGCCGGAACATCAATCGTTATACTTGTTAATATATCAGGTTTGGTCCGGCATAAGTCGCTTTGGAGGGGACTGCTCGTCCCGGGTCTGCGTCGTTTAGAATTGTTATAGTCTGGAATCAGACGCCCGGGATGACAGGGTGTTTTTCCTTCATGCTTTGAAAAAGGGAAGTCGATAACACTGGCGAACATACTTCTCAAAACTTGGGTAATGATTAGCCTGAAGGGAGAGATTTAGAGGGGGCCCTACGCCAGGTTATCATCGTATTTCTTTAAACCGTTTGTACAATTCTTTATACACCGCAAAATTCTTTTCATAAACATCCTCAACTCCCCTTACCGGTTTATACAACTCATCTTCTTTCATAAAACCTTTCACTTCTTTCCATTCCTTTATAATACCTGTTGCTTTCATCGCCATAAATATTGCGCCCATTGCAGAGGCGTCTGCTGCGTATGATACGCGAACGGGTTTTTGTAAAATGTCCGTAATGATACGCAGCCAAACCGGTGATTCAATAAAACCACCGCCGGCAAAAAGCGTATCAACGGCAATCCCGTTTTCTTCAATTGCCAGCAGGATCTGCTTCAACGAATAACCGACGCCTTCCAGCACGGCCCGGAGGTAGTGAGCCCGCGTATGCGACGCTGTCATACCGATAAACATACCGCTGGCTTCTGCGTCCCAGACCGGTGCACGCTCGCCGTATATATAGGGAAGAAAGATCAGGCCACCGGCACCGGGTTCTATTGCACCGGCTTTTGGCATCAGTTCTTCAAGATATGCATCGAATGACCGGGTATTATCTGTAAAGATCTGGATAAACCATTTAAGCAACAGACCCCCATTGTTGATCGCGCCACCGGGCAGATAGAAGTCTTTATCCAATCTGTAATTGAACAAGCGGTTCTGCTGATCCTGCACCGGCTGATCACTCAGGATCCGGATCGCGCCGCTGGTGCCGATCGTCAACGCAGCTTCCCCGGGAAGAATGGCGCCCGCGCCGGTATTGGCAAGGCCGCCGTCACTGCCGCCATGAATGAATGCAATAGCTGTGTTGAGGCCGAACAGTTTTTTATATTCAGGAAGAATAGATGGTAAGAGATCTGTGGGTTCAGCAAGCGTTGAAAGTTTCGCTGCATCTATCCCTGCAAAGTCAAGCGCCGGTTTATACCATCGTAATGTCTTTACATCAAGCAAGCCGGTTGCAGAAGCAATGCCGGTATCTACCGTATATTTTCCTGTAAGCCGGAAAAAAATGTATTCTTTTCCCGAGATGAATTTGTGCGTGGCCTCAAATATCTCCGGCATTTCCCTTCTTATCCATGCGATCTTGCATAGCGGAGACATTGGATGAACAGGCGTTCCGGTATGGTCATGGATCTGCTGGCCTGATGCAGTTGCTTTGAGACTTGCAGCAATCTCGCTGCTGCGGGTATCTGCCCATGTCCATAAAGTAGTGAGTGGATGCCCTTCGCTATCCACTGCCATCAGGCTGTGCATTGCCGCACTGAAACTGACAGCCAGGATCTGCTGTTTTTCGGGAACTGATTGAATGGCCCTGGTAAGCACATCGATCACTGCGTTGAATAACTGATCGGGATCCTGCTCATGATAACCGGCCTTTGGCTGCTGTGAAGGATAACCTGCCTTTACTTCATTCAACACCTCTGCTGCAGAAGTGGTGACAACTGCTTTGCAGTGGGTGGTGCCGATGTCTATGGCGATAAAGTAAGGCAAGGAAGATGTTTATAGGTTTCAGAGGTTCCAGGAGTTCCAGAGGTTTCAGCGGTTCTTCAAAAAAGATATTTGCCTTTGCAATTGCACGCTGCAATACGCGGTAGCAACCTATGAAACCTCTGGAACTCCTGGAACCTCTGAAACTTTACTTCTTTTATGCTTTTTCAAGATTGAACAGACTATCCACAAATTCATGTTTATCGAAAACCAGCAGATCTTCCATTTTTTCACCCACGCCAATGAATTTAACAGGGATCTTGAATTGATTAGCGATGGCCAATACCACGCCGCCTTTGGCGGTGCCATCGAGTTTGGTGATGGCGAGCGCGGATACATCCGTTGCCGCGGTGAATTGCCGGGCTTGTTCCAGTGCGTTCTGACCGGTGGAACCGTCAAGCACCAGCAACACTTCATGCGGAGCATCGGGGATCACTTTCTGGATCACGCGTTTGATCTTCGAAAGTTCTTCCATCAGGTGAGCTTTGTTGTGGAGACGGCCGGCGGTATCGATCAGCACTACCTCAGATTGACGGGCAACAGCGCTTTGTGCGGTATCGAATGCAACGGCTGCGGGATCTGAACCCATGTCCTGTTTTACGATCGGTACACCTACACGTTCGCTCCAGATGGTCAGCTGATCAACAGCCGCGGCGCGAAATGTATCTGCGGCACCAAGTAATACCTGCTTGCCGGCTTTCTTGAAATTGTAGGCGAGTTTGCCAATTGTTGTGGTCTTGCCCACGCCGTTCACACCAACCACCAATATGATATAAGGTTTTGCGGGCAGCGGAGTATTAAAAGCGTAATTATTTGATTCCGGAGCATCTACAAGAATTTCCTCCATTTCCTGTTGAAGCAGCTTGTTCAGCTCCGCTGTGTTCATATACTTGTCCTTCGCTACTCTTTTCTCGATCCGTTCGATGATCTTCACGGTCGTCTCGATGCCAACATCTGCCCCTACCAGTGCCTCTTCCAGGTTATCGAGTACTTCCTCATCTACGGTGCTTTTACCGGCGATCGCCTTGGTGATGCGTGAAAGAAACCCTTCTTTCGTCTTTTGCAGCCCCTGGTCGAGCGATTCCTTTTCTTTCTTTCCGAACAGTTTATTGAACAAGCCCATGATGGTTGTTTTAATAGGTTAGTTTGCTGAAGTCAAAAGTAAAAAGTCAAAAGTAAAAATATCAGGCGCTATGATCGAAGGAATCTTCGGCTCCCGTGCCTGATATCTTTACTTTTTAATTTTTACTTTGCGTTTCGTAAACAAGAAAAGCCACCCGTGTTGCGGATAGCTTTTAATATCTTTTGCCTGCCAGAAATTACTTCTGAGCGAGGAATTCCTTAACCTTGTCTTTGTGAACGATCTGCTCTTTGAAAGTGTAGGCGCCAGTTTTTGGGCTTCTTACAGCCTTGATAACTTTTGTCCAGTTCTTTGCTTCAGCAGATGCTTTAAGGTCTTTTACTTTCGCGTTTTTGGAAGCTGCTTTTGCCATGGTCTTATGTGTTTTTATTCATCGCCAATTGGGATCACAGGATCACGACCGGCAATAAACGGTAAACTTATTTAATTTCTTTGTGAACAGTCACTTTCTTCAGGATCGGGTTATATTTCTTTAACTCCAATCTTTCAGGATTGTTCTTTTTGTTTTTTACCGTGATATAACGGCTGGTGCCAGGCTGACCACTTGTTTTGTGCTCAGTGCATTCCAGGATCACTTGTACACGGTTTCCTTTCTTTGCCATTGTTATTTATTTATACTTTTTTGCGGCGATCACTACAGACAATATGCCTGCAGATTTCCGCCAACCTTAAACCGAATTAGATTTTCTCTCCCTGCGCTCTAAGTTGCTTAACTACTGCGTAAAGACCATTCTTATTGATAGTACGCAGCGCATCTGTAGACAGTTTCAGCGTAATCCATTTGTCTTCCTCTACCAGATAGAATTTCTTTTTCTGTAAATTAGGCAGAAAACGACGCTTGGTCTTAATGTTGGAGTGAGACACCTTGTGTCCTCCGATCGGCGTTTTACCTGTAACCTGACATACTCTAGCCATGACGATTCGAAATTTAGGACGGCAAAGGTAGGGATAAAACGTGAGAATAATAAGGAGAAATCGAAAAAATTCAGTGTTTTGCAGTTTGAAGTTACTCACACCTGTGGATTTCTAAGTAAAAAGTCGAAATTAAAAAGTAAAAATGGTGCCCCTTCGCCAGATAATGCTCCGGCTCCCTGAAGTTTTTTACTTTTTAATTTTGACTTTTTACTTTAATTATCAGCAAGTTATTGCGATTTGCCCTTTTCTATGATCTTCCGTTTGCGTTTTGTCAGCATCGACAGGTCATCCCCCATCAGCATCCCCCAAGGCTTCAGATCATCCACCCGGTCAAAGATCGATTTCATGATGGCGATGCCCGGAATGGAGAGGAACATGCCCGAAACACCGGCCAATGCCCCTCCTATCAGCACGCCGATGATGCTTACGAGTGCGTTGATCCGTACTTTGCTGCTCACCACGTAGGGCATCAGGAAATTGTTGTCGATGAACTGTACCACGGTCAGGATCACGGCCACCCAGATAATGTCTGAGATCTGCGTAGACGTGGTCAGCGTGATGGCCATACAAAGAACGGTGGCTACCAGCATGCCCACATAAGGGATCATGTTCAGGATGGCCGCCAGTACGGCCAGGAAGATCGCGTACTTGATCCCGATGATCAGGAAGCCGACCGCGTTCAGTGCTGCCACGATGCCCATTTCGATCAGCAGGCCGACCATATAGCCCTGTACGATCGTCTTCGATTCCTCCATTACTTCTTCCACGCTCGTTTTGTGCTTCTCCGAAAAAATATCAATAAAAAATTTCCTGATCAGCGCCCTGTAATACATGATCAGAAATGTATAGATCGGTAATAAAATCACCATCAGCAATGCCGAGATGGCTGATACGAGGGTAGTTCCCACCACACTTCCGCCCGAATCCTTCAACCCGCTCGTGGCATCCTGCACGGCTTTGTCCTGCTCCCTGTAACTGAAATGAAAGGTCTCAGCGATCCACTTTTGTACAGTATGCAGATGCTCGGTGAAATGCTGTTTGATCGAAGGAAAATCTTTTACAAAGACCGCGATCTGCGATGAGAGAAAGTAGATGATCGCACCAATGATCAGTAGCGCAAACAATATCGACAACAGCATGGCGATCACTTTGGGTATGCCCCACTTCAATAAACGGTTATTGACCGGCAGTAACAAGATCGCGAGTACGATCGCAAAGAACAATGGCATCAGGATATCCTGACCGATAAAGATCAATCCTCCCAAAAGGACGATCGCGAGAAGATTCAACGAGAACTTTACGTAAAAAGGTGGTGCTTGCCGGCCTGTGGTCATGTGTAGCAGTTTGTACTTACGGTGTTAAAACTGTACCAATCTTACCGAAGGGGGTATATATGTTCCAGAGGTTCCAGGAGTTCCAGGGGTTCCATAAGTTCCTCAGGCCTGGAAGTCTCCGAAAGAATAGGAATGTTCAAACCGCGGCAGCAACCTCTGGAACCTCTGAAACCTATGGAACTCCTGGAACCTTTGGTCAGCTTTTGTTCATCACCTCCATCTCCCGCTGCGCCAGCTGATCCAGCGGCACATCTTCCACATGTGTTGCGATCCACCATTCATTTCCCCACGCGTCGCGAATGCCGGCGTTGCGGTCGCCATAGAACATGTCTGCGGGTTCCATCAGCGAGACGGCGCCGGCCCCGATAGCTTTCCTGAAGGTTTCATCGCAATTTTCTACATAGAGATAGACGGAAAAGGGCTGCGCCTGCCATTGCTGATTCGCCTGAAAGACCATGATGATGGTATCACCGATCTTTATCTCGGCAACATGAAAGCTGCCATCTTCGCGTTTTATATTACGCAACTCTTCGCCTTCATCCGTTGCACCAAATACTTTTTTCAGGAATGCGACCAGTCCGGGTGCATCTTCTACCCTTGTACACGCTGTGACATTATGAAAACCTGCTGGTTTATATGATATAGCCATAATTTTTTTAGAGTTATAGCTATAACCGTACCATGAGAAATCGATGGTGGATGTTGGATGGTCGATGTTCGACTTGAAGTTGAAATTGTTGTCAATACTGATCATTAGTGATGGATAAAACTCAACGTCAGGGTTGGCCTTCAAACATCAATGTCGATACCTCTCAATACAGGTTTCTGTCCTTCTTGCAATAATGTTTCGGGGAATCCTGGCTTACCACGCAACCGCCCAGTTTTATCTGGCCCTTTTTGGCGCGTTCGATGCCGAGTGAAGACGGTTTGCCGTAAACGACAGGAATGCTGTTCTTGTCGCTTTTGCATACCGGGCAGGCGATTTTTGCATGGTCATTGGGTTTTTGTTGGGAAAATCCACAAACTGATAACAATAAGAGCGCGGATACAATAAAATATTTCATAGTTGTTTTTGGAAATGATGCAATTGTTTTCTACATTACACAAAGCAGCCGGTTATAATAAACTGTTAACTGCTTCGTTTATCTAACAAGCCAATATCCTTTAACGATGAGAAACACTCATGTACCCCACCTATGCCTCAACTGTAATGATGCATTGACAGACCTGGAGATCTATCATTCAGTTAATCGCCTTGGTCACCCCCTCTGCCCCTCCTGTCAAAAAGAGCTGAAAGCAAAACTGGAGCAAACTTCCCGCGAAACGATCAAACTTTATTTTTTACTGAAACAGCGTGGCATCAACGTTGAACTGGAGAAAGACGAAAGTCAGAACACGATAGATATTGCTATCGTCAATGCCAAAGTCAACATCGAAGTGGATAGACCTCAGACAAGCTATCACCGCTCAAAAGCACTCGATGATCTGAAACGCCGCTACTATTCTTTTGAAAAAGGATACTATACCCTGCGCATTCCCAATGCTCTTGTTGCCTATGACCAGGATGATGCAGTGACCTTCATTGAAGAATTCCTGCAGGTAAGCTGTCAGCCGAGATCCTACTATCACTGCTAGAAAGGCGTGAACATTTAGTTGATAGTTCAGGCAAATAAGTCTTAAGAAATAATAGTGATCAGTAACTGACGCCAATGACAAGTATTGAATAAAGATATATTTCCCTTTATAATAAGATTATGTTGAAAGCAGGATTTATGCCTGCTTTTTTTATGTTGTCCATTGAGCTTATATCCATCAGATCAGCCGCACTTATATTTTAACAAACCTGATTGCTCTGGTTTATATTATTTTTACTCCTTTAGTTTATTTGTTTTTGTTATAACCAATAACAGGTTCTTACTAATGACTCCAAACTCAAACTATGAACTTACTTGGTAATCTTGTCTGGCTGATCTTCGGTGGCTTCTTTGCTGCACTCGGCTATTTTGCAGGCGGGTTAGTATTATGTATTACGATCATTGGAATGCCCTGGGGGCTTCAATGTTTCAAAATGGCTGGTCTTGTGCTTTGGCCGTTCGGCAAGAAAGTGGTCAGTGATTCAAGCCAGACCGGTTGTCTAAGCATGTTCTTTAATCTTATCTGGATCGTTTGCGGAGGATTATATACAGCATTTGTGCACCTGGTGATGGGCTTCATCCTGTGCATTACTGTGATCGGTATCCCATGGGGAAAACAGCATTTTAAGTTGATGGAGATTTCGTTGATGCCGTTTGGGAAGAGAGTGGTCTACGAGTAGATTTCAGAAGTTCCAGAGGTTTCAAAGGTTCCAAAGGTTCCAGAAGTTGCTGCCGCAGCTCGATAAAACCTCTGGAACCTTTGAAACCTCTGGAACTCCTGGAACCTATAAAACCTCTGGAACCTCTATACGATGGACCTTGTCACTCCCCCATCCACTCTCAGCGCCGCTCCATTTGTCGCCGATGCAAGAGGACTGGAAATATAGGTGACCATGCTGGCTACTTCATCAACTGTTTCAAAGCGCCTCAGCAGCGAGCTGGGTCTTGCCGTATTGAAGAAATCTTTTTCCGCTTCTTCGAATGTTTTGTTTTGTGAAGCTGCGAGTTGCTTCACAAATTCTTTCACACCTTCAGATTCTGTCGGGCCAGGCAAGACAGAGTTGACCGTAACGCCGGTTCCTTTTGTCAGCTCCGCCAGACCACGTGCGATAGAAAGCTGCGCAGTCTTTGTCATTCCATAATGGATCATTTCTTCAGGAATTTGCACCGCAGATTCGCTGGAAATAAAAATGATCCGGCCCCAGTTGCGGGCCAGCATTCTGGGGAACACATGTCTTGAAAGGCGAACGCCGCTCATTACGTTCACTTCAAACATCTCAAACCATTTTTCATCAGTTATTTCTGTGAAAGCAACAGGTTCAAAGATGCCTGCATTATTAATAAGGATGTCCACATCCTGGATTTCATGCAGCAGATCATTTACCTGGTTGGCTTTGGAGAAATCTGCGGCCAATCCTTTCACATCGCCACCTGGTACTGCCGCTTTCAATCTATCGATCGCATCGTTTATTTTCTGTGCATTGCGCCCGTTGATGATCACCGCCGCGCCTTCCTGCAACAATTGCTTTGCAATGGCAAAGCCTATTCCCTGGGTAGAACCGGATATAAATGCCGTCTTTCCTTTCAATTGCAAATCCATCTGAATAAGTTTTTGTAGTGAATGATGAATAACAAGCCTGCGAAATAAAAGTTCAGCCCGCTACACGCGCATGTGATCAGGCTTCCAGTTTTTGATCTGTCTCTTTATCTGATCCGGGGAAAGATCTTCCTGCAAGGTCCGGTCGATCAATGCGGCCAATTCTTCATCGGAGGCAAACCGCAACGCCGCCAGTTGACCGAAACTGAGCCTGTCTTCCAGTAATTCCAGCCTCTTTTGTGTAAGCGTATAATATCTGAACCGGAGCTCCAGCCGCACCGTTCTGTTCTGATTGATCAGTCCGTAATGCTGCCTCATCATAAACGAACTCCAAATGATAAGCACAATAATACCAGCCATCACCCACCATACTGTGGATAGACCATCATTCCCGAATGCCAGCTTAATAACAACGGCCAGCAAAGCCAGCGATAACGGATAGAAAATAAAATGGTGGGGCACGTAGTAGCGAACGTGGTTGGAATAGTTCTGTTCTTGCATGAGAGGGTTTTACCTATAAAGGTAATGCGTAACAGGTTTCAGATGTTTCAGAAGTTCCATAGGTTCCAGAGGTTTCAAAGGTTCTTCAAACCAGAACGTTCCCAAAAGAACTTCAACATACAAACTGCGGTAGCAACCTCTGGAACCTATGGAACTTCTGAAACCCCTGAAACCTTCCCCTAGTTGACCGACCCCGCCCGCTCAATAAGCTCCTGCGCACTACCCGAAGAGCGTTTTACCGCTTTCATAGACTTACCAAATCTCCAGGTGAATGACAGCGTTCCGACTCTTGAGTCCCGCATGAGTTTGAAATATTCTTTTGTGTTCTGAAAGTCTGTTAATCCCGCCATCGCCTGTGTGTAGAAGATATCGCGCACCACGAGGCGGAGTGTGCCTTTGTTCTTTAGTACCTGTTTGGAAATCCCGGCAGAAACTTGGCCCGTCGGATCCAGCACTTCAGAAAGATCATTCTGCGCCTTTGTTACATAAAAACCACTGAGCTCGGCAGACCAGCCTTTTTTGAAACGGAACTGGTTGTTCATGCTGAACGTTCCCTGGTTGATGACCGATTTATAAACCCGCCAGAGCGTTCCTTCAATGATCTTACGGTTGAACACTGCCTGACCTGATAAAGACCACCACGAAGTGACCGGCCATTGTGCGCTTACAGAAACGCCAAGGTTTCGCATTTTGGCTACATTGCCCTCAGTATAAACGACATTACCGGTTGCTGTATCAGCACTAAATATCTGGGAGAAATAATCTTTTGTAATACTGTAGCTGACGCCGGTGGATAAAATGTCCTTGTATTGATGAGACACTTCCATATTCCAGGTATACTGCGGAAGGAAATAAGGATTTCCTGTCTGGAAGGTATACTTGTTAATGATAAACACAAACGGATTCAGTTTCTGGAAACCCGGGCGGTCAATTCTTCTGCCGGTTCTGAACGTAAACGTGTTGGAAGAATCTGCTTCATAGCTTGCAAAAAAGGTAGGGAAAAGACTGTTGTAATTACGATTGAATGATGAATCTTTTACAACCGCATTGCCCAATTGCTTCGCCTTGTATGTTGTATATTCATAACGAAGACCGGCCTGCATATGAAACTTACCGCTTCTCCTGTCAAGGCTGGAGTAAAGCGCATGTATATCCTCCGTATATAAAAAGTGGTTGCTTTTACCAAGATCATCTTTCCAGTCAGTGTTGTCAAGCCATTCGTAATGTGCAAGATTATCCGTGCTTACACGGGACGTCTTCCATCCTGCTTCCCAAAGGAATGCAGGCAATTGTTTGGAATAATCTGCTTTGGCGGAGAAGATCTTTAAATCAGAAGGGATCTGCCCTCTTGATACATCTGGTTTGCTGCCGGTGACAGAAGAGAGATTTTCAAAATATTGTTCCGCGTAAATATCATAGCCGATCAGGTCCACATCAGCACTTAGTTCTTCCTTTGCGCTGAATGTATGCCGCGCGTTGAAATTGATTCCACCTTGTTTCAGTTTATTATAGCTCGTGCTGTATGTGCGGATCACCGAATCCTGAACCCCTGCGGCATTTTTCCAGGAGGCATCTGCATTTCCGTCAGCGTGTCTTGTGAGGTAAGTGCCGGTGAACGCAACTCCCAGCGTAGTTTTTTTACTGACCGAATAGTCAACGCCGGTGCGAAGGTTATGAGTAAAACCTTTTCCTCTTGTTTTATAGGGTTGCTCCAGCATGGAGGCAACAGAACCGTCGTTATTATAGTATGTGCGCAATGCATAAAGATCCATCAGGTATCTGTTTATGTTGACGCTGTAATTAAAAAAGAAATTCAGATCACCATTCCGGTAGTTCAGCACGAGTGCATTATTGTTTTTGGGTAAACGTCCCTGGCCATAGGCAAGCGTCAATGTGCCGTTGAAACCTTTCTGCTTCACCTTTTTTGTGCGGATATTGATGAGTCCTGCGTTGCCGGCCGCATCATATTTTGCCGGCGGATTGTCCATGAGTTCGATGGTTTCCACCTGGGACGCATTCATGCCATTCAGGAGGTTCTGCAGATCTGCACCGGAGAGCTGTGTCAGTTTTCCATCGATCATTACTTGTACGCCCGCACGGCCTTTGAGAGAGATATTGCCATCGCGGTCAACCGTTATGCCGGGAGACTTTTCCAGCACTTCCATCACAGTGGCCCCGGCATTCGTGATGCCCGCTTCTACATTGATCACTGTTTTGTCAGGCATGAATTGTACGAGCGGCTTTTTCGCCGTCACCGTTACATTTCCGATCACGCTGGCAAAAGGTTGCAGTTCTATCGAAAGACGGATCTCCGGGTTTACAAACATATCGATCTGATCAGAAAACCTGGTCTCAAAACCAACCATTACCACTTTGGCGATATATTTTTCCGGAACGATCTTTTTAAAGTTTATAACGCCCATGCTGTCTGTAATACCTGATTGTGCGATAGAAGAATCCATCCGCATTAAATGCACGGTGGCAGATGGCAAAGGCTGTTTGTCGGAAGATTGTACGGTCAGGCGTATCTCCCCGGAAGATTGCCCCGGCTGTGCCAATATCGCGAAAGACCAACAAAAGCCAAGAATTAAGAATATCGTTCTCATGCAGTTGAAAAAAGCTAATCTAGCAAAACAGCCTAAAGAAAACCGGGGCTTTTTGGTCCAACGGTCATTTTAAGTTGATGAATTGAAATGCCCGGCAGAAACTTACATAATGTTAAATG
The DNA here is from genome assembly GCA_003243445.1 of Citrobacter freundii. Taxonomy (GTDB): domain Bacteria; phylum Bacteroidota; class Bacteroidia; order Chitinophagales; family Chitinophagaceae; genus Terrimonas_A. The sequence goes on from QFQQ01000008.1 coordinate 94,645, forward strand.
TATATGGAAGATTTGGCGAAATATACCGATCGGTATATTTTTGTATCATAATTCAACGTGATGTCGATCAGCAAATCAGAAAAGACCAGGCTTCATATAATTGAAACGGCGGCGCCGTTCTTCAATAAGAAGGGTTATGCCGATACTTCGCTGAGTGATATCACCGCGGCTACCGGTCTGACTAAAGGAGCGATCTATGGCCACTTTGAGAACAAGGATGAACTGGCGCTTGCTGTATTTGATTACAATCTTGCCCAGATGAACAGGGGCCGTGAACAGGCTACCGCTGCGATTACTGATCCCATTGAAAAGTTACTGGCCGTTACATCTTTTTACCGGAGTGAATACAGGAATGTTGCTTATCGTGGTGGCTGCCCGGTGATGAATGCTGCCGTGGAAGCCGATGATAATTTCCCTGCGCTGAAAACACGCGTAAAAGCAAGCATCCGCGGCTGGAAAAAGATATTTACGCAATTGATCGAATCCGGGAAAAAACAAAACCTGATCAACCCAACAGCAGATGCTGAAGAATTTGCAACACTGATCATTGCCATGATCGAAGGCGGGATCATGCTTTCCAAGGCAATGGATGACCAGTCTCAGCTGAACATTACATTAGACAAGCTGGATGAGATCATCCGGAATGAATTAAAACCATAAATTTTTTTAATCATAAATATACCGATCGGTATATTCTAAAGACAGGTAAAATGAATTGAGGGTTCAATAAAAGTTTCAGGGGTTCCAGGGGTTTCAGAGGTTTCATAGGTTGCTTCCGCAGTTTGAAAGACTCATTAAATATTTGCGGCTTGTTAATCTTCATTTTTTTCAATCAGTGAACTTCCTTAAATCATCTTAAAGGAAATTCCAACCGCGGCAGCAACCTCTGAAACCCCTGAAACTTCTGGAACCTTTACAAAACCCTTTCACTCCCTTATTTGTTACTTTATAAATCTAAACAATGAAAAGAGTTGTCATCACCGGTATCGGAGCACTCACGCCTATCGGCAATAACAGCAATGATTTCTGGAACTCACTGGTCAACGGTATAAGTGGCGCAGCCAATATCACGAAATTTGATACCACGAAATTCAAAACAAAATTTGCATGTGAGCTGAAGAATTTTGATCCGCTGGATCATATTGAGAAGGCTGAGGCGCGTCGTTATGATCTTTTCACTCAATACGCGCTTATTGCGGTGGAAGAAGCCCGGATCAATGCGGGGATCGATTTTGAAAAGCTGAACCGCAACCGTATCGGTGTGATCTGGGGTTCCGGCAACGGTGGCATCAACACCTTTCAACAACAGGTGATGGAATTTGCGCAGGGCGATGGCACTCCAAGATTCAGTCCGTTCTTTATTCCGAAAATGATCGCAGATATCGCCTCTGGTGTGATCTCGATCAAATATGGTTTGCGTGGGATCAACTTTACAACGGTTTCCGCCTGTGCAACATCCAACACAGCCATCATAGACGCCATGAATTATATCCGCTGGAATAAGGCTGATATGATCATTACCGGTGGTTCGGAAGCGCCGATCAACGAAAGTTCAGTTGGTGGTTTCAATGCGTCCAAGGCCTTGTCTACAAGAAATGATTCACCAGCAACCGCTTCACGTCCTTTTGACACAGAGCGTGACGGTTTTGTAATGGGCGAAGGCGCCGGCGCGCTGATCCTCGAAAGTCTGGAACATGCATTGCAGCGCAATGCCCCAATCCTTGCGGAAGTGGTAGGCGGAGGGATGGCTGCGGATGCTTATCACCTTACAAATACGCATCCCGAAGGCGAGGGCGCCTATCTTGGCATGCTTGCCGCACTCGAAGATGCAGGTCTTCAACCAACCGATATCGATTACCTGAATGCGCATGCTACCTCCACTCCTGCCGGTGACGCCAGCGAGCTGACTGCTGCCAGGAGGGTTTTTGGTGAAGACAATCACCTTCATATCAGTGCCACCAAATCCATGACGGGCCACCTGCTCGGCGCCGCCGGCGCGATCGAATCCATCGCCGCCGTAAAAGCCGTACAGGAGAACAGGATCCCGCCAACCATCAACGTACAAAATCCCGAGCCCGCTTTCAAAGACATTTTCAACCTCACCCTCAACAAGGCGGTTAAAAAAGAAGTGAACTATGCGATGAATAATACGTTTGGATTTGGGGGACATATTGCGACGACGATATTCCGCAAATACAGTTAACAAAGAAAAAGATGTCGATGTTGGATGGTCGATGGTCGACTTATTTCGGAAATGTCGCCTGGATCGAAGCTTTTCGAACGCTGAGAATTTGCATTTGTCCGCGGGCGGCCAGAAATCGACTATCGATCATCGAACATCCAACATCGATTCCCGGGTTTGCGTAATTCCCCGTTTTCGAATAACTTCGCGACTCATTTATGCACCAACCGCCCCGGCGGAAATTGCATTCACTTAAACAAATAAGAAATATGGCATACGATGTAGTTGTTCTCGGTAGTGGCCCCGGCGGTTACGTGGCGGCTATCCGGGCTTCCCAGCTAGGATTTAAGACAGCAATCATTGAAAAAGAAAGTCTCGGCGGCATCTGCCTCAACTGGGGTTGTATTCCTACCAAAGCCTTGTTGAAAAGCGCACAGGTAGTAAATGATATCAAACATGCTGAATCTTTCGGTATCGAAGCAACGGGCACCCCGAAATTCGATGCGATCATCAAACGCAGCCGTGGTGTTGCCGACAAGATGAGCAAAGGCGTCCAGTTTCTGATGAAAAAGAACAAGATCGATGTTGTCATGGGTTTTGGTAAACTGGTAGCAAAAGGTAAGATTGAAGTATCTGACAAAGACGGTAAAAAACAGATCGTTGAGGGAAAATATATCATCGTGGCAACAGGCGGCCGCAGCCGTGAGTTGCCTGCACTGAAGCAGGATGGCAAAAAGATCATTGGCTACCGCGAAGGTATGTCTCTCGCCACTCAGCCTAAAAGCATGATCGTTGTAGGCAGCGGCGCTATCGGCGTTGAATTCGGATATTTCTACAACAGCATCGGCACAAAAGTGACGATCGTTGAATTCCTCCCGCGCATCGTTCCTGTAGAAGACGAAGAGATCTCCAAAGAACTCGAGAAGAACTTCAAAAAACAAGGCATCGAGATACTCACTAGCAGCGAAGTGACTTCTGTGGATACATCAGGTGATGGTGTGAAAGCAAAAGTGAAAACAGCAAATGGTGAGATAACACTGGAAGCGGATATCGTGCTCAGCGCGGTAGGTGTTTCTGCAAATATCGAAGGTATAGGTCTGGAAGAACTTGGTATCAAAACCGACAAAGGCCGTATCACGGTGGATAAATACTATCAGACAAGCGTTCCGGGTATCTATGCGATCGGTGACTGTGTTCCTGGTCAGGCACTCGCACACGTTGCTTCAAAAGAAGGTATCGTTTGCGTTGAAGCAATTGGTTATAGCGAGAAAAAATACAATCATCAGCCAGAGCCGATCGATTACAACAACGTTCCGGGTTGTACTTATTGCTATCCTGAAATAGCTTCCGTTGGTTATACGGAGAAACAGGCAAAAGAAGCCGGCTACGAGATCAAGGTTGGTAAATTCCCGCTTAGCGCATCCGGTAAAGCATCTGCTGCAGGACATGCTGAAGGCTTTATCAAAGTGATCTTCGATGCTAAATATGGCGAATGGCTTGGCACACACGCGGTCGGTTACAACGTGACTGAGATCATTGAGCAAACTGTTACTGCCCGCAAGCTTGAGACCACTTATCATGAAGTGCTCAACAGCATTCACCCGCACCCAACCATCAGCGAAAGCGTGAAAGATGCAATTGAGGTAGCGTACGGCGAAGCGATACACCTGTAACAAGGTAAAAGGTTTAATAGGTTTCATAAGTTTCAAAGGTTTCATAGGTTTCGTAACGGTTGGAAATTTTCCAACTATCACGAAACCTCTGAAACCTTTGAAACTTATTGAACCTCTGGAACCTCTCAAACTTTTCAAACCTCTCAAACCTTTCTTACTTTATTAGTCCTATCTTGCGGACTGCTTATGAGACCAACCGAAGATTCATATCGTTTCCAGGGATTAAGAAGAAAGTTAGTAGATGTGGTGGCTGCTAAAGGCATCACCAATGAGAAAGTATTACAGGTGATCGGCAAAGTGCCGCGTCATTTTTTTCTTGACTCCGCTTTCGGTGAAGAAGCTTATGCCGATAAAGCATTTCCTATCGGGGAAGGACAGACTATTTCGCAGCCTTACACTGTAGCATATCAAACACAATTGCTGGAGCTGGAACCTTTCAAAAAAGTGCTTGAAATTGGAACGGGCAGCGCTTACCAGGCTGTAGTACTTGCAGAAATGGGTGTGCAGGTTTATACAATTGAACGGCAGAAGAAATTATTTGAACTCAATAAGGATTTCGGCCTGCTGAAGAAATATCCATCTATCAAATTCTTTTATGGAGATGGATACGAGGGATTGCCTACCTATGCTCCGTTTGATCGTGTGATCATCACGGCTGCAGCACCCGAGATCCCGCAGAAACTGATCGCTCAGCTGAAAGTGGGCGGCATGATGGTGATTCCTGTTGGTGCCGGTGATGTGCAACGCATGATGCGTTTGACCAAACTGGCCGATGGCGGATTAAAAGAAGAAGTGTTTGATAACTTCTCGTTTGTGCCGATGCTGGGTGGAAAGAATAACTAACTACGGCCGGGTGATTGAAGTGGAATTCCGTAGGTACTGCAGGTTGTTCTGGCAACTCCATTATCCTGTAACTTTTATTTGTTGCAGTTTCTATGGTTACGCCAAAAGAATCATTGGATAGGATATCCCCCTTTATATCTTTATAATTTGGCAACGCTTGTAAGCCCATTTTTCCAGGCTGTCTTAAACCCGATCAAAAGAGACTGCGTAAACAGTTACAATCTGTGGGACAGGTCAGTCCAAGAGAAGAAAAATGGCTTAAAACTATTAAGCCAATTGCCAATACGGTGAGTTGGGGTTCATTTTCCTTGATATTGAAAACACAAATTCACCATCATAGTGAATATCTTCCAATTTCCGCCCTAACTGGTAAGCTCCCAACTCAAAACATTGTAAAACGGTAGCAAATAAATGATCAAAACTATCGTACCTCCTTTCTATTCCGTCAAACCTAGAATCATCAGGAGAATAACAGAAAATTCCTTTATTCTGATTCAAACAATCAACCAATAGATAATCTCTATTGCCATTCCAGAAAATAGGTACGAAACCTTTTACCCATGATCCATAGTCAACGCATTGGACTGGCTCGTCGGCAATACAGATATCGAACTCAATACCACCACCATCAATCGCATATAGGACATTAATAAGTTTTCGCAAAAAGACAAGGAACTCGTGTTTGAGTTCCTTGATTCTTTTAACTCCGATAGAAAAATTAAAAACGCACACAGGTAAGTAGACTTTATAATCCAAATAAACGAGAGACTACCACTCGATTATTAATAACGCCTTCTTTTACGCCCTTTCTGTTAAGCGTACTATCTGGAAGCGGAGTGCGGTATATCAAATAAGTATATTGAGTTAAGCCGCCCCGATTGTATACAAGGCGTATAGGATCGCCATTAGTGATACTGACGCATTTACTAGCCTTTAATTTAAAAGTAAGAGAATCGACTATTTCGTTTGTCCAATTTATAGATCTTAATAAAGAGTCTGCGATAGTTGATTCTTTGGCGATGTCCATACCTCCTTTTCTCGGCCTCTGCGGATCGATCCGTCCATCAGATAAAGCAATGCCTAAATTAAAATTTCCACCTTTACCCAATCCAAACATAATAGACTGGTCGACCGGTGTCTTAGACAAATAGTAATTAGTCAAATCATTAATTTCTTTATCTCGTTCCTTATAGTTTGTTATGGCATCATTTAGCGTGTAGCTATCCGTGCAACCTGCAATTAAGGCAATAACAAAGAAACTAGATAATCTTAAGACTGAATATTTCATTATATTTCATTAAAAGATTACCACCAATCACCATCCAAATCCCTTCGATTTTCCCTATAGTACTTAAAGCCAATTTTGATCCACTGATGATCTACAGGATTGTCTCCAAATGGAGCGAATAAAATTGGGCCTCTTGGTGTCTGCTTAACAGGGTTCCATCCTTCATGGCACAGTTTTTCCCTACTCGGCATATTTTAAAACCTCAGCCATTCCGGCAAATTGTAACAGGGTTGCTTCCGGGAATAGGCCAGTAGCTTTGCCCGTCACACCAAAATGGAAGTTATTTAAATCCTCAGCCCTGGCGTTAGCATCTCCAAAGGAGAATTGAGTATCACCTAAGTCAGCATTAGGATTAGTCTCGGTATCTTTTCGGTAAAAAGCAATCCCTAGAATGTGCTCCTTGAGCTCACCAGAACGAATCCTTTCGTTACTTTCATTCAGATCTTGTAATACCAACGGCCTCTTTTTTTACATAATTATAAAAAGTAACTGGATTCCAAATCCCATCTGCTGTTTTAGCATTCTTATTTAATAAATTCTTAAACCATTTACCAGCGTTAATCTTTCCTCCAAGTTCTCCGACTAGTTCCATTTTTTTACCGTCTTGCATAAATACCCGTAAATCCTTATCCTTGGCATCATAATGTAGAACGTAACCATTTTTATCAATAACGCTACTATCTCCTAAATAATCAGAGAACTTGATAGGATTATTATTCATCGCAACATATAGACTGGATGAATAATCCGGCTTCGGATCTATCTGCAAAAATCTTCCTATTTGAGGATCGTGTGTGCGGTAGAAAGATTCGTAAAAATTAAGATCGAAGTTGCTATTGAATTCATACTGCTGATACTTCTTTTTACTCTCTGGCCCTTCGAATGCTAATGTCTTACCCGATATGCCCGCCATCGTCAACCCAAACGGATAATAATGACTCTCTTCCTAAGTTAGTATTTCTTCAATAAACGTATCTGTTCATAATCTTGTTGTTGTTTAAAAGAATGTCATTCCTTAAAAGGCTATCAAGATTTTTTAGATACGAATAATCATTTTTGCCGCTAACTATACATTTTGAATTGTAGTAGGCAAGATAACGCGGGCAGTGAAAACACCCAGTATACATACTTGTGTCTACCGAAGTATATGTTACTAGACCAGTTTTTTTGACAAAATTATTCCAGTATTTTATATCAATGTCAAAAATATATCCGTGATATAAAGTTGGACTTATTGAGTCTTTAAGATTTAAAGAAGGTCGCTCACGTATAAGTTCACTATATCGCCCTTTAATATCAGAATCTTTTTTGGTTACGATTAGTGACCAAGACGTGTCGAACTCCGTCGCCGCTTTACTAAATCCGAACATGAGCGTATCACTAGCTGAATTGAATATGCTCGTATATTCTGGTATATTTTTTAAAAATACCTGCAATCCATTTACTTCAACAATCTCATTTTTATTTCCCTTAATTGTTGGATTGTCAGTACAAGAAAAAAGGGTTACAAGCATTATAAATACCATTAAATATTTCATTTCTTAATCTGTTTATAGTTCATATAGCTTTTGTACTCGTTGGGCAGCACAGGATTTTGCACAGTATTATTCAACCCGCCATATCCAGTTCCAGTTCCATAGATAGTAAATCCATATGCGGATACGATAAAGGCAGGAGTTTGACGGCCCAAAACCGGCTGAAAATCTGGATAAGTTTTTTCACCGCCTGCTCTGGTTGAAGGAGTATTTAATTTTAAAAATTTTGCCATATCCCCACTGTAACCGTCATACCCTGTTTGATCGGCTACATGTTTTTTATTATGAGCGTGTCCGGCGGCGAAGAAAGTTCCTTTTTTATCTTTGTAAGTTTCTTCAATCGCGCCTATTAAGTCGTATTGATTATCTCCTTTTCGATATTTGTCAGGGAGGGCTGTCAGTCTCAATTCTTTTGATTCGCTAACTTCTGCGACAAAAGCCATCTCAAAACCTTTGCTGTCTGCAGAACTTGCTATCTTTTCCATGTCGGCGGCAGTATTGGCCCCCATGAACGCTACAGAAAGGCCTCTAAAACTTTCACCCAATTTAGTTGCGGCCTCGAGAGATAATTTACTTGCATCAAAAGGAGTTTTTCCTCCTTCATGACCTAGAAAATGAACTTGATTTGGCAAATTATCACCAACTACCCCTAAGTACCGGCCAGTACTGCCATATACCCATGTTGTGTCTCCCAAAGGATCACTGTATAAAATTGGATTGTTTGCCATGGCTGCATACGGACTAAACTTCTCGTTAGGTTTCGGATCAATTTGCCAGAACCGGCCTATCTGCGGATCAAGATTCCGATAAAATGCGTCATACGTATTGATGTCAAATGCATCATTATGTTCGATTCCGTTGTATTTATATTTATTTTCAGGCCCTCCAAACGATAATGCCTTCGAACTAATCCCCGCCATAGTAAGTCCAAACGGATAATAATGATCCTCTTCCCGTAGTGGGCCTGGGATATGCGTTACGCCCAGATTATCAAAGAACACCGGCAAATTACTTTCATTGCTCACATAAATATACAAATATCCGCTCTTTGTTACCAGTACCGGCAAATCGGTAAATGCCGTATGCAATTTGTATCCACCACCAGGCTTTACAGGATCTGAACTTCCGCCTACAAAACGGAACTGTTCATCGAAAAGCATCCAGTTCACAAAAGCCCTGGCATTATTAGAGCCCTCTGCCTGCCCGCCTAGGAAAAGAGATAGGCTGCTCGAATTATTACCTGCACCGCTAATGGCGGTAGCTGTTGTTCCGCCATGTCCTGCCGCCGCAAGGGCGGGACTACCTGCAAAGGCGGTCAGCAATTCTGTCAGCGCAACTGTAGCAGGAGAGCCTGCACCACCACCCGGAAGGGTATAGAATGATTCGGCAGTGATACGCACCTGATCGCCGCTCATTACTTTTAGAGTAATTCCAAGACCAGTTTTTTCATTCGCCAATCCTCCATGCACACGATAAACCTTGCTTTCAAAACTTGCCTGGGAACCGGCTCCAGCAACCGTTTTATCAACCCGACGACCGTTCACAATGTCATAATAATCATCCTCGGTAGTATAGCGGCTGTCCTCGACGGTGGCAGGGATATAACAAATATTCTCCTGTTGGTCGGTCAGCACCATGCGAACGTTACCCAAATGGTCCTTAACGAAATAATCGAACACAAACCGGTCCGCAAGAGGTGAGGGACACGTAATGGCAGTGGCCTTTGCAAAACGGATCTGCCCCTCTTCCATGTTGGAAAACTTCAGCTCGTTGTTTTCATAGACACTGCCACCTGCATAAACGGTCGTTGTAATCTTATTGGGAATAACCGTTTGATCAGTCACTACTTTTTTCAGCTTCGAGCCCGCTGCATCATAAGTGTATTCTACCGTTCCTTTTCCCGTTACGGTTATCAGAGATGGAAGATTGAGGTGATTGTAGGTAATCGCGCTGATATCTTTATTCTTATCTACGGTCAGGTTCCCATTCCAGTCATAGCTATAATCCGAAGTTCCCGCTGCATTGCTGCCATCATGGAAATCACCCAATTTAGTATTCGGATCATTCTGCGCGTCCGTTACCCTGTCCAGTTTGTTACTGTTTGATGAATAGACATAGCTTAATAGATCGATCGGCGTTGAAGATGAACCGCCCAGTTTCCAGCCGTATTGAGTCATCCCCAGAATGTTGCCATTGGGATCATATGCTGAAGCGGGATTTGTTCCGTCACCCATTTTAACACTGTAATTCATGGTGCCATTGCCCCAGTTCGCACCATCTTTCTGCTCATAGTCTCCCCGGAGGACTCTGTTGGCTCCATCATACTCGAAATCATATTTCCGCGATACCCCATCACCTTTACTTTTCCATACCATGCCATTGATGTTCCCATTAAACTCTCCGCTATTGCTACCAGCCAGAAAATCCTTACCAGATTTATTGCCCAGCTTGTCATAGCCTAATTCATACCCAAAGAAGGCGGCCGCAGTTCCTTCCAGGTAATTTCGATTCATCCCCAATACCCAATCCCTGATATTGTAATCAGTTACCTGGTTCTCCAGCCCATTTCCGCTATTCAAGTACGGCGCCAATTTCTTTTGCTTAATTCGCCCTAACGCATCATATTCATATTGAACAACGGTTTTTTCGCCCGTATTTCCCACTCCATTATCCGTAAATACTTCCTTTTTTATGGCTACTATCCTCCCCAACACATCATAATCATTCCTGGTTCGTATCTTATGCCGCTGAGTAGCACCAGAGCCAGTGATATTTGTCCGTTGATAACTGGCCAATAACTGACCACTAAAACTATATTGATTGGTGGTCACAATAGACCCTCCTGCTATATTATGAGCAATGTTTTGCAACACCCTGCTCTCATCGTCATAGTAATTAATGCTGAACAGAAACTGCGAAGTCCCCAATACCCTTACCCTTGTACCAGTGACCAGCCCGTTAAGCTTGGAGCTTTGGTTCAATGGCTGGGGATAGGGGAAATTACTATTGCTGGGCGTATAAAAAGCAGCATCATCATCGGTGGACCTGGATGGAGAAAACGGGTTACCGTTTGCTGCCAGCCAGTTGTAATTATCATAGAAAGTTTCGCTTAACACCGTATATGTCTGTCCGGTCAGATTGGGATAACTTGTACTGGCCGCGGCTGCCAGAGCATGAGTGGACTGGCTGCTGTTATTGTCCCAAAGACCCGTTTGTATGATCCTGTCGAGATCGTCATATTTGGTATATAACCATTTTACCGGTGAACCATTTTGGAGATTAGCATCCTGCATTAGCACCACGCGATCACGCGCATCGTATACCATATAAGTTGGCCCGGCACCTGGCACTTTTTTCATGATCATCCGGTTGCGGTCATCGTATGCATATTGAAAGCATTGTTCATTGAGAATTTCTGCCCATAGACCTGCCGAAGCTGTTGGAGTTGGCCAACTATTTTCATATAATCGCTGTACCCCAACCGGTTGAATTACATAGTTGAGTTTATTCCAAACATCATAAATATAGTAGGTACAAAGCCACCCGGTGTAACCAATTCCCGTACCGCTATCTGCTGTTCCTGTAAGCTGTACTTTTTTCAGAACAACATTACCAAGCTTATCCTTGAATTCTATCACCTGTTTTCCATGTTCGTCCACGGCAACAGTTTTATATAGCTCGCCTGGATTGTAGAATCCCGAGGGAATATTCCCTTCCCATATCACTACCTGGTCCGTACTTGTGTTGAGATAATATTTTGTTTTTACAGAGCGGCGAGCTGATTCAATAGCCTGGGATGTAGTGCCAACCCAACCGCCGCCTGGTGCAAAAACTTCCAGCGGCCTGCTCAGGGGGGATGCCTCCAGCACACTTTGGTTATAGGCCCAGTTAAGCCCATTCGTGCCGACATAAGTTTCGCCGGCCTGCCCGGATAGCTGTCCGTTGTAAAAAGCGACCTGCTGCTGAAACGGATTTGTTTTGAGCATGCCATCAGTACCTACGGCCGCAAAAGGCAGGTACTTTACTACTTCACGGCCATATTCGTCATACACCGCGGGGTTCACCAGGTCCGCAGTAACAGCTGTGCCGCCATAGGTGTTCATAGATGCCTGCTTCAATACCGTTTGTAATGGCCTTCCCAATCCATCTACATACTGTGTCATCATCCGGTGATCAGCGGGCTGGGAGGCTGTTGTGATATTTGCAGCATTGGTTTCTGGCTTTACAGCGTTCCAGCTACGTACATAATTGACGGGTAGCCCGACCGGATATGACGGAGGAAGTGTGGCCGGTTGTTGGGCGTCTGAGCCTAAAGCTGTAAAAAGACCAACCAAGAGGGAATAACACTTTGCCTGGTCGATAATTTTTTTCATATATACTTCTATTGATGATCGATTGTTCAATTAGTACCAGAGATAGCGTTTTGAATTAGTGAGTCCATTGGCTCCAGCGCAGGAGAGAAAACGCCCAATATTTCGCCATTGCCGTCGATCAATATCTTATGGAAATCACCGGCAATTACGCCATTGATCGAGCCGTTCTGCGCGCTGTCGGATAGCCATTGATAAATTGGTTGTGCGTCCTGACCCGTTACCGGATTTATTTGAGCGATGGGAAAGGTGATCCCATAGCTTTGACAGAACTGTAATATCTCTGCATTATTGCGAGGTTCATGTCCAAAGCTATTGGACGGAAAAGCAATGACGACAAGGCTGTCAGCATACTGCTGCTGCAATTGTTGCAATCCTGTCAATTGTCCCACACGGTTACTGGCGGTGGCTATATTGACCAGCAATATTTTCTTCCCACGGAAACTATTCATCTGAATAGTATTTCCTGCTGCGCCGGTGAACTGGAAGGAATAGATGCTGGTGGCAATAACGCAAATGGCTGATAGTATCTTTAGCATTGTTATAATTTTTTAAATACCGCAAATAAAGACAAGACAATCGCTTGTGCTGTTGGTCGTAGTCGAATAGGTACTTAGAGAACCGTCACTGAAACAGTATCTCCAGGTGCATTGCCAGGTCGTTTTATTGATTTTGACAGATGAAACACAGACCAGTGTACCGGTTACACAAACATTATTGATACATTTTTTATCGTTACCGCTACAGTTAGCAGTGCTGCATACATACGGTGGACAGGCTGTTGTGTTATAGCTTCCCTGGATCCAGCGCGTTTGATTGTAGGTTGGGCTACATGGATTCATGTCACGTTGTTCCTGTTCCTGGTAGCCGGTATTCACGCCCCCTGATAACTGACAGCGAAGGGCAGTTGTCGTATTTTGCCAATTAGCTGCTGGCACACAACTACCGCTTACCCCATCCGACACCCAACGGAATGTGTTATAAGTCGGGCTGGAAGGATTCATATCTTTTTCCTGATGCTCCTGTATATTGGTAATATTGGCAGGGCTGCCGGGGCACGGCTGGCAACGCGTTAATCCTGTGGCCTGCCACTGCGAACTTGCTATATAAGGACAGGCTTCGGGCTGGCCGTTGTAATTGTAACAGAATTTCTTCAGGACATTCTTGTTTTCATCCCTGGTCAGTACCAAACGTCCAATGCCATCATACTCATAATAGGAATACTGATTTTTGATGTCCGCCTGACTGAGCATGCCGATGAGTGGTTCATAGGTATATGTGACCATTTTAGCCACCGCTGGATGAAAACGTATGTCGTCCACTTGCCCGGATAAACTGATTGTATAACTACCGGCACTTACTGATACGGTTGAAGATTGCAGTATCCAATTACTTCCGCTTTTCTGCCAATAGGACAGTGTATAAGATCCGTTGGTCAAACCCGTCAGCGACTTGGTGTAACCGCCGGTTCTGCTCTTCTTGCCGGCCTTGCAATCTCCAGCGGTACTATTGCCATCAGCGTCCTCAAATGAAGTGTGAAAAATATCCTTATTCGGAGCATTTATCACTTCGGCAATTGGATAAATGCCCTTAGCATCCCACACATATGACTTGATGTATCCCGATTCCTTTTGTGAACTCAGCATGTTACCATTTGCATCATACCCTAGCACCTTATTCGTCCGGTAATAGGTACCATCTTTTTGCCGGTCATATATTTCTTCCGGCAAGTAGTATGCACTATTAAAATACCCGTAAACAGTTCTGGCCCCATCAATAATATTCGATCCCGGAGGAGCTACATTTGGCCCTCTTCTTACTTCTTCGGCGATAACAAAATCAAGCATATTCTTTGAGGTCATACCATTAAATACACTGATCTGGGGCGAGGTAAGTGAGGGATTTACAACCACGGAGGCTTCTGTTGGATACAGGAGTGCCTTTTCGATCGTCACCCCTTTGCTGTCCGTTGTTTTGATATATCTTGGGAATTCGTGGCTGTTGCCATAAGTAAGCTCTGTTGCGGTTTGCAAATAGTTGGCACCTTGATAGTCCTTATTAGTGATTTTCTTCAAACGAATAGTGGCTCTGTATCTTGGATAACTTTGCGCGATGCCACCACCACCATAGTAGGTGACGCACGAGGAAAAACCACCATCGGTAAAGGCAACGTATTGAGTGAGAACACCCGGGTTTACTGCAAATTGAAAGACTTGATTGGGGTAGGCGCTTATACCTGTGGTTTCATATTCAAACAGCTTTTCTTTTATAAGAACGAAAGTGCCGCCTTCATATTTGTACTGTAGCTCCTGTGCCGGCCGTATCTGCTGATCGCCAACCATCATAGAATCCTGTGCTGCATATTTAAAAGTGGTTTTTATATCGTTAACGCTACCCTTAACGAGTTCATCCACTTCCTTGTAATAGAAATCAGTTGGAACAGGTATAGTATTCTGTATTTCTCCATACTGATTATCCGATGTCAGCACCATCCTTTTACAAGCGGAGTTATCCGGAATAGAATATTCGGTATATACATTATACGGGACGTTGTTAAGCAACAGGCGGGGTCCCTGGTATTGACGGTAAACAAAAACCCTGCGATCTATCATCGAGTTGTCATTATAATTGACAAGCTCTTTTACGCGCAGTCCCGCTCCTAAATTATTAGCCGCCACATCACCATTGGCCTCGTAAATGAACTTTGTTTTTCCTTTGGTCGGATAAATTAGTTCCTTTAAAAGAGTTTGTTGAGCGTATAAAGGATTTACAGACCTGTCAGCAGAAGGGCCAGGAAAATCGGCTTCACCCGAGACAATTAAATGGGTATTGGAGGCACCATTAAAATATCCATAGGCATCAATGCTTCGGCTCATTACACCTGGCGTAACATAATCTTCGTAATAACTGAAACCATATTTTGCAAAATTGTTTGCATCAGAAGGGTCGGAGGATTTAAATTCTGTAAGCTTTAATCTATTTCCCCCATTATAATATCCGAAAGTAAAATCAAACTTCTTTTTAACCGTTCCATTAAAATCCTTAACCTGGATCGCCGTCAGTTTCTTCTGGTAATACGAGGCTGATGGATCATCTGTGTAAGTAAATTCCACTGTTTCGTTAGCCGTAGTAATCGAGGTAAGTAATTTCGATTGAAAATAGTAACTATTCGTACCGTATTTCCAACTTGTAGTTTGCGAGCAGCCGCAATACCCCAAAGGATCGGGAGGTAGGTTGGAAACGCTTCGGCCCATGAATACATCCTGGGAGGGGTTGTTGTATGAAAAGTTATATTGTGTGTAGGCAAACAGTATTTCCTTTCCGCTTGCAGTAGTTATTTTGGAAAGTTTCCAGCTTGTAACGCCGTCTTGTGCGACAGAGGTCCTATTATAACCGTTCTGAGAGGTGATCGTGGTTCGTTCCTCCTCCGAGAACTCGTATTTATTCCCTTTGGTATCGGTGATCCAAAATTTGATGCTATTGTACGGAGAGCCGGTGATAACAGAGTAAGTAAGCTTGTTGCCCGTTTTAACTGAAAAATCAAATTGCTTTTGAGCGTTGATAAAGAACCTCCCCGAAAGTCCCGCCGTGCTGATCGTATATATGTCCTGACTAATGTCAATACCGTTATTAAACTGCGCAATTGAGCTTTGGCCTGCATAACTATCCGCATCGATCCGGGCCTGGTTCACGTAAGCCTGGTTAACCGAATTTAATAGATAGCCATTTTCATCAGTTTCTCCTTTTATTTGACGGGATATACCACCAACGCCATTTAACATCCAATGTGCCCCTAAATAGCTTCCGGGGTCAGAAGGTCTGAATCCACTTGACGAGTATTGTAACTCCAACGGAATGGAAACACCGTCATATTTTATCGTGTGTATCGGTATAGCATGCGAAGCTACGCCCTGGCTTTTTTCAAATGTAATATTACCGAACTTTCCGAGGTTGGCCATCTCAGGAGTGGGCGGCACAGGATTGATGACACGGCTGTCGCGGACAATCTGGGCATTGGGATCAGATTGGGCTTGTAAGCATGAACTCCAAAGCGCTGACGCAACAAAAAAAGAAAAGTACTTTTTCATATATTAACCCTTACACTTTTTTTAGAAATTATAGCCAACCCTGAACAGTACTGGAGAAGGTTTAGGTATCTGATGATAACTTAGAAAGTCCCAGAGCAACTGAACTTTGGTCTTCTTCAGGATCTTCGACCGAACATCTATGGTCTTACTCATCCCAATCAACCCACTCTCCTGCCAGGCACTCCGGTCCCTGAGCTCGGCAAAACGGCTGAAGCCGTTGCGATAGTTCATTTCATAACCTCCCGCTAACCAAAATGAACCTTTCAGTTTCCATTCGATAAACGACCGCAGGCCAATTCCCTGGTGAGTAATATTTATATTGCGGATGCTCTTACCCCAACCCATTTTATAGCTGACACCCACACCGATCATACTGTTATCATTCAGTTTATACCCGCCTGTTAAAGCGATATCACTGGTCACCGGTAAATAACCGTTGGATCTCAGGGATTGGATATTCGCACCGATCTCTATTCTCTGAAGGAAACTTTTCGTTCGCTGATGATTTGGTCTAAACCCTTCTGGCATTTCCAGATCACTACTACCTCCGCCCAGCTTGCTGACCTTATCTTTCAACTGGCTGAGTTGCGACTGCGCCTCCTGCATGTTCTGGCTGAACTGCGCCTGGGCATTGGGACCACCGGAAGCGATCTGTTGCTGGACCAGACTGTTGACCTGCGCCCTTGTCTGCAGCCCGGCGAGGCTTGCCTGGGCGTTGGGATCATTCGGATCCACCGGCAGGCGGAATAACGAAGCAAGCATACTGTGCTTTCGCATGAATTCTTTGAACAGGCTTGTTTTGCCGAGCAGTTCCAGTGCTTTCCTCTCCGCCTTTTTATGGTCTTTCAGTAGTTGCTTATATTCATTCACCTGGGCACTGTAATAGTAAGCCTGCTTGTTGAACTGCTTTAATTCTTTTACCATGCCCAATGCTCCCAGTTGTTCTTTCAGGTATTGCTTCCGCTCGCGGATAAAGCGTTTGACCTGTTCGGCCTTTTGAAAGTTGTTCTGTAGCGAGGAAACTTTGGCCATCGCCTCGTTGAGCTGCTTGCTTCCACCACTGATCCCGGTCAAGAACCGTTGATTTTGTTGCAGGAATTTGAGAGAGCTGCCGAGCGTATCCAGCGAGGGGATATATTGTTGCAGTTGGCCAGAATGTTCCAACTGATCCTGCAGCCGCGCATATTGATGTGCCGATTGGTGAAAGATCCTGGAAGCGGCAGCAGTGTCCCTTCGGGCGAGCTTCCGCTGCAACTTCGCCTCTTGCTGCTGAAGGCGGCTCAGCACTTTTTGGGATTGTTTATCGAGTTGTTGATCCAACCAGCTGGCCTTTGAGGAAACCTGCGTAAGGTACGCTTCACCGATCGCCGGCGATACGGTCGTATCGTTCTGCGCGAGTATGCACGTGGTTAGACATAGCCCTATTAGGACCAGTAGCAGGCGGCTTGGCATGTTGGTTAAGATGGTTTTAGGGCAACCGGTGGGTCTTGTTCAGGTGGAATACCCATATCCGATCACGCAGTAAATTTGATCTATTCATGAGATACGGGACAAGCGTTTTTCCACGGGAATTTGTCACCGTGTTTTCACGTATTCAAAAATGGTCAATACTATCTTCTCTGCACAGGGGCAGAGCTAATTGACGGTATGCCTTAAACATCTCTGCCTGTACTATGGCTGCGTTAAGGTCTGTTACCGTTATTTCCTTTCCGTTCAGGTCTTTAATTTTCATCATCTTTTTGTTTGTTTAAATGTTACCGATATTACTGTTCGTCTGTAAAGACTCCATTGACATAGTAGCAGACAAGCTGCTCCCCACATCCGTATCCTGGTGTTTGTATCTACATAGAAGAATTTTGTACGGTTGCAATAGATAACATACACAGGAACATTCTTATTGACTTTATCCAGACTTTGCTCCCTTGCCAGTTTTTTTGCTTCGTCTTTTGATGCTGTTTTCATCGCCTGATAATTTAAGGCGGCCACCTTTGCAGGCAGCCGCCTGTGATTGATTAATTGAAATTGAGAATAGCCGCGCCATCCTTTGCAAACTGGTGGCACAGTTCAAATGCCTTTTGCACTTTGGTCTGTGCAGTGCCACCCATTACAGCAGGAAGTGATCAGGCAGGGATTTGCTATTACAGCCATACATAATCATTTGTTCGTAATCGGCCCAATGTGATGTATATGCACATTGACCGTTCTGCCGACATTATAACACTGGCGAATGGTGTCAAAGCCATCTTTGATAAAGTCAAAGAGTCAAGAGGCGGCGATCCAAAATCGGCGAAAGCCGACAGTGTTGCAAACAGTCTCAACATTTATTTGCTGGATTCAATTATTGGACATAAGGTGAATTAGCTAAAGGGGTGTCCAAATACACTATCGGAAGGCCGGATATTAAATTGGTAGCGCATGGCATCCCGGTGAGCAGTTTTATGGGATTTAATACCTGGGCAGCCTGGCAGGGTACGCCTGAAAAGGCGGCCGTTTGCGGTGATTTTACTATGCTCGGAAACGAGGTAGCTCCTGTTATAAAAGCGTTGGTCGAAAACGGTATTGAAGTTGTCGCTGTCCATAACCACATGGTGCATGAAGAGCCGAAAGTTTTTTTTCTGCATTATTGGGGTGTTGGAAATGCAGAGCAACTTGCTAAAGGACTGAAAGATGCACTAACTAAAACAAATAGTAATGCTGAAAAGCACTGATGATATTTTGTTATTGTAAATTTTTTCTCAACGTACTTCTAAATGGAGTATGTTTTTATATGAGATAACTGGCGTAAAGCCGAATTGATGAGCGATGTGAGCGATTCTGGGAAAAGTCGCGAGGATATTAAGTTTTGATCCCTTTGACCTTATTTGGCAAAAGTGCATCAAGTATAAACGGCACTATCATTTCAAGTATGCTTTGCTGAATACTAAAGCAGGCAACAGTGCAGCTTATAAGTTAAAGTAATATCATTAGTCGTAGCTGTTTTTCAATTTTACAGTTAGTGATTACTTTTTTTTAACAGCCCGTTGGCATCAAGATCTTTTAAGAACCATTCAATTGCTGCTTTGGCAACTTTAGCTGCAATTTTTCCCTTATTCCATTTAAACAACAGTTTCAAAACGCCGCTGCCCAGCCAGCCTGTGAACTTTTTCCACCAGTTACTTTTATACTGCCGGTTCATCCATTCTGCTGCCAGGTCAGGCTTAGCCGCTGCTCCTGAAGCCATAGGAGCTTTTCGCTTTTCCGCAGTCATTTTTTCCATGGTAAGCGTCAGCATCTTTTTTACCCTTGCTTCAATTTTTGGCTGTAACGCAAAGAGATTTGCTGCATCATATTGCGGCCATGTGGCTACGGTACGTTCCAAGGGATTACGTTCTTTACCTGTATCAGATCTTTCTTTCAATATATGCAGGTCTGGAACGATCGGCAGAAAAACGCTTCCGTCTACACCCGGGCGTTTAAATAACGCGACCATCTCGTCTGACCAGTCTTTATGAACAGGATGTACAATTCCTTTGGCTTTATTGTATTCGAGGGTAAAGAAGGTCCTGAAAAAATTGCGGGCATTATCTCTTCCCAGGAAAAAATCATGATGCCTGAAACTGATATCCATCAAACCACTGAAAGCCATGGCAGCACCGCAGGCGATAGGATGCTGCTCATCGCTGTTTTTTTTCTTCCAGCGAACGGGAAATATTTCGCCACGGTAATAATCTGAAGAATAGGCATCCAGCATTTCCGCACGTTTTACTTTCGACTGGTCCCATAGTGTACCGATGATCGCTGGTACCACAGAAAAAAGGTCATCAGGTTGCCGGTATGCTGCACTGGAAGGAACATCAGGGAAAGGATCGATCATGATCATTGCATATTTATAATCTTCCCCGTCCCGCTTTTTTCCATATTTATTTTTTAAAATAGCCAGCACTTCGCCAAATGGCTCGTTGTTGATGGCGCCGCCATCTACACTTACAAAATGATAAGGGTCAGGAAAATTATCCGGCCATTCTATTGCAGGGACGTCTGCAGCAGGGATATCACTTAAACGGTTGAAGGCAATATTTTCAGTGCTGCTCTTTAGATAAGCCACGCTTAATTCGCCTGCAAAAAACTCTCTGAATTTAAGCCCGACAGGAAACGCTCCTGTAGCCATGGTAGCCAGCTTGAGTGCAGCGCGTCCTTTATTGAAGGGATCAAGAGGCAAGTATTTATCTTTATCCCTCCCTTCATCATAATCCAGTTTAAACCGCGATACAGCAAAGTGTTCGAAGGTACTGTGCTCCGGGCTTTTTTTAGTCCGCTTCAATTGTGCCGTAGGCGTTGTAAAATCTACTGCCAGCGGAATGCTGCGTAGCATGGTATGCGATAATATTAATTCCAGGTCTTTAGCCACATAAGGAAAGATCGGTTGTTGCGCCGCAGGTTTTATGAAAGCTTCATCACAGATCTTATCAATGAAATCTGAATTGAGTAGGGATTGTATTTTACCCGTTTCATCAAGGTCTGTTGTGTTGAAAGTGGTTTCAAATATTTTTGGTTTGCCCGCTTCATCGCCCATCAATACCCAGCTGTCATACATCACATTATTCTTCTTTTGAGTTGGATCAGCAGGATCCTTTACCGGGTTTACTATCCCATTAAGTGCATAGATGGCGGACATTACCGTGGTCATTCCGCCTGCTGAGGTGCCACCCATGGCATCAATGATCACTTTATGCTGGGGGACATGTTCCAATATGGATTTGTCCCAGCCTTCGGGCAAAGTACCAGCAGGTCCTTTTGCTTTTTCCCAAAGATCGAGTATCTCAAAAAGATAATCCATAGCACCGGCAGTATAACAGCCGGCAGATGCAGCACCGGCCATCGTAAGACCCAGATGAAATTCTTCTGGCTGTTGCGGGAATTGCTTCTCATTGGTTACTGACATAAGATTTACTTTGACTTTATCATTAAAGGATCAACTTAAGAAGTCTGGGCATTTCTGCCGGATAATGCACCGTCCCAGTATTTATAGAATTCAGCTTTTATCAACTGGTACTTTTCAAAATATTTTTGCGCTGTTTCATTAGACATTGTTCCAGAGCGATCTTCATTTTCTATCTCATCTTTTAGTGCTCGCAGTTTATTTTCCACACTTTTATTCTGCAACCAGTATTTTTCAATATTCCAGTAGGTCATCAGGCCGGAATATACTGTTACAATAGCACCGATAACGAAGGCGATATTTTTAGTGGCTTCCGGAAAAACGTCCTGGTACGGGATTGAAATGGTCTTAAAACTCAGCCCCAATAAAATGGTTGAAATACCCGACAGGATCATCGTGGAATATTTATATACCCTTACGCCGTTAAAAAAATAAGACGCCGCTTCTTCGAATCTTTCTATATCCGAACTGATATTGATCAAAAGCAGCAGTAGTTTTTTATTGTCCTTATTCAACAGGTATTTTTCATTATACTGTTGCCTGGGTTTAAAGGTGCTCATCCGCAACACCATGAATACCGACATGGCAAATAATGCCAGTTCAATCCCTATGCAATAATAACTGTAAGGCACTCGAACATTCGTACAGGTAAAGTGGATCACAATAGCGGCCAGGCAAAGGAGCAGGAAGAACTTGCAAATCAGGACGCCTGTCCTGGCAATTTTGTGCCAGTTTTTTTTTGAAGAGATTTCTTCTGACATAGCGCAAATTAAAATTGGGTTATGGTTTGATATAGAGTTCACGTTGCCGGCAATATAAATTCCCCTTGGTGAACCATTTCTCCGACCAAGGTTTTGCCCTGGTAAGATCATCCAGGTTCATGGGCTTAGATTTAAGATCGGTATAATTGCGCCAGTGAAAATGATCCACCAGTCTTAATGCTTCCATAGCAAAAGCCGTTACCACATCTTTATCATAGATCTCGAGGAGGTTATCGCCGTTCTTTTGTTCAGGTCCATAAGCCAGGTTACTGCTGCCGCAAAATACAACAGGATTTTTTCCTTTAAAATCTACTACCACAAATTTATGGTGTATGGCATAGCCGGAAATGTTAGGTACCTGTCCTAATGGCGGCGGCAAAATATTCTGTACTCCTTTTGCAGCGATGCGGATACCT
Organism: Citrobacter freundii; assembly: GCA_003243445.1. Classification (GTDB taxonomy): domain Bacteria; phylum Bacteroidota; class Bacteroidia; order Chitinophagales; family Chitinophagaceae; genus Terrimonas_A. The sequence goes on from QFQQ01000008.1 coordinate 116,719, forward strand.
TGTGTAGCATCTGGCCGGTACAGGAAAACAGAGTAGTCTTTATTTGTTTTTCCAATAGTGTCGGTAATGCCATAAGTAAACACGTTGCCATTTCTTACCGACCGCTGCACTGCATCTAGTATACCACTCTTGCTTTTATCGTTCATGATAGCGAAAAGCAGGTCAGACTGTGCTGTATCTATCCTTCCTGCAAGACGGGTAAATATGCGGTCTGCATCAGCTTTTTGGTGTGGCGCAAACGTAACAGTCATCTTCGGATTTTTAAATGAATAATCCGTTTTAGGGAAAAGAGAATTTTTAAATTTCGGCATATTCTTTTTTCCAAAGGCACCATCAAAAACCTCTTCGTACAGTTTTGCCACTTCGGGATAATCAAATACCAATACATGGTTGGCATTGATATAAAGACCGTTTGTGGAGAAATTGGTAGAGCCTGTGAGCACTTTATCCGGCTGGCCATTTTTTAACTGTATAAAAACTTTGGAATGAGATAAGGCGCCGAATTTACCACGGAACACATCATTCTTATCGGCATTGGTTTTTTTAAACGCGGCAACAAATGCGGTTTCAAAAGAACCGGTTCCGCGGTGTTTACCTGCATTGTCAACAATTATTTTTAATCGTCCTGCGTCCGCAAGGGTGAGTAAACGTTTGGCAACTTCCGGTTCATCCAGATCGAATGCAAAAACCTTGAGACTGACTTTTTTATCTTTTATTGCAGCATCCAAAAAATCAATAATCGTTTTTCTTGCCTGCCAGCCCAGCCAGTCGTGCTGTTCTTCAAAAGTATAATCCACCAGCACATACTGTTTGGTTTTATCATCCCACCGTTTTGATGCGCCTGATTTCTGCCGCACGTCAAACAATAATTTATTGGCTGCTTTAGCCGCGGGCCTTACTTTATTATTGGTCAAGCCAAAGCGCTGCGTATAAGCAACAGAAGAAACAAATCCTCTTGTAAAAGCCACTTTGATCTTATTGATATCAAACGGAGACACATCAATAATGAGTTTGATAGTAAGGGATTTATCCAGGTCAAGCAGTTTACCCTTTTCAATATAGCGGGGGGTTATTTCATACACATAATCGCCAAATACTGCTTTACGGGTTACAATATCTGTATTGGGCACATGCACCCAGTTCATTTTTTGCAGCGGAGAATATAAAGTAGAGTTTCTTTCCTTTATGGGTATCTGCGGGTTGTTCTTAAGAAATGTGGCGGAGAAGATCAACCGGTTATTGATATAACAACCCTTTTTACCTTTTACGGTATAATAAATGGTAAAGCCGGCGATATTTTTTCTTTGCGGAGCTGCCAGGTCAAAAGCCAGTAAAGTCATGGCATCTCCCTTATATGCCCTGACACTGAAGCCTTTTTTTGTTTCAAATTTTTGCATGGTTGATGATTATAGGTTAAAGAAAACAGGAAATAATACGTTACTGATCATCGCCACAAAAAGGTCTTAGTATAATAGGGTATTGGTTATTACAGGGATGTTGGTATTTACAGGCTGTGGTTAATGAAGAAGGGCTTTATCGTATGTCGACTTAGGGTCAACTATACATCAATTGGTTTTTACACGACCCTGCACAAATTAAAAAAAGGGATTGATAAATTTTTACGCAGAAACACCTTTTTTGCGGGGTGAAAAGACGGGATTTAAAACTTTCTATTACTAATTCCTCTTCAAAAGATTCAATAGTTTAAACTTCAAAATACAATTTACAATGAAAAAAGACAGATCAAACCAATAATGTATTGCAGAGAAAGATACGTCAACATTTTGGGATCTTTATAGTCAAGCTTGTCAAACTCTATCCTGAATGAAAAATGTAAAGATGATGACATTAAAAGATTTGGAGAATATAGCAACCATAGTTTTAGACACCAGCGGCTCCTCCGTAATAGGCGAGCCTGTCTTGGTTTGCTCTAATAGTCAGGAATGGCTGCGTCTAGCCAGAAATTGTCCGGAACGTTATTGAGTAGCGCACACTTTCAACGGGTGCGGTGCTATGCTCCCAATCTGTCTTGGACGGGCCTGACATAATATATAAGATCGCCTCCGGACATCCAGCGTGATCGTCGCCGATCGCGTTTGCTTTTCTTTTTCGTGCGGCCTTAATTTAAACCTGCAATCCGAAAGCAATGACACCCCCGCGGTTGTTTTGAAAGGAGGTGCATCCTTGTGCCAGTTGATCACAGCGCCCACAGGATATTCAGTGATCAGCACCTGTGCAATATTTTCTGTTTGATCATCGCTTTATCCCCTGTACCCTTCACGAGTTTGCTACTCCATTTCTCATACTTACCGCTGGAATTTTTAGGCGGCGTAATAAAGTCCCCGACGATCAGGTGCTGAATTGATTTCCCTTTTGTGGGCTTATCGAATATGCGTACTTCAGGGAATACGGCAAAGCCATGGCCTTGCTGGGCGAGTTGGGTGATGGTTGGCATGAGAGGAGGTTTGATAGTGGAAGGTAAATTGCTTTTTCAATTATGTCAACGAGGAAAAGACGGTATTTGGTACCGTGTTTACACGTGTGTTTGCGTGGATAAAACGGTTTCTTCTTCATACCAGCAATACAAATCAACGACCAGTGTTTTAACTGTCTTTTATTCAATCGAACTTCCGCATATTTGTAATGAACCAAATGAACCTTCAAATGAAAATCTCCACCGCACTGGCATTGGCGTTTTGTATTTTAATTGCAAATACGGAACTTTTTGCCCAGGTTCCTCCTTGCTACAAACAATCAAAGCCCCTCTCCTATTATGCATTTCAGAAAATGATGCGGCAGCATTATAACTTCACAATTCTTGGAACACAAACCCCGGTTTCAGGATTCAAAGTAGAAACCAGTAAACCCACTCTTACTCTGAAAGGTAACATTTACAGCAGCGGAAAGAGTAACAACGTCAAGAAGAAAGCATTGATCATAAACCTTGAATTAACCGGAGGCGTCACAAATGATATTCAACAAATCCTTTCCGGTCAACAACTAAATGGATACTTTAAAGCGAGCCTCGGTTTTAATGTTTTGTTCGACAAAGGCAACGATGCCAGCTATATATTAGACAACGACTTTGAAAAAATGATGATCCGAAAAAAGGTTTGCGCATATTGGGAAGATGTGCAGATACGGATGGATACCCTGCTTGTGTTGACAGGACTTGAACACATATTGAATGCACCGATAAAAACACTGGACGCGACATTGGACCATATCGTCATATTGGCGGGGCAAGATGAATATAGCTTAAAAAACTACTCACGGCCAGCAGCCTGGTACCGGCCATTCCCTTATGCCAATATAAAATCATATTACAAGACATTATTGATCGACATGATTAAAAAATATGGTGCAAATGCAACGATGGCAGAAAATGCTATGTTCGCTGATTTTATTGCCAAACTGGGAAGTCAAACGGACAATAATCTTAAATCAGGAAAACTAGTTGCAGACTTTAAAAGGTGCGCTGACCTTAAAAACGAAAAAAATTACAAATACGGATTGATCGATGATTTCGAGATTGAAAGCTACAAATCTGTCTGGACTTCTAAAGTAATTACCTGGTTAAACGTATCAGCAACTGGCCTGAATTCTTCCTTCAAACTTTATGATGCCAGTCTCAACACCTTACTCGACTCTAATAGCTTTCTGCCTGGCGTGAATGCATCCTATAATTACTTTAAAAAATATACTTCAGCCAATAAATACATTTATTTCCGGGTAGGGCTAGGCGTGAAAAGAGTTAACAGCCTCACCGATCTGGCAAAGTTTGATTATAAAAAGGAAACGGTCATAAATGTAACGCCGGCAGAAACCCTAAAAACGGAAAAGTCCGGCACCGCTTACCAGGGTGCATTGGAACACGGGTTCGGACTGGAGATCCCGGTTGAATTCTATTGGGCGCCATGGGCGCATGAAGCCATTCCGGGCCTTTATGGTAAAGTGCAATATAGTTATGGAGAACCGTGGATCAATAAAAATAAGGTCTCGTTAGATCTGGGGATGATCTGGAATGTTAACAATACGGAAAAAGATAGCAAAAACGTTCTTACGATTGTGCCCTATTTGAGTTGGTCTAATCTGGTCAAAGAGTATAAGGACGAAGGGAAAACCAAACAGAAGAAAGTATCTGAACTGTTCTCCATAGGCCTAAAATTTGGAATACCGGTGAATTTGGGGAAATAATATATTTAGTTAATCATTCAGTTGATTTTTTTAAGACCGGCAAACCGAAACTTCAGCAAAAAACGCTGAAGTAGCCCACATTATATTAATTGAGCGGAACCAGTTGTAAATATGGAACGAACTTATAGCTATGAAGCAGAATCGTATGCGGTATTCACCAATCTCGATAGCAGTATCCTTCTATTAAACCCCTTGTTGGAAACATTTGGTTTTCGGTTTGTCCGTTTTCGGTTGGATGAACTGGAAAAAAGCTTCGGACACCTATTTGGTATATCAACCGATTACCAACAACCAATAGCTACTATTACAGACTCTGAACCCGAAATGACAGAAGATGGTTGGTACCGCCTGCCTATTTCTAATAACTTTTACGAATTGCTTGCCCATGGCTTTCATGGTGGTCACTATCTTATACACAGAAGGGAGATGTTCTTCCTTCAAAAAATCGAAAATGCTGTTCAACACGTGAAAAATGGTTATATTACTTTCGACTCGATAAGTTACCGCGTTGACTCGATGAAGGGTTTTACCCAGCAGTTAATCTATCAGCTTCGCCTATTAAAAAGAGGCGACGTTTCTTGCACTAGTTATTTTCAAATCGCCGTCGATACACGAACCATCATCAGTCGCCTAGGTCCAGCTTTCGTTCCGATCGGGAACTCTATGTATACCCTTTCTGAAAACGATGTAAATTCGTTTAAACGGCAGTTCAACTCAAGCCTGTCTATCAGCATGCTAGCCGAAGTAGCGTTTCATAATTTCAACACAGCTTATGAGATCACTGAGCCCCGTGCAAAATTTCTTATGCTGATGACCTGCCTGGAAGCCTTATTCAGCGCCGGACGTACAGAGATCGCCCACACTATCTCCAGGCACTTAAGTATGCTATTTGCCAAATCGCCTGAGGAATTTCAAGCTTCTTATAAAAGCGTTAAAAACCTGTATAACGTACGCAGCAAAATCATCCACGGCGACAATGTAAAAAATGATCTGCACCCGCTCCTTCTTGAGCTGGAGGATCTGGTTCGACGCGCGCTGAATCATTGCTTATCGCTCAATCTATCTAAAGACGCCTTTTATCAGGAACTAAATGCCAAAGGGTTTTAAGGTCATGTTAGCGTTCAATTTGAAGAAGTCGACGACTCAATTAGCTCATCTTTTAATTGATTTCTAAACAGATGACCAATTCAGGCATTTATCCTTTTACTCAAGACCAATTACGGTTTCCCGTATTCCGCATATTTCAAAAAAAATGTAAATTGCTTTAACAAGTCACCAACTTAGAACCTTAACTAATGAAAAAATCCTCATCTCGCCCAAACGTCTCCATCGATCCCGCATTCGGGAATTTAGATACTCAACGCTTATTTGCTATCATCACTTGAATAACACCTTATTTAGGACATTCCAGTATTTAACCACCTTACATACCAAAACTGCCTAAGGCATATATTTCCGATTGCAAACCACCAACCATGAGAATTCTCCATACTGCCGACTGGCACATAGGCCATCTCTTTTATGAATACGACCGCACCCACGAACACCAGCAATTCCTCTATTGGCTGTTGCAAACGCTTGCCAGCGAGCATATCGACGTGCTCCTGATCAGCGGTGACGTATTCGATCTCTCCAACCCTTCCGCCAGCGCGATCAAAATGTTCTATTCATTCCTCAACCAGGCAATGAAAGCCAATCCCGGTTTACAGATCATCGCGACAGCAGAAAAACCAAACTTTACCAGTAGTATTTTATTTCAAGGTTTTTGCAGTCCAATATTTAACATGCCATCATATGAGCCAAAGAGCCGCTATTGATACTATTAGGGGATACTATTACCAGTTTGATGCAACAATTGCTAGCCTCCTGACAGCCTCGCAAGACAATGATAAAGTCACCGTGGAAGGAGTCGAAGATATTGACATTAACACTACCAGTGAAACCACTGCCATTCAGTGCAAGTATTATGAAAAAACAGAGTTCAATTTCTCCGTAATCGCTGAACCGATCCGTTGGATGTTAACGCATTACAAGTCACTTATGGACCGCTCACGCCCACGCATCCGCTACAAGTTGCGAGGACATTACAATAGAGGCCAACAGAAGTTGCAACTACCGTTGAGTGTACAGAGCCTAAAGGATGACTTTCTTACTTACACCAGTATAGAAGGAAAAGCATCAGATAAAAAGAAAGTAACATACGCACATCATAACACACTTGGTTTAACTGACGAGGTACTCGAAGATTTTTTGGAAGTACTTGAAATTGACATTCACGCACCGGCATTTCAAAAGCAGTTTGAAGAGATCATTAAGCAGCTCCGGAAATATTTCAACTGTAATGAAATAAGTGCAGAACTTCTCTATTACAATAATGCGCTCGGAATCATCCGGAAACTGGCCACTGAGCCGGACGAAGCAAATCGATCCATTTCTAAAAAAGACTTTTTGGCCAAGTTGACGGTTGGGAATGTTATTTTCAATGAATGGTACATCCTACGTAAAGGCGAAAATGAATATCTCCGAAGTATCCGGGCTCTCTATTTCAGTTCAATAAATATCTTATTCACCCATCGGATTTTCCTACTTGAACCGAATCGCGCAACTTATGTCCGCAGTGAAGTAAAAGACATTATTGTTAAGATCCAGCATAAATATACCAAGGTCAACAACCAACCACATCCGTTCTGTCCCTTTATTTTCTTGCAAGGCATTGATCCCGGTGAATTAAAAGAAATAAAAAAAGACCTCAGTGAAGAGGGGTTTCACATTACCGATGGATTTGAATATGAACATGCCGATTTTAATGCAGCCTCGCTGTTGCTGGAAGAACGCGTGCCTCATAAAAAATCGCTCCGGTTCATCAACACCATTGCCCAACTCACTGAACTGCTTGTCAAAACAGGACGAAGAACGCAAATTTACCAATTTTACGTACAATCACCCTATTTCAATCACGGCAATCCTTCCGCCAAAGAAATAAACATTCAAGTTACCGATCTCAAAAACCTAAATAGCATTATATAAATGAGCCAGCCAACACATACAGAAGCAAATGCCCAAGTAATCGCTGTTTTTCCGGACAAAGTAAAAATCGTGGTCAATGATCTTGACGTTTTTAAAAATCTGGAAGAATCACTTAAGGTAGGATCATACCTGAAAATAGAGGATAATGACAATGCATCACTGATCGCGATCATAGAAAACTTCCAAATCTCCCTTCGAGAAATAAAAGACACTGAAGGAAATATCAAAGTCGTCCGGGATCACATCATCGAGGCGTTTCCTTTAGGAATATTAAAGAATGGAAAATTTGAACGGGGTGGTGATTCCTTAGCCATTCCGCCCAAAGAAGTCAAACCGGCCACACTCGAAGAAATAAAGAATATTTACGAACAATCCGTTTCACAGGAAGAAACATTCGGTTTCGCTACCCTTGCGTCCAATCCATCGGTGCGCGTACCAGTCAATGGCAATAAATTTTTCAACAAGCATATCGCCATCGTGGGATCAACTGGGTCAGGCAAATCCCATACATTGACGAAAGTGATTCAACAGGCCACTAGTGAAAAGAAAGACCCTAAATCTTCCTTAAATAATTCTCATGTCATAATCTTTGATATCCATTCGGAATACAAAACAGCATTTCCTGATGCCAATTTCATTGATATAAGTAATCTAAAACTGCCTTACTGGCTGCTTAACAGCGAAGAGCTGGAAGAAATTCTGCTGGATACGGGTGAACGGGACAATTACAATCAGTCCTCGGTGTTCCGAAAGTTAGTAACTGAAAATAAGAAGAAACACAATCCAACAATTACAAAAGTATTTTATGATAGTCCTTTGTACTTTGACATCACCGAAGTCCGCAACGCCTTGTTCAATTTAAGATCAGAAACGAAAAATTCAAAAGCTTCCAGTCGCTATATGATCGTTGACTCGTCTTATACTTATGCGCCCGAAGGCAGTACCACAGTAGACAGCGGTATTTTCCTTCCAGACTATGAGAAACTCCAACGCTATTTTACACAGGAATTCACTTTTCATCCAACAAAATCGCAGAACGTGACCAAGGGCGACTATGCCGAAGGAACATTGGATAAGTTCTTTGTACGGTTCGAGGAAAAGATCAACCAGGATCGTCTGGCATTTCTATTTGGAGCAGATGCCAAAGCCTGTTCATTTGAGGATACCCTAAAAAATCTTATGGGATACAATCATGACAAAAACGCTAACATCACGGTCATCGATCTCAGCGGTGTGCCTTTTGAAGTATTAAGCATTACCGTTTCTCTGATCTCCCGCATGATCTTTGAATACGGCTACTTTTACAAACGCATGCGATTTGCAGCGAACAAAGATGAAAAAATCAATAACGATGTACCTATATTACTGGTATATGAAGAAGCCCACAAATATGTGCCCAACAGCGAGCTGGCAAAATACAGATCATCGAAACAATCCATCGAACGGATTGCAAAAGAAGGACGAAAATATGGAGTAACGTTATTATTGGCCAGTCAGCGGCCGTCTGAAATATCCGAAACCATTTTCTCCCAGTGCAATAATTTTATTGCAATGCGTCTCACCAACCCGGTTGATCAGGCCTATGTAAAAAAATTATTACCTGATACGCTTGGATCGGTGATCGATAAGATGGCATCTTTCAAACAGGGTGAAGCCTTGCTTGTTGGCGAATCAATTGTGATACCCTCAATTGTCCAGATAGATCCTTGTTCTCCACATCCATCTTCTAATGACATTCCTTTCTGGGAAGTCTGGAAAGAAGAATGGAAAGAAATGGATTTCGACAACCTTAAATTGGAATGGTATAAATAATTTTCAATATGGAAATCTCCTATATTTTTCTTGCTTTGATCGTGATTCTGCTGCTGATTGCTATCTTTCTTTTGAGCAAGTTGTCACGCAAAAAAGACAGCGAGATCATCGCCAGCGGCTTCGTCAAAGTGGCTGAAAACAATCACAGACTGGACACGCTCATCCGAAATGAATTTGCCACCAATCGGCAAGAAAGCCAGGCGGGCAATAAAGATGCTCGTGAAGAACTAAATAACGCTTTTAAGACGTTTACCGACATACTAGGAAGTCGGATAACCGAGATGGGATCTTCGCAAAAGAACCTGTTTGAAAGCTTTGCCAATCAACTAACGCAGCTAAAAGAAGAAACGACAACCAGACTGGAAAAACTCACAGAATCCAACGCCAGGGCATTAACCGAATTGAAAGATCAAAATACAGCAAGCTCAAAAGATGCGGCCGACCGTTTAGCATCATCCATGAAAGACAACCAAGATGCAATAGCTAAGCTGATCGAAAACATAGTTAGCAACGGTAAGATGCTCAACGAAGAGCTAAATAAGTCATCAAAGGCAAACAGAGACGAATTAGGTCATTCGCTTAAGTCCTTCGAAGAAAGATTCTCAAGTAACGTACGTGAATTCAATGAGCTCCAACGGCAGAAATTCGGGGATCTGTTAAATAAGCAGGAGCAGATCAAAATAGAAACAGAACAAAAACTTGAAAAGATACGGGATACGGTGGAGAAGAAGCTTATTCATTTGCAGGAGGACAACGCTAAGAAACTGGAAGAAATGCGATCAACCGTGGATGAAAAACTACATGCGACGCTGGAAAAAAGGTTTACTGACTCCTTTACGGTGATTAGCGAAAGATTGGAACTCGTTCATAAAGGGTTGGGCGAGATGCAGGGATTAGCCACTAATGTTGGAGATCTAAAAAAAGTTATGAACAATGTAAAAAGTCGTGGCGTGTTGGGAGAGTATCAATTGGCGAATATACTGGAAGACTTACTGACGAATGAACAATATGAAAAAAATGTAAAAACAAAAGAAGGTAGTGGCGCCATTGTAGAATTCGCGATCAAGATGCCAAACAATAAAGACCTGGAGAAAACACTCTGGTTGCCGATCGATTCAAAATTTCCAAAAGAGGACTTTGAAGCTTTGGTCGATGCGTATGAGACGGGCGATATGGAACAAATCGACACATTGAAAAAAACGTTTAAGGCAGGCATCATCAAAGCCGCCAAAGAAATAAAGGAAAAATATATTGACCCGCCTAATACAACTGAATACGCGATCATGTTTCTTCCTTTCGAAAGTTTATATGCCGAAGTCCTGCGTACACCAGGCTTATTCGAAACCTTACAAAACCAATACAAGATAACGATAACTGGACCTACTACACTGAGCGCATTATTAAGTAGCTTGCAGATGGGCTTTAGAACGCTGGCAATCGAAAAACGAAGCGGCGAAGTATGGGACTTACTGAGCGCTGTTAAAAAAGAATTCAGTCAGTTTGGAGATGTTTTAGAGAAAACCAAGAAAAAGTTACAGGAAGCGACCAATACCATTGACAAGGCTGGAGTGCGCAGCCGAGCGATCGAACGGCAGCTGAGAAAAGTGCAAGAATTGCCGTCTTCCGAAGCGATTGCAGAGGTTGAAGAAGCAATCTTGCAGGACATAAAGGATATAGAAGATGAACAGGTGGAAAAAGATGACACGACAGGAGAAGAAATTTAATAAACAAACCAAAATCATTTTATTTCAATTCTGATTTTTTATATTTGACGCCACCTTATCTAACCATTACACCATCATCAATGACTATTTTCAATGGGATTAAGATTTTAGTCGCGTCTACCGTGTACGGATTCGAAGACCAGCTATCTGCTATATATGCACAGCTTGATAGTTACGGCTATGATGTACTGAATTCCCATTCAGGTACAGTGTACGCAGGTGCAGACAAATCGAACCTCGACAACTGCTTGTAGGCTGTAGACATCTGCGATGCTTTTCTCGGGATTATTCGTCCAACATACGGATCTGGTGTAATAGGAAACTTATCCATTACGCATCAGGAAATACAGACCGCAATTGCTAAAAAGAAAGCGCGCTGGTTCCTGGTTGATTCCAAAGTAACGTTCACCCGACAGCTTCTTAAACAGGCTCAGTTTGTGGATGGATACAGCTCGCATACCTTACCAACAGATCGGATCCATTTTCAAAAAAACAACCTGTTTGATATGCGTTGCCTTAATATATACAACGAAGTCATTCAGGACAGATTAAAACCGCAGGATCGTATTGGCCATTGGGTGCAGGAATATTACGATCTTGCAGGAATACAGCGATTTATTGAAGGTCAATTCAAGGACCCGAATATTGTGCAGAGAACGATCGATACTTTAAACAAAGCATCCTGATGGAAGACAACGAATATATAGCGTCGATATTAAAGGAGCCAGAAAGCGAACAGGTCGCCTTCTTCCCTGAAATCGATTATTCGACTATCGCTGCCACAGTTTGCGCGATGCTAAATACCAGCGGAGGGCGGATTTTTGCAGGTGTAGATCAGCATTTACATTTTACTGCTGAAACAGCACAGCGACTTACCGGCCTGCGTCAGTTTATTTATAGTAACATAACCCCTCATAGCCTTATCAGCGTAAGGCTGGAATCATTCAAACAACATACTTTCATCCTGATCGAAGTGATCCAGGGTAACAGGAAACCGTATTCTATTAACGGCAGGGCATACATGCGAAAAGGAACGGCGACGGAACAGGCCGACCAGAATGATATGTCAACCCTCCTGCGGCAACAGCGCCAGGATGCTTATTCCTGGGAAAAGCTCGTCGTCATGGATGCAGATATAAACTCCTTAGACTTTGGTTGGATACGAGAGACCATTACACGGGCTACCAGGCTTGAGCGTACCACACGTTTCAATTCGGATGACATAGAACGGTTCCTTGACTATTACCAGCTCAGCCGCCAGCAGGAGATCCGCAATGCGGCTATAGTCCTTTACGCCAAAGAGCCAGCCTATTTCATACCACAGTGCCGTGTAAGGCTGATAGAATTTGCAGAAACGAAAAGCAGTAATCAATACAAAGACACCCTGCTGATCAATGAAAATATATTTGTAGCATTTAACCGGCTACAGGAGTATTTTCAACGGCATACTCCGGTCCTTAGTAAATTCAGCTCCGAAGTTTGGGAGCGGATAGACCAGACGAAATTTCCGTTACAAGCCCTTGACGAAGCTGTTATCAATGCTTTGATACACCGGGATTATTCGGATCCGACAAGCGAAGTATTCATTGGCATCTACCCTGACCGCATCGAGATCATCAACCGCGGAACTCTTCCGTTGAGTGACAGCCAGCTTAAAAAGAAACATGAATCGCTGCCGCCCAATCCTAATATTACGATGGCCGTGTTTTTACATGGTATTATCGAAAAAGTTGGTAGAGGTACAGTGCTTATTACCGAGGAATGCGCGAGGCTGGGTTTGAAGGAACCAACATGGAAGGTGAAGAACGATTTCGTTACTTTAACACTTTACTCAACGACAAAGGAAATCGAATTGAATGAACGAGCCATTCATTTTTTACGGACGACCGGTGTGGGTGAATCATTTTCGCGTCGTGATTATGAGTTGTTTTTCTCTAAAAAGCCGATCTCGGAGCGCACTGCGCGGGATGATATTCGCAGCATGATAGATAGTGGATGGGTAAGGAAAAGCGGTGAAGCGAAGCAGATAATTTATACCCGTACGGAGATTTCTTTGCCGGATATTGCCGGATCGAAGAATAACTGATTGTAAAATAAGACTTCGCACATTATAGTATTTGCTTTAAATTGCCGGATATTGCCGGATGGTTCAATATTCCCTGTTATATAATGCAAGCAGTCGCTTATTTAATCACCAATTTCCTTCATCGCTCTTCCTGTAAGCAATGAACCGAACAAATATCAAGGGTTGTGCGTATGTCTCCGACTACGCACCGGCTTCGCAGAAGCCGTCCGCTTGCAAGTTTGAGGCGGTAGCTGTTTAAATTCCTGTCACACAGATGCAGACACTGCGAGCATAAGTTTGCGATTCGAATTCCGAAGCTTGTCGTTGCCGATGAAAAGAAGTCCATTTAGTTGAGACATCTTCTTATAGCAGAAGAACACTGCGACTTGTAAAGTGCCCAGCGAGAGGCTGTGTACAAAAGCTGATCACTTCCTTGTATGAAAGAGAAATGACGCCCTCCTATTATTGTAAGCGGACGGTTTCTGCGAAGCCGGTGCGTAGTCGGAGACATACGCACAACCCTTGATATTTGTTGGGTTCTTTATAGGTTGGGAAGACTACGGATAACCGTTGTAATTACGTATGCATAGAAAATCTACTATAATTCTTTAGCATCAAGGCGATTGAATCTTTATTAGAAATAATATATTCCTCAATAGAATCATACAGTTGGCTATCAGGTACTATCATTGAGTCATCCAGCACAACAAACTGATTTGATACTTCATGATCATCAACAAAATCAGTTCTTTTTATAGAATACCAAAGCCCCATTCTAAATGCATCTATTTCATTTTCGGGGCCAAGCATTATGCGTAAAAATTCGGAATTAACTTCATCATGCTTTTCAGTTGTAAAAAGCTCAAGCGTTGGCTTAACTCCTATTGACTTGATTTCACCTTTATAAAACTCCATTTTGTTACGCTCGGGGTAGTCTATAATAATCAGAAACAATGGTAAATAGTCAAAATTTTGTTTCACTAAAGTGAAATATAAAGCAGTAACTATCGAATCTGGATTATAAATATCTACTATCACCTTAAACTTCTCCTTGCTTTTTTCCAGATTGCTAAGGACAAAGGCAATAAATTCCGCCCAATGAGGTGTTGTACCCAGGCATTTCTGGCTAGCCTCATAAATTTCATTAATCCGCTCTTTCTGACTTGATTCTGAAAAACCGACAAATTTATTTTGACTATTGCCGTCGTGACCTTTCAATTCTTTGATCAACAAATCTTCGCTATATCGAGGATCTGAATCAAAAGTTCCATTTTTTTTGATTGAGGTTATTTTCCAGTTTTGAACTCCAATAATACTCTCAAACTTTTCAGCAAAGCTAGCTTCCAGTGAATCCACCTTTCCACTCATTTCTAGCGACACAATAAACACCTGCTCCAAGTAAACCAAATATTCTTCTTCTATATCGAACTCATCTTCTTCCATATCAAGATGAGATTGTCCGCCTAATAGCTCAATTGAATGAAGCAATTCTTGCTTCGAATATTTTTGAAACGCAACATTTACCGCATAAGGGTAAACAATTTTCTTTTGAGCTTGTGCATCCAAGTCAATAGTTACAAAATCTGAAATATTAGCTTGTTCTAATTTTTCACGAAGAGCAAGGTGGATTTTCTGACGCTTCTCGCTGGAATGGAACAAATACAAAATTTGAGAAGACATAAATTTTCTCGAAAAAGTTCTTGAAGAAATTGGTACTATTTCTTCCTTTGCATGGGGATATTTGTATTCTCGTCAATATAAATTTGATACCCCTGAATCGCAAATGTTGAATTGAAGCTTAGATAAGAAAAAGCGCGGATGATTTCGTCCCAATTGGTAGAGATGACAACAATTCTTATTTCGCTGTTTCTAGCATTATATTTACTCTTAATTAACTCCGCATACTTAAAGACTTCGGTAAAAGTCTGACGAGCTGCAGCGTCAGATCTTTTAATTTCTACAATAACAAAATTCTTATAAATATCCTTACATAAGACATCGATAAATCCGTTACTCCCTAGCTCATCGGAAAGATAATGCTCGTGATCTATTACCTGTAATCCCTGCTCAATAAACTCAGGGTGATTCATTAGCCAATCTCGGATGATATGTTCTTTTTTGGTAGACATTAATTACAAGTTTCTTCGATACGTATCCAGGCAATTCAGTCAGATTATTATGCTATACTAGCTATATGTCAGCGATTTTCAATATTATGGGTTTGACGACTTCTTTACTTTCAATTCACCATATAAAGCCTCCAATAAATCACACGGGATTACATCTATTGCCAAAGCAATCTTATACAATTCCTCCGCTTGAAGTCGGGTGGCTGAATTCAAGCTCAACTCGCTAATCCTCGCCTTACTCAATCCCGTTTTCCTCGCTACCTCTGACTTATTCACTGATTTCTGCGCCAGATACATCCCAAGTTTTGTCATTATAAATCAAGTTTTTCTAAACACTTTACTATCTACAAAGTATATTTTTTTAGAAATTCTTGACGGCAGCTAAAATTAATTACTAGCTTTTCACTAAATTCGTCAAGAATAGCTAAACAAATGGCTTGATTTTCTAAAAACAATAACACTAACTAAACCTTAATATAATGACACATAACACCAACACCTCCCTCGCCCGCCTCCACTCCCTCCTCCTCGCCTTCTTCGGCGATGAAACCCTCCACTTCCATTCCACCCGCCTCTCCTCCTTCTTTAACGCCGCTTTCGCCGATGCAACATTCGACGGTGAAGAAACCTCCTGCACGCCCAACATCCCCCGCCTTCTCCACTGCCAAAACAACCTCCAGCGCCTTCTGGATGCCGCTCACCTGCTTCATCAGCATATCCCTCACCGTGCAACTCCCTACCACCCCTGCGTCTTCAAACAACTCAAACACATCTATCCCCTGCTCAACGACTGGGATGATTTCCCTTCCCGCCTTCACCCGCATGAATGGTGCAACCCGGAAACCGTCCTCGAAGAATTCTTCTCCTTTCAACCAATCGATGAATGGAAGAATGCCGTGAGTGGTTTGTTGCAGTCTGCGCTTGGTGAAGGTTCACCCTTTACAATGCTTTCTGAAAAGCAGCTCGGCTTCATCGTCCTCATGCTCCATCGCCTGCAGGATGCCGTATGGCTGCTCTATATCACCGGCAGCATACCCGTTCCTGAAACAGAAAAAGAAACCAACCATCATGCGGAATTTCATCCAGGTAAACCAACAAAACCCATCACCCACCCCCACTTCTTCTTCATAACATCAACTCAAAAGTTTGTACGGATGGACCTTGATCATATCCTCTGCGGCATTGCAATGGACGATCATGCATTCTTGCATACCACGAACGGCTTTCATAAACCCACACTCACCAATGATCAATTGAAAGAATTACTTCCAACCGATCAGTTTACCTGGATCAACAAAAGCATAGCTGTAAGGCGGGATCTCGCATCGCAGCAGTGATAGGTGCGATGTTCCTTGCGTCGAATATACTTGCTTTGCAATTCACGTAAACTGTAATCAGTTATTGCTCTCTACACAATTATTTTATTATCGTAAATCATACCCCATGACCATCCGTCTCCGCTCCCACCACTATCGGGTCTCATAGAACAAAGCAAAGCGCAGGCCGTTGCCCAGGTAAATTTCGCGCTCACATTGCTTTTCTGGCAAATTGGAACCCGAATAAATGAATGCATTCTAGGCCGTCGGCGTGCTGAGTACGGCAAGCAAGTCGTTTCCACGCTCTCCCGTGAACTAACTACAAAATTTGGAAAAGACTTTGAAGAGAAAAATCTAAGACGTATGCTGCAATTCGCTTTTGCATTTCCTGAAAAGGAAATTGTCGTGACGGTGTCACGACAATTGAGCTGGTCACATATTTTAGTCATACTGCCCCTTAAGAACAACGATGCAAGGCTATTCTATGCTAATGCCGTAGGAAAAGAAGGATTAAGTGTCAGGGAACTCCGAAGAAAAATTGAAGCAAAAGATTATGAAAGAACATCTATTGCCAGTTTGCAGAATAGTAGCGCTGATCCTGCCATTGGCAATAACTTCAAAGATCCTTATTTTTTGAATTTTCTCGGCTTGCAAAACAGCTATCTCGAAAAAGATCTCGAAGACGCGATCTTACGGGAACTCGAATTGTTTATTCTGGAATTAGGAAAAGGATTTTCCTTTATTGAAAGGCAAAAGCGAATGATCATAGATGGAGACAACTTTTACCTCGACCTGCTATTTTATCACCGAACCTTAAGACGCCTTGTTGCGATTGATTTGAAACTGGGAAAATTTGAAGCCAAACATAAAGGCCAGATGGAGTTGTACCTGAAATGGCTGGACAAATATGAGAAAAAAGAAGGCGAATTTCCGCCGATTGGGTTAATCTTATGCGCTGAACGTAGCAAAGAGCAAATCGAATTACTTGAGATGCAGAAAGACGGAATAATGGTAGCAGAATACTGGACTGAATTACCGCCAAAAAAGGAATTAGAAAAAAAGCTACATAAAATCATGGCCGAGGCGAGGATGAGAATTGAGCATCGACAATAAGGCGCGATGACATAAAATTTTTGCGCGTCTTTCTGTGTGCGAGCCACATCACATAAGCCAAAACAAAGTACAGATCATTTCAGAAGAAGGCTATTTCAGCTTTTTGGATGAAAGAATTTTCGAACTGATAAATGCGGAAAAATCTGTGATAATCCAAAACCCTTAATTATATGGATAGGATACTATGCCGTTTGATGGACTCATTTGCAGCCATTTCTATTAAATTTGCTTCTTTTAATCCTCAATCATTAAAAGAAGAATGAAGATTAAGCATCAAGAGCTTTTCATCCCAACGGGAGATCCATTTCATGGTTGTGTTTTGGATCGAAAAAAATACGCCGCAGTTTTGTCCGAAGTTCTTAAAACATATTCAGACGGTTTTGTACTGGCTTTAAATAGTCAATGGGGAACCGGGAAAACGACCTTTGTCAGAATGTGGCAGCAATACCTGAAAAACGAGGGATTTGCCACATTGTATTTTAACTCATGGGAAAATGATTTTGACACAAATCCTCTCACTGCGCTCCTGGCTGAGTTAAAAAACATCTTACCGTCTGATAAACAGATAGCTTTCAATAAACTACTAAAAAAGAGCGGAGTATTGGCTCAAAACGTTTTACCAGCCTTAGCAAAAGCGGTAGCAAAAAAATATATTGATATAGAGGAGGTTTCTGCAGGCATTGAAGGCTTAACAAAAGCTGCTACGGAATTGCTTAAAGATGAAATTAAGAGCTATACGGCACGTCAAAAAGGATTGGTGGATTTCAAGGAGCAATTGCAGCAATTTGTCGGGGAATTGGGAACAAAGCCTTTCGTCTTCTTCATTGATGAACTGGACCGGTGTAAACCCGCCTATGCCGTCGAATTGTTGGAACAGATCAAGCATTTCTTTTCTGTCCCGGGCATTGTTTTCGTTCTCTCAATAGACAAAGTTCAACTTGGCCATTGCATCCGAGGTGCCTATGGCAGTGAGGCATTAAATACGGAAGAATATTTAAAGCGATTTATCGACCTTGAATTTACCCTGCCTGAACCGGATGAACAACGCTTTTGTACCTATCTATTTAATTATTTCAGTTTCGGAGATTTTTTTGACAACAATTCGAGAAAGAATGCAAGCGAGCTGAAATTAGATGGAAGAAATTTTATCGATTTTTCCGCATCGCTTTTCAAGGGTCATAAGTTGACTTTACGTCAACAGGAAAAATTATTCGCTCATGCGCGTGTTGGACTTTTAACTTTTGAAAAGACGGAATACGTTTTTCCCTCAATTTACCTGCTACTGCTATTCGGCCGGACGTTTCACAATCAGTTATATACCAAGTTGAGGCGAGCTGAAATTCCACTTCGACAGGTTCTGACAGAAATAAGAGAGTGGCTTCCGTCGCAAATCCCGGATAACCAGAATACATTCTACGAAGTCACACAATCCTTATTTTTTCTATTCTATCTAAATCACTACAGGAATATTAAACCAGACGATAAAGCATTAGAGAATTATAAAGTCGAAAGCTTAGCTTCCTGGCCAATATTCCCGACATTAGAACGGGATGAAAAAGTCTTGCAAAGGATAGGTTCTGTATTTGATAAAGGTTATCGACGCCTTTCACTAACCGTCTTTTTCGATCATATTGAGTTGATTAATGAGCTAAAACCTGCTTAACTGCACGGAATATCTTGCACTCGATACCAAAAAAAGTCCTGATAGATTCAAGCGAAGTACAGAGTTTGGTACTGCGACCAAATGCATCATCCATTTTCGCCATTCACACCGTACAACCCGGAGCAGGCCCAACCCATAATTACCTATGAAAAAAAATTATCCCTTTTATGCAAGTACTTCTCCACTGAATACTCAACTTACGCGCATCAACCCTGTCTGTCTTGCGTTTTTTATCCTTATCTGAAGAAGGCACATCTGAAGGGTTGACCACGATACAATCAACTCCTGACTCCTTCAATGCCCGCTGCAAACCAAAGCCACAGAAGCCAGCCTCATAGACGATCTTATAGTCCGCTCCCGGATAGCGTTTACGTAAATGATTGAGCAATACCTTTTCACAAGGCGGCTGACTATAATCTTCCAATTCAAACTCTTTGTTGCGGATATTCACCCGCCAGCTGGCCTTGTGAACATCTATCCCACAAAAAATGGTTTGACCTGCAAAACAGAGTTGTTTAACTTTAGACATGGTTCCCGATTTTTAAGTTAGGTTAATGTGGTAATTAAATTTACTTATTATCGGGAACTTACTTTTAGCTACAGTTCCTCATACATGAGACCTTAACAGAACGCTTAACTAAACGACATTGTATTTATATCACCGCGTTCGACGCGATACCTACGCCAACAGGCCATAACACCTGATCAAATAAAAACGCCGGTAATTTCTTACCGGCGTTAAAAAAACGTACAACACTTTATAGTTTCATATCCGCAATGATCCCTTTGATCTTTTCATCCAGCTGCTTATTCACCTTATCAAAATCGGCCGCCTTTTCCAGCTTTTCCTTCACACTGAAATAGAATTTGATCTTCGGCTCAGTTCCACTTGGTCTGGCCGAGATAGTACTGCCATCTTCCGTGATGAACTGCAGCACATTTGATTTTGGCAATTCGATCTTCCACTCCTTACCTGTTTGCAGGTTGGTCCCTTTCTGCAATTCGTAATCGAGCAATTGCACAACCGGAGATCCATTGATCGATTTTGGAGGATTGGCACGATAGCTTTCCATCATCGCCGCGATCTGTTGTTGTCCATCCATTCCTTTTTTGGTGATGGAGATCAGGTCTTCTTTATAAAAACCATATTGTACATACAGCTCAAGCAGTTTCTCAAAAAGCGTTTTGCCTTTTTCTTTTTCGTAGGCTGCCATTTCACAAAGCAGGGCAACCGCGCTTACAGCATCTTTATCACGGATCTGGTCTCCGATCATCAGACCAAAGCTTTCCTCCCCTCCTATTACATAGTTCTCTTTTCCTTCTTTTAGCCTGATCATTTCTGCGATCCACTTGAAACCTGTCAGAACACGATAGCAGGCGACATTATTTCCCTTTGCCAGGCCATCCGCCATGCCGGTTGTTACGATCGTTGTGATGATCATATCATTTGGCTTCGCAATGCCTTTTGTTTTGCGCGCTTCGAGCACATAGTTGAAAGCAAGTACGGCCGTCTGGTTGCCATTCATGAGCACCCAGTTACCGTGATTGTCTTTTACCCCAATGCCCACACGGTCTGCATCAGGATCAGTACCGAGGAGAATATCTGCATCCAGGTCTTTTGCATTCTGCAACCCAATGCTCATGGTCTCTTTCTCTTCCGGGTTTGGATAAACCACGGTCGGGAAATTGCCATCGGGTTCGCTTTGTTCTTTTACAATATGAACATTGGTAAAACCAAATGCCTTCAATACTTCAGGAACAAGTTTGATACCCGTGCCATGAATGGGCGTATACACGATCTTCAGGTCATGCTGTTTGGCGATCACTTCAGGATACACGCTCAAGCCTTTTACCATCTGGATATAGGCCTCGTCCAGTTCTTTACCGATCAGGGTGATGTTTGATTCGCCACCGGACCATTTCACATCATCTACCGATGCGATCTTTTCTACTTCTTTGATCACATTCTTATCATGCGGCGGCACCAGCTGGCCACCATCTACCCAATATGCTTTGTAACCATTGTACTCTTTCGGATTGTGTGATGCGGTGCAAACTACGCCGCCTTTACATTTCAAATGACGGATGGCAAATGATAACTCCGGTGTGGGGCGAAGACTTTCAAACAGGAATACTTTTATTCCGTTTGCCGCAAATACATTTGCGGTCGTTTCTGCAAAGAAACGGCTGTTATTACGGCTGTCGTGAGCAATAGCCACACGCACTTCTTCTCCGGGAAACGATGCTTTCAGATAGTTGGCATAGCCCTGGGTGGCCATGCCGACTGTATACTTGTTCATCCGGTTGGTGCCAACGCCCATGATACCGCGCAATCCACCTGTACCAAATTCAAGATTCCGGTAAAATGAATCAGCCAGCTCATTCGGATTGGATGATTGTAATTTTTTGATCTCGTCTTTTGTGGCTGCGTCAAAATTTCCCTGCAGCCAGGTGTCTACTTTCTGCTGAATGGCAGTGTCCATAGTGTAAGTTTAATGTGATTGATTTGGGGCCTGAAGTTATTGATTTTAACCAAGAGTTAAAAAGAGAAAAAGAGGGTTGGCCTGAGAGTGTGACCGGGTTTATTGATTGAACCTTATTTTTGAAGTATGAAAATGGAAAGGCTTTTTACGGGGTGGGTAATGCTGGTATTTTGCATGACGTTTAGCATGATGTGTTCGGTTGTGGTTTTTGCGCAGGAACCGGTACAGGCAAGTGATTCGGTGGAATCATTCAGCAGGAAAAAACGGATCACCTGGGTAGCCGCAGCGAACGCCGGGTTTTATGGCGGATCACTGGCCGTGCTGAACGCGGCCTGGTACAAGGATTATCCACGTACGAGCTTCCACACTTTCGACGATAGCAGGGAGTGGCTGCAGGTGGATAAGACCGGGCATGCCTGGACGGCGTATACTACCGGAAAATACCTGACGGAGATGTGGGAATGGGCTGGTCTTTCCCGCAAAAAAGCGACCTGGGTGGGCGGATTGAGTGGCGCGGCCTATCTCACCGTGATCGAATTCCTGGACGGCCATTCCGCAGAATGGGGCTGGAGCTGGAGCGATATGGGCGCAAACGTAATCGGCTCGGGGCTGTTTATGGGACAGGAGTTCCTGTGGGATGAGCAACGGATACAATTCAAATTCTCCTTCCATCATAAATCGTATA
This sequence comes from Citrobacter freundii, assembly GCA_003243445.1. GTDB lineage: Bacteria > Bacteroidota > Bacteroidia > Chitinophagales > Chitinophagaceae > Terrimonas_A. The sequence continues at coordinate 138,933 of QFQQ01000008.1, forward strand.
GCGACCCGGTGCTGAATACACGCGCCCGCAGTTTGTTCGGTAATCCCTGGTATGAGCGTATGCTGAAGGATTATAATGCGCAGACTTACTGGTTCAGCGCAAATCTGCATTCATTTTTTAAGCAAAGCGATCTGCCTGAATGGCTGAATGTAGCTGTTGGATATGGTGCTGACGGTATGTTCGGCGGATTTGAGAACAGCTGGACAGACAAGAACGGCACAGTAATCTCCCGCTATGATATTGTCAGGAAAAGACAATTCTACCTCGCTCCTGATATCGATTTTACAAAGATCAAAACGCGGAGCAAATTCCTGCGAACGACGTTTTCCCTGCTGAACGCGTTCAAATGTCCGGCACCGGCATTGATGATGGACAGTAAGGGGAAATTTAAAGCGTATGCAGTGTACTTTTAAATTGCCGGGCGTATGCTCCCGCAGATTGCGCAGATTTATTATCCCTTTGAAGAAAATATAAGATAAATTCGGGCATTCATCTATTCAGTGCGCAGATAGTTGCCGGAAGCAGAAATTGATCTGCGCAATCTGCGCACCCGGACGGAAAAATGACCCGTAACAAAATGATTTTTCAGAAAAGGCCAGCCAGATCTGCGTAATCTGCGGGAGCCCTACGCAAGCCAGGTTCAAGAACTACGATCTACTCCAGGTAAGCTCCCAGCACCCTCGTTTCATTCACTTCCACAAAAATGTGTTCCTGCAGTGTAGTGGAAATGCTGATGCCAACATAATCCGGTCTCACGGGGAAGGAATTATGGCTTCTTTCCACCAGCACCAGGGTTTGAATTTTTCTCGGTTGAAAATCCAGGAACGGTTTTAATGCATACAGCAGTGTTTTTCCGCTGTTGGCTACATCATCCACTATGATGATCGCTTTTCCATTAAAATCCATCTGCTGGCTTAATTTGATCTCGCGCGGTGTGCGTTTATCCAGGGAAATAGTCAGGAAATCAGTTTTGACAGAAGGGGAAAGCTCGCCAATAAGATCACGGATATTACGGGCGATCACGCTCCCGTTCTCATCGATACCAACGATCAGCAGCTCTTTTTCATCGCCATTATTCTCCAGGATCTCCAGTGCCATGCGGCGAAGCTTCTTTTCTGCAACAGATTGATCAAGTATATAATTCTTAGCAGCCACGTATTTTTTTGTTTTATACCACGGAAAATTGCCATGCGGGGACAATCTGTGGCAAAGAAGTTTAAAACTGTATTACAAGCCGTAAATTAGCACTTGTAATTGATTGCTATGCAAATTGCACAACAAATTTTATTTATCCTGATCAGTGGCGCAGCCATTTTTCTTTTCAGTAAAAACGCAAAACAGATCCTCCGGAATATCCGGCTTGGCAGGGATGAGATCATCAATGATCAACCTGGGCGTCGCTGGAAAAATGTGCTGCTGCTTGCATTCGGGCAAAAGAAGATGTTCCGTAATCCATTGGTTGCGGTGCTTCACTTTTTTGTCTATGCGGGCTTTGTGATCATTAATATCGAGGTGTTGGAGATCGTACTGGACGGCATATTCGGCACACACCGTCTGTTCGCCGCTCCGCTCGGATCGTTATATACATTCCTGATCAATTCATTTGAAATACTCGCGGTACTGGTGATCCTCAGTTGCGCGATCTTCCTGGTCCGCCGGAATATCATCCGTCTGCGGCGTTTTATCAGCAAAGACCTGGATGGATGGCCGCGGAGCGATGCAAATTACATTCTCATCACAGAGATCGTACTGATGACGCTTTTCCTCACCATGAATGCAAGCGATACGCTGCTGCAATCACGTGGTGTGGGACATTATGCAGCGCATCCAACCGGCAATTTTGTTTTTTCACAAATACTTCATCCTCTGCTGAGCGGCATGAGTGATGGTGGCCTGGAAACGATCGAACGCATCTGCTGGTGGCTGCATATCGTTGGGATACTCGCATTTCTTAACTATCTCCCCTATTCCAAACATCTTCATATCATCCTTGCATTTCCCAATGCCTATTTTGCAAGATTACAGCCAATGGGCAAGATGGAAAACATGACGGCTATCCAGAATGAAGTGCTGTATGCGATGCAACCCGAACTGGCGCCAACCGGCGGCGAAGCAGAACCTCCAAAGAAATTCGGAGCAAAGGATGTGAATGACCTCAGCTGGAAAAATATCCTGGATGCATATAGCTGTACAGAATGCGGGCGTTGCTCCGCTGCCTGCCCTGCAAATATTACTGGCAAAGCTCTTTCACCAAGAAAGATCATGATGGATACGCGGGATCGCGCCGATGATATCGGTAAAAATATCAATGCCAACAAAGGGGAATTTAAAGATGACGGCAAGAGTCTCTTACATGATTATATCTCTGTAGAAGAACTGCGGGCTTGTACAACCTGCAATGCCTGTGTGCAGGAATGCCCCGTCAGCATTAATCCTCTTGACATCATTCTCCAGCTTCGCCGTTATCTTGTAATGGAAGAAAGTAATTCACCACAGGAATGGACGGTCATGTTCGGTAACGTGGAGAACAACTTTGCTCCGTGGAAAGTATCTCCGGAAGACAGGGATAAATGGGCGACGGAAATGAACGGAGTGGAGAGTTAGAAGGTTTGGGAACGAAGCTGATCGCGACAACTTCGTCCCGGCGGCCAATTATTTATCGTTGATTAACATGTATGCACGAATTACTTCTCCGGAATATCAAACAAAAGATCGACCTGACAATTCAGGAAAAAGAAAGGCTGAAGACATTTTTCATCCCAAAAAAGCTCCGCAAAAAACAATACCTGTTGCAGGAAGGAGAAGTCTGCCAGTATGCTGCATTCGTGGAAAAAGGAATGCTCCGCTCCTATTCTGTTGACAAAAAAGGCAACGAACACATCCTGCAATTTGCCACGGAGAACTGGTGGATCTCCGATCTCTATAGCTTCTTCAGCGGCGAACCTTCCGTCTACATGATCGATGCGCTGGAGGATTCAGAATTGCTGCTGATCAGAAAAGATAAGTATGAAGAAATGCTGCAGACCATTCCGTCGATGGAGCGGTACTTCCGCTTGCTGTTGCAGAATAATCTGATCGCCATCCAACGGCGATTGAATGATAAGCTGAGCCTTTCAGCGGAAGATCTCTATCTCAACATGATCCAGACTTGTGACAGTATACCGCAGCGTGTGCCGCAGCACATGATCGCGTCTTTCCTGGGGATCACAAGGGAGACCTTGAGCAGGATCAGGAAGCAATTGGCGGGGGGGAAATGATTTTGGATTGGTGACTGATGCAATTTGAGATGCGATCTTATCATAGACGAGGATCGCGCACTCTTCACCTACGATTAAAATTCAATGTCGTTTAGATAAGGGAAAGCTATTCGCTTGCCTGGCGTAGGGCCCCCTCTAAATCTCCCCCCGAGGGGGAGACTTTGAACAGTCATTATAAAAGAGAAGTCAAATCGTATAGAAATATAAGTATCCAATACGATTTGACTTCCCTCATTTCAGGCGGTGGTAAGTCTCCCCCTTGGGGGGAGATTTAGAGGGGGCCTACGCCAGCATACAATACGCACAGTTCAGCGCCTTAGTTCAATACACTCATGTGATAAATATCACACCAATTAATTATCCCATATCAATGGCTCCAACCTCTTGTTCTCACTAGCTTTGTATCGTTTCAGAAGCAAATGGCAACTCAAAGAACAATATCGATCATCGGTGCACTTGAAGAGGTTGCAGAAAACGCCATCAGGGAATTGAGCGAAAGGAATTTCAATCTCCTGCTTTTCTATAAGGAATCGGATGAAAGCAAGCGACCACAATCATCCTATGCCACTCATGCAGCAAATATCGAATGGATCTCCTGCCCCAGGGAAGCAAGCTGGGAAGCAGATGCGGTGATACTGGCCATACCGGTCGGAGAGCAACAGGAGATTGCGTCGGATATCAGGCCGGTTACAACGGGAAAACCTGTGATCGATATCCGTAACGGTGATAATAACCGTCACGCATTGCAACAGCTTCTCCCCGACTCCATCGTTTATTGTGTTGATGCAAAGTGTGCCGGTGAATTATTAATTGATTTTTTTAAGCAATAAAATAAAGAATATGAAAGTAGCATTGATAGGCGCTTCCGGTTTTGTAGGATCACATTTACTAAAGGAATTGCTGGACCGTGGTCACCATGTTACGGCGATCGTTCGTCACCCCGAAAAGATCACCGTGGAAAATCCTTTGCTGAATAAGGTAAAGGGAGATGTAATGAATGTTGAAGAAACAGCAAAGACCCTGAAGGGACATGATGTAGTGATCAGTTCTTACAATCCGGGATGGGACCGTCCGAATATTTACCAGGAGTTTCTTGACGGAGCGCAGGCAATTCAGCAGGCTGTAAAAGAATCCGGCGTAAAAAGATATATCACCATCGGTGGGGCGGGCAGTCTCTTTGTTGCTCCCGGTGTTCAACTGGTGGATACGCCACAGTTTCCTGCCGAATGGAAGCCTGGCGCATTAGCTGCGCGTGAATACCTCAATATTATTCAGCAGGAAAAAGAGCTGGATTGGACTTTTGTGAGCCCGGCCATTGAAATGCACCAGGGTACCGCCGGTACACGCAAAGGCGTTTATCGCTCAGGAAAAGATAACCCGGTGTTTGATGAAAATGGAAGAAGCGTAATTTCGGTAGAAGATCTTTCTGTTGCAATCGTTGATGAAGCGGAGAAACCAGCACATATACGTGAAAGATTTACTGTCGCCTGGTAAATCGTTTTCATTATTCAATCGTTTATTATGAACAGGCGGCATTTTTTAACAGGAGTAATAGCTATGAGCAGTTTAGCAGGGTTAAAGAAATTTACGGATGAACTGAGCAGTGATGATCAGCGGATGCCGGTTCTTTTTATGGGACACGGTTCTCCCATGAATGGCATAGAAAATAATGAGTTCAGTCTTCAATGGGAAAAAATGGGCAGGCAGCTGCCTGTTCCTAAAGCCATACTCGTGATCTCTGCGCACTGGCTGACACGCGGCACGCATGTTACCGCAATGGATCATCCCGCGACCATTCACGATTTTGGCGGCTTTCCGCAGGAGCTTTTCGACGTGCAGTATCCTGCTCCCGGCGATCCGTTACTGGCGGCAGAAACACGTGATCTTATTAAAACGACCAACGTTGGGTTAGACCATGACTGGGGCCTGGATCATGGCGCCTGGTCCGTAGTGAAAAGAATGTATCCCGAGGCAAAGATCCCGGTGATACAGCTGAGTATAGATTACAGTCAGCCGGCATCATATCATTACGAACTGGCAAAGCAACTCGCATCACTCAGACAAAAAGGCGTGTTGATCCTTGGCAGTGGAAACATCATTCATAATCTCCGCATGGTGGCCTGGGATAAAATGAATGTGCCGAACTATGGATATGACTGGGCAATCGAGTTGCATGAGATATTCAATCAGAAGTTATTGAATGGGGATCATCAGGCTTTGATCAATTACGAGAAACTAAACCCTGCGGCTAAGCTCGCTATTCCAACACCGGATCACTATTACCCTTTGATGTATGTATTGGGTTTGCAGGATAAAAAAGATAAAGTGGAATTGTTCAATGATAAGCTTGTAGCGGGTTCGTTGAGTATGACGTCGGTGAAATTGAGTTGATACTGCATGGATGTGTCTTTGGGTTTGATTGGCGTAGGGCCCCCTCTAAATCTCCCCCTTCAGGGGAGACTTTGCTTTCCGACATAAGGCACCCCTTTTTTGAATCGTACATCTGTATTCGATATAAAATGACACATCTTTAAAAAGCGACCTAAAGTCTCCCCTGAAGGGG
>QFQQ01000064.1 GCA_003243445.1 Citrobacter freundii
AGCAGAGAAATTTCTTTAGTCACCGTCATCTTAAGGACTGGTGGAGGAGGTCAGTCCTTAAGGGGCGGTGCCTTTTTTATTATTTGTTAAAAGAAAAAATGAAGAAAATGGAAACAGACTGGATGAAAAATAAAAACAATACACGAGTTGAAAATGAAACGTTGAGAAAGACGGAGGATGTGGCGTATCTGGAACTTTGGCGAGTTGGAGGAAATATGGCCCAGGCGACTATACAGCGAATTTTTACAACAATGCAGCGATCGCTAAAAGCGTCGCAAATTTTGCGATTCGCAATTTGATTTTTGCGTGCGCAGTTTTTCATGCGCAGTAAAACTGCGACCGGCAGCCGTGCTGGCTAGGGGCGCACGCCTTAGTCTATCCTCTAGATTATTTTAAATAATTCGCTACACCTGCACCGACTTCAAATCCTCCACCATCCCACCCCACCAATAACAAAAGGGACAAACCATTCTCCATGATCTGTCCCTTTTCGCGGTGAGGGCGGGATTCGAACCCGCGGTACAGAGTTACCCGTACGGCAGTTTAGCAAACTACTGATTTCAGCCACTCATCCACCTCACCGTAGGCTGAGTCTTCCCCCGTTTTAAAGGGGTGGCAAAAATAAAGATTACCGGGAACATAACCCAAAATAGTTGAACAAAAGTTCGAAAGTCACTTTAGATGGTTCGATGCTGGATGCTCGATGGTTGATGGGCGGATTCCAGGCAGGAAATAGCTGGTAAAACAAAAGCCTCCGGTACCGGAGGCATAAGTATTATAAATTAAGTATTGACTTACTATCTGACTCGAACATCGACCCTCCACCATCGAACATCGTTTTCTACATTGCCGCCAACTGCACCTTCTGCTGCAACTCCAACACGTTCTCCCTAAATACCGTATCCGTATCCATCAAATCCTTTACCGTCTGGCAGGAGTGGATCACCGTGGTATGATCACGACCACCGAAGTGCTCGCCAATGGTCTTGAGGGAATTTTTCGTGAAAGCCTTGGCCAGATACATAGTGATCTGTCTCGCCTGCACAATCTCGCGCTTACGGGTCTTCTGTAACAGCTTGTCGTAAGAAACATCGAAGTATTCGCATACCATACGCTGGATGGTATCGATCGTGATTTCTTTACTGGACGATTTGATAAAATTACGTAGCACTTTCTTCGCTAAATCTAAATCTATCTCCCTTCTGTTAAGCGAAGATTGTGCCAACAGTGAGATTAGAGCACCCTCTAATTCCCTGACGTTACTATTGATATTGTAAGCAATATACTTTACCACTTCCTTCGGCATTTCCAGGCCATCATTCTTCATCTTCTTTTCCAGGATCTCGATACGGGTATCGTAATCCGGGATCTGAAGATCCGCACTAAGGCCCCAGCGGAAACGGCTAAGCAACCGCTCCTGCACACCATCCAGATCCTTGGGGGATTTGTCTGAAGTCAGGATGAGCTGTTTATGCGACTGATGCAGGTGATTGAAAATAGCAAAGAACGCATCCTGCGATTTCTCCGCCTTTGCAAAAAACTGCACATCATCTATAATAAGAACGTCTATCAGCTGGTAGAAATGGATGAAATCATTGATCGCGTTATTGCGGCTATGATCCATGAACTGGTTGATGAACTTCTCGGAGCTTACATATAACACCACCTTGTTTGGATTCAATCTCTTCACCTCATTTCCGATCGCCTGCGCCAGGTGAGTCTTGCCCAAACCAACACTACCATATATAACCAGCGGATTGAAGGAATTCGCTCCCGGCTTCTCCGCAACAGTTTTACCTGCACGGCGTGCAACACGGTTACTATCACCCTCCACAAATGCATCAAATGTATAAATGTGATTCAGTTGCGGATCGATCTGCATTTTTTTCAGACCGGGAATCACAAACGGATTTTTAACCGGGTTATTTATAACAAGAGGAAAATCCATTTCGTTATTCGAAAAAGTTTTATAGCCTTGTCCGGTTACATCCATTGTAAGTGGCTTGTTCTTGCTGTTCCCACTGTCAACCATGATCCGATATTCCAGGCGGGCTTCTTTTCCCAACTCTCTCTTCAAAGTCTTTGCCAATAAATTCACGTAGTGCTCTTCCAGGTATTCAAAAAAGAATTGACTCGGAACCTGTATCACTAAAACATTGTTCTTTATTGAAACGGGAGTGATCGGCTCAAACCAGGTTTTGTAATGCTGCCATTCAACAATATCCTTGATGATCTTCAAACAATTGGTCCAAACTTTTTCAGCATTTTTGTCCATCAGTATGAAAGCAGTTTATATATCGGGTTAACTATAGTCCTTTTGATTTTGTCCAGGAAAATCTCCACACAATGTCAATAAAAAAAGTTGGACAGGACGGCGAATATCTATATTTCTTCGTGAATAAAAAATTTTTATTCACCCCTTTTTTCGGTAATAATAATTGTATTTCATTTTATCAATTTTCCCCTGAAAATTTAGAAAAATAGAGATCAGATACCGCAAAAAATAGTTTATCATCAAGCCTTCAAAAAAGCTATTTTTTTTGCCCTCTCGTTCCCAAAAAGTTATGAGAAAAATAAAAACTGTTGCGGTCTTTCGGAATGGATATTTTGTAGTAACCGATAAAAAAGATTGCTGAATGTCCTTAAAATTCACTATGCAGTTTGTAGTCACAATCGCTTTAGCGGCGATTTTGAAGGTAATCAGTTTTCCGGTTTGTTGCAAACAAAAAATAGTATTCTGCATTTATTTTTTTTGCTGGTGAAATACGCCCGCAGGGGTTGCTTTTTTTACCGTTTCGTCAATACCGCGTACACGGTATAATTCGATGATCGATGTTGGATGTTCAATGATCGATCATGATATGCGGTGATGGTCAAAAGGTGGACGGCAGATAAATAGCTGCCATCTTTTAAGGAACCCAGGACCTATATACTATATATGGAGTGCAGTAAAGGACATTCCGGTAAGATGATATCGACCGTCCGGCAATTATCGCATATCGTATAACCAGACTACAGCCCATCCAACATCGACCCTTGAACATCAAACCTAAGTCGTACTTTTGCTATACAAAATGTTTCAGGATAAACACCTGACCTTATGCAAAAAGTTATCTCCTTGAAGCTGCTTCCTTCCGAAGCAGCAAGCGAAACCTCCGTTAAAAAGTATATTGCCAGCACGGAAGGTGTTAAAACCTCCGCCATCACAGGCTATAACATTCTGAAACGATCCATCGATGCCCGTGGAAAGCAGGCATGGATCAACCTTTCTGTACAGGCTTTTATCAATGAACCGTATCATGACCGCGAACGCATGCGGTTCGACTTCAAAGATGTTAGTCATGCTGCCAATTCGGCATTGATCGTTGGCGCAGGACCTGCCGGTCTGTTTGCAGCCCTCCAACTCATCCTTCTTGGCATAAAGCCCCTTATACTCGAAAGAGGGAAAGATGTGCGCGCACGCCGCCGCGATCTTGCCGCATTAAATAAGGAAGGAGAAGTAAACCCCGAAAGCAACTATTGTTTTGGTGAAGGTGGTGCCGGTACCTACAGCGATGGCAAACTCTACACCCGCAGTTCCAAACGCGGTGATATCGCACGTATTCTGAACCTCTTTGTGCACTTCGGTGCCGAAGAAAAGATCCTTTATGAAGCACACCCGCATATCGGCACCAATAAACTGCCGCAGATCATTACTGCCATGCGTGAAACAATTACGGGATACGGCGGTGTTTTTCTTTTTGAGAAGAAAGTCACAGGCCTTATTATAGATAACAATGAAGCAAAAGGAGTACTAACGAGCGATGGTACAGCTTTTCATGCCAATGCCGTTGTATTGGCCACGGGCCATTCCGCGCGTGATATATTTGAAATGCTTCATCTCCAGAAGATCCTCATCGAATCTAAACCGTTTGCATTAGGCGTCCGGGTTGAACATCCGCAGTCACTGATAGACCAGGTACAGTATCATACCACTCAAAAGGATGAGCTGCTGCCGCCCGCTTCATACAGCCTCGTTCAGCAGGTAGAAGGTCAGGGCGTCTTTTCTTTCTGTATGTGCCCCGGAGGCATCATTGCTCCCGCTGCCACATCTCCGGGTGAATTGGTGGTGAATGGATGGAGTCCCTCGAAACGCAATAACCCTTATGCAAACAGTGGTATCGTTGTAACCATCACGCAAAAAGACGCATTGACCTTTTTAAAGAAAGAAAAGCTTCCCGCTGATGAAAATGATCCGTTATTACTAATGAAGTTTCAGCGGCGCGTGGAGCAAAAAGCTTTTATCGCCGGAGGCGGAAAGTTTGTTGCACCGGCTCAGCGCATGGTTGATTTTTCCGGAAAAAAAATATCCACTTCCCTGCCCGACTGCTCTTATCTGCCTGGCCTGCAATCCGCACCACTCCAGCAGGTGCTTCCTCATTTCGTTCATGCAAGCCTGCAGCAGGCGTTCCGTGAATTTGGTAAAAAGATGCGTGGCTACTTTACCAACGATGCCGTCGTGGTTGCCACTGAATCCCGGACCTCCTCTCCCGTTCGTATTCCCCGTGATCCCGAAACACTCCAGCATCCCCAGATCAAAAACCTGTTCCCATGCGCCGAAGGCGCCGGCTATGCTGGCGGCATCGTAAGCGCCGCAATGGATGGGGAGAGGGTGGCAAAGGTCATTCATCAGCTAGTGGAGACTTTATGAATTTGAACAGGCATTTGTTGGATCGATGTTGGATATTCGATGGTCGATGGTCGGCCCCTGGACAGCGACCAAAAACCAAGGCATTTACAGCCTAAAATCAAATCATACTATCATAAATAATAACCGCTTACCACTCAAAACCCGACCATCGACCATCCATCATCGAACATCGAATAATGATCAACGGACAACCGCAGCCGCAACTCCCATCCCCTTCCATCAATTAAATCTTGCCCAACTCCCCAAGACGGTTATTTTTGCTTCATACAAACTACACACATGCCTTTACTTGAGCTAAACAATCTCAAAAAGTATTTTGCCACGCAGAAAGCCGTGGACGATATCAGCCTGACAATTGAGAAGGGACAGATATTCGGTTTACTTGGGCCGAACGGCGCCGGTAAAACAACGTTGATAAGAATGATCACCGGAATCTTCTACCCGGATCAGGGAGAGATCATCTTCGACGGAAAGAAGTTCGACCCGCTCAATGACATCGCATATATCGGCTACATGCCGGAAGAAAGAGGTCTTTATAAAAAAATGAAGATCGGCGAACAGGCATTGTATCTCGCCCAATTAAAAGGACTCAGCAAGTACGAAGCAACCAAAAAGATCAAGGAATGGTTTGGAAAACTGGATATGGAAAGCTGGTGGAATAAGAAAGTAGAAGACCTTTCGAAAGGTATGCAGCAAAAACTGCAGTTTGTTACGACCGTTCTTCACGAACCCAAACTCATCATCCTGGACGAACCTTTCAGTGGTCTTGATCCGGTAAATGCGAATCTTATCAAAGATGAAATATACAATCTTTCCAAACGCGGCGCTACCATCATCTTCAGTACACACCGGATGGAACAGGTAGAAGAAATTTGTGATCATATTGCATTGGTGAATAAAGGAAAGAAAATACTTGATGGAACGGTTAAACAGGTGAAACACCAGTATAAGGAAAACCTTTTCCGCGTAACATTTGCAGAATCACTCACTGCAGAACACCTTGCGGTTGATCTGTTCAAGGTTATCAGAAAAAATGAGCAGGAATTGATCATTAAACTGGAATATGCAAGCAATAATGATGTACTTCAATACTTCATTAACCGGGGTTTGAAAATTGAATCATTCAATGAGTTACTCCCTTCATTAAATGAAATATTTATCAAACTTGTTGAAGACACTCCTGTTACCCGTCAATTCCAGGAAGTCAAACAATAATCATACTCACCAACTATACCTGCAATCATGAATAAAATACTACTCATTATACAACGGGAATACCTTACCCGGGTAAGAAAAAAAACTTTTATAATCAGTACGATCCTTTTTCCGGTGATGTACCTTGCATTGATCTTCGGAACGAGCTATATCGCGCAAAAGACATCTACCAATCTGCATGTGGCTCTTACGGACTCGTCAGGCTATTTCGATAAAGGAAGGATTGAACGTGCAAATCAGAACGATAGCTCCACTATACTTACCCTGGTGAACACCTCTGAAGACTCTTTGAAAACAAGCTTCCAGAAAATGGGGTACGATGGCTTCATTATAATCCCTGCAAATGCTGACTGGCAAAATGGCCTGGACCTCAAACTGCAAATGGGAAGAACGCTCGGCATGGAAGGATCAGCACCTGTAAAGAATAAGATCAACCGTATCTGGGATGATATCAAGAACGAAAAACTTGGCATCAATGACTCTATAAAAAATACACTGCAAAAAAGTGGAATAAAGTTAACCCAGGAAAACCTCAACGATAGCACTTCTAACTCAGGGGCTGCAACCGGTATTGGATACTTTTCCGGGATTTTCATGTATGTAATATTGTTGCTTTATGGCACCCAGGTAATGATGGGCGTGATGGAGGAAAAGACCAATCGTATTGCAGAAGTGATCATCTCATCTGTAAAGCCATTTCAACTCATGTTGGGCAAGATCATTGGTATTGGCTTTGTCGCGCTCACGCAATTTGTGATCTGGATACTATGCATGATTCTTATCTATAATCTCTCCTCTGTAGGAAAAACTGATCCGAATATGGCTACGGGCTTTGTAGCAGGAATGCAATCTGTACTTTCCAGCATCAACGTCCCAATGATCATTTTTTGTTTCGGATTCTATCTGCTTGGCGGCTTTTTCTTTTATGCTTCTCTATACGCTGCAATCGGAAGTGCAGCCAATGAAGACGTTCGTGAAGCACAGTCACTGAGCTTGCCTGTTACCATGCTAATTATTATTTCTATAATGGTAATGTCTGCTGCAATGAAAGATCCTTCCGGACCATTAGCCGTTTGGGGAAGCATCATTCCTTTCAGCTCTCCTATCGTTATGATGGGTCGGATTCCCTTTGGCGTTCCGGGTACTGTACCATGGTGGCAATTAGCCCTCTCTATGGTATCACTGATCACTGGATTCCTTCTTACCACCTGGTTCGCCGGTAAGATATACCGCACCGGTATTCTTATGTACGGCAAGAAACCAACCTGGAAGGAAATGATGAAATGGGCATTCCGTAAAAGTTAAGTGTCCTCGATGATCGATGGTCGAATCGCAACCTGGTAATTTATGATAGCAATAAAAACCCTCCAAACCGGATGGTTTTTATTATTTTATTTATGATCCATTTCGCTCTATATCCGACCATCGAACATCGATCACCAAACATTGACCCTCATCCACTCACCCTTTCCCGCTAACCACATTGTGGTATTTTTTTTATCTCCACACCTGAGTAGCTTCATGATACAAAAGCTAACATGAAAACACTTATCCTGACTGCAGTTTGCATAACTATCTCTGCGTGGCTATATGCGCAGGATACAGAATTCCCGAAGGAATGGGAGATCCAGCTAAAACTCACCAATGGCATGGTCACGAACTTTAAAGGGTATGCGCCGGATATGTACACCGGTGCACTCGGCCTTGCACCGCAATATGCCATCATTCCACATAAATTGCGCGTCGGAGCTTCAGCCATGGCCATGTACAACAACAAAAAGTTTGGCGGCTTATTTGGCCCTTCCGCAACATTGAAACTAAAATCACTTAGCACCAAATTATTTGGCCTTGGCAATATCCATCTCCAGGTAGAACATCTTTGGGGAACCGATAAACAAAAACTGATCGGCGGCGGTCCCTATGTTGAATTAGGCCATAAGATCCTATTGGGTATCACTACCCATCGCGATTATAATCTCAACACCTGGTGGTTTCAATCAGCCATTGGCATCAAACTGAATAAGACCAAAGCAAAAGACAAACAGGAATTCAATTAATAAACAAGTTTGAGGCGTTTGATAGGTTTGAGACGTTTGAAAAATTCAGAGATAGATAAAAACCAAGTCGTTCAACTTCTCAAACCTCCCAAACCTCCCAAACCTCCAAACGTTATCCCATGAGCAAAGCACTTGTCATCAGCGGCGGCGGTTCCAAAGGAGCATTTGCCGTAGGCGTGATCAAATACCTGAATGCAAATTTTCCGAACAGCAAATTCGATATGTATGTCGGCACCAGCACCGGCTCACTGATCGCACCATTGGCTGCAATGAATAAGATCGATGAACTGGAAGAGTTGTACACCACACAGAATACTACGGATATCGTTCAGAAGTTCAATATCGGGGACCGGCTTGGAGAAAATTCGATCATGGGAGTTGACCCACTTTGGGAACTTGTCAAAAAACATTATTCCGATGATTTCTATACAGCCCTTCAGCAATCAGGCAAACAGGTCTTCCTGGCCACCACCTGCCTGCAAACCAGTGAACTTGTCATCTATAGCAACAAAGACCAGGCGTCCTCCGATAATTACACCAGCAGAAAGGTTGAATCAGCCCTGCAGTTCAGAAAAGCCGTACTCGCCTCTGCCTGCCAGCCCGTATTCATGCCGCCGGTAAAGATCAACCAGGACATACAGGGCGCCCCCGATCAATTTTATCAATATGTAGATGGTGGCGTAAGAGAATACGCCGGTATTGAAATGGCCATACAGAACGGAGCTACAGAGATCGTTGCCGTTTTACTCAGCGCCGCACACAGTGAACCGGAAATAAAGGAGTACAAAGACATTTACAGCATACTTGAACAAACCATTTCCATTTTTACCGAAGATGTTGGTAAGAACGATATGATCATTCCCCTGCAATACAATGAAGCGCTGAAATACATTGATTCCGTCAAACGGAAAATGAGGCGTGCCGGCATCAGTAAAGAGGACGTGGATGAATACTTTACAACTTCACGCACCCCCAATCCATTCCAGGATAAAGTGCCCCTGACTATACACGTGATCCGGCCGGATAAACCCCTGGGCGGCGGCCCCGGCGGACTGGATTTTGTCCCGGCTGACATGACCGTTATGCTGACTACCGGCGAAACCATCATGGGGCAGTACATAGCCAAACTGGAGAGCGAAGGCAGCAGTTGGGTATAGCCGCCGTTAAAAAAGGTTAATGCTATAACATAACACAGATCCCTCCCTCTGTTAAATAAGGTTAACGATGTTTTATGTTACGAATATGATCGTATATTTGGTACGAAGATCATCGTAATACAACAACATAAACCTTAAATCAACAGTTATGAGCCCTCGTCTTAAAAGCATCAGCCGTGTTGCGCTGGTAACCCTTGTTCTCTCTTCAACCGTAGCCCTGATCTCCTGGAAAAAGCAGGATGGCGATAAACAGCAAAGTCAGATCCAGTACACCGATACCATTCCTCAACAAAGAGACAGAAAAGT
Source organism: Citrobacter freundii (assembly GCA_003243445.1). Lineage (GTDB taxonomy): Bacteria > Bacteroidota > Bacteroidia > Chitinophagales > Chitinophagaceae > Terrimonas_A. The sequence goes on from QFQQ01000064.1 coordinate 9,426, forward strand.
CCGTGACCTGGATGAAGCACTTAACCAGCTCGACAAAATCGACCTGAAAGCGACCATCGACCAGGCAATGGCCGGTGTAGCCGATGCAATGAAACAACTCGACGCTGAAAAACTTCAGTTGGAAGTGCAAAAAGCAATGCAGCAGGTTGACATGGAAAAGGTAAAAGCCGACATGGAAAAAGCCATGAAAGAGATCGACTTCAGCAAGATCCAGACCGATGTTCAAGCCTCACTCAGCCAGATCAATTGGGATGATATGAAACGTAATATCGACGATGCAAAGCTGGAAATGGCTAACATGAAAAAGATCGATTTTGAAGAAATCAACCGCGAAATCGCCAAAGCACAGGAAGAGATCAAAAAGATCAAACCACAACTGGAAAAAGAACTGGCAAAAGCTAAAGAAGAGATCGAAAAAATGCGCCCTGAGCTGGAAAAAGAATTAGCCAAAGCAAAAGTTGAGATCGAAAAAGCAAAAGAAGAGATCCGCGAATACAAAACCTTTATCGATGGCCTCGAAAAAGACGGAGTGCTGAATACAAACGAAGAATACAGCATCGTACATAAAAACGGAAAGCTGTTCATCAACGATAAAGAAGTCTCTTCTTCTATCTATAACAAATACAAAACTTTCCTCGACAAGCACAAAAAACTCAACATCAATAAATCATCCGATTCACTCAACCTGAGCGATGACGATGATAAGTAGAATTGATTTTGCCTACCATTATAGCCATGAAAACGCAGTCCGCCCCGTAAGGCGGACTGTTGTTTTAAATTCAAATCCATATCGTCAGAAAACGAATAACTAACAGCTTGTCATCCCGGCCGGGATGACAGACTCCTAACAAGTGCTTATCCAAACGACATTGGAATTACGTCGATGTTTATCCCCTGTTCTTCTTCAACCATTTCAACTCTCTTTCCACCACCTCCATCGCCCGTTTTCTTAATCCCGCATCCCCTTTATCAACTTCAGCCAGTAACTGACGGTATTCCAGCAATGAAGTCTGTGCGAAATCCGCGTTCTCCCGGGCCACGTCGATGCTGTTATCAATCACATCCGCGTACTTGATACTCTGCGCCAGTGGATCTGTCTTTGCTAAACGATCATATTCCCTGGCCTTTCGCTGTCTCCTGTTCCATTGCGGATAATTTTTCTTTATATAGACATCCGTCAGATCAACGACAAGTGATAACGTCCGGTGCGCATCCTTCTCTGTCATTATGCTTTTCAAAAAAACCAGCAGTGCGCCTTCTGTAATGGGTGTATCCTCCAGCACATCATGCAGGAGTGCAGCACCAAGCACGGTTATATCATTCGTAAACTCACGGCATGTATTCATCACTCTTACAGGATGAACGATATACCGCTCAGCTGTATAGATGCGTAGTTGTTCACCATGCGCCCTGTCTGCAAACTCCTTTAACTTTTCCAGTATTTCTTCCATGGCTGATAATAATACAACAAGCAATCCAAAAAAGGATAGTCTTTTATAATAAAAAAACGGGTTCCGTATTGCGGAACCCGTTAATATTTTATCATCTCAACAAGGATCAGAAATCAGAGAAATGCATGGGTGATGGCACGAGGTCAAAGTCTTTTGTCTCTATCATTTCTATATTCAGCTGAAATGCTTCTTCGGTTTTGATCACCACTTTATCTTTTGTTACGCGTTTGAAACCTGCTTTTTCAAATACCAGCCTGTAGGTGCCTGGTTTCAATGCGTCAAAAGAATAACCACCTAGTTCGTCCGTGTGCACGGCTTTCTCTTTTCGTGAGATCAGGTAAGCAGTGATGTTTACGTCTTTTAGTGGTTTTTTATTTTCAGCGTGTACCACCAGTCCTTCGATATCATTTTTTTTGATTTTGCCTTCGCAGGCCGGAGATGGTTCGCTATTGGCATACACCATCCCAACAAAGAGAAGTGCAAACGCCATGAGCAGGATTTTGATTTTCATGGAAGACCCTTTTTAGTGATTTACGGTTAATAGCACGGGAGCAAGCACACTGGGCCAATGCTATAAAGTTATGGCTTTCCGATGGGATTTGCGAGGGCGGCGGTAAACTCCTGCCATACTTTTTTTACGATCTCTCCAGCCGGCAGGATCTGATCTACCAAAACGCTCACCTGCCCGATCTCCAGTTCGCCCTCATCCATATTTCCTTCGAACATCCCCTTCTTTGCCCGTCCCCGCCCGAGCAACGCTTTCAGTTCATCCGGCGTAGCGCCGCGCTGCTCCGCTTCAAGCACCTGTCGGTAAAAAGCATTGCGTATCAGCCTGACCGGGGTCAATTGTTTCATTGTAAGAACAGTATCACCTTCCTGCGCATTGATCACGGCCTGTTTGAATGACTGATGCGACGAAGCTTCTTCGCTCGCCACGAACCTGCTTCCCATCTGAACTCCTTCCGCCCCCATCACCATCGCTGCGAGCATCTGCCTGCCGGTGGCAATACCACCTGCCGCGATCACCGGGATCTTCACCGCTGCGGCAACTGCCGGTATCAACACCATTGAAGTCGTTTCTTCCCGGCCATTATGGCCACCCGCTTCAAAACCTTCCGCAACCACCGCATCACAACCAGCCTCTTCCGCCTTGCGCGCAAACTTGCTGCTGCTTACCACATGTACGACCTTTATTCCCCGATCTTTTAAGATGCTTGTCCATGTTTTGGGATTCCCCGCCGAAGTGAAAACAACAGGAACTTTCTCTTCCAGGATGATCTCAATATGTTTATCAATGTCCGGATACAACAACGGAAGATTTACACCAAACGGTCTGTTCGTTGCAGCCTTGCACTGACGCACATGTTCACGCAGCATATCAGGATACATACTGCCCGCGCCAATAATACCAAGACCACCGGCATTGCTTACCGCGCTTGCAAGTTTCCAGCCGCTGGCCCAGATCATACCTGCCTGTATGATGGGATAGTCTATATTGAAGAGGGAAGTGATTCGGTTCGTCATGGAACAAATATAAGCAGGGCGCAGGATGTGTGTGCCGGGACAGGGGAAGGTTGGGAGGTTTGGAACGTTTGAAAGGTTTGGGAGGTTTAGGAGGTTGCTACCGCGCCTTGAATCATATTCAAAGTCCACGACCTTTCAAACTTTCCAAACCTCTCAAACCTTTTTACCCCAGGTCAATATTTGTGTTATCACCAATACTCAAAGTTCTCGTCTCTCCCTTCAAGCCTGTATCACTTCCGATGATCGACTCTTCCAGTACAATATCAAAAAGATTAGAAAAAGATCCGATAATAGAATTTCGCACAATAGAATAACTGATGCGTGTATTCTCTCCGATAGTTACATCGGGACCAATAATCGAATTCTTTATATCACATCCTTCGCCAATGCTTACCGGGGGAATGATCACCGTGTTCTCAAACTGGTAATGTGTTTCTGTTTGCGTATCAAATTTTTTCAGCAAGGTGGCATTCGACTCAAGCAGTGTATCTTTTCTTCCGCAATCAAACCAGCTGTCAACTTTGAATGGCTTGAACTTCACGCCCTGCTTCAGCATACAATCCAATGCATCGGTAAGACTATATTCTCCGTGTGTACGCAGCCCCTGCAGATAGTTCGTCTCCAGGCACTGGAACAACTGAGCGCTTTCTTTGATCTTATAAATACCGACCAGCGCCATATTTGACTTAGGGATATGAGGCTTCTCAACCACATGATCAATAAAACCTTTATCATTGATTTCCGCTACACCAAATTCGCGGGGGTCATCCACTTTTCTCACACCAAGCATGGAGCATTCGCTTTCCACGACCGATTTCACATCGTATTCGCAGATCGTATCACCAAGGACAACGATCACTTCGTCATTATCCACCACTTCCCGTGTGATCTTGATCGCATGCCCGATGCCCTGCCTGTCGATCTGCTGCACATAATGCGCTTTCAGGTCAGGATATTTTGCCTTTACATAATCGCGGATCTTATCGCCAAGATAGCCGACAATAAAAACGAATTCGTGAATACCGGCTTCCATCATCTGGTCGATGATAATGCTCAGCACTGTTTTACCGGCTAGCGGGATCAGTGCCTTTGGTTGTGTATAACTATGAGGACGCAGTTTGGTTCCGGCGCCTGCTACTGGAATTATTGCCTTCATTTACACCCGTTGGGGACTTTTAATCAGAAATTTAAAAGCCAACGAAAGTAGTGATTTTTACCGCAAACAAAAACTTATCCGCCGGGGCGTGGTTTCAATGGGATGCAGGCGTAATTTTGCGGCGCGGGTGAGGGAGGTTTTAAAGGTTCCATAAGTTCCAGAGGTTCCATAGGTTTACTCACTAACCTCTGAAACCCATTAAACTTATTAAACCTATTAAACTTCTCAACTCATTAAACAACTGACACTTATCAACCTTTCTTCATGCAAAAAGACACCCAGATCTTCTCCCTGATCAACCAGGAGCTTGAACGCCAGCGCAATGGCATCGAACTGATCGCTTCTGAAAACTTTACTTCCCTGCAGGTAATGCAGGCGATGGGCACCGTTCCCACCAACAAGTACGCAGAAGGCTACCCCGGCAAACGCTATTATGGTGGTTGCGAAGTAGTTGACGAGATCGAAACCCTGGCGATCGAAAGACTGAAAAAAGTGTTCAATGCAAGCTGGGCCAACGTACAGCCACACAGCGGCGCCTCTGCCAATGCAGCCGTATTCCTGGCCTGCGTAAAACCCGGCGATAAAGTGCTGGGCCTCGACCTCAGCATGGGTGGTCACCTCACCCACGGCAGCCCCGCTAATTTCAGCGGTAAAAATTACCATGCACTTTTCTATGGCGTGAAAAAAGAAACTGGCCTGGTTGATTACGACCAGTTGGAAGCAACGGCGTTGAAAGAAAAACCCAAAATGATCATTTGCGGAGCTTCTGCTTACAGCCGCGACTGGGATTATAAACGCATCCGCGAAGTGGCAGACAAGATCGGCGCTATCCTGTTTGCGGATATCGCTCACCCAGCCGGCCTGATCGCAAAAGGCTTACTGAACGATCCGTTCGAACATTGCCATATCATCAGCTCCACTACACATAAAACATTGCGCGGACCAAGAGGCGGCATCATCATGCTGCGTCACGACTTTGAAAATCCATGGGGCATCAAAGACCCGAAAGGCAACACCCGTACAATGAGCCAGCTCCTTGATCTCGCTGTATTCCCCGGTACACAGGGCGGACCACTCGAGCACGTGATCGCTGCAAAAGCCGTTTCATTCGGAGAGATCCTTACAGATGAATACACCGCTTATGCAAAACAGATCATCTCCAATGCACAAGCTATGGCGAAAGCACTCGTGAACCGTGGTTATGATCTTATCAGCAACGGCACCGATAACCATCTTATGCTGATCGATCTACGCAATAAAAACCTGACCGGTAAAAAAGCACAGGAAACACTCGACAAAGCACATATCACCCTCAACAAAAACGCTGTACCTTTTGATGATAAATCACCATTTGTCACTTCAGGTATCCGCGTCGGCGTTCCTGCCATCACTACACGCGGCATGAAAGAAAACGATATGGAAACAGTAGTGTCCATGATCGATAAAGTACTGATGAATGCGGATGATGAAAAAACGATCGCATCAGTAAAGGGAGAAGTGAAAGAATTTATGCAGAAGTTCCCGTTGTATCCGGAACTATCGTAGAAGTTTCAGAAGTTCCAAAGGTTCCAGGGGTTCCAGAGGTTGCATCAGTGAACAAACTTATTACACCTTTGGAACCGCTGAAACTTTTGAACCTTGCCAAACTGGCTTTATTTTAATAAGTTTATACTACAAACAGCAACCCAAAACCGTTTCACCATGATACAACGTCAGCAGACTCTTTGGTTGTTACTTTCAGTAGCTTGCTCCATTCTTAGTTTTCTGTATCCTGTCTATACCGGTCAGAAAATGGAAGAAAACAATATGCTGATATTTGATCAATTGATGGCGGGCAGTCAATTCGGATTACTGATACTTACCGGCGCATCCATACTGATCGGCGCCATCGCGATCTTTATGTTCAAAGACAGAAAGACCCAGGTAAAACTCAGCATTGCCGGTATCGTTGTTGCAGTCTTATTATTTGTACTTTACTTTGTTCAGATCAAAAAATATCAGACAGGTAATTTCGCTTTGGCGTCATTACTTCTTGTCGGTTTGCTGATTGGTTACATAATGGCAACAAGAGGAATTTTGAAAGATGAAAAGCTCGTAAAAAGTCTGGAAAAATTCCGTTAAACAAGAGTCTTCTTAAAATATCAATCCCCGTCAGTTTAAAGCGTGACGGGGATTGATATTTTTAAGAAGATTTGTCAGTAGCGCCGGTCAGTAGATGTCTTGTATCTTTTCCTGCACCATTCATAAATTCATTATCGCCAGGTTGAACCGGTTAACCAATAACAGCGTGTGCTTAGCCAAACACACTGTTCAACAAACTCACTTCTTCACCATCATCTTCGATGCACTATACGCCTCCCCCTTTATAGAAATGATATACACGCCTGCTTTCAGATCGGGAAAGTTCAATTGTTGTGTAATGCCATCTCCCTGGAGATTCAAGGAGGTTTGAAGGATTTCAACACCTGCAGTATTGGTGAGTTGAACCAGGTATTTTCCTTTTTTTACGGAAGCAAGACTGATGTTCAGCTTTTCATCCATCACCGGGTTAGGATAAATGGTGAAGCCCGGGTTGGAGAAGCCGGTTTGCGCTTTCAGGATGCGGCTGTTCACTGTATGGCCATTCACGATCGCCACACTGATCCGATAATAATTATTACCCTGCATGGGATCTGTATCTGTGATCGCGTATGCCGCTTTTGCATTCAGATTACCCGATGGATTGACCCGGAGAACGGGTTTGAAATCCTTTCCATCCCTCGAGCGTTCGATCAGGTAAAAACTAACATCACGCTCGGTAAGATTACTCCAGCCGATCAATACCTGATCTCCCTTGACAATCGCCCGCACGCTGTCAAACATCACCGGCAATGTTCCCTGCCCCGACTGAAAGCTTGTCTGATCCTGTGCATGCACAGACGCAATGATCATCAACATCATTAATGTAAGACCAATTCTTCTCAAAGGCATTTTATCGGTATTTAATTATTTATTTCCTGTATGCCCACGCGCATACACTGCATACCGGTAACACCTTATTACCATGCTCATCCGGATCAACCAGCGCTTATTAATTCTGTATAACGGTACGGATTTCTCAGAAGAATTGGACAGGACTGAAAAAGGAGTGAAAACAACAGTCACAAACATATAGTGCAAAGGCTGAACCTGCAAGCATTCATAAGAAATGTTTGAAGATAGCGGGGTTTTACTAGCAGGGGAAAGCTGCATTGATATTGAGTTTCAATAGAGGGTAAGAGTTTCTTTGTAGTATGGCATTGGGATCCAGCAGAACCTGTATTCCACTGAAATCATAGCCATCTTATATATAGTATGCCTGAAAAAAGAAAGCGCAGCTTACGCTGATCATTCTCTGATAACGGAATGATCAGCGTAAGCTGCGCTATTCAATTTTAGTAAGATCTTATCCGGAAACAATTTCAATATTCACGCTGACAAGATCAGCGTGATCAGCGGGAATCAATCCAACTATCCATGTTAAAGAAATTTCCCTGTATGACTATTCTTCACCTTCTTCGCTCCTTCAGGTTTTCCTGCATACACCAGTGTTCCGCCTGCATCACCTGCTTCCGGACCAAGATCGATCAGCCAGTCAGCACTTTTGATCACATCCGTGTTATGCTCGATCACCAGTATAGAATGTCCCTGCTCGATCAATGCATTGAATGATGCCAGCAGTTTTTGTATATCGTGAAAGTGAAGACCTGTTGTTGGTTCATCAAAGATGAACAGGATCTTGGCCGTAGCTCTTCCTTTTCCAAGGAATGAAGCCAGCTTCACGCGCTGTGCTTCACCGCCGGAAAGTGTATCAGATGATTGCCCGAGTTTCACATAACCCAATCCTACATCACTCAACGGTTGCAATGCTTTTGATAAGTTCTTTTCATCACTGAAGAATTGTATCGCATCATCCACACCCATCTCCAGCACATCATAAATGCTGCAGTCCTTATATTTTACTTCAAGCACTTCTTCTTTAAAACGTTTACCACCACATGCTTCACAGGTCAGGTGTACATCTGCCAGGAATTGCATTTCCACTACCTGTTCGCCTTCTCCTTTACAGGTATCACAACGGCCACCATCAACATTGAAAGAGAAATGTTTCGCCTGGAAGCCACGCATCTTGCTCAATGGCTGACGCGCAAACAGATCCCGGATCTCATCATATGCTTTGATATAGGTAACAGGATTGCTTCGCGATGATTTACCGATCGGGTTCTGATCCACCATTTCAATCTGCGCGATGCTATCGATATCGCCTGTGATCGCTTTATGAAAACCAATCTTATCCCCAAACTCTCCCTTGATCTTTCTCAAGGCAGGATAAAGGATCTGCTTGACCAATGTCGTTTTACCACTTCCGCTCACACCACTAACTACGCAAAGAACGTTTAATGGAAATTCAACCGTAATGTCTTTCAGGTTGTTCTGGCGCGCGCCTTCAACAGTGATGGAACGGTTCCATTTGCGCAATGTCTTTGGTACTTCGATCTTCAGTTTACCACTGAGGTATTTACCGGTAAGACTTTCAGGATTATTAATGATCGTGTCATAATTACCTTCCGCGATCACCTGGCCACCAAGATGCGATGCAAGCGGGCCCATATCGATGATATAATCCGCTTCACGCATCATCAGCTCATCGTGTTCTACCACCACAACAGTATTGCCAAGATCACGAAGTTCTTTCAATACACGGATCAGGTTGGTCGTATCTCTTGAATGAAGACCAATGGATGGTTCATCCAATATATATAAGGAATCTGTCAGATTACTTCCCAGGCTTCGCGTCAGCTGGATGCGCTGACTTTCACCACCGCTCAGCGAGTTCGCAAGACGGTTTACGGTCAGGTAACCAAGACCAACATCCAGCAAGGTCTTCAGGCGGTGATGTACTTCCAGCAATACACGCTTCGCGATCTGTTTATCATGATCGCTCATCGTTTTCTCCAGCTCATCAAACCAGACCTTGAGATCTTTTACAGGCATCTCGCTAAGTTCGCCGATATGTTTGCCTCCCACTTTTACATAGAGTGCTTCCGGCCTCAGGCGATAGCCTTTACAATCAGGGCAGGTAGTGCGGCCACGGTAGCGGCTGAGCAGCACGCGGTACTGAACTTTATAGAGATTTTGTTCAACTTCTTTAAAAAAGGCATTGATGCCAAGCGCATATTCATTTCCTTCCCAAAGTGTTTCATACTGTTTGGCAGTCAGATCTGCTATCGGTTTGTGCACCGGGAAATTAAATTTCTTCGCGCCTTTGATGAATTGCTCCTTCCACCAGCCGAGTTTTTCCCCTTTCCAGGGAGCAACGGCACCATCATAAACGCTGAGGCGCTTATCCGGGATCACCAGCTCGCTGTCGATTCCCAGTACCTGGCTGAACCCTTCACAGGTCGGGCAGGCGCCGAACGGGTTATTAAAGGAGAAAAGATTGGGCACCGGCTCTTCGAACTGCATACCGTCGAGCTCAAAGCGGTTATTATAATGAAGGAACTGGTTCTTTTTGCCCTGGGCATCTATATATACGTCGCCTTCACCTTCATAAAACGCGGTTCCTACCGAGTCTGAAATGCGATGAAGGTCGTCTTCCTCAAAATCTTTCACCACGATCCGGTCGACCAGGATATACAATTCTTTGCCTTTTGACGTTAGGTTTGATTTCAGTTCCTTATCCGTCATCTCCACCAGGTCTTCTATACGCAGTGTTTCCCCGGTATCAGCATTAGTATCTTTAAGATAGACCCGTGAAAATCCTTTTTGAACAAGGATATTGAGTTCTTCCCTGATATCCCGGTTTTTATGCTGTTTGAATAAGGCCAGTACAAAAACACGATCCCCTTCTTTTAAGGAAGAAATGGCGCGGACAACATCGGTCACATCATCTTTTTTCACCTGCTGCCCGGATACGGGCGAAATGGTCTTACCGGTTCTTGCATATAAAAGCCTCAGGTAATCATACAGTTCCGTCATACTTCCCACTGTACTGCGGGGCGTCCGGGTGATCACCTTTTGTTCGATGGCGATGGCCGGGCAAAGCCCTTTAATATAGTCTACATCCGGCTTATTCATCCGGTTCAGGAACTGTCTTGCATACGCACTCAGACTTTCCGCATAACGTCGTTGACCTTCGGCATATAAGGTGTCGATGGTCAGCGAAGACTTACCCGATCCGGACACGCCGGTCACTACCACCAAACTATTCCGTGGAATTTCTACGGTAATGTTCCGGAGGTTATGGACTCTTGCCCCTTTGATCAGTATGTTTTCTGCGGAATTTACGGTCTTCTGTATTACGGGATTTTTCCCTTTTATTGTCTTTTCCATTATAGCTCCGGCAAATGTAAAGCCTTGTTAGTCGCAAACTTCGTGCAATATCCTTAACATTTTCTTTGCACCAGAAATTATTGTTTGCGACAAGATTTGTTGGCTGGATTACAAAAATGTTCTATTTTTAAAATACCAATATCTTAAAACAATGATCAACCTAAAAACCACCCCGCCTATAGTATAATACTTCTACACATTAGCTTAACAGCTGTTTTTACCCGTTTGTTCCATTAGTCCAATTATTTATTAACCAATATCCATTAACTACCACCTAAACCTGTAGGAGTATGAAAGCTTTAGTCAAAAAAACCGACCATGAACTCATCCAACTCTTTACGGATGGGAATCTGGAAGCCTTAGAGCAACTTGTTGTCCGTCACAAAGACAAACTGTACACATCTATTTTATTCCTGGTAAAGGACAAGTACTTGGCAGAAGATATTTTCCAGGACGTGTTCATCCGCATTATCGACACAATGCGCAGTGGCCGTTATACTGAAGAAGGCAAATTCCTGCCATGGGCAATGCGTATCGCCCACAACCTTTGCGTGGATCATTTCCGCAAAGTGAAAAGAACTCCGACTATCCGCAACAGCGAAGACAAAGATATTTTCGAGGTGCTGAATTTTACAGATGACAGCGCTGAGACAGCCATGATGAAAAGACAGAGTCACAACCGCGTAAGGGAAATGCTCGAAAGACTGCCCGAAGATCAGCGCGAGGTGATCATTCTGCGCCACTATGCCGATATGAGCTTTAAAGAGATCGCTGCCGCAACAGACTGCAGCATCAATACTGCTCTCGGCCGTATGCGTTATGGTTTAATTAACCTGAGAAAATTAATGGTACAAAAACAAATTGCGCTGTAATCTGTTGTATCATTATATTTGCGCGCATCAGTGCAGAAACGTATTGTCATTCTGTTTCTCCCGTTGCACCCCCTAAAGTTCTGACAGAATTTTAATTCTGCTTGCCTGGCAACAGGCTGTTACAGAATGACACCAAATTGAGCCATCTACTTGTTGTAGGTGGCTTTTTTGTTGGAAAAAGTTTTAGTGGGGATATCGATGTGGGATGATCGATGGTCGATGATCGACTGTAGGCTGGGATATTTACAACTGCAATCACAACTCTTTTGAGTCTACTGGCGTAAGTTCCCGCAGAAAGCGCAGATCTGCCATTCTTTCTAAGGAATAATCCCTGACATTAGTAAATACTTTTATCCGGATGCGCAGATACCGCGGATTAGTCTCTCATCGCATGAACAAATCTGCACTATCTGCGAAACCTAAAACAGGAATTCTCAAGCCAGGATATCGGTTCGGTAATCAGCAAAAATCTGCGGAATCAGCGGGAGCCATAACTTCTGATCAAAAAGATTGCCCCTGGTTCCATTACGCAAAATGGCGGTGGGCCCTGGACAACTAACAATAAAGCCCCCCGTTTCCGGAGAGCTTCACTATCTTAAAACCATTACAAACAAAGGCCGGCTATAAGCCACCGTTCATCTGACCATCGAACATCGATCATCGACCATCGATCATCGATCATCGATCATCGACCATCACTTCCTATACGCTTCCAACCCCTTCTCCAGCCACTTCGCAAACTCCTCCGCTTCTTTTGTATAATACTTTGTCAGCGTCAGCGCTTTCTGATCAGGTGTGATGATCGCATATTGCGGTTGTGAGGTCGCGCCGAAGTTTTCCGTCTGGAAGGTGGCCCACTTATCACCGACTGTAATGATCGATTTTTCTGTTCCATTGGAGAGCTTTACAGTCGTTTGCTGTGTCAGCGGCAATTTGCTTCTTTCATCGACGTATAGTGATACAACCACGAATTCCTTTCTCATCAGGCTATCTACCAGCGGATCGGGCCATACATTCTCTTCCATGCGGCGGCAGTTCACACAGGCCCAGCCGGTGAAGTCGATCAATACGGGTTTGTTCTCTTTTTTTGCGAGCGCAAGTGCTTCTTCGAGGTTGTTATGGATCGGCTCGAACGTGTTTTTATTATGCGGATAAAGCGAGTACGTTCTTGGCGGAGGAAAGCCGCTGATCAATTGCAATCTTGCCATATTTGTATTGGTCAGACCGGGGATCAGGTAAAGTGTGAAGCCTCCGAACAATATGATAAAGATGATCCGGGTAATGGAGAATTTCCTGACCGGGGAACTATGGCCGATCCGGATCTTACCAAGCAGGTAAAGCGTGGTCAGCAAGCCGATCACGATCCAGAGACCGATAAAGATCTCGCGTTTCAGCAATCCCCATTGCTTTACCAGGTCTGCATTGGAAAGGAATTTAACGGCCAGCGCCAGCTCCACAAACCCAAGCACCACTTTTACATCGGTCATCCAGCCACCGGACTTTGGCAATGACTGAAGCCAGTTAGGAAACATCGCGAACAGTGCAAAGGGTAAACCCAATGCCAGGCCGAAACCTGCCGCACCTGCCGTCAGCGGCCACGCCCCCTGGTCCAGGGTACCAACAAGCAGGGTTCCCAATATCGGACCGGTACAGGAGAACGATACGATCACCAGGGTTCCCGCCATAAAGAAAATGCCTCCCAGGTTTCCGAGGCCAGACTTTGAATCGGCTTTATTCGCCAGACCCGCCGGAAGGGTGATCTCAAACAAACCAAAGAATGATAGAGCAAAGGTTACGAACACCGCAAAAAATATCAGGTTCAGCCAGATATTGGTGGAGATATTATTCAGGATCTCCGGCTTTATATTGGCAACGTGAAACGGGATGGTAACAAGAATATAGATCAGGAAGATAAAAACACCATAGATCACCGCATTTGCAATACCTTTCTTTCTATCCTGTGATTTCTTGGTAAAAAAAGTAACGGTCACCGGAACCATCGGGAATACGCAAGGCGTCAGCAATGCGATCAATCCACCACCAAAGCCAAGCAGGAAGATGGTAAAAATGCTCTTATTGGTCGTGCCTTCGTCGCCAACCCGTATCACCGGGTTGTTGATATCGATCGAAGCGACTTTGATAGAGGATGATGCATCCACACCTCCTTCCAGTTCGACAGTAAAGTTCAATTGAGTGGCGGGATAGAATTCATTCCCCAATCCGTAGGTGTAGAGAAGAGATCCCTGCAGCTTTGCCGGAACTGTTCCATTGATCTTTATGATGGCTTTCCATGCAGCTTTCCCTTCGAACACGCGGACCATGGTGCCTTCGAAGATCTCACTCTTTATTTCTACAGGCGTTCCTTCCAGCACAAATTCACCCTGTTGCTGCACGCTGGAATCGGCAAACTGAAGTTCTGTTGTCTTGATATCCGATAAGGATTGATTCGGCGCATACAATTGCCACTTATTGAAAGAAGGCAGGGTGAATTGAAGTTCATACACACCTTCACCGGTTTTCCTGCTTTCCACTTTCCAGCCGGGAATTGCATTGGTGGAATCCTGCGCAACAGAAAGTGTTGAAACAAAAAATAAAAAGAATGCCGTAATGAGAGCGCCAAGTCTTGCCATGAAGCAGGGTTTAAACAACAAACGAGTTCTTTTTAAAGAACCCGTTTGATAACAGTTGAAATATTTTTTTAGTTGAGAGCCACGTCGAAGTTTACCTTTTTGGGAGGCAGACATTTTTCATCATTACATGTCTGGAATTCCACGGTACCAGTCACATTTGTTTTCGCATTTGCTTTCAGCTTCACGACCTGTACAAAATCCACTTTGTTGGAATACTGGTTAGCGGAGAGCTCCAGTTTTGCATCATGGAATTTTTCCATCTTTCCTTCTTCTTTGATCTTACCATCGAAGTTCAGGAGCGGGTTGTTGTTGATCTTGAAACCAGTTGGCAGTGCAACCGCATCTTCAGGCTGTGTTTGAGAATACAGGTGCCAGCCCTTTTGGATCGTAGCTGTCATGTGTATTTCGTATTGTTTATCCGCGATCTTTTTCGCGCTGAAGGCCCATGATACGGGATTCTGCTGAGCTTTCAGGCCTGTGATTGCCAGGAAAACCGATGCAAGTAAAAGAAGTTGCTTCATAATGCTTTATTTCGTCTAAGTACGTAAAAACAAGCCGTTCGCCGTTGATTCAGATTGTTAAAATACGGGAACCGGACTTATAACAATAAAACAGACGACGGGTTTAGTAAACAAGTTGTTTTGCCATCAGGATTGTTTCGATGATCTGGCGGCCGTCGGTATTGCCCAATATATCCGAGCAGGCTCTTTCCGGGTGCGGCATCATGCCGAATACATTGCGTTGTGCATTACAGATACCCGCGATATTCCGGAGGGCGCCATTTGGGTTGGCCTCATCCGTCAATTGACCATTTTCATCGCAATAGCGGAAGATCACCTGGCCATTTGCCTCCAGTTCATCCAGCAATTTATCTTCAGCATAGTAACGGCCTTCGCCATGCGCTACCGGGATCTTGAAGATCTCTTCGGATGAGTTCTTGATAAATACGTTTTTGCAAACAAACTGCTGATTGGCATTGCGAAGCAAAGCACCCGGCAGCAGACCTGATTCACACAGGATCTGGAAACCGTTACAAACACCAAATACCTTTCCACCGTTATTGGCAAACTCGATCACGCTCTGCATCATCGGGCTGAAACGGGCGATCGCACCGCAACGGAGATAGTCGCCATAAGAAAATCCGCCAGGCAGCACAATGCAATCTTCTGTGCTGAACTTGCTGAGATCCTTGTCTTTATGCCAAAGCATGGTCACATCCTGACCCAGATCGTGCTTCAATGCATCAAACATATCCCTGTCACAATTGGAACCCGGGAAAACAACAACGCCAAATTTCATTATGTACAATTGATGGTAAGGCGCAAAGATACGAATTGCAGGCGGATGATCTACAGGAGAACGGCGTGAAGGAAGTCAAAATTCAAAAGTAAAAATTAAAAATAGCTGTATACCATGATGATCGTCCCTTTGTTCAGGGAGATATTTTTAATTTTTACTTTTGAATTTTGACTTAACTCCAGCCCGGTCCCCAATACTGATACGCCACGATAAACCCTGCCGTGATCCAGAACAGGATCGCCGGGAAAGGTTTCCAGGTGGCATAGAGATAGGTGCAGGCGTGAAAGGAGGCCATCGGCAGCATGGCCATTACCCAGTTTTCGAATGTGCCGGTAGTATTTACAAAAGGGAGGAATAAGGCTGCGAGAAGGAAGAGCAGTAAGAGGCTCCATCCTTTGCGAACGTTGATCAGCATACGGCGTAGATTGTCCTGGATAAAATAGCCCCCCGTCAGGAAAGGGATCATCACCAGGAAAACGCTGCCGGCCAGCCAGGCAGATTGTTTCAGCTTTGGAACGCCGATGGTTATGTGCGGAACAAACTCCTGCCAGCTCCAGGTACCATCGATCACGGTATAGATCGCGTAGAAATAGAATGGCGTGGTGATACCCAGCAGGCAGATCATCCATTCGTTCAACCGGAACGGGCGCATCACCGCGAGTGCCAGCAGGATCCACAATACAAAGATCAGCGAGGATATGAATACATAACCAGCAATGCCAAGCGCCAGGCCGATATTAAAGATGGCTGCTTTCGCATTCTGTTTATTATAGATATTAAAAAGACCGGAGAGAATAAAAAGAAGGATACTGTTCACCAGCAACGGCGCTGAGAAGTAATTCCACTCAGGCATCAGCGAAGTCACCAGCATATAGGCCATGCCCGGCAGATAAGTTGCCTTGTTCATCATCCGCTGATTGTTGATGAACCGCGTGAGCACTACCGCCTGTATGAACAAGAAGGCGAAGGCAAGCAAGGGGAAGAACAGGCTGAAAGATTTGCCGACTGGCTGAAAAAACTTGAGTATTACATCGAATAAAATACCGTCTTCCGGCCGGGACACCGGCTGATACGGATGCATAAACATCGGCCACTTGATCAATACACCCATGATCAAAAGCAGCAGCAGGTTGCCTGGACTTTTCTGTCTAAATAAACCAGTCACGTTTTAAGTCAAAAGTAAAAAGTAAAAAGTAAAAAATCTCAACTCTGTAAACGTCTTACCTGCCAGATTAGTCTATTTTTTACTTTTTACTTTTGACTTTTGACTTTATTTAGTACTCCAGCTTCGCAAAACAGATATAATTGCGGTAAACGCAGGGGATGATCATCTGGCGGGCACTGACCTGTTTTCCATACTTCGGCATGAACTCATAGCCACGATCCAGGTCTTTCAGCGTTGGGTTACGTGTCAGTTCTCCGTCGGGCTTCAGCGAGAAATCTGTAAGCAACTGTACCCGGCGTTCAAGATTATTGAATAGAAAATGCACCTGGCCGCCGGTGTTCATGATCTGGTAAGAGATCAGGTCATCCGACTGATCATCGAACTGTTCTTTGGTGATCACACTGCTCCATTCCCGTTTACCATTTTTATCAAAAGACTGGATGGTGATGTTATCAGCCTGGTAACGGACATTCTGATAATCCAGGTACCGGTTACCCCAGAAACTGTTGGAATAATAAGGCGAATAGTAGTAATAATCGAAGCTCCTGTAATAATAGGGGGAAGACAGGTAGTTCCAGCGGTTCCACATATTGGATCCGCGGGACGTGGTATAATAGGACTCGGCGGCCAGGATGAAACCTCCGTCCCTTCTCATAACGATCTGCCGAATAAAGTAATCGTTGAATGCGGACTTGATGCTGGCACTTCCCCGGGCTTCCCGCCGCAGGTTGTCTGTAAAAGCAGCCGTGTCTTCGATCACAACCTGCTGGTTCAGTTTATCCCATACATAGAAATAATAGCCTTCTGTATTCCCACGTTTTTGTTTTGTATAAAAAGACGTGAGGAAGTATCTTTTATTGACATTGTCGGGCTTGATGCGGATCTCATCCAGAAAGAACTTTTCTACTTTCAGGCTTTTGGACATGAATGTATCGGCCTGGGCGTATTTTACAATAAACGACGCTTCCCCGATGTTTTCATTATTTACACGGTTGAACTTAGAAAAAATCAGATCGCCATCGTTGTCAAGCTGAAATTCGCTCAGATAATCATCATCCCTGTCTTCCATAGGAAGTGACATGCGACTTTTTTTCAACAGTTCCAGTTTATCATCCATGAGTATGGTGGTGATGGCAAACAGGCGTCTGTCCTTTTTATTGATCTTAAAGACGAGGATCTTGCTTTTGTCTTCGCTTGAGAGAACACTGTAGATCTTACTGTCGCCGCCGGCGCCGACCTGCGTTGTATCAAGGGAGATCAGTTCACCGATCTTCTGGCCTTTGCCGTCAATTTTTGCGGCAGCACAGTAGATGATGTTTTTCTTCCGGTACTGATAGATCATATAGGCAAAATCAGGATATGCGAAAAAGTCGACATTCAATACCCGTTCGTTATCCGGTAAATAATCCTGTTCTACTTTACCCACTTCTTTCATGTCATTGTCGAGAATGGAGATCCAGTTTTTATTGCGGATATTTTTATAGATAAGAAAATTGCCATTCATCTTGCCGACGATCTCAAAATTCAGGCGTCTTGTATCGTCTTTATCCGGTTCCGAATAGACAATACGCTGAGCACTTGCTGATAAACCGGCCAGCAACATAAAGAGGAGTAAGGTCCGTCTGCCACCCTTCATAATATTCTGATTTTTTGCTCGTTAAAATTACAGGTTGCCCGCTGAAAAGGTAACTCTTATTTCTCAAAGATGCAGGAAACCGGGAGATTACATGAACGGGCGTTAGGGGGAAAAGGTTGCGTGGGGGTAGAGGTTTAACAAAATCGATGTTGGATGCGCGATGGTCGATGGTCGGATTGCACCGGCAGGTTAAAAACAGTTAAGAATTTGCCTGTAAAAGACACAACAATCGACTGAAGCCGACCATCGACCATCGCGCATCCAACATCGGATCTGATATTTTGAGTTCCCAAAATTAAGAGCGCCTATCTCCGGATTTTGCCTATAACTTTGCAATCGTTATAGCCCGGAAAGCAGGTCTGTACCAGCACAACAACAAAATAGATAGTGAAAATACCCACTAACAGAGTCACAGCCGCAGGACTTATTATTGCTCTCGGAATTATTTACGGCGATATTGGAACATCTCCCCTGTACGTTTTTAATGCGATCATCGGGGGAAGGGAAGTCAGTGACGCCCTGGTGATTGGCGCGTTGTCCTGTATTATATGGACGCTGACGCTGCAAACCACTATCAAGTATGTTGTGCTGATCCTCAGGGCGGATAACCGTGGTGAGGGTGGCACATTTGCGTTGTATGCCCTGGTGCGGCGGCGAAAGAAATGGCTGGTCATACCGGCCATGATCGGCGGCGCGGCCCTGCTGGCTGATGGTATTATCACCCCTCCCATCTCTATCACATCCGCGATTGAAGGCCTGGAGGAATTGCCTTCCCTGCGGGGTATGCCGACAGACACCGTCATGATCATCGTGCTCTGCATCCTCTGCGTTTTCTTTTTTCTGCAACAGTTTGGTACGGCTTCTATCGGAAAGATCTTCGGGCCGGTGATGTTCACCTGGTTCACGATGCTGGCCGTTCTTGGGATTTATCACGTGTCTGACGATTTCGCCATCTTCAAGGCACTGAGCCCGCATTACGCCATCGAATTCCTCCGGACCTATCCCGGTGGTTTCTGGCTGCTCGGCGCGGTATTCCTTTGTACAACGGGTGCCGAAGCGCTGTATAGCGATCTCGGTCACTGCGGCCGCGGAAACATCAGGGCGAGCTGGGTGTATGTAAAAGCGTGCTTGCTCATCAACTATTTTGGCCAGGGTGCTTATTTGCTGGCCCACAGGAACGGGCTTGTGATCACAGAATCGGTCAAACGCAGCATGGGCATCAATGCGTTTTATGACCTGATGCCTGAATGGTTCATCATTCCGGGTGTGATCATCGCTACCACCGCCGCGATCGTGGCCAGCCAGGCCATGATCTCCGGGGCATTCACGCTGATCAGCGAAGCCATGCGATTGAACCTTTGGCCAAAAGTAAAGATCCGTTACCCATCGGAAGAAAAAGGTCAGTTGTTCATTCCAGCCATCAACCTGATGCTGTTCCTTGGCTGTGTAGGCGTAGTGCTGTATTTTAAAAAATCGTCCAATATGGAGGCCGCATATGGTCTGGCTATTATCATGACCATGCTTGCCACCACGATACTGTTTGCCAATTATCTAGTACTGCACCGCGTGAAGTCGCTGTGGATCTATATATTCCTGATCGGGTATTTTGTAGTGGAAGTGTCGTATGGTCTCGCGCTGATGGATAAATTCATCCATGGTGGTTATATCACGCTGCTGGTGGGCGGACTGATGTTCCTCGTAATGTATGTATGGTACCGGGCACGGAAGATCAAGAACCGGTACGTGGAGTTTGTGCGGATGGAGCATTATATACCAAAGATCCAGGAGCTGAGCAATGACCGCGCGGTTCCGAAATATGCCACGCACCTGATCTATCTGACCAGCGCGAACAATCCCAAAGAGATCGAACATAAGATCATCTATTCGATCCTGAACCGTAAACCCAAACGCGCGGATATCTACTGGTTCGTTCACGTGGACACCCTGGATGATCCGTATACCTGCGAATATAAAGTGGAACACATCATCCCCAATGATATCATCCGGATCGATTTCCGTCTCGGATTCCGGATGGAACCCAGGATCAACCTTATGTTCCGCAAAGTGGTGGAGGATCTTGTAGCGAATAAAGAAGTAAATATCATCAGCCGTTATGAAAGCCTGGCCAGCAGCAATACCGTTGGCGATTTCCAGTTCATGGTCATGGAAAAATACCTGAGCCAGGATAATGAACTTCCGTTCATGGAGCGCGTCATCATGAAGCTGCACTTCTGGCTGAAAGAACACAGCCTTTCCGAAGAAAGAGGCTTTGGGCTTGACGTGGCTAATGTGACCGTGGAGAAATTCCCGCTGATCGTGGCACCTGTTACCAACCTGCGGCTGCGGCGGGTGGAGGATTAAGTAAAAAGTAAAAATTCAAAAGTAAAAAATATATTCGCCGTGACAGAGGACTCTTCTGTTCATAGCGTTTTTACTTTTGACTTTTTACTTTAAACCTTGCCTACTTTTATCTGGTACATATTAGCCGGTATCGGCGTTCTTTCCATCCTTGCTTATTTTTTGCAGGAAAAATTCATTTTTAAGCCGGAGAAGCTTGCGCAGGATTTTCAGTTTAAATATGATATTCCATTCAGGGAGTATTTTTTTGATATAGAACCCGGCGTGAGGATCAATGGGCTTCATTTTTTCAGGGAGGATCCTGCCGGGCTGATCCTGTATTTTCACGGGAATAGCCGGAGTATAAAGGGCTGGTCAAAATATGCGCGGGATTTTTACCGGTATAATTATGATGTGGTGCTGGTGGATTATCGCGGGTTTGGAAAGAGCACAGGCAAACGAAGCGAAAGGGAAATGCTGAGTGATATGCAGTTTGTGTATGATACGCTGAAAGAGACATACGATGAACATCATATCATTGTATATGGACGCAGCATCGGAAGTGGTTTTGCCAGCAAGATCGCATCTGACAATAAACCGCGCTTCCTGATACTGGATGCCCCGTATTACAATTTCCGGAAAGTAGTGGAGCGGTTCTTACCAATCCTGCCGGTGAAATATGTACTGCGTTATCACCTGAGAACAGATAAATGGATCAGGAAGGTCAACTGCCATACATATATCATCCATGGTACAAAAGATTGGCTGATCCCGATCAAACACAGCGAAGGTTTACAAAAGCTTAATCCGCATAAAATAACGCTGATCAGGATCATTGGCGGCGGGCATAATAATCTGCCGAAGTTTGACGAGTATCACGGGTTTGTACGAGACATCCTCAAGAATTAAGTAAAAAGTAAAAATTCAAAAGTAACCCCGCTTCGCAAAAGATAGTATCTTCAAATGTAAGGCGGGGTGAATTTTGACTTTCTTTTAGCACATTAAATTAAAACTCTTTTTCGATCCGTGCGTCCAAGAAAAAACCGATGTTTATGCAAATGAAACTCTACGCAACTTTCTTTCTCCTGGCTTTTGCTTTTGCTTCCTGCAAAAACCTGGGAAAAATCTACCAGCAGGGCCGTTATGATGAGGCTGTTTCATTGGCTGCGCAGAAGCTCAGCAAGAAACCAAATGATCCCGCGACGCTTGATATACTTCAAAACGCTTACCGCTATGCAGTAGAAGATCACGAAAGGCAGATCAAAAATTATAACGCCTCCAGCTCAGATCTCCGCTGGGAAAATATCTATCGCGAATACGCAAGCCTGCAAAGTCTTTATGAAGCGATCCGCCGCTCACCATCTGTGTATGAGATCGTGCAGCCTACGGACTATTCTTCTTTTATGGCGACCTATAAAGAAGAAGCAAGTAATGCCCGGGTGGAAAGAGGGCTTGAGCTGATGGATCAGAACACTAAAAAAGGGTATAAAGATGCATACGCCGAGTTTCAAAAAGCACTTGCGTTAAAACCAGGTGATCTGTCCATCAAGCAAAAAATGGATGAAGCTTTTGCCAATGCGGTCACGAATGTGGTGGTGTTGCCATTAACGCGTTTTGGCTATCAATACAGTTCGTATTCGTATGACTTTAATAATTTCAATTATGACCTGCTGCGTTACCTGAATAATAACAGCCGTTCCCAATTCACGCGGTTTTATTCTGCCAACGAAGCAGGTTCGAATCTTCGCGCGGATAATACTGTTGAAATGCGCTTCAGCGATGTGAACATTGGCCGTTACCGGGATCAGCGTACGGTGCGTGAAGTGAGCAAGCAGATCGTTTCAAAAGAGATCTATCTGAAACCAGATTCTGTAAAAAGAGAATATATTACAGTGAAGGCAAAGATCACAACCGTTACAAGAACATTACAGGCCGACGGTTTGCTGCAGGCTTCTATCCGTGATATTGACAATCGTCATCTCTGGAGTGATGCTTACCGTGCGGACTATCGCTGGGTATACAGTTTCTCCACCTATACCGGCGATGAAAGAGCGTTGAGTGATGAAGATAAAAAGCTGTTGAATCAGCGGGAGCAGTTTCCTCCTTCCAATGATGAGATCATCCGCGTGATCATGAGTGATGTGCAGAATAAAGCGCAGTGCGGGATCAGTGATTACTATAACAGGATCTTTTAAAGTAAAAAGTAAAAATTCAAAAGTAAAAAATGAACTCCGAAAGCTGAGCCTATTTTTTACTTTTTACTTAACTTCATCAAAATGAAAATATCCAGAAGGAATTTTATCTCATCGGCGGCTGTAGTGGCAGCGGCACCATCAATCATCATACAACAGCATATGGAACAAAAATCTTCACAGGTCATTCATCATGTTTTCTTTTGGCTGAAAAATCCCGGGTCTGCAACAGACCGTGCACAGCTGATGGAAGGTTTGAAAACACTTTCCGGCATTAAAGAAGTAAAGAAGCTGCTGATCGGTTTGCCTGCATCTACGGAAAAAAGGGACGTGGTTGACAACAGCTATGATGTTTCTGAGTTGATGTATTTTGATTCAGCCAAAGAACAGGATGCTTACCAGGTTCACCCAATACATAAGGCATTTGTAGAAAAGTACAGTCATCTTTGGGAGAAGGTGGTCGTTTACGATATGCTGGTTCAGTAGGGAGCGATGATCGATGGTCGATGTTCGATGACAGATGATCGATGCGCGATGATCGAACTCAAATCTCAAGTCACCTGATAATATATCGAAGACCTGAAATAAAATTCAATGTTGATGCTGATCATCGAACATCGATCATCGAACATCGATCATCGAACATCGAGCATCGCATCGACCATCGTGCTTCATTCAAATTTCTAAACGGCGTTCAAACAAATATGGAGAGGTCAAAAAAATCCAAATGGTGGAGGAGGATACAGATCATTGCGATCATTTACCTGGCATTTGGGTTGGTGCTTTATTTTCTGCAGGAAAAATTCCTGTTCCATCCGGACCCGCTTCCGGAGGATCATACGTTTAAATTTGATCAGCCATTTACCGAGGTGTATCTTCCGGTAAATGCTGAGAAGAATCTCAGCATAGTAAAATTCACTGTTCCTGATTCTATAAGAAAAGGTGTTGTGCTTTATTTCCATGGGAATAAAAACAATATTGAGCGTTATGCGCCGAAGGCTGTTTATTTCACCCGCAATAATTATGAAGTGTGGATGATCGATTACCCCGGCTATGGAAAAAGTACAGGTGAGCTGACGGAAAGCATTTTGTATGAAGATGCGCTGATCATGTACAATATGGCAAAAGCGGTTGTGTCAGTTGACAGTATTATTTTATACGGAAAATCGTTGGGCACGGGTATTGCTGCGGAACTCGCTTCTGTAAGAGACAGCAAGCGGCTGATCCTTGAAGCGCCTTATTACAGCATCGATGCATTGGCTTCTCGATATGCATTCATCTATCCCGTAAAATGGATGATGAATTATCATTTCCCAACTTACAAGTATCTCGAGAAGGTGCGTGAACCGGTGACGATGATACACGGAACAGATGATAATACGATCCCCTATCGCCAGTCAAAAAGATTACTGAAGGTGGCACCGGCAGGAACGGAGCTGATAACAATTGAAGGCGGTCATCATAATGATCTGGCGGAGTTTGAGGTGTTTGGAAAGAAGATTGATTCGTTGTTGCGGTAAAAGGTTTAATAGGTTTCATAAGTTTCAGAGGTTTCAAAGGTTGCTACGGCGAATTGCACTTTGCAATCCCTATAAGGTGTTTCTGTCTAAGAACCTCTGAAACCTCTGAAACTTATGAAACCTATGAAACCTTCTCTTATATGGGCACTACATTCGCCGTCTTATTCTTCCTGATCTTCTCCGGCACTGTTCTCATGATCTCTTCCTTCAAAGCATCGATCAGCGCTTTTTTTACGAAGTTGCGATGCACGACAAGACTTACTTCCCGCATGGGTGAGGGTTTGCGGAATGGGCGGATGAGCTGGCTTTGTTTGGCTGGCATGTCAAGCGTTGCCAGTTCAGGAATGATCGTGATGCCATCGTTCATTTCCACCATGCGGCGGAGTGTTTCAATGCTGCCGGCTTCGTAGTCGAATGAGCTTCCTTCTTTACTCATTTTGCGGAGTTCACAAAGATTGACGATCTGTGAACGAAAGCAGTGACCTTCCTCCAGTAACCACAGCTTGTTGGGGTCGATATCCTGTGGCAGGATGTATGATTTCTCATAGATCGCGTTCTTTTTTGATACATAGGCCATGAGTTCTTCATAGAACAACACAAATTCCTTGATGCCGGATTCCTGCAAGGGTGTTACAAGAATTCCCGCATCTATCTTCCCCTCGCGCAGACGTGCAACGATAAGTTCCGTCATCATTTCATGGACCACAAGTTTAACCGATGGAAACTTCTTTGCGAATGTCTGGATAAAGAGCGGCAGCAGGTAAGGCGCCAGTGTGGGAATAATGCCGATACGCAATTCGCCGGTCAGCACGCCTTTTTTACTTTGAAGATTTTCCAGCAGCAGGTTCTTCTCTGCGAGTATGATGCGTGCTTGTTCGATGATCTCAGCGCCTGTTTCGGTGGGAACAACGGGTTGCTTACTGCGGTCAAATATTTTAATATCAAGCTCTTCTTCGAGTTTCTGGATTTGCATGCTGAGAGTTGGCTGGGTAACAAAACAGTGATCAGCAGCGGTGGCGAAGTGGCGCCAGGTATCTACGGCGATGATATATTCCAGTTGAACAAAAGTCATGATATAGATTTTAACTATCGAAGCATAAAATTAATCAATTTGATTTATTAAATGAGTTTTGGGAAATTTATGGTTGATAAAAAGTTTGCAGGTTAAGGTTTATAAAGAAATCGCCGGCTGAGAGGCTGGCGATTTTATTTCAATGCCGTCTGGTTAAGCCTGTTCATTATACTTTCTTACCGTCCTTCCCGCCTTACCGGTAAATTAAACCGAAGCGGGAAGAATGGTAAAGACGCTTGGGGAAAGTAATCTTGTCTTCAGTTTATGAGTAATACTTATCAATCTATGACGAAGCTTATCTAACCCAACTTGCTAGTTATAGCGTCAAAGCAGTTCGATGGCCGATGTCCGATTTCCCCTCTTGGCTGCAGGTCCTGCATCTTACCGATCATTTCATCGCTGTATTACTGGATGATGTCCCTTCTATGGTGTTTAGCCGGCCATCAGCCATCGGCCATCGAACTACTATAATACTTTAACTGGCTAGTTGGGTTATCTAAATGACATTGGATTTTATTTGGTGAAGGGGGCTATGCGGATTTTATTGTGAATATGAAGGACTTCGCCTTCGTTTTTCCCTCAGTTTTCTGCCGTTATTTTCCCCTGAGATTTTGTGTTTTTCTATTGTTTTCAGCTATGGTTGAGAGTGATCTTTACAGCAGAGAAATTTCTTTAGTCACCGTCATCTTAAGGACTGGTGGAGGAGG
>QFQQ01000065.1 GCA_003243445.1 Citrobacter freundii
AAATTACTTTTTACTTTTTACTTTTTACTTTTTACTTTTTACTTTTTACTTTTTACTTTTTACTTTTTACTTTTTACTTCCTGATTATTTTTTCAAAATCAATTCCTGCATTTTTCCATAGTTCTCATAACTTGAAGTAACTACCTTATCTCCTTCTTTCAGACCGCCCAGCACTTGGAAATAATCGGGGCTTTGCATGCCAAGCTGTATATCCACTTTGTAAGCAGTCTTGCCATCGTCGCTAAGTTTGAAGATCCAGCTTCCACCGGTTTGCTGGAAGAATCCGCCTTTGGGCAACAGCAATGCTGTGGTTTCTTCGCTCAGCGCAAGACCGATCTGCAATGTCTGTCCGCGACGGATATTCTGCGGCACTTCGCCAACAAATTCCATATCCACCTGGAAACGGGCATTCACAACCTGTGTATATACTTTTTTGATCTTGAGTTTGTATTCTTTCTTATCAAACGTGAACGTACCAATAAGCCCATTGTAGATCCGGGAAATATAGTGCTCATCAATATCCGCTCTTACCTTAAAACCACTAAGCACATCGATCTGGCCCAGGCGTTCACCTTTGTTCTTTGACTGACCGATCTCTGCATCCAGTGAAGTCAATTGGCCATCCACCGGTGAACGGACGATCAGATCACCCACTTTCTTACGCATTACATTCAGTGCGTTTTGTGTACGGCCATATGACTGACGCGCCTGATCGACTTCCTGTTTTGCGGATAAAGAATCTTCACTCAGGATCTGGCTTGACAGTTTTCTTTTTTGCAGGAGATAGTTATAATTATTTTCTGATTGCCTGAATTCCTGCAGCCCGATCGCTTTCTCATCATACAGGTGTTTATTCAGTTTATACAAACGCTCTGCTTCTTTCAGATCGCTTTCCACATCAGTCATCTGGTTCAGTTTGCCGATCGTATTCTGACGTGCTGCGTTCTGGGAGATCTGCATTTGGGTAAGCAGGTTGTACACAGATGTCTCCTGGTTTACCAGGCTGAGTTCAAGATCGGTGTTGGACAAACGAAGGATCGGTTCGCCTTTTTTCATCACGGTTCCGTCTTCCACATATTTCTCTTCCACCCGTCCGCCTTCAAGTGCATCGAGGTAAATGGTAGTGATCGGGAGCACAACACCGTTGACGGGGATGAACTCAAGGAAAGGCCCTTTTTTGATCTCGCTGATAGTGATCCGCTCAACGTCCACATTCAGTTGCGATTTCTTGGTAGTGGCCAGGTAGCTGGCCACCGCCAGCGTTGCAATGCCGAGAACACCAGCCAGTGTAAGTAATCTTTTCTTACCCCATTTCTTTTTTTCAATAACTCGATCCACTTGATATAAAACTTTAATGATGAATGTCAGGCCTTCAACAGAGTTCCGGCCGCAACCCCTAATTTTTAACCCTTGAAACAAATGCTGTTTTTCCGGGGACAACCGAGTAAAGTCAAAGGTATGCCAGTTCCGGATTTTATTGAATTACAATCGATTATACGATAAAACGCAGATAAATCGTTCTCTTTCGATACAACCACTGTCCGCTTTTGATACAGCCCCCCGGACACCGCTTTTGCTTAAAGAATTAGTTGCCATCGCTTTGTATTTATGGTATACTTGCAGAGAAGAGAAAAAAAGTAAAAAGTCAAAATCAAAAAGTAAAAAATCCTTCACTATTTACGGACAATCGCTGCCAAAGGTTACTTTTTACTTTTGACTTTTTACTTTTGACTTTGAGCTTTACTTTATAATTCCAAGAAATGAATCTAAAGAACGCCTCCATCCTGATCATTGACGACGACACCGATGTACTTACCGCCGTGAGGCTGCTGTTGAAAACAGAAGTGAAAGAAGTGGTGACGGAAAAAAATCCCGAGAACCTCCGCTGGCATTTGTCGAAAGATAATTTTGATGTGATCCTGCTGGATATGAATTTCAACAGCTCGATCAATACCGGAAATGAAGGCCTTTTCTGGTTGAAAGAGATCCGGAAACTGCGCCCGGAAACAGCGGTGATCATGATCACTGCTTATGGAGATATCGACCTTGCGGTCCGTTCACTGAAAGAAGGCGCTTCCGACTTTGTGGTGAAACCATGGCATAATGAAAAACTGATCGGCACGATCAAGGAAATACTCAAGCGTAAAGGCAGCAAAACAGGATCACCGTCGTTTGCCCCATCCGAATCGATCATTGGCAAAGAATTGCTCGGAGAATCTGAAGCAATGCAGCAGATCGTTTACAAACTTGAAAAGATCGCCCCAACAGATGCAAACATCCTGATACTTGGGGAGAACGGAACCGGTAAAGATCTTATCGCGAAAGCCATCCATCAGCAATCATTAAGAGCGGCGCAGTCGCTGGTGAAAGTGGATGTCGGAGCATTGACAGAAACATTGTTTGAAAGCGAACTCTTCGGTGTAAAAAAAGGCGCATTTACCGATGCACGCGAAGATCGCGCGGGAAGATTCGAGGCAGCAGACAAAGGCACACTTTTTCTGGATGAGATCGGCAATATTCCACTGCATCTCCAGGCAAAATTGCTGAGTGTATTGCAGAACCGCCAGGTGATGCGGCTGGGCAGCAATGAACCAGTGCCGGTTGATATCAGGCTGGTCTGTGCAACAAATGTTCCATTGACAGAACTGGCAAATGAGAACAGGTTCCGTAAAGACCTCATCTATCGAATTAATACCGTTGAGATCACTGTACCACCATTGCGCAAACGTGGCAGTGACATCATCCTGCTGGCAAAACATTTTGCCAAACTGTATGCGAGCAAGTACATGAAGCCTACCCCTGACTTTGATACGAAGGCGCTGGAGAAACTGATGAACCATCATTATCCGGGTAACGTGCGTGAATTGCAGTATATCATCGAACGTGCCGTGATCATGGCTGACGAAAGTGTGCTGGAAGCAAAAGACCTGATCTTCTCTCCTATCGAAACTTCTTCACCAACTGAATCGGAACCGGCTGAAATGAAATTGAGCTCCGTGGAAAAAAATACGATCCTCAAAGTAATTGAAAAACATAACGGCAATATCACCAAGGCTGCAAAGGAATTGGGACTTACGCGTACTGCTTTATACAGAAGACTCAGCAAATATGACATTTAAGAATTACGAATGGAAAATTGCGGGAGGGATCATTCTGCTGCTGATCACGCTGAGTGCTGCTGCCTTCCTGATCGTGAACGGATATCTGATCTATCTCGTGATCGTCATCCCTGTTATCATTTACCAGGCCATGGAATTCTATCGCTTCCAGCGCAAAGCATACAGGGAACTTGATCAGTTTGTCGAGTCCGTACATTACAGGGATTTCTCCCGGCACTTTGATGTGAAGCATGCATCATCGGATATACAACCGCTGAGGCAGGGTTTTAATGAGATCAACTCAACCTTCAAAGTGATCAGCAAGGAAAAGGAAACGCAATACCAATACCTGCAGCGCATACTTGAATTGGTTGACACTGGTATTCTTTCTTATAAAGAAGAAGGTGGTGAAGTGATCTGGATGAATGATTCATTGAAAAGAATGCTGCAACTGCCCTATCTGAAAACGATCTATTCACTTTCACGGAGAGACGAAGAGCTTACGGCGGAGATCATCAAACTGAAGCCGGGGGAAAGTAAAATCGCTGATGCACATCCTGAAAAAACAACGTTCAAAGTATTGCTATCAGCTACAGCTTTTCAAACGGAAGGCAATACCTATAAGCTCATCGCGTTCCAGAATGTGAACGAAGCATTGGATGAAACGGAATCCAAAGCGTGGCAAAAACTGCTGAGCGTATTGACCCATGAGATCATGAACTCTGTTGCACCGATCTCTTCACTCGCGGAAACACTGAAAAGCCGCCTGCAGGAATCTGTATCCCTGCTGAATAATGAAACTGGTTCTGTTGACGACCTTGAGATCGGGATCGAGACCATCCGCCGCCGCAGTGAAGGTTTGTTAAAGTTCGCTGAAACGTATCGCAACCTCAATAAGATCACCAATCCATCCCTCACCAAAAATTATGTCCGTGATATCTTTGAGAACCTTCTTCAACTGATGCAGCCGACGCTTGAGCAAAAGAACATCGAAGTTGAAACGATCCTCAAAGATCCCGATATCACACTCGATGCGGATACGCACCTGCTTGAGCAGGTAATGATCAATCTCGTGGTCAATGCTATCGAAGCAGTAAAGGACAAACCGGAACCGCGCATCATCTTATCAGCCTATCAAACCGTCAACCGTAAAGTGCTGATCAAAGTAGCCGACAATGGCACCGGCATGCCGATCGAGTTGCTCGACAAGATCTTCATTCCTTTCTTCAGCACCAAGAAAAGCGGCAGCGGCATCGGTCTTAGCCTTTGCAAACAGATCATGATGCTGCATAAGGGGAATATACAGGTGCAGTCGGCGGAGGGGGAAGGGACGGTTTTTATATTGCAGTTCTAACAAAAGGTTCCATAGGTTTCAGGAGTTCCAGAAGTTCCATAGGTTCTTGCAACTGTAGGCTTTTACTGTAATCGCTACATCCGGCTATCGGCGGCAGCAACCTATGGAACCTCTGAAACCTATGGAACTTCTGGAACCTTTCTTCATCACCAGGAAAAGCGGCAGCTCATCGGTCTTAGCCTTTGCAAACAGATCATGATGCTGTATAAGGGAAATATACAGGTGCAGTCGCGCAGGGGAAGGGACGGTTTTTATATTGCAGTTCTAACAAAAGGTTCCATAGGTTTCAGGAGTTTCATAAGTTCCATAGGTTCTTGCAACAGTAGGCTTTTACTGTAATCGCTACGTCCGGCTATCGGCGGCAGCAACCTATAGAACCTCTGAAACCTATGGAACTTCTGGAACCTTTCTTCTTTCTTCACCACCCCTTAACCACGGTTAATCCTCCGTTAACCTCCCTCAATTCTTCTTCCCCGTCAGAATATTTTTCCAAATTAGCTGTATCAATTTTCAATAAAAATACAGGAATATGAAAAAGTACATTATCCCGGTAGCAGCAATGTTATTATTTGCAGGTGTAGCAGGAGCGCAGACAACGAAGCCTCAACCTTCAAAAATGGCTCCGGCAAAGAAAGAGATCGTGGCTAAGAAAGCAGCAGCGGCTGATAAATCTACAGCCAGCGTGGCCAGCAGTGGTAAAGCCGCCGGAGAGTCCAAAGCGACCGCGGTAACACGCAAGCATCATCATAAAAAAACAAAGCCCGCTAAGAAAACGGAAGGCAAATAGTCTTTAAAAATGGTGTGTTGGTTCGGTAAGATAGTCCGCCTGGCGGACTGTCTTTTTTTATGCCCGTTCACGGAAATCTGTTAACTTTCACTTAACCAATGTTAACACCGGTCGCTTTCACCAGCAGACTCATCGTTTTACTTTAGCATCATGTTTTCTGTGCCGTTAAGATCGTCAACCATACGACTTGTTTTGTTCGTCAGCTCGCTGGTAATTGCGACAATACTTGTATTTCAGCTGGTATGGTTAAAGAAGATCTACACTTTTGAGCAACGTGAATTCAGCCATAATGTAATGAAAGCTGTGCGTGGCCTATATGAAGATCTCGATATGAGTTTATATAATTCATCCCACCTGAATGAACTGATCGAAAACCCTGAACCCAATCTTTATATTGCAAAGATCACACGCGTGGCCTCGCACGATTCACTGATCAGTTATCTTCATTATGAACTGGATGATTTTGGCATTTTTACGGACTGCCATGTGGGGGTTTATAATGCGGACTCTTCAAGATATGTTTATACGACCATCCTTTCAACCGCGAAAAAAGACCTGGTATTAAAGGTCCCGCCCACCCCGA
Organism: Citrobacter freundii; assembly: GCA_003243445.1. Taxonomy (GTDB): domain Bacteria; phylum Bacteroidota; class Bacteroidia; order Chitinophagales; family Chitinophagaceae; genus Terrimonas_A. The sequence continues at coordinate 5,823 of QFQQ01000065.1, forward strand.
TGAAATTTGATCACCTGACCCTGTTCTTTCCCAAACGTCAGCAGTATATTCTTACGCGAATGAATTTCTGGATCATCAGTAGCGTGACCCTTTTTCTTGTACTGATATTATTCGGCGGCAGTCTTTACTATTTCTACAAGCAAAAATTCCTGAATGAAACTCAAAAAGATTTTATTCACAATTTTACGCATGAATTCAAAACACCGGTGGCCGTGATCAGCCTTGCGGCTGATGTTTTGAAAAATCCAACGATCATTGAAAAACCTGAAAAACTGATCACTTACGCCGGCATAGTAGAGTATCAATCCACTTACCTGCGCAATCAGATAGAACGTTTGCTTAAGTTTGCCTACACAGATTCACATCAGCTTCATCTTTCAAGGGAAAAAGTAAATATTCACGAGCTGATCCAGGAAGCGATCCGCAATCTGAGCCCGCTTGTAACGGAACGAAACGCAAAGATCGAATTATCCCTTGAAGCCGCTGATCCGTATCTGAATGCCGATAAGGAATATATGGTGATCGTGATCACCAACCTGATCGATAACGCGATCAAGTATTCACGAAATCCGACGATCGGTATTTACACCGGTAACACCGCAGATTTCACTTATTTTACTGTTACCGACAATGGCATTGGTATTGAAAAAAAACAACTCAAAAAAATATTCAACCATTTTTTCCGCGTAAAACACGAAGAGACCTACAACGCAAAAGGCTTCGGACTGGGCCTGAGCTTTGTAAAGAAGATCGTGGATTCCCATGATGGAAAAATAAAGGTTGAAAGCACACCGGGAGAGGGAAGCAGGTTTACGATAAGTCTGCCGAGGGAAGCTTAGAAAAGGTTCCAGAGGTTTCATAGGTTTAAGAAGTTCCAGAGGTTGCTGCCGCCGATTGTGATATGCAACGATTACAGTAAGAAGTTACTATCGGAAGAACCTCTGGAACGTATGGAACATCTGGAACCTCTGGAACTTCTGAAACCTGGCCTTCTCCTTGAACTAACGCTAAAACAACACCGTATGCAACAAAAAGCAAAGATCCTTCTTGCCGAAGACGACCTGCAACTTGGATTTATTATCAAAGATAATCTTGAAGAAGCTGGATACCAGGTGATCAATTGTCCGGATGGAGATACGGCGTGGGAACATTTTCAAAAGTCCAATCCTGATCTTTGTATACTGGATGTGAATATGCCATACAGGGATGGTTTCAGTCTGGCAAAAAAGATCAGGCAAAAGAGTGATCGTGTTCCGATCCTTTTTCTTACGGCGAAATCGCTGGAAGAAGATAAGCTGAAGGGATTTGCCGCCGGCGGTGATGATTATATCGTAAAGCCATTCAGTATGAAAGAGCTTCTTTCAAGAATGAATGTGTTCCTGAGAAGAAATAAAATGATCGTTGGTAATGCGCAGACCAATATTACGATCGGTGAATTTATCTTTCACCCGGATGAATATAAACTCGCAGGGAAAGAAGACACGATCACCCTTACGCAACGCGAAGCGGAACTGCTTCATTTTCTCTGCCTCCACCCTAATAAAGTGCTGAAGCGCGAAGAGATCCTGTCAAACGTATGGGGGAAGAACGACTTCTTCCTGGGAAGAAGTATGGATGTGTTCATGACCAGGTTGCGAAAGTTACTGGCGGTGGAACCTTCAGTTACCATTGAAACGATACATGGGGTTGGGTATAGGTTTACGATGAATGAATGAATGAGTGAGAGAGACGTTTCAGGGGTTTAAGAAGTTCCAGGGGTTCCAGGAGTTCCAGACGTTCCAGAGGTTGCTGCCGCACTTTGAAAAATAATTTGTCAACGAAATCAGTTTGGATGTGACATCGATAAGCGAGAGTCAGATTTATTAATCAAAGCTTTCGAACAGACAGAGCTTTCTAAAACTAAAGAATCTTTCAAAGTGCGGCAGCAACCTCTGGAACCCCTGGAACCTCTGAAACCCCTGGAACCTTTTAATACGCCAACAACTTCCTCAACGCCGCCACCACCTTCCCCCCATTCGGCAACATCGCCTGTTCCAGACCCGTATTCATTGCAACTGCAGGAACATTCAGGGCACCCAGTACTTCGACCGGTGCGTCAAGATATTTGAAGCAGGCATTTGAAATGCGGCCGGCCAGGGCTTCAGCGAATGAATTGCGTTGTTGTTCTTCGGTAAGTACAAGACATTTTCCATGGGCTTTTACACGCTCGAAGATCAGGTCTTCGTCAAGCGGGTACAATGTGCGCAGATCGATGATCTCGATGTTTTCGTTAAACTCTTTTGCGGCGGCTTTTGCCCAATATACGCCCATGCCATAGGTGATCACCGCGCAGCTCTCACCGTTTTCTATGGAGGTTTTGTTTGCTTCGGTAACGATCCTTCCTTTACCCAATGGCACTACATAATCGCGTGAAGGCTCTGTCGTTTTCGCATCTTCAGTACCCGGCACCTTACTCCAGTAAAGCCCTTTGTGCTCGAGCATCACCACCGGGTTGCCATCATAGAAAGCTGCTTTCATCAAGCCTTTCATATCCGCGGCATTGGATGGATAAACAACTTTGATCCCTTTGATGGATAACAAAGTAGATTCAACAGAACCACTATGATAAGGACCACCACCACCATACGCACCTGTAGGCACACGCAGGATCATTGACACCGGGAACTTACCACAACTAAGATAACAGCTCTTCGAGATCTCCGTCACCAGTTGATTTAAACCCGGATAGATATAATCGGCAAATTGAACTTCAACCAATGGTGTTAGTCCGACTGCATTCATCCCAACTGTTGAGCCTACAATATAAGCTTCCTGTATTGCCGTATTGAACACACGGTGATCACCGAATTGCTCGGCCAATGTGGCTGCTTCACGAAATACGCCACCGAGGCGACGGCCTACATCCTGTCCATACAATAATGCTTCCTGGTGTTCTTCCATCAACTCCCGGATCGCAAACAAGGCAGCATCTACCATCAGCACTTTTGCAGCGCCGGCAGGCTCACGCTCACCTCTTTCTGATACAATCGGTGATGGAACAAATACATGATCCTCTACTGATGAAGTAAGAGGTTCCGGAGCAGTTATTGCTCTTGCAAAATCTGCCGCAACCAATGCAGCCGCTTCATCTTCTATTTGCTTCAGTTGAGATTCTTCGACAGATAATTCAAGTAAACGTTGTCTGAGCAACGCACCGGGATCAAATTGCAAATGATCATTCCAGTCATTCTCCGGCCGGTAGAACTCACGGCGGACGCCACTTGTATGATGTCCCAGCAGCGGCACCCGTGCATGTACGAGGTAAGGTTTGCGGTCGCGCCTGACGGCAGTTACTACTTCATTCATTACAGCGAACGATTCTTCAAAATTGCTTCCATCCACCTGCACACGGTTCATCCCTTTGAATCCTGCAGCGAATTCGTATGCATTCATCGCACGTGCTTCGTTGGCTGTTACGCTGATTCCCCAGTTATTGTCCTGCACAAGATAGATGACCGGCAACTGGTGCAACACCGCAAATTGCAAGGCCTCGCTCACCTCACCTTCCGTCATACTCGCATCTCCAAGTGAACATACTACTACGGGCAGTTCACCATCATTGCCTTTATTAAGCCGGCTGATATCCGTTTTTTCCCAGTAACGTATTCCCTGGGCAATACCTGTTGTAGGAATGGCCTGCATACCCGTTGCGCTGCTCTGGTGTATAATGGTGGGTTTATCTTTTCCCCGGTAGTTTGCGTGTGCATAGTATTCACGGCCGCCGGTGAAAATATCATTGCCTTTGGCAAGCAATTGCAGCATCAGTTCATAAGGAGAGAAACCAACACCAAGCAACATACTTTCATCACGATAATATGGGCTGAAAAAATCCTGCGGCTGCAATTGAAATGCGGTTGCCAGTTGTATCGCTTCATGTCCACGCGAGGTAGAATGTACATATTTACAAACCTGGCGGTTTGCATCATATGTTTCTGCCATCGTTCTTGATGTAGACATCAAGCGGTAGGCTTTTAATAAGATAGATGTATCTGTCATTAGCAATCGATGAAGAGGCAAATTTAGGCAAAGAGAGGGAAGGTTTCAGAAGTTCCAAAGGTTCCAGAGGTTCTTTCCCGGCACACAGGATTGCAATTTGCGGTAGCAACCTATGAAACCTCTGGAACTTCTGGAACCTTTGAAACCTCTGAAAACTTGAAAAACCTATAAACTTGTGGATTACTTCACATCAAGCTTGAACATGCTCACATCCTCGAGAAACCCTTCCAATTCATCACCAACTACTGCTTCACCTACGCCGGCAGGAGTTCCGGTGAAGATCACGTCGCCGATATTTACGGAGAAAAAATTGGAGATATAAGAAACGAGGCTGTCGAAATTGTGCAGCATGCTGGCTGAGTTGCCCTGTTGCACGAGTTCTTTGTTTTTGTATAGACCGAAGTTGATGTCTTTTTTATTTTTCACTTCAGCGAGCGGAACCCATTTGCCGATCACAGCAGAGTTATCCCAGGCTTTTGCTCTTTCCCAGGGCAGGCCTTTTGTTTTTAATTCGTTTTGTATATCACGTGCAGTGAAGTCGATACCTGCGGTGATCGCATCATAATATTTTGAAGCAAATTTTTCCTGGATGTATTTTCCGTTCTTGCTGATCCTGATCACAAGTTCACATTCGTAGTGAAGTTCGTTCGTGAATTCGGGATAATAGAACGGCGTGTGCGGCTGCAGCAGTGCACTCTTGGGCTTCATAAAAATTACAGGCTCGTCAGGAATTTCATTTCCCAGTTCTTTTGCATGTGCTGCATAGTTTCGGCCTACACAAAAAATCTTCATAATCAGGATGGGTGTTTGTTAAATACAAAGGATACGCCAGGTTTGTCATCCCATATATTTCAGGGTAATGGAAGTCAATTGGATTTTGGGATTCCGGAGGTTCGACGTGCTAAAATAAGTAATCATGATGATTAATCATAATGAAAATACCTTATTATTTACCTGGTTCATTGCGGCCGTCAACCCTTGCGTGGCAAAGGTTTCAATGGCTTCAACGGCCCCGTCGATCTTAAGTTTGATCAGTGGTTCTTCTTCCTTTTTCCACTTTCCCAAAACGAAGTCAGACTGGAATCCTTTAGGGAAATTATTCCCTATTCCGAACCTCAGTTTTGGGTATTCCGAGGTAGCAAGAGATTCTGCTATGCTTTTAAGGCCATTGTGTCCCGCATCACTCCCACCGGGTCTGATACGAAGCTTTTCTATTGGCAAAGCAAGGTCGTCTACGATGGTTAACGTATTGGCGATGGCGATCTTTTCCTTATCCATCCAGTATTTTACTGCCTTGCCGCTAAGGTTCATGTAGGTGGTTGGACAGATACATACGAAGGTTTTCCCTTTCCATTTCACTTCCGCTACATAGGCAAGTCTGTCCACCCGGAAGCTTCCGCCATGTTTCAGAACGAGTGCATTCGCCACATCAAAACCAATGTTGTGACGGGTGTGCGCGTATTCGTTGCCAACGTTACCGAGACCTACAATAAGAAATTTCATGTTACATGGATGGTGAGAAAACGGATATCGTTCCCTTGCCTGAGATCCTTACTTCAACCGGCTACTATTACGATAGGAACAGTCCTTTAAATCCTTACCGTCTTACCGCCTTACCGGTACAAAATAAACCGGTAAGGCGGTAAGACGGTAAGAATGTCCTTTGGTAGTAGCCTTTGTTTTATATCAGGCCGCACGATCAATCAGATAAAACAAAAACCCACCTTCGCTTAGCTTCGGGTGGGTATATGTCTCTTTTTGCTGAAGATTATTTTTTAGCAGCAGCACCTTTTGCGGGAGCAGCAGCTTCTTCTTGTTTCAGCTGTCTTGTCATCACCACAGAAGCGATAGGAATACGTGGAGAGTTCATGAACTCATAGTTAGCTTCCTGAACATCTTCAACACGGATGTTTCCGTTCAGCTCCAGGTTATCGATAGGCACTTCAATCTGCTCTTTCAGATACTTTGGATAAGTTTTTACTTTGAGCGCATTGATCTTGCTTACGAATTTACCACCTTCTTTCACACCTTTGGATGTACCCACATATTTCAGCGGAATAGTAGCGATCACTTTTTTGTCTTCTACCAGTTCCAGCAGATCAACGTGTGTAAGCAGGTCAGTCACTTTGTTGAACTGAAGATCTTTCAGAATAGTTCTGTAAGATTTTCCGTTAACTTTCACTTCTGCAATTTGGAACTCAGGAGTATAAACCAGCGGTTTGAATGCTGCAGCCGGAGCGAAGAAATTGATTTCTTCCTTTCCGCCGTAAATTACACCTGGCACCATTTCCTGAGAGCGGATCGCCCGGGTGGCTGCCTTCCCGAATCCGGTCCTCAGTTGTCCTTCGATTGTAATTGTTTTCATTTGTTATGTTGTTGTTTTAAATACGCTAATTTCTATCACGCGAATTTCGCGAATAATATCTACGATATCGATCAGTTCTTCCTTAACGAAGAACACTAATTCGTGTAATCCGTGTTTTAAATCCGTGTACTAGAGGCTCGGCCTTCTTTGTGAATGCACAAACAGGCTCGTGATACTTTTATTCTCAAAAGCGTTCCGGATCGCGACTGCAAACAGTTCTGAAACGGAGATCACTTTGATCTTCGGGCTAGTTTTTTTCAGCGGTATGGTATCGCAGATCACGAGTTCTTCGAGCACACTGTTCTCGATGTTCTCGTAAGCTTTGCCACTTAATACCGGGTGAGTGATCAGCGCCCTGACGCTTCTCGCACCTTTTTCTTTTAAAAGAGCTGCACTCTTTGCAAGCGTACCACCTGTATCACAGATGTCATCGATAATTACGATGTCCTTGCCCTGCACATCACCGATCACCACCATGCTGGCGATCTCATTTGCCCGTTTACGGTGCTTATCGCAGATCACCATTTCCGCATTGAAATAGTTGGCTATTTCGCGGATCCTGTTGGCAGATCCCACATCAGGGGCCGCAAAGGTAAGGTTTTCGAGTTTAAGATTCTCAATGTATGGGATAAAAACTGCATGACTGTCCAGATGGTCCACCGGGATGTCAAAATATCCCTGGATCTGAGGAGCGTGCAGGTCCATTGTGATCACACGGTCAACACCTGCAGCAGTTAACATATTGGCAACCAATTTACTACCAATAGCCACACGTGGTTTATCTTTCCGGTCCTGGCGGGAATAACCATAATAAGGAATAACAGCGATCACTTTATAGGCAGAAGCGCGGCGGGCGGCATCGGCCATCAGCAGAAGCTCCATCAGATTGTCTCCGGCCGGAGCATGTGTGCTCTGCACCAAGAAAACAAAATCACCCCTGATACTTTCAAGGAACATGGGGCAAATCTCACCGTCGCTGAATTTTTGAATGGCGATCTTGCCAGGCTTGGTGCCGTACTTTTGGCAGATCTCATCGGCCAGTTCAGTGGAACTGGTACCGGCGAAAATTTTTGCAGATTGCATGGCGTCTTAAAACCAAAGGTATGTTAGGCGCGAGCCCCTTTGGAGCGGCGAAGATATGGTACTGCCCGGAAGTTCGCAATACCCTCAAAAGTAAAAAGTAAAAATTCAAAAGTAAAAAATAGCGTCTGATAGCAGCCACTGTTTTTTACTTTTGAATTTTTACTTTTTACTTTGGCTAATATATTAAATATCAAATATTAGTGAACAATGGCAGCCGTAGTTGCCTTCACTGCGAACCCAGACTTTTCAGCGGGGAGTTCAATACGTTTGCCCACACTTACTGTATCTGAATTAAAGCTGTAAAAAAGGGATGAGCAGATAAAGATGGAAAGGAATAAAACCACTACATACATTACTGCGAAGAAGAAAATGGGATGCAGGGCACCCAACGAAGATCTGGATTTCATACGCCGGATTTTAGTTTTTCAAAAATTTGGATTTCTATATCTCGATCAACTCTACCTTAAAGTTGTATTGAGACAATAAAAATATATGTTAAATTGAAAGAATGCAAGAGAAGAAGTACTCAATAAAAGAATGGGCAAAAGACGATCAACCTCGCGAAAAACTACTCAGATTTGGAGCTTCCAGGCTGAGCAACGCAGAGTTATTGGCCATCCTCTTGCAGAGCGGCACCCGCAAACGCTCAGCGGTTGAACTTGCGCGCCAGGTGCTCGGTCTTGGCAAGAACAATCTTGATGAGCTCGGCAAACTTTCCCTCAGCGAACTTATGGAGATCGAAGGCATTGGCCAGGCCCGTGCGATGAGCATTACTGCTGCGCTCGAACTCGGCAGGCGCCGTCATGCAAGCCAGTTCCTTGAGAAGATCAGCATCCATTCCAGTGCTGATATCGTTTCCTATCTGCATACCATATTAAAGGACTACCGTCATGAGGTCTTCGGGGTTTTATATCTCAATCAGGCCAATAAAGTGAACCATTTTGAGATCATCAGCGAAGGTGGCCTTACCGCTACCGTTGCGGACCCAAGGATCATACTAAAGAAAGCATTGGAGCAGGATGCAGTTAGCATCATATTGTGTCATAACCACCCCTCAGGAAGCTTAAGGCCGAGCAGGGCGGATATGAACCTTACGAAAAAGATCAGGGAAGCGGCAGCTTTATTTGATATTCGCTTAATAGATCACGTGATCGTAAGCGGCGAAGGACACTACAGCTTTGCAGATCATTCCCTGTTATAGTAAACAATAAAGGCAGATCGTGAGCTTCCGCAGACTACAAGCCGTTCGTCAGCACATAAAAAACCTGCTGATAAAAGACTCCCTTACCGTTCTTCCTGCCTTCCCGGTCCATTGTTTACCGGTAAGGCGATAAGGTCGGTAAGGATGCTAACAAGAAGCGATTACTTCCTCTTCCCGGATATGATCTGCGCCACCTGCGCACAGGAATTAATGAACTTACGACTGATGGCTGAACAACTTTTTCCAAGAAAGGAAGGCAGATCCGGGTCATCTTTGGCCCCCTGGCCAGTTCGTCAAGCCTGGGCATTCGGTCCGCCAAAACTCATCGGAAACTGCACATCTTCCAGGTCCTTTATCGCTCCGTTCGCGGCTTCATACTTGCTGATATTCTCCATCATCGCTTTCATAAAACGTTTTGCATGCTGTGGAGTGAGGATGATGCGCGACTTCACTTTGCTCTTAGGCGTACCTGGCATCACATTTACAAAGTCGATCACAAACTCGGCATGCGAATGAGTAATGATCGCAAGGTTTGCATAAGTTCCTTCTGCTACTTCTTCTGATATTTCAATATTAAGCTGATTAGGCTGCTGTTGATCTGACATATTGATCGTTTTTGTAAAGGTAACTCAATCATTCCCCACCGGGAAAACTTAAATAAAAAGCCGCTTCAGCAATCTGAAGCGGCTTTCACATGTATCTTTCTTGCTTTCGCTGATTATCTTGAACGTGAGTAAACCAATACGAGGTTCTTGATCTCTCTTACGTTCGCTGAAGGATTCCAGTAGAAGTTCAGCGTAAACGTCTTCGTAGCAGGATCATATTTGTTTACTGAACCAGGTATGTTTGTCAGCGTAGCGTTGCCGCCCGCAGACATTGTTACCAGGTTAGTGGCAGGATCAACTTTAGCTTTCAGGTTATCGATACCACCAATACCGCTTGTACCGCCAAACCATGTCAGACCAGAAACCTGTACTGAATTTGCATCAACAGTTGAAAGCGTGATGTTGGGATTACCAACCAGCGAACCGTTCAACGCGTCACCGGTAGTTGGAATACCAGGAGCGCTATAGCGCTGTACTGTTCCGGAAGTGATCTTATATACACCATCGTACGCATTTTTTGCTCCGATTACCACAACCACTTCACCTTTTGCTGCAGATACCTTACCACCCTGGTCAACGCTTTTCAGCTTGAAGCCCATTCCATACAGTTCGTTCGGATCGAACACTGTACCGTTTGGAACATTAACCTGGATATACTTTACGAACTCCTGGGGAGCGAAAGTCAGCGTGATATCATTTCCGTTTGCAGGATTTGCAGCGTCAAATACGATACCGCCAGAAGGCACCAGCAACAGATCCGGATCATAATCGGTTACAAGAGCATCGTCAATGCTGAGTGTAACTTTCATTGTTGAGTTCAGGGATGCCTGGCTTACCACATCGCGTCTTACTTCGAGAAGTGATATGCTTTGCGGAGCAGTTTTCAGCTCCACAAATGCTGCAGTGGAATTATCATCATCGGAAGGGATCTTCACGATAGTTTGTCCGGCATCGCCCAGCTTCGGCCAATCCTGGGCTTTGTCACAACCCGCCATCACAGCCAGCACTGTGAGCCCGAGGGCGAGTTTGGATAAAATATTTAGTTTCATATTCAGTGTCTTGTTTTGAAAAATTGTGTGTGTTTACTTTTCGCAAAGCCGGGACCTTATTGCTTATCCCACCAGATTCTTGCATCAGGAGTATCACCACCTGTCAGTCTGCCTACCGCTTCATTCGTATTATCGGTATTTACAGAGTAAGACAGAGAGCCATAAGTATAACGGCGTGGGATCTGTTTGCTTGAATTGGTTGCATTTGGCGTTGGTGTGAGCGCCGGAACGTTAGTTCTGCGCCAGTTTGACCAGCCTTGCAGGCCATCAGGATAGAAAGCAAGATACTGTTGCAACTGGATCTTCTGCAGTGGATTTCCTGCTGCCAGAGATACAGGGGTTGAAGACAGGTAGGTAGGAAGATTTCCTGTTGCAGCACCCCACTGATTCCATGAAGCAGTGATACCGGCTTCATAGGCAGCATTTGTATTTGCAGTGATCCATCCGCGCTGAGACGCCTCAGCAATTGCCAGCAATACATGCGATGCAGCAATTGGTGTTACAGCAGCAGCAGCACCCTGGTAAGTAGAAGACATTACTTTAGCATAATTGGTATTTGCGTTACCAAATGCCACAGCAGCATCTCTTGTCAGACCATAAGGGAAACCTACAGTTGATGTACCGAATGCAGCCTGTCTTGCATCACCCATTGAAGAAGTCAGACCAGTTACGATAGAAGATTCTGCATAGTCAGAACGGCCATTGTAAAGGTTATACCATGGATTTCTGAACGCAGCTGTACCTGGGTATTTCAGTGTCAGGTTCTTCGAGTTGTCATCGATATAGCCATCAGCATCTGCATAAGCTTTTGCAAATTCAGTAGCAGCCCAGTCTCCCGGATTAGGATACACTTTGCTTGTGCGCAGTGTGATCAGCATACGAAGAGAGTTAGCAACTCTTTTCCAGCTCGCAGCATCACCAGCGAAAAGGAAATCGCCAACTGGTTTTGCACCTGCATCGAACTGGTCAGCAGCTTCTGTCAGTTCTTTCACGAGATCTTTATAGATCAGTTCCTGTGGATCGAATTTTGGAGTCAGTTCTTCTTTGCCTTTCAGTGCATCGAAGTAAGGGATATCACCCCAGCGATCAGTCAGCGTCCAGTAGATATACGCCTTCAGGATACGTGCGATAGCGATCTGATTGTTTGCAGAACCGAATTTGGCAGCCAGGGGAACCTTTGCAGGATCTGTGTTATAGATGATGATATTCTGCAGATCATATAATGACCCGGAATAAGTTCCATCGAAGTCGCCTTTTGGCAATGCATACAATGATACGTCCGTATACTGTGTTTCAGAGAAATATTGAGCGTAGAGACCACCCTGCGTCTGGGTAGCAAAACCGCCGAGGCCGGATTCCACGTTCGTCAGCAATGCTGCCGTCGATGGAGTTGAAGTACCGTTCGGATTCACGTTGGTATCATCAAACTTTTTACAGCTTGATACCAGCAGTGAAGCTGAGGCTATGATGGTTAATAATTTTGCAGATTTCATTTTCATAATTTTTTCCTGTGAAAGTTTAAATTAGAAACCAAGTTTCAGGTTAATACCAAGAGACCTTGTTCCTGGGAACTGACCGTTCTCACCATATACCGCACTGATCTCAGAAGGATCGAAATCTTTAGTAGAGCGATAGATCAGCCATGGGTTGCGCGCAGTCAGGGACAGCGTTGCATTCTGCAGCCATTTGTTAGTTGCTGCCCATTTAGTAACCGGCAGTCTGTAACCAAGGCTCAACTCACGGAGTTTCACGAAAGTCAGATCATAGATAAACTCATCGAATACGTTGTTATTTACCATTCCGTGGAAATAATCCTGAGCTTCAACATACATGTCAACAGGGTTTTTACCCGCATCAACACCTACCATGTGGATACCACCACCTTCAGCAACTGGGTCACGGATCGGATTTCCTTTATCATTCAACACAGCTGTACGTGCAGTCAGACCAGAGAATGAACCCCACATGTCAGACAGTGAGAAGAATTTACCGCCGTACTGGAAGTCGATGTTAACGTTCAGTACGAAGTTTTTGTAAGTAAATGAGTTCTGAACACCACCAGTGTACTGAGGCAGTACGCTACCGAATTTCACGTTCTCAGATTTCACATACATACCGTTAGCATCCAGTACTGGTTTGCCATCGATGTATGTTTTACCACCACCGATCAGCATACCCCAGGTTTGACCTTCCTGGTGTACAGTAAATGGAGGAGTGATACCGCTGAAACCTGCACCGCTTGAAAGGGTGATCTGTTTTACATCAGGAGCAAGCGATACAACTTTGTTCTGGATGATGTTAGCATATGTTGCGTTTATATCCCAGGAGAAGTCTTTTGTAACAATTGGTCTTACAAAAGCCTGCAGCTCGATACCTTTACGGGTGATCTCGCCGGCATTGATCGTCTGGGAGCTGAAGCCGCTCGCACCGCTGATCGTTACGTTGATCGGAGAGTTTGAAGTAACAGCATTATAATATGTAGCGCTGATACCAACTCTGTTTTTCAGGAAACGGAGGTCAAGACCGATCTCTTTCTGAGTCTGGGTCGCACCTCTGATGCTGCTGCTTGTAAGTGTGTTTGGAGTACCCTGAGCGAAATAGTTGATACCGCCCTGAGTCCACTGATCAGCACCAATGCTGTAAGCAAGCTCCAGGTTGTATGGTCCGATCGCCTGAGGAACTTCACCCCATGAACCTCTTAATTTACCATAGCTCAGCCATGGCAGAGAGTTTTTCACGAGATCACTGAATACGAAGCTCGCACCAAATGATTTCACAAAAATGTTGTTATCATTTGCAGGCAGCGTAGAGTACCAGTCATTACGGACAGTCGCATCTACGAACACCATATTTCTCCAGCCAAGGCTCGCTCTTGTAAACACCGCACGGCGTTTTTCAAGAGATCTGTTATTGCCATAAGTAATAGAAGAAAGTGAGTTGTTCAGTGCAAAGAAGTCAGGAATGTACAGACCATCACGTGTTGCAGCATTGATGCCTTTGTTGGTGATCTTTACCATCTCACCACCCGCAAGCACGTCGATGTTGAAGTCATTCAGTTTTTTGTTGTAAGTACCAACGAGTTCATAACGGTCATCCGCAAAGAAAGTTTCGCTTGTAGAATAGCCTGATTTCAGACCAGTCTGAGTCGCACTTCTTTCCAGGAGATACCATGTTCTGTTCTCGCTCCAGGTATTTACAAGGCTCTTGCGATAAGTACCTCTGATCTTGATATCGCTGTTCAGCTTGTAAGTCAGCGACACGTCACCGAACAGACGGTCACGTCTGAAGAGATTCTGTGTATTGTCGAAATAGCTGTAGAAGTTATACCAGTAGTTACCGCCATAGAACGCAACTGGGTTGGTTGGGCTGTAAGCACCTGGGTTTGCGTGGTTCCAGCTACCTACTACACCTGGAGTACCTGTTGAACCGGCAGGAGACAACATGCCTCTGAGTTCTTTCATGATGCCCATGTCCAGATCTCTGTGGAACCACTGGCTGAAGCTACCGGAAGACTGGTTACCATAACCATCATTGTTCTCAGCATTCTGGTTCTGGGTAACATAGTTAAAGTTAGTAGACAAAGTGAAGTGGGTTCCCAGGTCCATTGAACCGTTCGCCATCAGAGAATTTCTTTTCAGATAGCTATTTGGGATCAGACCCTGGATATCCAGGTTTGTGTATGAAACACGTGCAGTATAGTTATCGCCAGCTTTAGAGAAGTTGACGTTGTTGGTTCTGGTTACACCCGTGTTATAAAAGTCTTTCGCATTGTTTGGCTGAGGGGTCAGCTTAGCGGTTTTGAAAGAGTAAGGAGTACCTGCATACCATGCATACCAGGGAATATATTCCTGACCGGCCATGCGTGGTCCCCATGATGCGTCATCGGTATAGTCATGGTAGTATTTACCATCGAGCGCTTTCCATTCTTCTGGTTGTCCAGGAACCCATTTGTACTGGATCAGATCAGCAGCACCACCACCAGCGTATGAATTCTGATAGTTAGGAACCACATAGATCTTGTCCACAGTAACGCCGCTGTTCACTTCAACGCCGATACCTCTCTGCCCTCTTTTTGCTCTTTTGGTAGTGATCACGATCGCACCATCAGCAGCCTGAGGACCGTAGATAGCAGCACCACTTGGGCCGTTCAGTACAGTCAGATCTTCTACGTCGTCCATGTTCACGTCAACTGAGTTAGTTGGCGTACCATCAACGATGTACAGCAGGCTCTGGCCACCGAGTGTACCATCACCTCTCAGACGTACAGTTGCATCACGACCAAGCGCCGCAACCGACTGGCTACGGATCTGCGCACCTGCTACTTTACCTGCCAGTGCATTGTTGATGTTTGGCTGACGAATGACATTCAATTGTTCAGCATTCACCACCTGTGCATTGGAGCTAAGGCTTCGCTGAGTTCTTTTGGTGTTGTAACCACTTGATACAATTACTTCCACCAGGCTCTCTGTTGACTTCTCAAGAGCAGACGTGATGGTGTTACTTGCACCAACTGTGATTTCTTTTGTTGTAAAGCCCTGGCTTGTAAGTACCAGAACATCGCCCGTGTTGGCTTTGATAGTGAAAGATCCATTCTGATCCGCAATGGCGCCCTGATTGGTGCCCTTGATTGTAACGCTCACCAGGGGAATTGCATTTCCCTGATCATCTGTCACCTTACCCGAAATGGTTCGGCTTTGCCCAAATGTCAATACACTGCATAGGAGCAACATTGCAAGAAGACTCGCAGTTTTTCTCATGTGAAGTTAATTTTGTTTATTATAATCTGAAGGCTAATGACCGCCCTGTATCCCAAACCTGGGTATGAAATACATAAGTGAGAGACATCAGAGCCGCCAAAAAAGCTGCGCCAAATTAAAGTTTTTTTAACACGAAAAATCAATTGGTGTAAAAAAAATTTCAGGGAAGTGGTTGATTGTGATGTAAAAAAACGACCACGGAATACAGTCCACACACCCCGGCCGGCTCTTCCATATACAGATGATTAAAGACTAAATCGAAAAATCTCATCATATTTAATTATAGCTTTTACAACAATTAAATACGGACTATAGCCGATCAAGCATGGGCAGATGATCTGAAATAATGGGACACATACCCGCAATAAAAAGACCTTCATTATGGAAGGTCTTTTTACTTTCAGGGTTAAACTTTTTTTCAGCCCGGGAATGCTGTTGCGGTCTTCAGCCCAGCGGTCCTTAGTCTTAATTCACATCCCACCATAACTTCGTGTCCACCTCATCCCCACCGATCGCATCCGCTGCCTGGTTATAATTCGTCGTATTATAATTCTGTTCGTTAACGGGATAGGTGAAGCGAAGCGGGATGGCTGACAGTGCACGGAATGCTGGCGCCAGTTGAGGATAATCCAATCGTCTCCATTCGATCCATGCATCCCATCCCCGGTTATATAAGGCGATCCATTTCTGTGTGCCGATCTTTTGCCGGAAACTTCCCGCAGCCGTTGCATAATTTACCGCAGGACGGGCGAGATAAGTTGTTGCCTGGTTCTGCGTACCACCCCAGAATAAGATAGATGCCGTGATCGCGTTACTGTAATGCAATGCTGCAGCGCCACCAACGGCCCAGCCACGCGCAGCAGCCTCCGCCAGCAGAAACTCCACTTCGGAATAATCAAGCAATACGCCCGGAAACTCAGGTACGGTGATCTTTTCATCGGGTTTAGAGAAGGTGGTATAGCTGCTGCTTGTACCAGGATCTCCACCCGAATAATCGTTGGCTTCATCAGGTGTGAAATACAACGGTACTCTCGGATCATTGAGCGCCTGCATCTGATCAACCAGGGTGCTTGCCGCCACAAAATCCTGTCTTCCGCTTTGCACCAGGTCTTCCCATATCGGATTTGTATTGGGTGGTGATGCAAGAAAGTCAAACAGCGCGTTATCGTCATTGGAGCTGAACACACCGGCGGCATACGCCTGCTCCACTATTGTTTGCGCATTCGAGCCAGGCACATCGGCGATCAGCATTCCCATTTTCAACTTGAATGAGTTGCCGAATTTCGCCCAGGCAGTCATATCATTTCCATATATTATATCTGCGTTGCCCAGACCATTTGCCGCCGGCTTGATGGAAGTGATCGCGGTATTCAGTCTCGCGATCAGATCTGTGTAGATCGTTGCCGCATCATCGTATTTCGGAAATACATTGTCAATATCAAGTGCCTCCGAATAAGGAATGTTACCAAACGTATTGATCAGATAATAATAAGCATACACCTGCAGGATATTCACCACAGCCAGTTGATTGGTCTTCACATCCCCGTCAGTCACCTGCTCAGGTATCAACCGTTTTGCTTCTTCCAGGTCTTTCAGCACATCCCGGTAAAGAGCGGTCCAAACACCCTGTGGAATATTCCGAGTATTCAGATCATAGCGGCTTTCTCCAAGATAAGTCGTCTCCTGCCAGTGCTGTACAATAAGACGGAAGATATTGAGGTTGACATTTGACGAGCTGAGGGTACGGACCAGGCTTCTCTCCGCGTTCGTGACAAGCGAGGAGGCTGCCACCATCGGAGGGTTCTTTGGATCTTCATTCAATGTTGTAAGATCCTTTTTACAGGAAGCGAAGAGCAATGCAGTTATTATAATTACAAAAACTTTCTTCATAGCAATATTTTTTTAGAATCTTAATCTGATGTTGAATGAGAAGGTGCGTGTTGTAGGATAAGCACCACCCTGATAACCCTGCAGGTTACCCGAACTGATCGTTTCCTCCGGATCAGCATAAGGCAGATTCTTATGAATGAGCCAAAGGTTTCTTCCGATCAGCGAAAGATCAATTCCCTTGAATGGCCTGATCTTGGACATCAGTCCTTTTGGCAATGAATAAGTCAGTACTGCTTCCCTTAATTTCACAAAGCTTGCATCATATACGAATCCTGCAGCAGGCACGAGATCTTCTGCACCGAAGGTTGCATATTCATTAGAGATATGCGTGGTGTTTGGTTTACCATCTTCATATACACCCGGCATGACCACACCACCACCGCTCGCAACAGGATCACGTGATGGATTACCGAGATCATTGCGTCCGGCGGTCTCCGGATAGAGTCCCGTGCCCGAACCGTAGAACATATCCAGTGAAAACACATCACCGCCTTTGCGCATATCCACCAGGAAGCTCAGTGAGAAATCCTTATACTTGAATGTATTATTTATACCACCGATCCAATCAGGATTCGGATTCCCGATCACTTCATTGGATGTTTGCGAACTCAGGTAATAACCATCTGCATCCACGGTGCGCTGGCCGCCTGTGTAAATAAAGTTGGAACCACGGATCGTTCCATAAGGCTGATTCAATGTTGCATTCAATGACACACCGCCCTGGAAGGTTGCCAACACCAGGTTGTCTGCATTTTCGAACAGCTTGATCACCTTGTTGCGGTTCCTCGTCCAGTTCACATTCACCGTCCAGCTGAATGATTTGCTCTGGAATGGCGTACCAAACACAGAAAGCTCGATACCCTGGTTCCGGATCGTACCTGAATTCAGGAATTTCGAACTGTATCCTGATGCGGGAGTGATGGCCAGCGGGAGGATCTGATCGATCGTCTTTGCATTATAATAAGATACATCGAAACCGACACGGCTTTTGAGGAAGGACATTTCCAGGCCCACTTCCATACTTTGTGTGCGTTCAGGTTTCAGATCCGGGTTGTTCTTTGTGCTTGGAATAGTGGTTGTCGGCGCGGAACCAAATGGGGGAAGAATGTTATAAACATCCAGCACGCTGTAGAGCGGCGCATCATTACCAACCTCCGCATAGTTCAGCCTCACCTTACCATAAGATAACCAGTTGGCAGAAGGAAGCAGTTTGGAAAAAGTAAAGCCCAACGCCCCTGAAGGATAATAATATACATTGTTCCCATCAGGCAATGTGGATGATTCATCACGGCGGATAGTTCCATCCAGCGTTAGCATATCTCTCCAACTGAGCGTTGCGCCGGCGAAAACACCATTTACCTGTCTTTCTCCATCAAACTCTGTTGGTGCATTCAACGGATTGGCCGAATTGTTCAGCGAGTAAATACCGGGAATGGTCAGACCGCCATTGGTTGAGGCATCGATGCTTCTTGTATGCTGCTTGCGGATGTTCACACCAAGCAATGCCTTGAAGTTGAAATCCTGCGAAAGATCTTTGTCTACATTCGCCAGCAGATCATAATTCAATTCTGTATACGAACGGTTCACGCGCCTGTAAGAGGAAATACCGATGCTTCCCACTGCCTGTCTTTCTTCCTGTTGCTCTGTATAAGTATCCAGCCCTACCCTTCCGAGAATGTTCAACCAGTCAGTGATCTTGTAATTCAGGTTAACATTACCAAAGATCCTGTTCCGGCTATCATTCTCATAATTCTGATAGCGGACGAAATAAGGATTATCCCAAAAGATTGGAACAAGCCCCGCCGTTGTTCTTGGATTTGCCCAGTTCCAGGTGGTATTTTTCAATGTGCGGAAATAAGCAGCTTTCTGCTCATCGATGTCCACATTCGTTTGCCACCACTGACGGAAGTTGGTTGCTACGTTTTTGTCGTCGTAACCGGTACCATAACGTCCCCGTCCGTTTATATTGGAGAAGTTTGCTGCCGCGCCCGCGGTCAACCTGTCGGTAATATTATATGTTCCACCGAAGTTGACGAGATTCTTGCTGACTTTACTGTTGGGCAATACGCCCCCGTCGTCAGTGCGCGTATAACCAAGCTTAAAAGAACCTTTATCCGAAGCGCCATCAACAAACACGCTTTGATTGGAAGAGGTAGCCGTCTGAAAAAAACTGGAAGGGTCGTTCGCAGCAGCTACCCACGGAGTGGCCTGCCTGTAAAAGGGAGACGTCGCATCGAAAGCGTTCCATTGATAGACCAGCAAGCTGGGATCAAACGGAGCGCCATACGAAGCATCTTCAGTAGTGGGTACAACCTGATCCGGGATGCCATCACCATTAACATCAAACAGATTAAAATAAGAATCTTCGTTGGGACCATAATAAGCGCCATACCCTGCACCGTATTCTTTTTGATATTTGGCAAAGGTCTTTTTATCGATCTTACCAAAACCAAAACCTGAATTCACCGTGATCCCCAAGCCACGGGTTGCTTTCTTCGTAGTAATAAGGATCACGCCGTTGTTACCCCGCGATCCATAGAGTGCGCTCGCCGCCGCACCTTTCAAGACGGATACGGATTCAATATCGTCGGGGTTGATATCAGCAGCAGCGTTGCCGTAATCATATCCACCGCGACCGGTCGTTTGATCTGCGGTGTTGGTATTGTCATTATTGTACGGCACACCATCTACCACAAACAATGCCTGGTTATTCCCTACAAATGATTTCACACCTCTTAATACAACGTTGGTAGATCCACCAAGTGTATTTGTTTGTCGTACTTCAAGCCCTGCAACTTTTCCGGAAAGATTGCTCACGAAATTGTTGCTTCTGTTTTTACTCACTTCCGTTCCATCCACGGTCTGTGCTGCATACGGCAATTGATTCCGCGTCCTCCGGATGCCCATCGCCGTCACCACAACTTCCTGAAGATTACCCAGAGGTTGCAATGTTACGTTCACAGTTGTTTGTGTACCGATGGCTACTTCCTGTTCAGTAAAACTGGTTGAGCTGACGATGAGTGATTGTCCCTCCTGAACTTCTATGCGGAAGTTTCCGTTCTGATCCGCAGCCACACCACTGGTAGTGCCTTTGATGGTAATGTTAGCGAATGGAACGGGATCTCCTTTTGCATCCTTGACCTGTCCTGTAACTGTTTTTGTTTGCGCAAACACTGATGCATACAATAGCAATAGCGCTGCAGTTAGTAATGCAGTTCTTCTCATGCTTTGATTTTTAAGGTTACTAAGCGGTTATCAAACTGGTCTTCGGGTGAAAGCAAGCGATCACGTGCTACATAGCAGTGACATCATAATTCCTCTCGGTAGAAAATATTAGTGGAGCGGCTTGAAGTGGATGGATTGTAAGAAAGCAGTTAGTTCCGTTCTTCAACAATTGAGACAAACAAAATTTTATGATTGCTGCGTGAAAGTATTTATTTTTTTAACAAAAAAAATTAAAAAGCTTTTATGAGAATGATCTATCAACGTACAAACAACGACAACTAATGAAGTTGATCAAAGAAGATGATCATATCGGAGCGATAGCATCATTTAGTTTTCGCATATCAATAATGCTGATACACAAACCACAGCTGCAGATATTGCATGAATAAGGACGAAAGTGTTACCATGTTTAGTTATCATGCATCATGTAAAGAATAATATGCAACATCTTCCTGATAAAAAATATTCGTTTAAGAAAATTTGTTGATGTTGATCAAGATGAAGATCTCGTTGCTTAACCAACTCCACTTGCCGGTTATAGCGTTATAATCACCCGATGACTGTAAAGGAATAACCAGCAAGTTGGATTAACTATCTAATGCGATTGTATTCCAAAGAGCCTGACTGACAGTAGAAGAATTATTACTTAAACGTATATATACACTGTATCTTCATTTCAGACTTTTTGTTCCCTTCGATCAGATCAAGCCCCGATCCTATCTCGTTCTGTTCCCGGTATACCGTTTGCGCCCAACGGCAACTCACTGCTATTTTCTTCAATATCTTTAATTGTACCACTATGTAATAGCGAAAGCCTTTTCCAAATACCGCGGGAATTGAATAACTGTATGGCACGTCATTTTCAAATCCATACAATCTGCTGTCATAACTCCCGGTTTCAAAAAACTGTATTCTCGATGATATCGCATAAGGTTTTGCAAGTGGCTTATACAGTACATCTGTACAAAGAGAAAAGCCCGTCTCAATACCCTCACGATGCAACCAAAGAAGCTGCATTCTGTTACGTAAATTAAAATCCCTGGTTAATGCATAGTTCAGCAGTAGCTGACCATGTGTTCCAGATACAGGAACTAAATAATCGATCGGTCCTGAACGGGGAGCTTCACGAAGTCTCGACGAATGTGCCGCCCTTCCCTGCAATTCCACCTGCTTTGATGGCGTGTACGTCAGCTGCATCATAAAATCCTTTCCGTAAGAAGGCGCATCGATCAGGTATTTCAGCCAGGGAAACTGATAAAAATCAGCAAATACGTCGAGCTTCCAACCATAAACAGGTCTTATAGAGAACCCGATATAACAGCCACGTTCATTAGATGGCGGGGAATTTTCTGTAAACGCATTCGCGTTCATTGCCTGGTAACCCTTCTGAATATTCCGGTATACGATTGCTATATCCACTTTCGGATCTGCACTCACCATACATCCCTGTATAAATGCAGTATTCAGGTCTTTGTCAATTGCAGCCTCGCCAAACAGGTGAACATTCTGCAGGGTGAAGGCGTAATCTGTACTGGCATTCATCCATTTCTTCCCGTTCAAAGCAAACAGGTTATATGGTTCATCCCGTTTCTGAACAGGCAGCGAAAAAGAATGCCGGATAACATTTAACCCTATGCGCAATGCATTTTTTTTGAAACGAACGGAGCCTCCGGTCACAACCTGTTTAAGTATTCCCTTACCTGCTGCTTCCTGGCTGGTGCGGTGATAACCGGAAGTAATAATGGACGTAACAAAGGCGCCGGCGCTGTCTTCGTCTTTATTCGCACTAAGTTTCCGTAAAGATGCAAACAGTGTATATTCAACGAAGCGTTTACGGATGGTAATACCAACACCCCTGTAAAAATTATATTCACCTGCAGCATTGTAAGGTTTCAACACAGGCGATTGCCTTTTCACCGAAATAGTCTGCCCACTTTTCCCAAAAGCAAGGCTCTGCCACTGTATCAAACCCTGACCAAAATTCACCGTAAAATCACCAAGCGCTAATGCTTCAATGATGCCGATCTTTCTTGCAAAAAGATGCACGGAATTGAAATCAAAACCAGGTCTTTGTTTGCCGCGGAAAAATTGTTCACCTGCATCTTTATCACCTGTCCAGCCAAACTGCAGCAGATTTTTATACACGTACTTGTAACGTGCGAATATCCGTAACGGGCTTCCGTTATATTTTGTACCGGAGCTTTCAGCATTAAATCCTCTTTGCTGCTCTATTACCCGTGACAGCCTGAGCAACAACGTATGTATCCCTTCGCCAAGACGGTTGACCAGCGTGGTTGTTACCGGCTCGTTTCCGGAAATTGTAATAAAAGGAAACAGTTGTCGTATCAATTCAGGATCCCAACCGGGAACTGCCTGGAGCTCATAAACGCTGACGAGCTTGCCCAACATTTGCCGGTATCTTATAAAATCGGCGATCTGAGCCGCACTCATTAACCCAAGTGAACTCAGTTCTTCTTCATCCGCTTCATTAATATTCAGCGGATGTTTGCTGAAGCGCTCCATTTGTTGCAAATAGGTATCATCTTCTGTTTCCTGTTCGTTTGCATTCACCAGGCTTTCCAGTTGCTGCTGCACCTGCACCGGCACTTCCTGGCACGGGGAAGTGATAGAATAGAATAAGAGTCGTAGAAATATGAGTGAACGAATGATGTTATATCGTCGTTTCAGGAATAACATTGAAATAGCATTTACATGTTGAGTTAAGCTGTATCAGTAAAAAATCATATCAAAACCGCGGACATTCTTACCGTCCTTGCCGTCTTACCGGTTTATTTTTACCGGTAAGACGGCAAGGACGGTAAGAAAGAATACAGGAAGAAGGTGGTTCAGGATCCGACGAAAGGCTCTGCTGAACGGCGTCAGCGTCCATACTGGTATCATGTTTCAGTTTACTCTCCAACTCTTTGTCCTCATTCATTAAGCCTTCTATATGATCTACTCCTTTCTCCTATCTATTACTTCTATCTAATATCTCACTCCCGGTCCTTCCTTTCAAAACACCAGTACAACACCACACCCATACCCATTCCTAGTTGAAGATGATAATTGCTGTACACATCCAACCTGTATTGCGCTCGTTGAAAACCCACACCAAACCAAAAGGAAGGGCTGCCAGACTGGACGATCGTCCGGATAATGATCATCGTATCGATCTTGTATTGCATTCCAAGCCTGCCGGCAACAGATCGTGATTGCTGTTTAACGACCTCTATCGAAAGCAATAAGGTTGCTGATGGTTCATATCCCAATCCACAGATGTATGTCCCCGGCACGGGAGGACCATTCGCGTTGCGCTTGCTAACCGGATTATTCAATTGGATCCCGAAATGCAGGTTTGACGATAAATGGCAAAGCATGCCGGCATCAGCAGTGATGGCCATGGCTCTTCCATAACCAGCGATCTTAAGGGTATGATAATTAAAACGAATACCAAGGGACATAGCTTCCCCTAATCGCCTGGCAGTGACCAGGCCGACAGCCGCATTTCTATATGAATTGAATCCGGAGGTTGTGAATTGCAGGCCGGCATTGACCCTCCTATCCGGAAGCGCAACAGCCAGCTAATACAGATCCAGTTCAGGCAGGCCGTATCGTTTCAAACCGCCAAGCGCGATCTCCATCTGCCGGATCCCTGCAATCGAGGACACATTATTTACAGACGAAAGAACATCCGGCGGCTTCCGGCTGTAACCACCAACACTCCAGGTGTTAAGCGGGTCATGCTGCGCAAAGCAATCCACCACATGACATAAAGAGATGAAAAGCAAAGTATATAGGGTACGCATTGTTTTTATTTAGAGACCGAAATTCGTTTATGCACAAGCCTTAACCTTGGGTTTTTAAACGGATTTAAATGTTTTTTCACCACAGCTTAGCCATGAAAAGCTAGCAGTTTGTTGTTTGATTTCAGTCAACGGCCATCTGTCATGAGGGCCCGGACGGAAATCCTAACTTAATGACATTACCGGGGCAAGACGAGCGCAAAACTTCCGTAATTTTGCGCATGCAAATTTTAGACGGGAAACAAGCCGCACAGGCTATCAAAGACGAGCTGAAGATCAGCGTTGCTCAACGCGCCAATGATGGAAAGAAAATACCACACCTGGCCGCGATCCTGGTTGGTAACAATGGTGCGAGCGAAACCTATGTGGCGGCTAAAGTAAAAGCCTGTGAGGAAACCGGCTTCAAATCGACCCTGGTACGCCTTGAAGCAGATATTTCCGAGAATAAACTCCTGGAAACCATAGAAGAACTGAATACTGACCCTGATGTGGATGGCATCCTGGTACAGTTACCGCTGCCCAAACATATCAGTGAGAAAAAAGTGATCAATGCAATCGACCCGGGCAAAGATGTGGATGGATTTCATCCGATGAGTGTGGGTAAAATGGTCGAAGGTTTGCCAACATTCATTGCAGCTACTCCTTACGGGATCATGTTGCTTCTCGAGCAATACAAAGTGGAAACCAAAGGAAAACATGCGGTTGTGATCGGCCGAAGCAATATCGTGGGTCGCCCGATGAGCATTCTGTTGAGCGGAAATTCTAATCCGGGCAACTGCACCGTCACACTTTGCCACTCTCACACCACCAACCTGAAAGAGATCTGTCTTCAGGCCGATATCATTGTGGCCGCACTCGGCATTCCCGAATTTGTAAAAGCCGATATGGTGAAAGAAGGCGCAGTGATCATCGACGTAGGCATCACGCGCGTACCGGACCCAAGCCGCAAATCGGGCTTCAAATTAAAGGGAGACGTTGATTTCGAACAGGTCTCTCCAAAATGCTCCTGGATCACCCCCGTCCCCGGCGGCGTTGGCCCAATGACCATTGCGGCACTGATGAAGAACACTTTTTTGTCTTGTGAATCAAAGAATTAGGAAAAGGTTTCAGAGGATTCAAGGTTCCAGGGGTTCCAAAAGTTCCAAAGGTTCCAGAGGTTGCTGCCGCAAAATGCAGACTCTAACTTTGTTTGAACAACCCGCTGTCAAAGAACCTCTGAAACTTCTGGAACCTTTGGAACTCCTGGAACCTATAGCTTGACCTCTGGAACCTTTGAAGCCCCCGCTTGTTCTTAACTTTGACTTTTGAATCATTATGCAGGCAACAGCAGCACATACTACAACACTACCCGTGATGGAGCATTTCTACACCATCCAGGGTGAAGGTTTTCACCAGGGACGGGCGGCCTATTTCATCCGCCTTGGCGGATGTGATGTGGGTTGTGTGTGGTGTGATGTAAAAGATAGCTGGGATGCAGACCGTCATCCGCATCAAACTGTTGAGCAATTAACGGCGGAAGTGCTGAAAACACCAGCAGAAATGGTGGTGATCACCGGTGGCGAACCGCTTTTACACAATCTCGACGCGCTTACATCCTCGCTTCAGGCTGCGGGTCTGGAGACCAATATTGAGACCTCCGGCTCCTCTCCGCTCAGTGGAAACTGGAATTGGATCTGTCTTTCCCCAAAAAAATTCAAGGCTCCGCTCCCGGAAGTACTGCTTCATGCCAATGAACTGAAGGTCATTATTTACAACAGATCCGATTTTGCCTGGGGCGAACAGCATGCAGCACAGGTATCTCCCGGTTGTAAACTCTATCTCCAACCCGAATGGAGCCGCGCAGATAAGATGACGCCGGAAATCGTTGAGTATATAAAGGCAAACCCGAAGTGGGAACTGAGTTTGCAATTGCATAAGTATATTAATGTGCCATAGCGCAGGGATGTTCGATGCGCTATAGCCGATGATCGGCTTTGGTTTCAACGTTTGTCTCCTATCCATTCATTTTGATTGATTTTTAGTTATGACAGAATTTTCAAATAATTCTATCATCGACCATCGCGCATCGAACATCGACTCCTTACAACCTTTCCCGCATAAAATCCCTCTCCCTTCGTTATTGTACTACAACCGTTTACCGATGAAGAAACTCTATTTTGCTTTTTTCTGCTGTATCCTCAGTATTGCCGGATTTTCGCAGGGTTTCGATCCTATGAAAGTGGGAAAAAAGACAATGACGACCTATGGTAGGGCGATCAGTCTTGCCGAAAATGGCAAACTACAGGAAGCAATGAGCCTGCTGAAACAATGTATAGAAATGGAGCCCGGTTTTGTGGACGCATATCTCTCCCTGGGCGGCGTTTACAGTGAACTCAAAGATTATCAGCAAAGTCTCAGCTATTTCGAAAAAGCTTTTGCTATCGATGCAGACTATACCATTGAGTCCAAACTTCCTTATTCTATCAACCTCGCACGCCTCGGACAATTCGACAAAGCCCTGGAAGCGATCAATTCATACCTGGGTAAAAATCCTCCGGCCAATTCGAATACAACCAAGGCCGCAGAATTTAGAAAAAAGACTTACACGTTTGCGGTCGAATATGCGAAACAACACCCCGCCGGTACGTATGTATTTAATCCCATAAATGTGGGCGATGCCATTAATACCAGCGAGTCAGAATATTTTCCTTCCCTGACGATCGATGGGAGTGAGTTTGTTTTTACGCGCCGTGTCGGCAACAACGAAGATTTTTATCACAGCAAACGAGAAGGCAATGGCTGGAGCAAGGCTACGCCCATTCCCGGTTCGGTGAATACGGAAATGAATGAAGGCGCACAAAACATTTCCCAGGATGGCGAGTGGCTGGTATTCACCGGTTGCAACCGCCCGGATGGGATGGGCAGTTGTGACCTTTATATCTCGCGGCTCACACCAACCGGTTGGGATGAGGCAACAAATCTCGGAGGAAAAGTCAATTCCGATCAATGGGATTCGCAGCCCTGCCTTTCCCCCGATAAACGTGATCTTTATTTTTCCAGCCGCCGCTATGGCGGTTTGGGCGGATGCGATATCTGGGTTTGTCATCTCCAGGCAAATGGCCGCTGGAGCGAACCTGAAAATCTCGGACCATCTGTCAACACACCCGGTGATGAACAATGTCCGTTTATACACGCCGATAACCAGACCCTGTACTTCACTTCCAACTACTGGCCCGGCTATGGTGATGAGGATATTTTCTATGCGAAAAAAGGACCGGGAGGAGACTGGAGCAAACCCACCAACCTAGGTTACCCGATCAATACGATCGATCGCGAAGGCACTTTGTTTGTAACCGCCGACGGAAAGACCGCCTACTATGCCAGTGACAGGATCGGCACAAAAGGCGGACTGGATATTTACAGTTTTGAATTACGCGAAGATCTCCGTCCTGCAAAAACACTTTGGGTAAGAGGCCAGGTATTTGATAAAAAAACCACCAAAGGGTTGCCTTCTGAAGTGGAACTGACGGATCTCGCCACTCGCCAGATCATTTCCAAAGTGCAAACAGATGAAAACGGCAAATACCTGATCACGCTTCCTGTGGGGAAAAATTATGTGTTCAATGTGAACAGGAAAGGATACTTATTCTTCTCGGATAATTTCATGCTGGAAAGCAATTCCCCAGATTCCACCTATGAAAAAAATATCCCGCTTCAGCCGATCGAAGTCAATGCAACACTCGTGCTCAACAACATTTTCTTTGATGTAAATAAGTTTGATCTTAAACCTGAGTCGCAGATAGAACTGGATAAGATCGTTCAGTTGATGAATGACAACCCAACTGTTCAAGTAGAGATCAGTGGTCATACTGATAACGTAGGAAAGCCTGCTGAAAATCTCGTTCTCTCCGACAAACGTGCGAAGACAGTTGTAGCATACCTGATCAATAAACGCATCGCGCCTGCGCGATTCACCTGGAAAGGATTGGGAGAAACACAACCTGTGGCAGATAATAAAACAGGGGAGGGAAGGGCGAAGAACAGGCGAACGGAGATGAAGATCACGGCGCAGTAGGGATTACGAAAAAAGTTTAATAGGTTTGAGAAGTTTAATGGGTTTCAACGGTTGCTACCGCCGATTGTAGTGAGTAGCCGGTAGGTGGAAAACTGCCAGTGGAGGAATCTATTAAACCTTTGAAACCTGTTAAACCTCTCAAACCTCTCGCCCAATGACCTCCCAGGTAATGATCGTACTGATGCTGACATTCGTCATCAATCTTATTACTACGCTATCGTATGCTGTGAGGATTGTTGGAATAAGAACGGGCAGGATCGCGATCTCGTTTGCATTGTTTAATATATTGGTTGTTGTGTCCAGGACGGCGAATGGGTTTCAGGCGCCGCTGCTTGCGAAAACGGTGGAGAATGATATTGCGAATGGTGTTTATAATAACACAGAAGCATTCCGCTATGTGATCCTGTCGTGTACGCTGGCAACGATCTGTGGAGCATTGCTGATCCCGACCTTTCAGCGGGTTTTATCAAGGGCCGTTATCGGTTTCAGCGAACATAAGTCGATTCCCAAACTGATCTATCATGGTTTTTCGAAAACCGGTATTCTTTGTTTCCGGGACAACCTGACCTTACCCTCTTCACAAAATCTTTCACAACTCAGCGAAGAAAAGCAATTTCCCTGGCGGATATTCCTGCTGAACGTTGTTGCGGTGGCAATTCTCACCATCGGTGTTCTATCCGCAGTTTATGCGGCCTACATCAATCCGCAATACAGGACCACTGCGAGTAACTTGTCTGCATTCATCAATGGTTTCGCAACGATCCTGATGTTTGCGTTCATTGATCCGCATTTATCGGCTATGACGGATGATGTGGTGCTGGGCAAATGCAGCGAAGCAACATTCAGAAAATACATTGTGTATATGACGCTGGCGAGATTGGCGGGAACATTGCTTGCGCAGGCGTTGTTTATCCCGGGTGCGAATTTGATCGCGGAGTTGGCAACGAGGATCTAGATCGGAACGCTGGAATTGATCATTCTTTCTCCTGCGATTTCATTCTTTGTTATTTCAACAAAGTTGAATGCTTCATCAGAAGCCTTCTACTTACGTGGTGCGGAATATACCAATCTCTGTTATAACAGAGCAAACTTCCTTTGTAGAAACAGGTCGGGCATACTTTCACTCACAATTGAAATTCAATGTCGTTTAGTTAATGGAAAGCTATTCGCTCTGCCTGGCGTAGGGGCCCCCTCTAAATCTCCCCCTTCAGGGGAGACTTTAGGTCGCCTTTTAAAGATTTATCATTTTATATCGAATACAGATGTACGATTCAAAAAAGAAGTGCCTTGTTGTAGGAAAGCAAAGTCTCCCCTGAAGGGGGAGATTTAGAGGGGGCCCCTACGCCAGGCAATTCATGCAGGTTTTGCTAACTAAACGACATCGAATTTTAATTGTGGGAGAACAATGCGCGGTCACA
>QFQQ01000066.1 GCA_003243445.1 Citrobacter freundii
GCCCCTTAAGGACTGACCTCCTCCACCAGTCCTTAAGATGACGGTGACTAAAGAAATTTCTCTGCTGTAAAGATCACTCACAACCGTAGCTGAATGCAAGGGAAAAACACAAAATCTCAGGAGAAAATAACGACGAAAAACTGAGGAAAAAACGAGCTTTTAAAAGCTGAAGGATCAGGTACGATAAAAAATATTATCAGAAGTTAGCTCAGCCCTCATAAATTGATCTATAAACAATCCACCTGCATAAGCGCAAATTGATGAACTGCTTTGAAGATGATAATGGCAGTGCGTGTTAATTTATCATAACAGCTTGCAAAATCATCAGCCGGCATCGGCACAAATGACCATCTTAGTAAGGTATTCACTTGCGCAGTCGATCCGATCAATCCAATTTCTCGCTACCATCTTTTGAAAACAATAACAATAGTGAAGCAAACCATATTCCGCAAAACTGACATGTCGGATAGTTTTGCCGTTTTCGACTGCCCTGCGTCCGCATGGTCGATTGACGGGAAAAGCCAGCTGTCTTTTCAGAACTGATCGCCGGAAGGCAATTTTTTCATCAAAATAGTAATAATAAAGTGGGTTGTTTTCATGAAATTCCCTTATTTTTGCAGCCCTTTCTGAGTAATCAGATGGCACCGGGAAGTAGCGCAGGCCGGTAGCGCACCTGGTTTGGGACCAGGGGGTCGCAGGTTCGAATCCTGTCTTCCCGACAAAAAAAGTGACTTTGAAAAGGTCACTTTTTTTTTGTCGTATGGCGGCTAAATGTCAATGAGATATTTCATGAGACTTTGTTGTTGACGAAGAAAGACATTCAATGTCAAATTACCGAGGCGATTTGCTGCATTTGTTCCTCCCAACAAATCTTAGATCCAACAAGTAATTAACCCGTAAATACAATGTGTTTACGGTTTTTTTATGCTTTTACCCACTGCAATATATCAACGAATGAACATGAAGCGGATTTATAAAATATTCGCCACTGCAGAAAAAAGAGGAAAAGTGATAGCTTATTTGCCTGACAAATTCAGTGAGGCTATCCGAACTACATATATCACGCTGGTCAATCAGGCGTGCGCCTCTGTAAAAGTTATCCCTTATCTGATAGGCGAATTGCTGAAACAATACACTGCATCATACCTGGGATCTGATGTAATATCTTTTCCTGAGTTGCCTGACTACCGCTTGCGACAGTTCATTGGAATTGCAGTGATTCGCCAATCGCTGCCAGAGTTGCTGTCGCGAGTTGCTGATCATCGATCCGGTGTGGCCGAGCGCACGCAGTGTATCGATGATCTCGTTTTTCCATAACAACTGCACAAGGGATAACCGGCAGCGCTGCTGGTTGAGCGATGCAGGGCGTATAATGATATGTTGTAACCGCGCGAGATTGCGGTAAACCATCAGCAAGCCTACGTTAGCAGGTAAAACGGAACTGATGCGTATGATATTATTGGGTGTACCCACAATGGTGAGAAAGTCGACCACCTGCAGGTATTGACGGATTTGTCTTTTCAGGCGACTTAGATTGTCCAGGTCACTTTTGATTTCAATGCCACTTAGAATATGTTGATCCAGCACCAACTGATCGATGCGGGTGGTGCCCTGCTGAATGTTGACTTCGGTAAGTATAATTGCGTTGGGGTCGGTTTTGCGAAATTCTTCGATCAGGTACTGGCTGATCTGCTTTTCGGACAAGGCAATGCCATGATGGGGGGGCTGGGTAAGCAATTGATTCATTAGAATAGGTTTTAGTGGGCCGGCTTAAGCACGACTAAATCCGGCTGGATAAGTTGTTAAACACCTGGTCAACCAGGTTGCATTAAAGTGACATCAGCGGATCAAGGAGTATAAAATAGGGGAGTGGATAAGGCCAGGATCTTCGGAGCCATACGTGCTATTTCAAGCCCGGGAAGAGTCTGACAGAGAAATAAATGTAAAACGAAAATTACCCGGTGCTGATCGAAATAGGTTGAACTTCTATTCGAATTTGTTCGATGTGGCTGCCTGTTCGGTAGTACGAAGTTTAACCGTGTAAACTTTTAAGCACTTAAACTCTTAAACAATCGACCGCGATCTTCTCTGTCAACCACATTGATTTTAGCGTGAGTTGTGGCGGATGAGTCAGCAAAGTGAGGGCTGTGCCGGGCTACAAACCGTAAAGCGTAAAAAGTAAAATGAAGAAAATAAAATAGTGTATATAAATTTGTGGTTCTTATATCCAATTCAATTGAAAAAAG
This sequence comes from Citrobacter freundii, assembly GCA_003243445.1. Lineage (GTDB taxonomy): Bacteria > Bacteroidota > Bacteroidia > Chitinophagales > Chitinophagaceae > Terrimonas_A. Next base: position 2,247 of record QFQQ01000066.1, read on the forward strand.
TATACCGCCATGTTTCTATCATTCATCTATACAATCAGGCAAACCTTTCTTTCTTTTAAAATAGCCTCCGCCACCGGTAAAACGCTGGCGGATTGAGGTGCATTTTTTGATCTGCTTCTGCCATAACCAGCTGATGTTAATGCCATACAAAAGGGACTGTATCCTTACGGTTCAACGTTGACGCCATTATTGTAAAAACCAGGAAGGAAGACACTTACTTCGATTCTTTCCTTCTCTATACACATGACTGCCATTAAGTCTTATCCATTTTTAAACCTTTAAAAAATGACAGACATGAGTAAATTTGTAATGGAGCCGATAGAGCCTCCTTTGCTATTATCTGAACAACAGATCAGCGATTATCTGATTCGCGAAGTACTGAGACATCACAAGGAAACGCTGCTATTAAAGGAGATCAATATCCTGCTTGGAGCTACCCGCATTGATCACCTGATGGTAGGAAAAACTTTACACGGGATCGAGATCAAAAGTGATCTTGACGATCTTCAACGGCTAAAGAGACAGGTTGCACAGTATTTGCGGGTGGTTGAATTTTTAACCATTGTGGCCACTCCGCAGAATGTAATGCGTATCAGCAGGATATTGCCTGATCAGGTTGGGCTTATGCTGGTATACCATAAACATAAAGAAGAAAAGCTATGTCATCTGCCGATCCGTGTGGCAAGAGTCAATACCGGAAGGGATCCGCAAAGCCTGGTGCAGTTGCTATGGAAAAACGAAGTAATTGCGATCCTTCGTCAAATAGGTTGTGAAGACCAGGTGTTGACCGGTATGCCGCGTCAGCAACTTTGGCAACAACTTGCTGAACTGGTTAGTATTGAGAAACTAAGTGGCCTGGTCATCGAGCGGTTGAAACAACGTTATCAGCATCATCACCACCGTTTAAAAACGGACATAGCTCATCGCGATGACATACTGTTTCTTTGACGAAATTTGGAAAAGTTAAAATTCCGAATTAATATTGTCTTCAAATCTGCCTTTTTTTTCAAAACAATGCGTAAAATTAGCTACATACAACTTGCCGGTGCATCCCACTCAAATCCTTATTGGACGGGCAAGGGCATTGATTTTGCTATACTAGAGAGAGAGAGAGAGAGAGAGAGAGAATAAGTAGGCTCCCGGCGTTACGCCAATTTTTACCATTTGATCGTTTAGTTTCCATTTTTAATTTCCTGTTCATTTGTACGGGTGGATCCTTTGTTGTGTCCAGCCGATATCAACTGCAACGGGCGGCATTGTCATGCGCTGCCGGGTCGCTCCGGGGAACTGCTGTCTGCATTTTAATTCTTTCTTTTCATAAGACGATGATTTGGACGGTTCGGGTCGCTCTTCTGCATTTTGCAGGGGCGGCCCTTTTTTGTATCGCGTTGTGTCAGTGCATAGCATCGGTAGTTGATCGCGCGTCCGTTCTCCAGCAATACAACTCAGCTTCAGGCAACGCAATGATAACAATCGGAAAAAGCATCAACGATGAAGCAGGAGAAGTGCATGTTAGCTGGAGACCAGTGTCGACGCAAAAGCAGTTATCCCTGCAACAATACCGGGAATGCGAAGGAATGGTCCGGGTCATGATGATCGAAAATAAAACCAGCGATCACGGTGTAATGTGCGAAGCGAGTAAGGTCTTCAATCAAAAAAAAGAATTGAACATGGAGCAAAAAAATGAAACGGTAGGTGATACTTCAGCTGATGAGGCGCACGTAAAAAGAATAATTGTATAAAGAAAAACCAGGACGAGATCCACTTATTCGAAAACCATGTAAAAATCTCACTATCAAAAACCAAGAAGAATCCTGCTTATCAAAAACCCTCTGGAATCCTGCTTATAAAAAACCTTGGGAAGATCCCTACTTATCAAAAACCAAACCAATATCCTACGAATACCAAATTTTTAAAAACAAAAAATCTAGTACAAATGAAAAAAAGAGAATTACTCTTTATGATGGGGATAGTGCTGCTGACAAGCGGTACTGTAAAGGCCCAGGTGGGCGTGGGAACAACTGCGCCTAATGCTTCTGCTCAATTGGATGTGACCAGCGCAAACAAAGGTCTGCTGGTGCCGCGTATGACCACTGCACAGCGGAACGCGATCAGCAACCCCGCGACAGGTCTGATCGTTTTCAACACCACTACAAATGCGCTTGAGATCAATACCGGGGTTCCGGCAACACCGAGCTGGGGTGGGGTATCCGTTGCTGCCGCCAATGGATTGTCAGTAAGCGGTGGTAATGTAGTGCTGGGCGGAACACTGACTGCTGCTACAACGGTCAACCAGTCAACCTTTCCGCTGACCTTTAATGGTACGGGCGGCCAGATGAAAATCCTGTCAGATGGTTCGATATATGCTGCCGGCACGGGCGGTGGATATAATTTTCATGACCGTACGCGCACCAGTCGCTATGGGACACTCTTTGCTCAGGATGGTGTTATTGGTGTTTACGATTCCAAGTTCAACGGCAAGATCATGGAGATGGACTCGCTTGGACGGGTAGGAATTGGTATCACTCCTCCTACAGCGTCATATAATTATAAACTTAGAGTTGCAGGAGGAGTAGATATTACTGAATCAGCAGCTAATCAGTTTGCATTGTATGTAACTAATAATTTTACCACAGGATGGGGTGCTGGTATCAGTATTAACATTCCCAATATTGCGAGCGGATCAACTTTCATGAATTTTATGAAAGGTACGAACACCCTTGGATACGTGCAATACAGTGGCTCTGGTCTCAACTATGCGACAACTTCCGATATACGCCTGAAAGATGATATCAAGCCCACACATTTTGGTATTTCTGATGTTATGAAAGTACAGGTGAAAGATTATGTGTTCAAGGCAGACAGGAGTGTTCCTCAAACAGGCTTCCTTGCTCAGCAACTGTATGAAATTTATCCGATAGCAGTGATCAAAGGTGGTGAAGATGCCAGTAAAAATCCTTGGACTGTTGACTACAGCAAACTTACTCCGTTGCTTGTTAAAGCTATCCAGGACCAACAAATGCAAATTGAACAATTAGCCAAACGCATTGAGCAGTTAGAGCAGGACCGCCGTTAACGCTATTTATCATTTTCAGGTAGTAAAATTTCCTCAAAGTCGGCCTGTAACAGCTGCTGATCAGGGATGCCATTACTGGTAATGAAAAACTATCAGCTCATGAGGCATCGACAGTTCTGCCGTGCCGGAGATGGAAAAAGTGGACGGTAAAATTCCTGGCATAGTTTGAACAGCTGATGGGATTGCCGGTGCTAAGACAGAGGAACGATGCTTCAATTACTATTTATAAAAAAGTAACAACTATGATAATCTATAAAGAAATACGGTTGCTGCTGCTGTTGTTGTTGTGCATTATGACCGGAACCTGGCTGCATGCTCAGAACAGGTTACAGGCAACAGTGCGGCCCGGTCCACATGCAAACCAGCTGGATATCTGGCTGAAGAGCAATTTCAACAATACAACAGAGTATTTTACCAACATCAATTTTGTGTTGGATATCGCTACGAGCGACCTGCCTGTAATCCCGACTTTATCCGTTGCAAGTGCGGATGGCCTGTTGACTCCTTTTAACTGGAGCATGGCCGACGTAGCTCAGGAAATAGATACCCGCACAGTATGGACCTTTGTTGGAACGAATGCCGGTACTACTGTTACGCCGTTCACGAGTGGTGCGGAGTTTAAAATTGCTACGGTAACTTTCAATAGCCCTGTAGCAGTGCCTATCCGGCTGGCAGATTATGCTTCTGCTAATGGAGGACCTTCCTTACAGGCAGAATTCTATGCCGAGCTTAATGTTTCCAGCGGTGTGAGTGCGCCAACATCAGCGCAGCGGTTTTATGTTGCATCCGGAACCGGCACTGCAGGTACTACCAGTTCAGGCGATGCCTATATCCAGACTTCCACTATGGGAACGTTCCCTATCAGTGGCGCTTTTTATGTTGCACCTTCTACCAGCCTGTTCATTACTTCAGGTGACTATATAACAGTGAACAAGGGTGATGCGCTCGTGTTCAGCAATGTGGAAGGGCCAGGCACTTTGCTTATGAACAGTTCGGACACGCAGTACCTCAACCTCAACGCAGATACTGTTAAGGGCAACCTCGGTATCGGCAACAGCAAAACAGTGTACCTGGTGGATACAGCGGTGGTGGCCACGCAACTCGTGTTCACGAGCGGCACACTGACCATCGGCGATAAAGCGATCATACTGACAGCTGCCGCCGATGTAACCGGTGCAGGTACAGGCTTACTGGCGATCACCAATGGTACAGGTACGTTTATCAAACGCGGACTGGCAGCCAATGGCAGTTTCACCTTCCCATTAGGACTCAGTGATACAGATAACGCATTTGCCACTGTAACGAATGGATCTACCCCGCAGGATGTGACTGCACAGGTAAAATCTTACAGCAATTCAGCGAGTGTGGAGAATATGACGGGTAATGGTGTGGACCGTAGCTGGCGGATCTATACTTCCGCAGGCGCTGCTTTTTCAGCGATGAAGTTATCACATACTTCGGCCAGCGCGGGCGCGAATTATTCTTCTCCCGGTGCATTTATCACACGCCAGACAACCACCCAGGGAACCTGGACGAACCCCAACAGCATCCTGTACGGCGGATTGATCACTACAGCGGGAGAAACAGTTGCCAGCCCGGCAACGTTTACTTCATCCAGCGATAGTTATTACAACAACGCCCTTGTATTGGGAGCCACCGCAACCACGGCATCTGCGAATAATGCATGGTATAGCAAGACCAGCCGTGCTTTAGGCCTGGCTGACACAACAAGCGCGGTGAAGCTAAGGCTGACCGTGTTGCTGCAGGCTGCCTATAACAGCGGCACCGGGTTAATGAACAATTCCCTGCAAACCGTAAACAGCACCGGTGTATTACCGCTCGGCTCTACTGTGGCCAATACACTGTCGCCGCGTATGGATTATTCCGCTATCAATAATGCTTCCGGTACAGTGGGTAACGTCACCGATTGGATAGAGGTGCAGTTGCGCGATGCAAGCACACCGACTACGATCGTTGAACGTCAGTCATTCCTGTTAAAGACCAACGGTCAGGTAGTAACAGAGACCGGAAGTCCGAACCTGATCTTTATGTGTCCTGCAGGCAGCTATTATGTAACGGTTGTACATCGCATACATCTCGGCGTCAGATCTGCTGTTGCATTGAGCTTCGCCGGTGGCACACCAACGTCGTATGACTTTACCACTTCCCAGTCGCAGGCTTATCAGAACTCGTCGATCACTACCAATACGGCGATGGTCGCCCTGGGCAGCAAGTTTGGTTTATGGGGTGGCAATGGTAATAGCAACAATACGGTCAGGTATACCGGTGCCAGTAACGATAATACGTACCTGTTGTCCACTTCGCTTGGAAGCTTGCAGACAAAGGTGTTGGCCAATGTTTACGACAATGGCGATTACAACATGAATGGCAACGTACGTTATACCGGGGCGAGCAATGACAACACGTTCCTGCTGTCCACAGTACTTGGCGGTACAGCCGGTAAAATTATTACCCAACACCAATAAAAATTAAAGATATGCGAACAAATAAAGTTAAACGTTGGGTCGTGTTGGGGGCACTGCTGGGTGTTTCAGGCATCGGTAATGCCTTGCTGGCTCAGCAGGTGATCGGAACCCTCAAGCAGGGAACCCATTCTAACGAGGTAGACGTTTACGTAAAATCAACGGCGGCTACAACTTCGACCCAGTATTATACGAATCTGATCCTGCCGGTTGGGGTCAAAACTTCCTGTATCACCGGTACGGCGCCAAAGGCGACCCTGACCTATTTTGGTTCAACCGGCATGAGTTGGTTCAGTGTAAATGACGGCGGTACGCAGACCAACGGCCTGGATATAACATCGCCCACAACCACAACTTCTGCCGGATACACGGTGTATGCGTTCAATGGAACCAACAGTAATACAACGGCGGCGAACTTACCGGCCAATACAGAAGTAAAGATCGCTACCATCGCCTTCAACAATAGCACAGGCAGCTGTCCTGTTTACCTGATGAACAATTCCAACTCAAGTGTTGATTATTTCTACATGACGCTGAACACTGGTGCAACTGTTGACGAGAATAACTGGAACAACAATATGTATGCGGTTGCTCCCAATACAGTTGTAAATGACGGAACAGTTGGAGTTAAAACCAGCGCCAATATCGTGCTTCCTTTAAAGTTGGGAAATTTTGAGGCGGCGCAGAACGGCACAAGCGTAAAACTTGAATGGAATACACTGTACGAAGAAAACATCTCAGCATTTGTTGTGGAGCGTAGTAGCGATGGCACCAGCAATTTTGTACAGATAGCGACTGTCGCGGCCACTGGTTCTGCCATAGGCAGCAGTTACAGTGCCGAGGACCGCAACCCTGTTAAGGGAGTGAACTATTACCGGTTGAAAATGGTTGACCGCGATGGCCGGGTTAGTTACAGCCAGATGCGAGTGGTTCGTTTTGAGGTCGAGCAGGATGGCAATGTGCATGCATTCCCTACCATCAACACAACCGGCACGCTATACGTGGAGTTGCCACGCGGTTGGGAGCGGGCAGGCATTTTTGTGCTGAATGCATCTGGTCAGCGCATGGATGGGGCCAGGGTATCCAATACTTCATCTTTGAGCCGCAATGTTTCTTTAAAGGGACTGACCAGTGGCTTGTACCTGGTATCGGTTATCAATGAATATACCCGCGAACAACAAACTATAAAGGTGAACTATCATCCATAATATGGAGAATAAGCCGGGTTGCTTTGCTCTGACAGGTGAAGTATGGCTGAACCCGGATCCTATAGAGAACTGTTTGCATTGAGTTTACACTTGTTGGCATGTAATGATGCAAATATTCAATAAACGGACCATCCCTGTTCATGGTATTTGCAGTCGGCTTGCTGTGAAGGCCGGGAAAGGTGGTTCGCAAATTCTATCCTATGAAAGAAGCCCTGTGGATATATACCCTGTGAAATGGACCGGCATGAGTTGCCTGATCTGCAAGGCAGGCGACTCGCCGGTTTCTATAAATAATAATGGCGAAGATCAGTGCGTGTTATATCGATTACCATGTTATAAAGAAGTTCAACCATCATCGGGTTGATCCGGTGAGCAGAAAGAAACGATAGCAGCAGCCTTGTGTGATCAAATAAAAGCATCGGTAATGATATTGAATGCGCAGCACATAAATCAACAGTCAAACGAAACTTATGCAGCAGGATGTAAGCTTATTTATGACAACTCTTGTTACAGTTGCCGTGGCCTATATAATAGTGAGGGCCTGGCGTAATTACAGGCGGCGCAGGTGTCTGAAGAATATCATTGCTCCGGAAAATACGTTGGTGGAACCGTTGGTCTTTAGTCCGAAGTATGAACAGGACCAGTTATCGGCGGATTCGTTTTGCAGGCCGGTACCGCTGAACATACATCTGTTGGTGACACCCGTGATATGTTTCAGTGAATCGCCTGCGCAGGGGATGGATGATATGGCCGGACAGGAGACTCCCATCCATCTAAGGCGGGCAGCGACACTTAGTTTGCTGTTCGGGATATTGCTCATAACAAGTTGCCACAAGGAACGTACGTCGATATCAGCTTTATTGCAATCGCACACCTGGCTGACCAGCGACGTGCAGGTTTTCGGAGCGGGTTACCAGGGAGAGTCAGCTATCGGTATCTGCAACCTGGATAACACAATTCATTTTAACTCCAATGGTACAGTGTTGTTCGATTATGGAGCGGTTACCTGCGATTCAACTGAAACAAGATTATACCTGGTACCGTGGTCATTGAGTGAAGATGAACAATACCTGGAGATAGGCGGGCTGAAATATCAGCTGGCCGGTGTGACCCAGGACTACCTGAGATTCTATCTAAGGGATTATTCGATGAACGGAATAAACGGGAAGGTTGATGTATATTTTATGTATGTACGTCAGTGACTACTTAATACTTCAGCAAGGACGGCTCAGCAGAAGATGATCATAGCAACTGATCCTACCGCATTGAACGATGACTATGGTAAACCTCATCATTAATATCAATCAGCAGGAATGAAAACAGCATATTTACAATGTTTAGGTATCTATCAGTTCTTAATGGGATTTGGAGCCGGAGCGTTGCTGGTGCTTATACTCGGTTGGGCATATACCGGCTATCATAAAAAAAGGAAGAAGTTCTATTTCCAGATGTGGGTAGATGCACAACAGGAACTGTTTTTAAATGAGCGGAAAATGGAGGACGCTCAGCTGGAGTTAAGCTATCTGCGTAGCAGTTTAAAAGAAAGAAATGCAGGCAATACTGCATCAAATGAAGAAGGTAATGCCAAGGGAACAATGTCAGGACTGGAGAAATAATTTGACACAAGGTAAGCCGGTACAACTGCTGTTCCGGTGTCTGCAATAAAGAAGATAACATGTGGTTTGATGCAGATGAAAGTTCCCACTGGAGGGCCTGACATGTGCCCTCCGGGAACTCTTTTAAGCACCTGTCTCTTTACGGAGACATCAAACCGGCTGATGCAACAGGCAATAGAAGCGAATCGGTACGATATGGCGAAACTAATGAGTGTGATACCCGGCATGATCTGGGTATCTGTGGTGATCACTGCTGCGGTTAGCGTGCTGGCAGGTGTCTTGGTCAACAGGCAATTGATCAAAAACGCGAATGATTACCGTGAAAAATACCGGGAGAGTAATGAATGGTCTTTGCAACTGGAAGAACAAATAGAGCAAATGCAACCGGATCAGATTTATACCCTGGCCCAAATGAAATTACTGAAGCAAACGCTGATGTTCTATGAACAGTACGAGGAACAAAACAACGTGCAGAGAACCTGCTCATCCCCGCCATTAGAGAGAAAGGATGATGATGGAAAGTGAACACCCATAAACAAATAGCTTCCAGGGCCTGTGATCCTATGCAAGCCGTGTAGAATTATTTCGACGTGAACCGAATTTGTTCTATATGAATTAAAATCGGCATCACCTAGATTTGTTCCGGAGGTAGTTGCTGAATATTGCCTTCAGAAAATATTCTTCATGAAATATCCTGTTCCCTTTCCAAAAGGCAGATCTGCAAGCGCAGCTGTGCATAAACGCCTGAAAAAAGCTCCCTGTTTGCTGTTGCTTCTCTTGTTACTATGTTCATCTCTTGCGGGAATTGCACAGATCACTCCTCCCGGTATTTCCGGTCTTCAGTTGTGGCTGGATGCGGCAGACGTCAACAATGATGGTTCCACACCTGCGGACGCAACGGTACTCACCACGTGGAAAGACAAATCAGGCAACGGCAGGGATGCCACAGTGCTGGCCGGGCAATCCGGCGGCACCTTCTATCTTAACCAGATCAATGGCAACCCTGTAGTAAGATTTACACGGACAAGCACGACTGTCGGAAATGTATACCGCGTAAGCGGATTGGATATAAGGGCAATTACTTTACCTGCTGTAACGATCTTTACCGTTTACAGGCAAGGGGCACAGGTAGCCAGTACCTACCAGGGCTTATGGGGTAATGATAACGGCAATTGGGACCGTTTTTTTTTGACGACCAATGTGTCTAACGTGAATAACGGGCTCGCATCCTTAGGGCCTACCTATATGGGCGCAAGCGTAACCGGCGCCGGCATTCCGAATATTGTAAGACTGATGACGGCTGTGTACAATCATCTTGCAACTGATGGTTCAAAGATATATTTTGACGGAAAAGTAATTACTACTTTCAAAGATCAAACGGATGCAAGTAATGCCCAGACTGATTTCCGGATCGGATTTGATGGCGATAATAATCCTGTCAACGCTGATATTGCAGAGTTGGTGGTATATAACCGGGTATTATCTGAATGCGAGATACAACAGGTGAATCGCTATCTCAATGGCAAGTACGGTACGGGTTTTACATCTGTCGCCATTACAGCGGGTGGACCAACTTCTTTTTATGAAGGCGGATCAGTCGTCTTAACTTCCACTGTTACGGGAACCGCGTATCAGTGGCTGAAAGAAGGTTTGCCGATCAGTGGCGCAACAAACAACTCTTACACTGCCACCACGGCGGGAAACTATGCTTTGGTGGTTACCAATACCTGCAATGATACGTCTGCTGCAACTGCAGTAACCATATTGCCTTCCGCCCCCGGCGGTAAATCTTCCGATCTGACTTTATGGTACCGTGGGGATGCAGGTGTATCTGTCAGTGGTGCTTCCGTAACCCAGTGGAACAATCAGGCGTCGGCTTCTTATCCGCTTTTGCCAACGGGTAGCGGGGAAGAGCCGGTTTATAACAGCAGTTCGAACCTGGTCAATTTCAATCCCGTTCTTCGTTTCGATGGCACCAATGACCGCATGCGCGCCACAGGCATGCCGATAGCTGTTGTGGCGGGCGGTGGAACCCCTTATTCTTCTTCCCACTATATTGTTTACCGGAAAATCGGAGGATCCAATAACACGCTCTATCAGCATGGAGCCTATAACCAAACAACGCCCTGGACGATCGGTGCATTAATGGACGGCCGCGTTTGTATTACCAACAGGTTAATCCCCACCGCGGCTGCCGCGGCAAATGAGGTACGTCTGCAGAACTTTGACGGCACCAGTTCTGCTGCAGCCAGTTTCCTCAACGGCACCCAAAGGTCTACTACACTATCGGGTACCCAATCACCTTCCAGCTACCAGGATTTTATCATTGGCGGGCACCAGGTGAGTGGCAGCTATTCCAATGCAGATATAGCAGAGTTTATCGTGTACAATGTGGCACAGGGATCAACCAACCGGACAGCCATTGAATCTTATCTTGGAATTAAATACGGTATTACGCTTGGACATAATTATACTTCCAGCGCGGGTACTGTAGTTTATAATGTAGCATCTTACAACACAAATATTGCGGGAGTGGGCAGGGATGATGCCAGTAAGCTGATGCAAAAGCAGGCAGTCAGCCAGAACACATCTGCCGCCGGTGCTATGGTGACCATCGGCATAGATGCTATTGCCACAACGAATGCAGGAAATGCAGGCAGCATTTCGCAGGACCAGAGTTTTCTGATATGGGGGGATGATAATGGAACGGTCAATACAACAACAGCAACGGATCTTCCTTCCGGATTGACCGGTTGTGCGACCCGGTTTGCCCGCGAATGGAAGATCATGCGGACAGGAACCGGCATCGGCGCCACACAGGTGCAGTTTAATTTGACTGGTACGGCCGCAGTGAGTACAAACGCAGCGGACTACCGGTTAATGATTGACCGCGATGGTAACGGGGACTTCACTAACGGCACCATTACGCGCATCGCACCTGCATCGCTGGCCGGAGGAGTGCTTACATTCAATAATGTGGCCTGGGATAGTGATCTGAACGGAACGGATATTTTTTGCCTGGTGATGGATGCCGTCACCAATATGCCGCCGCCATCCCTGATAGCATCGAACAACTATGTACTTACCAGTAATTTCACCTGTTCAGATACGAGCGGATATCTGCAGTTCACCGATGCATCGGCTAACCCTTCGGCAAAATACCTTGCCATAAAGCCCAATGGGAACAGCGGGTACAATTTTACGGTGTATGCCAGCAATGACAGTGCAGGCTATATCAATAACCGGATGATGACGGATGGCTCATCGAATACCACTGCCCTGCTGAACCGGATGTATACCATCCGTGATGCAGGCGCCAATAGTTATTCCACCAATGGTGGAATGACCGTGCGGTTGTATTATAGCGCTGCGGATTCCAGTGCAGCTGTAAATGCCCTCGACCCTGCCGTTACAGGTGGAACGTTATCCCTGCAATGGTTTAAGATCTCTGGCACGTCGGGCAGTGTAATGGCTGCAAAGGCGGCCCAGAATGCCAATGGGATGAGCACAGGATATGGTGTTTCATTGCTGACACCCGACCGTTATGGAGAAGAAGCAGGCATCCGTTATGTGGAGTTTGATCATATTACCAGCTTCAGCACGTTCGGGGCGCTGGTAAAGCGGGGTGGATTGGTGATACTTCCCTTGCACTTCACTGAGTTTTCTGCCAGCGTTCTGCCATGCAGCGTTAACCTGAAGTGGGAATACCAGTTGCAGGAAGGCGAAGGGGATGCGTGGTTTGCGGTACAGCGCGCTGCCGTGAACGGCAGTTTTGAAACTGTTCATGAATGCATGAATTGTAAAACCTATCAGGAAGAACTCGTCGCTAACGGAAAATGGTATTATCGAATTGTTACAAAGAACCTCTCGGGGCAATTGGTATACTCCAAAACTGTGGTGGCAGATATCCGTGACTGCGCGGCTGCCAGGCCCTCCGTGCAGGTATTTCCGAATCCCGCAACTTCGGAAATCGTGTTAACGCGGTCTGTGGTTTCTGCTGATGCCACCTATGAGTTGCTGACTCAATCCGGCAGACCGGTAAGAAAAGGCGCGCTGCCTGCTGGTGTGGCTACCGTGAAGATAGAACTGCAGGGGCTTTCCAAAGGAGTGTATCTTATAAAGGTCGTAACCCAAACAGGCGTATCTGTGAACAAGGTTGTTGTGCGATAAGGTTTATTTTCGTTCAGGGCACTACCAGATGAAGTTATATTTATTACTGGCTATCTTCTTTTTGATACAGCCGGGGAAAGAGACCCTGGGTGCGGATTCCCTCTATCGCCTTGTTCGGCATTACACGGATGCTGATGGTCTTCCACAGAATAGTATGAAAGCGATCGCCTGCGATGCATCCGGATTTATCTGGATCGCCACCGAGGGCGGACTGGTGCGTTTTGACGGCCAGCATTTTGAGACTTTCACAGGAAAAAAATACGGCCTCCATTCCAACCGGTTCGTTAGGATCCTGAAATTATCCGGGTCAACAAATCTGCTGGCAGTGGATGACCAACTGGGAGTTCTGTCCTTACACGCGGGAAAGGCCGTGATGGACTCCCAGCATGTTAAGCAATTGTGGTCTTTGCTCCGCCATATTACCGATACTTCCGATAAAGATATTTTACCCCGTACCAATCAAAGTATATGGTATCAAAAAAACAAATCCATTTTACTAACGCAATCGGGTGCTTTTTACCGGGTTGATTCTGCCAGTTATTCTTTTCATAACAGAGGGTTGGTTGAAATGAACTTCTCGTATAAAAAGCCGCCCCGCAGCCAGTTGTTCCTGTTGCAGGACGAGCTTTTTAGTTTTGACGGACAAACGGGACAGTTTTCTAATTTAGGTGCTGCCGGGCCGCAATTACAAAATGTTGCCGGGTTGCCCTGGCCTGGCTTCATGAAAGATTACCAGCTTCTCTGGAATCCACTGCAGCCGGATTATATCCTTTATTGTTTCGACAGCCAGGTTTACCAGCTGCGTTACGATCACGGCCGGTTATCTGCTGAACGGATCATCGATCATTTTGATGCGGTCCGCGAAAATATTGTTTCAGTTTGGATGGACAGACCATCCTCGAAATTACTGCTGGGCACCAACAACCAGGGATTATTTGTGTTTACCCGCCCCTTGTTCAGGACAGCGCTGGCTGAATCCAAAATTGCCAACCAGGTATATTACGCGCAGGCAATGGGGGATTCCGGATCGATCATCTCTGCACAGGGCTATGTGTTCCATCCTCCGGATACATTCCCTGCCAGGTCGGTTGCCTATCTGCAAAAGCATGCAGACATTTATAGTTTGCCTCAGGATGAGAAGGGCTATTTGTGGGTGAATTACGGTAAAAGAATAGACCGCTTCGACCCCTCATCCCTGCAGTCTCTTAATAATTGGAATTTTCCTGCGGATGTTTCCAGAACAGGCGTTGGGCTGGATCAATCTCTTTGGGTTTCCCTGACGGATGGATCGGTGAGTTTTATTTCACCTTCGGGTGCAGTAACACACGCGGAACTCCGTTTACCGCTGAGTGCTTCGTGCATTGTGCAACAGGGAAACGGAATTGTTTGGCTGGGAACAGCGGATGGCCTGTATCGCTATGATCCGGCAAAGAAGGAGCATCACCTGGTGGCAGCCTCCCGTGGTAAGGATATCAGGAGTATTTATGTGGACGAATCCCGGTTATGGATCACCAGCTATGGGGATGGATTCTTTCTGCTGGAAAAGGACCATTGGACCAGTTTTCCTCTCGACAGTAAGCAACACCTGATAAATCCACACTGCATATTCGAAGACGCGAAGGGCTTTCTGTGGATCACCACCAATAATGGACTATTCCAGGTAAAGAAGGCAGACCTGTTGTCTTATGCTTACGAACCGACTTTTAGACCTTATTACTATAGTTACAATAAAGACGATGGTTTCTCCTCGAACGAGTTCAATGGTGGCTGTACACCTTGTGGCATCCGCCTGCCGGATGGAATGTTATCCCTGCCGTCTATGAATGGATTGGTTTGGTTTTATCCGGAACGGACAATACCGGTATTGCCCGACAAGCCGGTGTTCATAGATCACATTTTGGTGGACAATAATGAAATCCCCGTTTCCTCCACGCTTCAGTTGCCACGGGATATGAAGCAGCTCAGAATAGATATTGATGTGCCTTTTTTAGGAAATCGTGACAACCTCTACGTGAGTTATACACTGACCAGGGATCAAAATGAACCGGTATGGCTGCCTCTCGAGAATAACCTGATCACCTTTTCTACACTGCCGGCCGGCAACTATGTACTGGACATCCGCAAGCAGGAAGGATTCGGTCGCAACAATTACTCACATCTTCTTATAAATCTTTATGTGCCCCAGCACTGGCTATTGCAGCCTTTGTCATTTGTGGTGATGATCATTCTTTTGGTCGTCTGCCTGTTGTTGATCGATCGTTTCAGGACGAGGTTTATACGCAGGCGGAACATGCTGCTTGAGCAAAAGGTAGCGGAGCAAACACAGGATATTCAGCGCGCATTGGATAAACTCACCTCTTCACAGCATGAATTGATCCGACAGGCGGAATGGCAGCAAAAGATGCTCACGGTATTAAGCCATGATATCAAAGCACCGCTAAAATACCTGATGCTCGCAACTGACCGGATACGCCAGGGGATCTGGCAGGATAATATTACGGCATATCAACAGCCCAGTAAAACGATACATGAATACAGCACCCGTTTGTATTATTCGATGGAAAATCTGTTACAGTATATTAAAACACAATTATCCGAAGGCGTTCTTGAAAAGGACTGGACGGACCTGCACCAGATCGCCGAAGAAAAGAGGCTGATCTTTACGGATATTGCCGCAGGGTACGGAACAGTAATTAAAAATAACATCAGGCCCGGTGTCCTGGCTTATACAAATCATACATTGCTGGCCGTTATTCTCCACAACCTGATTGACAATGCAGTAAAGGTCACCGATAACGGAACCGTATTGCTGGATGCCAAAACGGACCAGCAAAGTACTGTCCTGTATGTTTCCGATACCGGTATCGGGATGACTGATCTGTTGCAGCATTGGATCAACGAAGCAGGTTCCAAAGAAATCTCACTGACCAGCGCCAATCATAGCGGAAGTGGTATCGGTCTGTATATAGTTAAAGGCCTTGTAATGCTGTTGGGGATAGAATTGTCTGTATCCGGCACGGAGGAAGGGACAACATTCAAGCTGGTTATTCCCGCCCGCACTTCAGCCGGCTGATCTTTTGGCATCGTCAATCTCTTTCAATTTTTCTACCAGTTGCACCACATTGGAGACCTGCAGTTTTTCAAAAATCCTGGCCTTGTGGGTGCTGACGGTAGACAGCTGTATATTCAGTTGCATTTTGATCTCTGTTGGACTGATACCTTTTGCCAGCAGCCGCATTATCTCTTCCTCCCGGTCGGAAAGTTCATGAAGTTTGTCCCTCTGGTTATCCCAGCGGGAGCTAATAAATGATCTGAATAATTGCTTTTGCATCGCTGGGCTGGCATATGTTTCACCATGAATCACTTTATGAATCGCATTTTTTATTTCATCCGGAGGTGTTTCCTTTTGCAGGTATCCGTTTGCTCCTGCTCTAAGGTAACGCGCCGCATAAATGGATTCGTCGTAACTGGAAAAAACAAGAATGGGTAAATGACGCTTACGGAGTTTGATATTATCGATCATCTGTACATTATCCCCGCCCGGAATATTGATATCCAGTATCAACAAGTTGAAGTCTTTCAGTTCCACCTGCTGAAGTGTTGATTTAAAATTAGACGCTTCGCGGATCTCTGAGGCGGGGTAGATCTCCCGAACAAGCATTGTCAATCCCAGCCGTACGATGCCGTGATCCTCCGCTATCAGCACACTGATTGTCTCCATGTACCTTTTTTACGAAGATACACTAACGTATAAATCCCGATATCGAATTAATTCGATATCGGGAACCATATTTAACGGTGTTATTAAAAAGGGGCATGGGTAATTTCCTATCCCTCTAAAATCCCTTGGTAACTGGTGTGAAGCTCCTTGTAATATGGAGAAACGGGAAAGCTGATCAGTGAATATTATTTTAATAAAGACATGCTTGTCTTTCTTTTTGAAAAAGAAGAACGTTATGACAAACCAATGTACCTGAAAGACAGCAAAACAATCTCAATAAAGGAAAATCGATACTATTTCAACAACGAAAAGCTGATCCATTGGATCACCGATAAGGGAGTCATTGTTAATGCAACGAATTATTCGGCAAAGGAGACGGAAATGCTAAAGGCCAGTAAAAGATACAAGTAACGTAGTACCGACCGTATATGTAGCTATAAAAAAAAAGAGATGACTGAAGACAGTCATCTCTTTTTATCTGCAGATGAAGTTCTTACTGCTTAATAAATCTTATCGCATCATTATTTTCCACTTTCAGAAAATAGATCCCTTTCTTCAGCTCGGTGATATCAACCTGCTGTGATGACTTCGTCAATAAACCTTTCTTCACATTCATTCCTGTTGCATCACTTATAGCATAAACAAGTTGTTTGTTATCACTTCCTCCTTTCACGGTGATCGTATTGATCGCAGGGATCGGATATATAGTGATGCTGTTTTCCATCGCATTCATATCGATCTGTGCCGTGCTGCTGAACTCGGTATGGCCATCGCGGTCAACGGTGCGCAGACGATAGAGACTGCGGTTAGGCAACGGATTCTTATCTGTATAGCTGTATTCGATCGGCATCGAGCTTTCACCTGCCGCTGCAACAGTTCCTGCTGTTTCCCAGCTACGACCATCAACGCTGCGTTCGATCGCGAAATGAAGACTGTTGATCTCGGTTGCAGTTTTCCAGGTTATTTGAACACTGCCTGCAACAGGTTTTGCTTTGAAGTAAACAAGTTTGACCGGCAATGTGCCGACTGTTACGACTGCTCTGGCGCTTTCAAGAACCGTACCTGTTGAAATGCCGTCATTCGGTGTAACTCTTACGCTGAGGTATTTTCCAAAATCGGCGGGTACAACGGTATATGTTCTTGCCGTTGCGCCGCTGATCGCCGCTTTGCCTGCGCCGGCAGCATCGTTGGAGCGATACCACAGATAAGTACTGCTGTTGGAGCCGCCGTCTACATCTGAATAAGTATAATCTGCTGTTAATTGCTCGGTTACCCAGAAGTTTCCGGTGATGGATAAGCCGGAGATCACCGGAGGTGTATTGGCTTTTGCCGCTAATCCGGCAGTTTGCGCACTTTCTGCATTGGTTGTAGGTTCTATTGCTATGATTGCATAATAATATGTTGTGCCGACAACTGCAGCATTATCTGTATAAGTGTTGGTAGTAGGGGTGGCGAGTACTGTTGTGATGTTGTTGCTGGCAGTACCACGCAATACTTTATACTTCGTGGCGCCCGGTGAAGCGTCCCAGTCCAGCCTGACACTGTTTCTTCCCGGAGTCGCCACAACGTTAATTGGTGTAGCGGGAGGAATGGCCTGTCTTGTAACTGTGATCGTATAGGTATTTGTATAGCTGGGATGCTGTGCTGCCAGGTAAATGTTCACCGTATTTGTTCCGACATTGAGATTCATTTCCGCAGACGTTGCTCCGCTTGCCAATGGGGTATAAGTTCCTCCATTGCTTCTTACCTGCATAGAGGTTGTGGCCGCGTCAACCGTTGGCGTAACCGTAAACTTGTCAACGTTATTCGGTACACTTACAGTATAGGAAGTAGTCCAGTAGCTGAATGTTGAATTCAATGTACCGGGACTTACCGTCAGGCTTCTGAGGTAATTATTTGCATCGAGAAAAATGATCTTTGGCACTTTGCATTTTGATTGGTCAGCGGGATAGAGTTCTCCACCGGCGCCAACGGCAATACCAATATATTTCGCGCCACCTTCTCCATAGATCTTGCTTCTCGCATAGTTGGTCGCTGCCACTTTCAATATATAATCGAAATTACTTGCAATAAGGATATTGCCATCGTTATCAATCGCCATATCCGCACTGATCACCCATAGATCCGGGTCCGCATTTGCCGCAACAAGTGTTGACACTGCAAATGTAGTTCCGTCGATCTTTGATAATAAACCCGAAGTACCGATCGTATAAATATTATTGCTGGCATCAAGTGCGAGACCACGGATGCTGGTCGATCCGGAAACAGTAATTGATCTTACCTGTTTTTGTGTGGAAAGGTCGATCACATTTACGCTCTGGCCCGAGCCAAGATAGAGATAGTTACCGCGTGCTTTAAGTGTATAATGGCTTCCCAGTGATCCGGTGCCGCTCATTGTAGCAGGAATGAAATAAGACAGATTGCCGTTAGAGATCTTACCAATACTGAATCCATTTCCCATAAAATAAATATCTCCGTTCCCTGCCACAGTAATATGGCCACCGGGAGCAGGAATAGCCGTCGTTGCTGCAACGCCGGAAGGGTATGGGCTTGCACTTCCGCTTGTTTTGGGGATCCCGGCAATAACGCTGACTTTCCCGTCGGTACCAACTTTGCGGATGCAATAGTTCTGGTAATCGGTGATCAGCACGTTTCCGGAAGCATCCACGGCTACACCTTTGATGGAAGAGAATTGCGCTGTAACTGCATCGTTATTATCTCCCGCATAATAACCGGAAACGCCTGTACCGGCAAATTGGGTAAGATAACGTGTAGGTTGAGCTTGAAGAGAGATGTTTGTTGCAAACAGCAGTATGCCTGTGATGAAGGAAACAAAGACAGGTTTCGACAGAGCGTTGCTCTGTGGCCAGGTTTTAGGTCTCATAGTATATTGAATTAATTGCAATCGCTACCGGCAATACGTAAGAGTATGCATTGCCGGTGCAATTTTGGCGCAATGATATATTCAAATGAAGCGGCAGCCAATAGGGTCACCCATTTTTCTTTTGATATATGTCAATGAAAACGAGGAAAAGGATCAATGGTAATGACGTATAAGTACAATATTTAATCTCACACGTACTGTTGGCATTGGTATATTATATATAAGTAATAAGATCTTCCTTTATTGGCATGGACCTGCTCCATCATCACTTTCGGACATTCCTCTGCTTCTTCCGGTTAAATTAAGCCGGCAGCACTGTCGGGAAGAATGTTAACAGCAACGCAGCGCCCGACCAATCGGCTTTGGCTTGTATCATCTGAGTGTAGTACAGATACTTGGGGATCGGCCGGCATCATAAAGCAAAGCAAATTGCAAATATTTTCAAAAAATCGACCTTTTACTTGGAACGTACGTTTTTTATCGTACCTTAGTTTCATGAAAGCGCAGAAAGGCAAACATTACGAGCAGCTCCCGACCAAAGCAGAAATGGATGTTCTCCAGGTTTTGTGGCAGCATGGCCCATCGACTGTCCGTTTTGTTCATGATATATTAAATACACAAAAAGAAGCGGTACAATATACATCCACGCTGAAGCTGATGCAGGTAATGGCGGAAAAAGGCATGCTGTCGCGCGATGAATCAAGTATGAAACATATTTACAGTCCATTGCTTGATGAGGAGAAGACAAAAGGTGCGGCACTTGGAAAGTTTCTTGACTCAATGTATAACGGTTCCGTCAGCAATCTTGTAATGGCTTTGCTGGATAATGAAAAGACATCCAAAAAAGAATTGCAAGTGCTGAAAGAACTGGCTCAGCGACTGGCTGAAGAAAAAAACAAATCTTAACCTGTAATTTATGCAACCAAACTTTGCAGATCATTTATTGCAAACGCTGAGCTGGACCTTTATTCACTCGCTTTGGCTTGGCCTGATCTTATCTGTTATTGCCGGCTTAATCATGTTGTTTACAGCAAGATCAGCAGCATCAGTGCGGTATGCATTACTGGCCGGTTCTTACTTTTTGTTTTTGTCAGCGCTGATCATCTGCTTTTATATAGAATGGAATACGTTTGACAATGAAAGCGTGAAGATCATTGTACCTGGAGCAAATAAAAATGTGGGCATATTCCGGCAGTTATGGCTACAGCAGGCATTGAATGGGATAACAGGATTCTTAAATACAAATTCGTTCTGGATCGTATCCATATGGACGACGGTGATCTCTGTAAAAGCAGTGAAGATGCTGCTCGATCTGATGTACGTCTCACGCATGCGTTCACGCGAACTTTATTCACCCGGTGAAGAATGGACACGAAGAGTACAGGAATTGACGCAAAGCATCGGTATCAAAAAGAAGGTATCACTGGCAGAATCCGCACTGGTAAAAGTGCCATTGGTGATCGGCCACCTGAAGCCATTGATCCTGATGCCGGTTGGGATCGTATCCAAGCTGTCTGCGGCAGAAGTGGAAGCCGTTCTGCTCCATGAACTGGCACATATCAGACGGCATGATTACCTGGTGAATTTTATACAGCGTTTGATGGAAACCTTGTTATTCTTCAATCCGGCATTGCTTTGGGTCTCTTCACTGATGCGGATCGAACGAGAACATTGTTGTGATGATATTGCGATCGGTAAAACTGATAACCCTTTGCAGTTCGCGGAAGCACTGATCAGTTTTAAAGAATATTCAATGAAACCGCAGCATTATGCACTTGGTTTATTTGGCAGGAAAAGTTTGTTGTTGCAGCGAATGACACGGATCGTGTATAAGCGGAACAAAACACTTTCTCCGTTTGAGTTTATATTTTTCACAGCAAATCTTGTTCTGTTCTGTTTGCTTTTGCTGGGTAAAGGCCGGCATACTGACAATATCGATAAGACGAACGGATCCGGAGGTTTTTATATAGAATCGAGTTCTACTGTTGCTTTCGCTGATCTCCGTCGTATCAAAACTTCTGTAAAGAAGGAACCGATAGAAAAACCATTTTCAATAAAAAATGATCCGGTAAAAAATACCGGCGGACACTTCGAAGCAATCGACGGTGAAAAAAAAGAAACTGATGAACAAGCTGTGACGGAAAACAGGGCGATAGCGGACGCAATCGTAAAGCAACAAACAAAATATAGCGATGATCTGCAGCAATACGAAGCACACCGGTTACAGGCTGAACATGACCGGGAAGTAGCTGAGATGGAAAGGGCTGCTGCTGAAAAAGACAGAATGCGTGCGGCAGAGGATCGTGCCCGTGCGGAGATAGACAGGGCGAGGGCAGCAAAAGATCGTGAGCAGGCAGAGAAAGACAGGCAGCAGGCGGATAGAGACCGTGAACGCGCGGAAAAAGACAGGGAGCTGGCGGAAAAAGATCGAATGGCTGCGGAGATCAGACGGAAAAAAGCAGATGAAGAACGCAAACAAATTACGCTTGCAACACCTCAACCATAATGAGTTTATCACAGCAATGCTGTGATCCTAATAAAAATCAATCATGAATTTTTTACTGATCCGCCGGGATAAAGGATGCGCACCTGTATCCTGGAGGGAAGTTATACCCGGTAGTATAGCATCGATGGCAAAACACGCTGCAGAGCGTACCGGGATCGTTTTGCCTTAATAAAACAAAAAACAACAACAATGAAAGCGAAATTAGTTTTGGCAACTGCGTTTGCAGTTGCACTGGGATTGCATTGCACAAAAGTGAATGCGCAGCAGAAAGGCGAAAGCCAGGGGTATGAAACATTTTATTCTGACGAATCCATCGTCAATCACATTGAAAATGGTCATAGATACACGATCCGGTTAGAGAAAAAGAAGATCGTGCAACTGATCATTGATGGTAAGGAAGTGCCGCCGGCTGAATATTCAAAGTATGATTCGATGGTAAAAAAGATCCTTGAACAGGTTGAAAAGGATAGAGCTCAGGCAGAAAAAGACAGGGCGCAAGCAGAAAAAGACAGGGAACGCGCAGAGATAGATCGTTTGCAGGCTGATAAAGACAGGATCCAGGCAGAAAAAGATCGTGAACTTGCAGAACGCGACAGAGAAGAAGCAGTTAAACATCGCGAACAGGCGGAAAAGGACCGAGCCCGGTCAGAGGTAGATCGTGAACGTGCCGCAAAAGACCGCGCACAGGCGGAGATAGATCGTGCACAGGCGGAGAAAGATCGGGCGAAGGCCGAAAAGGATCGGCAGCAAGCGGATAAAGACAGGGCGCGTGCGGAAATAGATCGCCAGCAGGCAGAAAAAGATCGCGCCCGCGCAGAGATCGACCGCAAAAAAGCAGAGGAAGACCGGAAACTGTTTGAAGCAATGCTTGACGAAGTGGTTACTGAAAAACTGGTTGAGAACAGGGATGCATTGAAGTCATTATCACTTGACGACAAAGAACTGATCGTTAACGATGTAAAACAGCCCGATGCCGTGCATTCCCGGTTCAAGGCAAAATACCTGAAACCCGGACAAACCAGGATCCGTTATAACAACGGCACAACTTTCAGAGGCATATCCATCAACTGATCTCCTGCTTATCAACGGGCCAGGCAACTGGCCCGTTCACATTACTCCACTGCTTTCATAAATCCTGCTTTTAAGGGATACCTGGCCGGGTGCTTTGTGGCTACTTTTAAGCTGTATCAATGCGCTGGTCATGAAAGCCTTTACCCTTATCTTTTTTATCTCTGTGATCCTTGCTTCCTGTAAAACCGTTCCCATCACCGGGCGTAAGCAGCTCAACCTTGTGCCTGACATGATGATGAATCAAATGGCATTTACTGAATACGATTCAGTGGTAAAAGCAAGTCCGACGCTTGATATATCTGACCAACGGGCTATGATGGTAACACGTGTTGGAATAAGAATACAGCACGCAGTGGAGACTTACATGCAGCAGAATAATTTCAGCAAAGACCTTAAAAATTTTCAATGGACATTCAATACGATCGATGAAAACATCGTGAATGCATGGTGTATGCCCGGCGGAAAAGTGGTGGTATATACAGGACTTTTACCCGTATCGCAAACCGAAGCAGGTCTTGCCGTAGTAATGGGGCATGAGATCGCACATGCCATTGCACGGCACGGCAATGAAAGGATGAGTGAAGGGTTACTGGTGGCGCTTGGAGGCGCTGTGTTGCAGGAAGCACTGAAGAACAAGAAGGGGGAAACGCAGGCACTCTTTCTCGGTCTTTATATGGTCGGATCAAATCTCGCACTCTCACTCCCCAACAGCCGGAAGCAGGAAACGGAAGCGGATAAACTCGGTCTTATCTTCATGAGCATGGCTGGCTATGATCCGGAAGAAGCTGTCCCTTTCTGGCAGCGAATGTCTTCCGTCAATAAAAATAAAACGCCGGAATTTTTATCAACCCATCCGGGTGATCAGACGAGGATAAAGAATTTGCAGGCATTGGTGAAGGAAGTGAAAGAGAAATATTTTGTAGGGAGATGAGCGAGGAGGGGACCACAGACGACGGACCGAGACGAGCGAGATAAGGGGAAAATTTATTAAATGGTGGTAATCGCCAACTCATCCTCTCGATCAGTGAGCGAGATCAGGATAATTGATTTTGATCGATGAGTGAACAGGAATTTCCTTACCAGGCCTATGCACAACTCGATTGAATCATCGTCCAGGCCGGGTAAACCGGCAACAATGTTTGTGTGTTGCTGGGCTTCATGAAAAAGCAGAACAAGCAGTTATGAAATCAAAGCTATGAAGGAATATCTTCCGTCAACATTTCCTTTTCATTTACATCTGTATACGTGCAGGTCATTTTTTGCAAATTGACATTCCATTTAAGAACACCGCTTGCCGCTGCCAACTCACAAAATTGCGGATAGTTTGTTTTACCCTGCTGATGGTCAAAGAGATGTTTACGAAATTTTTCAAGATTTGGGATAGGGTTTATCATTAACACCGCATATTTTGCAGGAGAAGTTTTTTTATGACCATTATTGCTTTCATAATCTATATGTCCATCTTTCACATAAGTTGTATAACGGTCTACTCCAAGGGCATTGATCTCCTTTATGTATCGGGGGAAGTCAGCCCCTGTTCTGACTTTGGCGTGTGCCGCGGCGATCTGTTCAAGTGTAAACATGTTTGATGTTTTTTGAGTGAATGTTCTGACAGAGCAAAGTTGCGGCACAGTGAGGGTGTTGAATTGTAAAAAATCGTTTTATTCTCCTTTCCTGAATTGATCCGGCGCACTGCCGGTAAATTGCTTGAAGTCATGAATAAAATGCGCCGGGTCAAAGAAATTATGTTCATAACAGATTTCCGTTATCGACCTTGTGCTATTCATATCTTCCAACACAGCATTGAAACGCACAATGGAAGCAAATTTCTTAGGTGTGGCACCGACAAGTTTGCGAAATCTTTTCTCTAACGGACTCTGACTGGTCAGAAGCTTTTTGCTAAGATCTGCAATGCGGATATTGCCTTTGTGATCATAGATCATCTTCACCGCTTCGGTGATCAATTGATCTTTCTGTACCTCTTTCAATTGTGAGATAAAGAAATTTTCTACTGCTACAATCCGCTGAGCATCTGTTTTGGCAAGTGATAATTTTTCTTCGGTCTCCGGAATCAATTGTTTGTCAAAAATGTGTTCAAGTGAAATGCTTTGGTTGAATAATTCATTAGCGGGACAAAAAGTGAAATGCGCTAATCCTGTTTCTGTAAAGTAAACCAGAATGGTCCCGGTATTCCTGCTGTTTCTGAAATTCCTGAATTTATCAAGCATGCCGGTGATGCCCGCAGTTGACAACTGCGTTTGTTCTTCCCTGTCGATCATAGAAAGCCGGCCTGCATATTGAAAGCCAAGTACAAGGCTGGTTCCCGGCATTACTTTATATGATTGTTCCTCTTCCTGCTCAATCAGCACGAAATGTCTGATAAAGGGCCGCAGGCGCCGGGATGGTATAACTGTTTCAAATCTCATTCGCGTATCGCTAAGATGGTGCAAAATCCCAGTGAGACGTCAATAGCACCAATTTAAAAATTGCAACTTTGCTGCAAAAAATGGATTTTGTCTTAACTTTGTTTCTTCAGGGGATCAGTCACATTTAAGGAATGGATATGAGTAACTACAATTTATACGACGTTATTATTATCGGTGGGAGCTATGCCGGTTTATCTGCCGCCTTAACGCTTGGCCGCTCCCGGCGGCGTGTATTGGTGATCGATGATAATAATCCCTGCAATAAACAGACACCGTATTCGCACAACTTCATTACGCATGATGGCGATACACCTGCGGAGATCAAACGGCAGGCGCTGGAACAAGTGAAGAAATATGATACGGTATCTTTTTATGATGGCACGGCAATCGATGTGATCAATAAAGTGAATGTATTTGAAGTAAGCACGGCAACCGGTGATCAGTTTAGTGCGAAGAAGATGATATTTGCCACCGGCGTTACGGATATTATGCCGCCGATCAAAGGCTTTGCTGAATGCTGGGGCATATCCGTACTTCATTGCCCTTATTGCCATGGCTATGAAGTGAGTGATCGTTCTCTTGCTGTAATCTCCAGTGATAAACTGGCATATGAGTATTGCCGGATGATCCATCACTGGAGCAAGGACCTGACTTTATTTACCAATGGCCCATCGCCGCTTTCTTCAGAACAAACACTGGCGTTAAAACAGCACGGCATTGGTATAGTGGAAGATGTGATCAAAGAACTTCAACATGAAAATGGTCAGTTAAAGCAGCTGATCACAATCAACGGCATGTCCTATCCTTTGAACGCAATTTTCTCCCGCGCCCGGATCCGTCAGCATTGTACAATACCGGAGCAATTGGGTTGTGAATTGACCGAGCAGGGCTTACTGAAAGTGGACGAGTTTCAGCATACCAATATACATGGCGTATTTGTTGCCGGCGACAACCATACCATGTTCCGCTCAGTCGGACTTGCCGTAGCTGGCGGGATAAAGGCGGGGGCGATGTTGAATCATCAGTTGATTGAGGAAGAATTCTAGCGAGACTCAAACCATAGACCGCCGACGGCCGACCGCCGACTGCCGGATCATTCACCAAAGTAACATAACACAAGAGCCCGGTATTCATTAAAAGCTTCTTTCATATTGAATCGTCGGTTGTCGGCGGTCGGCCGTCGGCGGTCGCCCTCCAAATATCCCTTGTTTCAGTGATTGACCAGCTCGCTCCCATGCCGCAGTTTTGTCTAAACATTACTGCTAAAATTATCTCGCATGAAAAAGCTATCAATCCTCTTACTGATGACCTGCTTATTTGCAGAAACCTTTGCGCAATCCGGCAGGATCAAAATTTCCTTTGTTGGTTTCGAATGTATCCGCGAAACGTTTGATGATATCTTACAGTCAGACGGAAAAGGCGATGAAGTATATTTCAATTTCGGATTTACGCTGGCTAATCGCCAGGGTGTAATGCAGCAGAGTTATGAAAAACGAACGCCTGTTTATGGGGATAATACGGGACCATTTTCCAACCGTATCAACGCCGGTTCAGCAGTTGATATATTTGGCGGTGCAAAAGGCGGGATCCGTGCAGGTGATAATTTTTCCTGCAATGATATCATCGGAGAGTATACGATGAACGATGGTGATATTCTGACCATCGTTCCTACTGCATGGGAATATGACCCGATCGCTGATAACCTCAATTCATTTACCTCCACGCTCCGTGGTTTTTATGTGTCAATGAATCAGAAAGTAGCGCCGGTAATGGCAGGATTGAGCCTCCTGACCGGAGATCTTGCTGGTGTCATCTATCATGGGACGAATTTCGGGCTGACAAAGATCAGGGCCGGCGGTGACCAGGGAGAGTTGGGGAGGCCGGGTACAAGACCGATCGGCATGGAGAAGTATGGTGACTTTGTGCCGAAACTGGTTGTATTCAATACAAGATCAATTACCACGATCATCAACAGCAATTATGGACATGGGCGCGGCGTGATCGCAGTAAACTATGATGAGCCTGCGATCGGTAATAACCGCGATCATGGTATTTACAATATCCTGCTGAAGTTTGAATTTACGCCAACTGGCCCGGCTGGTGGAAATACAAACGGTGTTCCGCCCCCGGCGCCAAAAACAAACACAGGGGGAACAACTGTACCACCACCGCCATCCAATTCAAATGGTTCTTATGTGCCGCCGCCAACATCAGGTACAAAAACAGGTGGTTCCTACGTACCGCCACCTCCGGCAAATTCGAATAATGGTTCAGCGGTTCCTCCACCGGTGAATACGAAGGTTTCTGAACCACGTCAAATATCAACCCCTGTCAGGCCGGCGGTACTTACAACTGCAATTCCTGTTCAGGCTGCTGCAATGGGCGTGACCGGAACCTGGGTCGGTAATTTTGGTACAGGCACAA
Source organism: Citrobacter freundii (assembly GCA_003243445.1). Taxonomy (GTDB): domain Bacteria; phylum Bacteroidota; class Bacteroidia; order Chitinophagales; family Chitinophagaceae; genus Terrimonas_A. Next base: position 29,832 of record QFQQ01000066.1, read on the forward strand.
ACTATAATGGCGCATATTGTTCTTTCCGCCTGAATGCCGATGGAACGATGCAGGTGATTGGTGCGGATAGATCGGTGGTGGCAAGTGGTACGTTCAAGTTTGAGAATAATCAATTGACAGGAACATATATCAAACCATCAGGTGAAATATTTTCATTCAATGGAAAGATGGATAATAACGCGCTGGCTGGCACATTTGGTACAGGAACGAATGTATCAAACCAGGGAACATGGCGTATGACAAAGCAGGCATCCGTTACTGCAAACCTGCGATAGGGTCTTATATAGCATACCGTGCGATCAGCCATTCATAAAAGAAAAGACCAGGCCACTCAAGCCTGGTCTTTTCTTTTATCCGGAATATTTTATGTTATACATCATGCTTCTTATTGGCTGGATCGACGATCTGGAAAGTATTCTTCGCGTCCGCTTTGGACGGATACATGCATTTGGATCCGAAGGTTTGCTGTATGCGAAAGATGTGTCACAACAACTATTGCAGGAATTCTTTGCATTGATAAGTTTATATGTTGTCAATACCCCGGGAGATGAGTGTATAAAAGCAGCGCTGAATTAAAGGCGTTCGGTCATTCATAAGGGGGATGTGTATTCCTCTGAAGATGAGTGCCAGTCTCAATAATTCGGTACTTTTGCGTCTTTTATATTTTATAGCATGTACGATATCTGTTGTGTTGGGCATATTACACTGGACAAGATCGTGACACCCGGCCACCGTGTGGAAATGCCTGGCGGTACGTCTTATTATTTCTCCAATGCGTTACGTCAAATGGATATACGCTATCTGCTGGTAACGGCAGTGGCGCCTTCTGAAAGGCGCTTTGTGGAGATGCTGACAGGGCAGGGAATAGCGGTAAAGGCATTTGACAGTGCCGAAACCGTGTGTTTTGAAAATATTTATCGGGAGGATATGAACCACCGGGAACAGAAGGTCTGGGCGCAATCCGACCCTTTCCGTATTGAGCAACTGGCCGAAACGGAAGCAAGATTCTTTCACCTGGGGCCTTTGCTGGCAGGAGATATTCCCGGTGAACTGATCCGTCATCTTTCGGCAAAAGCAACGCTGTCGATGGACGTGCAGGGCTTCTTACGTGAGGTAAGGAATACCGAAGTTTTTCCTGTTGACTGGCCCGAGAAAGAAGAGCTGCTTGCCTATGTTGATATACTGAAAGCAAATGAAGAAGAAATGCAGGTGCTGACCAATGAAACGGATATCCGTAAAGGGGCTGCCATTCTTGCAAGCTGGGGCGTGAAAGAAGTGCTGATCACCAGGGGAAGCAATGGTTCGGTTGTGTTTTATGAAAATACTTACCATGATATTCCCGCGTTTATTGATGGACCTGCCATTGATGCTACTGGCTGTGGTGACACATATATGGCCGCCTATCTTTACCAGCGCGCACTTGGCGTCAACCCGGACAAAGCTGCTGCATTTGCTTCTGCCATGGCGGGATTGAAAGTGATGGGGTCGGGACCTTTTACGGGAACCGAAGACGATGTGGTCAGGTTACTGAAAAGACAGGTGAATTAGTAATTAAAAAGTCAAAAGTAAAAAGTAAAAAGCTCACAGGAATTGTAAGAACGCCTCCGCTGTAAGTTTTTTACTTTTTACTTTTGACTTTTTAATTTAGAACATCAGCAGGCCACCATTTCTTCCGCCAACCTTTGCTCCAAAGTTTCTGATGTTATAGGTAAACGTTAGCAGGAAGTAACGGCGAAGAATGATCGTTTCTGTATCCTGTATATAGTTTTCACGAACGGTACGGCTTACGCTGATATTCTGGTTTAACAGATCATATACTGACAGTTTTATCTGACCCTGATCCTGTTTCAGGAAAAGTACATTCACCGCAGCATTCCAGCGGACCGCTGATTTTTGAATACCTTCTGCCACCTGCGGGTTGTAGGTATAATCAATCGTGCTTTCCCACACAATACGTTTGGGCATTCTTACTACGAATTCCGAACTGGTCGTATGACGCCAGATCTGCAATGACGGATATACATTGCTTTCATAAGTGCTGCGGTTGAACGTTGGACCATAACGCTGATTGAATTCAACTTTATCGTTCCAGTTCAATGACACGGATGCATTCGGGCTGAAGCTGATATTTTTTGCCGTCGTGCGATTGGCATTAACAAACACAAGGTTTTGTCCATAGCTGCCAAAGAATCCACCTGAGAGGCTGAATTTCCATACTTTACTGAACTTGTATTGTTTCCGGATGTTTGCACTGGCGCTTGAGGTCCATACGCCATCAACGTTGATCGGTCTGGTGATCTGCACACCATCTGCATTTACTTCCCTTGCGCGGATCGTTGCATTGTTGGTAATGGCAAGGCTTCCATAAAAGCTATAGTTCAATGTACGTTTCTGATCATAGAAGAAAGAATTCAGGGTGATGTTATGTGATACAGCCGGCTTCAGGGAAGGATTGCCCAGTTGCAGGAACAAGGGATTTGTATTATTCACTACGGGTTGCAGATCCGTTACATTTGGCTCTCTTACATTCACCGTATAATTGACATTCCATTTATCGATACCGACCTGAAGCGCCGGCAACAGATAATTGAAGTGCTGGTTGATCGATGGATTCTTTTTGAAATCATTATCGATGCTGAGGTTTCTTAAGGTAAGACCGGGAGTTACGGTGAATTTTTTGTACTTATAACGGAAGCCCACATAGGTACTGTTTCTCCAGCCGGTACGTTTCAGGCCATTGGTAAGATCCGGAGACGGAATGGTATATTGGTTTGTCTGCGGATCCCACTCGTACGTATCAATATATTCTTTGTTGCTGAAGTATTCAGTGGTTTGTGTCAAACGAAGATTCCATGCAGCCGAAAGCGCATCATTATAGTTTACATAAAATCTTCCGTTCAATGAACCCTGCTCCTGCGAACGGAGCTGATGAAGTTCAGTGGTAGAAGGGATCTTATAAAATATATTCGATGCATCCGTATACATATCGCTGTTGGCATCATTGTATTGAAAGTTCAGCGTTGCATACAGCGATCTTCCTTTTTTCCTGAACTGGCGGTTATACGAAATCTCCTGTGTGGTCCCAAATGCATCCCCATTTCTTTTCTGATCATTGGTACTTTCGTTGAGCTTCGGTTCAAAGTTGGAAAAGGAAGAAGTTTGTAAAAGATTTTCCGCTGTGGATTTGTTTAAATTGAATGATGGGCGAAACTCAAGGGTAGTGAGTGAATCGAGTTTTGTTTTGATATAGGCGGACAAGCGATGCGAATTATCTGTGCTTTCTCCGTTATTGACACTGCGCGTGGTAAGTGTGGTATCATTAAAGAACTGATCTGTATTGGTGATCTGTCCGGATTTTGTTTTGTTCTGTCCATAAAAATACTGCAGGCTGAATTGTGTCTTCTTACCCAGCATCGTATTCATATTGATACCGCCGCCGGTTGAACGTTGTATACCCGTTCCAAATCCGCCAAATGAAATATCATTCAGGCTAAATGCGCCGTCACTGCTTACTCCAACAGCGGAAATGTTGTTGCGGCCGAAGCCACCGAGGCTCATTACATCCTGTATACTGAAGCCAGAACGGTTGAGGTTGTTAGAATATCCAAGCAAACTCACCTGTAGTGTATCACGGAAAAGATTTACGATACCGCCACCTTCATAACGGTCATCCGTGCCTGCGCCGGCATATAGTTTGCCAAACCATCCTTTTTTTACTGCTTTTTTTAATTTAAGATTGATGATCTGACCCACTTCACCGGCGGTGAGATCCGGATTACGGGCAAGCTCTTCCTTATCATCTGTCACCTGTACTTTGTCAATAAGATTTGCCGGAAGATTCTTTGAGGCAACTTTCGGATCCGTACCAAAGAACTCTTTTCCTTCAACGAGCATCTTGTTTACTTTTCTGCCGTTGACGGTGATGTTACCTTCTTTATCAACGTCTACGCCGGGGAATTTTTTTAACAGGTCTTCCACCAATGCGGTTGGCAATGTTTTAAAGGCAGTTGCATTGAACTCTATGGTATCCTTTCTGAATACAACAGGAGGCCTTTCCGCGACCATCAGCACTTCTTCCATTTCTTTTACATCGTTTTCCATTTTAATGGTACTGACGTCAAGGGTAGCGGCTTCCTCTGTAAGCGTAAATTCTTTACGCCATACAGAATATCCTGTTGCGGTTACAACAACTCTCAATGCTGTTTTCAGTGGTAATCCGGGAATCTTGAATTTTCCCTGTTCATCACTTAAACGGTAGGTGATAATGGATGTGTCTTTAGCCACGAATACGGTTATCGTTGCATAAGCGACTGGTTTTTTACCCGATGTGTCTGTCAGTGAGCCTGTCAGCTGACCTTTGTTTTGGGTAAATGCAAAGGAAGGGAGCCCCACCCATACGAGCAGGAGAATAAGCAGTTTAGTTTTTTTCATGGCTATACTTGTTGAAGTAAAAATAAGGGAAAAATCGATTATAACTAATTTTTTAGTTGAATTAACTTTTCTTTAGTTGGAGTAAGTGAAGGGATGGGATATCCGAAAAGGAGTAGCAGTTGGGTAATTGTATAAGAATTGACTATTTGTAGATGTCCGGTGGTTTTACCGCCGTATATAGATTGATAGTTTTGGGGGGAGGTATAACTTGAACAATATTGCTGTGGCGTTAAGACCTGTTTGTGCAGTGCTGATATATTATAGATAATGTTGTATGTCTTTAATTCTTTTCTTCTTTTAAAGGGTTGTTTTTTCCGCAGTTTTTCCGGGTTATTTTCCCAGAAGATTTTGTGTTTTTCTCTTGTTTTCACTTACAGTTGAGAGTGATCTTTACAGCAGAGAAATTTCTTTAGTCACCGTCATCTTAAGGACTGGTGGAGGAGGTCAGTCCTTAA
>QFQQ01000067.1 GCA_003243445.1 Citrobacter freundii
AGCAGGAAAGACAAATCTGCGAAATCCGCGGGAACCTTACGCCATTCATAGATTTGGGTAACGATTAGCCTGAAGGGGGGAGATTTAGAACAGTCACTATAATAGGGAAGTCAAATCGTATGGAATCTACATATTCAATACAATTTGACTTCTCTTATTGCAGGCGGTGGCAAGTCTTCCGCCGCGGCGGAGAGATTTAGAGGGGGCCATACGCCAGGCGCTTAACTAAACGACATTGAATTAAAATTGTGGGTAGGAAGTGCACGATCATGGTTTGTGCAACTTCCCCATGATCAGAAAAGCGCCGTACCTCCTTTTTCCCACTTTTCTACTTTCACCGGAATAAACCCACCTTCCACCGATCTCCCGACCCCATACATCACAATACACTTCCCGCCTTCCCGTATTTGTCTATTTTTGACTTCATTCGTCATCGTCGCTTGCCCGCATATTTTTTATCAGCCCATAGGGGTAATAGCAATGTCCATTGTTATGATAATGTCACGCTGAACGGCCGGCTATAACGGATCTGACAGGATCGCCAGCCGTATATTTTAACATATTAACCAGCATTGATCATAAGCGCACAAATATCTTTGCGGCGCAAATAGCATCATGTAACCACAACCCTGTTATGCAAAAAATCTTATCTGTTGTTTTGCTGTTTTTTTGTGCAGCTTCCGTGCATGCACAAAAATTTACGATCAGCGGAACAGTGAAATCAAAGGCAAAAGGAGAAACGCTGATCGGCGCAAGTGTACGCGCAGGCAAAGGTGATCAGGTAACAAACGGCACTGTCAGTAATGAATATGGCTTCTATTCCCTCACCCTGGAGAAAGGAACCTATACTGTTGAATTCAGTGCGGTCGGGCTGCAGAACCAGTCGCAGGAGATCACACTCGACAAAGACATTACGCTGAATATCCAACTGGATGATGAAGTCAAAAACCTGGAAGGCGTCATTGTCACCGCACAATCGAAAGGACGAAGCATCAGCAGTCCGCAAATGGGTATAGAAAGAGTATCCACCAAAGAGATCAGGAATATTCCTGTATTGTTTGGCGAACGGGATATTCTCAAGACAATCCAGTTATTACCCGGTATCAAATCTGCGGGGGATGGCAACAGCGGGTTCTTTGTCCGTGGCGGAGCCGGTGACCAGAACCTGATCCTGCTGGATGAAGCGCCGGTATACAATGCCTCTCACCTCCTCGGTTTCTTCTCCACATTCAACTCAGATGCGATCAAAGACATTACCGTGTATAAAGGCGGTATGCCGGCGCAATATGGCGGCAGGCTGTCTTCCGTTCTTGATATAAAGATGAATGATGGCAATAACCAGGATTATAACGTGAGTGGCGGTCTCGGCCTGATCTCTGCAAAACTCAATGTGGAAGGACCGATACAGAAAGATAAATCATCATTCCTTGTTACCGGCAGAAGAACATACGTGGATGCATTCCTTAAGCTCTCGAGCGACTCTGCGGTCAACAGCAACACGCTTTATTTCTATGATCTGAATGCAAAGCTGAACTATCAGCTTGGTGAAAAAGACCGCTTATATCTTTCGGGGTATTTTGGAAAAGATGTATTGGGTGTAGGCGAAACTTTTGGCATTGACTGGGGAAATACAACAGCCACTCTTCGCTGGAATCATATTTATAATAGTAAGTTATTCTCCAACACATCCGCGATCTTCAGCAATTACAATTACAAGATCTCCATCAACAGTGGCGGCGATGATTTTGATATCCTGTCAAAGATCCAGGACTGGAACCTGAAACAGGAGTTTCAATGGTATGCAGGTTCGCGCCATAATATTCGATTCGGACTTAACAGCATCTATCATACTATCACTCCCGGCGAGATCAAGGCGTATCAATCACAAAGCGTAAACGATGCAGCACTTCAGAAAAGATTTTCATGGGAAAACGCAGCCTTTATCAGCGATACATGGAAGGCCTCCGAGAAAGTAAACCTGACCTATGGTCTTCGCGCCTCTACATTCAGCATCCTGGGCAAAGGCGATTTTTATAACATCGATGCTGATGGGAAAGTGATCGATACATTAAGCTACGGCAGAGGTGAGTTTGTAAAGACGTACGCGAATCTCGAACCGAGAGTTGCGGCGAGCTATAGCTTCAATACGCAAACATCGTTAAAGGCATCCTATGTGCGGAACGTACAGAATATGCACCTTGTATCGAATTCCACCTCATCCAACCCGACTGATAAATGGATCGCCAATACCAACCTGATCAAACCTGAAGTGGCCGATCAGGTCTCCCTCGGCTATTATCGCAACCTGTTCGGTAACAGCTTTGAACTTAGTGTTGAAACATATTATAAGTGGATGCAAAACCAGATCGATTACCGCGATGGTGCAAACATCTTTGCCAACAGTGACGCGATCGAATCTGAGTTGTTATTTGGTAAAGGCCGCGCATACGGCATCGAATTCCACCTGAAGAAAAAAGCCGGCAAATTCACCGGGTGGGTGAGCTATACACTTTCAAAAACCGAAAGAAAGATCAATGGGATCAATAATGATCAATGGTATAATGCCCGGCAGGACCGCACGCATGACATCTCACTGGTCGGTTCTTATCAGCTCAACCGGAAATGGACGTTTTCCGCAGCCTGGGTTTATTATACAGGAGATGCGGTTACATTTCCCGCCGGAAAGTACAGCATCGACGGAAGCACGGTTTATTATTATACACAAAGAAATGGCTACAGAATGCCGGATTATCACCGCCTCGATCTGGGTGCCACCTGCATCCTGAAACAGAAAAAACGCTGGTCATCTGAACTCAGCTTCAGCCTTTATAATGCGTACGGACATGAAAATGCATACACGATCAACTTCAGGGACAATGCAGATGACCCGAACAAAACCGAAGCGGTACAATACGCGCTTTTCAAATTCATTCCGTCTGTTTCCTACAACTTTAAATTCTGATCTGACCATGACAAACAATCAATCAATATATCAAACATCATTACGTGCGATCGCTCTGCTATCAGCCACATTAATGCTGAGCTCCTGCGAAAAAGTGATCGATCTGAACCTGAATGAAGCGGAAAAAAGATATGTGGTGGAAGGTGTGATCACCGATCAGACAGACGCCCGCGTTACGATAAGCCAGACGAAGAATTTTAATGATGATAACAGTCTGTCAACTGTCAGCAATGCCACTGTTGAATTGAGCGAAGCCGGTGGCACCATCACAACACTTACAGAATCATCACCCGGGATCTACACTGCGCCGGGGATGAAAGGCGTAAGTGGCAAAACTTACCTGCTTACCGTGAAGATCGGCGGACAAACATTTACAGCGCAATCCACCATGCCGCAGAAAGTGAATTTCGATACATTATATGTAACGGATGAATTTCTATTCGGAGAGAACCGAAGAACTGCAAACACAGAATACCAGGACCCGCCGGGCCGTGGACAGTATTACCGGTTTGTTCAATATATCAACGGAAAAAAAGAGCCAACGATCTTTTATCAGGATGACGAGTACACTGATGGAAACTATGTGAACAACAAGTTATTTTACTTTCCGGAAGATGACGACAATGAAGATCAGAAGATCAAGACCGGTGATGAGCTCCGCATTGACATGTTCTGTATTGACGCAAACGTTTACAAATACTGGTTCAGTCTTGATCGCAGCGCGACTGGTGAAAGCGGTCAGGCAACGCCTTCCAACCCGGTTTCAAATCTCAAAGGTGGTGCACTTGGTTATTTCAGCGCGCAGACAACGCAAACCAGGACGATGATCGTTAATTGAGCGATCCTGAAATTTGTCTTACCCCGTATTGCCCAAAGTACTCAGGCAATAGTACAAGCGGTGTAGTGACTTTCCTAAAATAAGCGGTCCCTGCATTGCTGCACGGACCGCTTACTGATTTATGTTGAAGGGATTCCAAACAGGCCTGATCCCGGGCTCCCAGTTCCCTATCCTAAAAGCCAGTGTAAGGACGGCCTGATACCATTTATTCAAACCGGATGCCACTATAGTTCAAAGCTGTTTTAAATTTTTCAGACAAGAATTATGTTGGCGTAATTCCTCATATTATTAAAACTGCGGCAAAAAATGCTTATGCCGATGCGACCCAGTTGATCGCTTCATTCAATTGATCCGGTTTGAATCCTTTGAATTCTCCCGGAACCACTATGCTAAAAAGATCGGTGAACTTCTTAACTCCATCGGAATCGGTGATGATTGCCGCGCGGCGCCATTTTGTTATCTTCTTTAGTCCCATCAATGCATCTTTCCACCATGCGCCGGCAGTGAAGTTCTTTAGTGGCGTATCGATCACCATCAGATAGTTAAGTTCACCGGTTTTTTCCACCACATCATTTACCACGGGAATCACCACTTTATCAAAATCATCTTTTGTTACTTCTCCGCTGGCGCGGAATGCGGCTATCGAAGACGGAGCTTCTTTTAATCTCTGTATCATACGAACTGTTTGAATTAGCTATAGGGAATATCAGTCTTCTTTGTTCCTGTTCTTATTATCAATTCCACTACCCTGCCCCTGCCCTTCATTAAAGCCTTTTGTGCCGGCGCTGTCTTCATACCCATTATCACCCATCTCATCACTTTTCTCTTTTTCAACCCTTTTGTTGATCTCTTTCTCTGTTTCTTTTTTCTCTTCTGCCTGCCGCCCATATCCCGTGCCGGTCATGGTGCCGCCGTATTCATCTTTCTTGCCCTCATACTCGTTCTTGTCTGCCGGAAATTTCTTTTGCGTTGACATAGGTTTGTTTTTTTGATTGAAGGGGTTTGGGGAATTGGTATCAAACATGATGCCCGGGAGGGAGCGATGATCGATGTTCGATGATCGATCGTCGATGGTCGCCTTTGGTCAGCGGTTTTATAATAAAAAGAGACCTCCCAATAACGGGGGTCTCTTTAATAATGTCAGTCCGGATTAAAGCCGATCATCGACGATCGATCATCGAACATCGAACATCAAACAACGAGCATAACCTGTCTAACTAAATGACAGCTACCCCCTCACTCACTCCTTCGGCAGCTCAATCGAAAAGGTGCTGCCGGTTTTTTCATCAGAGGTGAACCAGATCTTCCCGTCGAGGAGTTCTACCAGTGTTTTTACAATTGAGAGGCCGAGGCCTGTGGAAAACTCGTTTTTTAAACCCTCACGGCGTGCGGCGGTGCGCTTGTCGAAGAGAGGTGGCTGAAGGTCTGCGGGGATGCCGATCCCGTTATCGCGCACATGTATACGGAAGGTATCAGGTGTTTCTTCCACAATAATGTCGATCTCGCCGTTCTCACGGGTGAATTTGATGGCGTTGGACACCAGGTTGTGGATGATCTGAAAAAACTTCACACTGTCCGTGGTGATATTCAGGTTCTGCAGATCGGTGATCAGACGGAACCGTTTGTCTTTGTTTGTTTCGATCAGTTTGTCCACCGTCACAATGATCCGTTCGAGCACATCAAAACGCGTTTTCTTTACATAGATGCGTTCTGATTCAAGATGTTCTTCCTTCAGAAAATCGTTGATGATATCGAGGCACTGTTGTGTATTATCCTGGATAAAGCGCAGTTGCTTTTGTATATCAGCGGCATCTTCGCCGGTATATGTTTCCTGCATCCAGCGGAGAAGATTTTTGGTAAGGTGAAGCGGGCCTGAAAGATTATGCGTCATCATGTCGAGCATGGTATCTTTTTTTGCTCCGTAGTTGACGATATAGTCTTCGTGTTGTTTATTCCGGGTGATATCTTTCAGAAACCCGGTGACGATGCCGGTTTCATCTGCGCGATAGGCATTCAGACAAAGATGGCGGACGGATCTGTCGGGAAAACCAAGGCGGAACTCAACCTCTATCGATTGGTCTTTCTGCAATTGCCGGTAGCAATGCAACAGATAGCCGCTGTCCTCTGCATGCAGGAAGGGAACGATAAGGCGGGAATCGTTCATCAGGTCATGGGCCGGAATACCGAAAATATCAGCGAAAGGCTGATTAAGATAAATGAATGATTCTTTTCTTGAGTCGAGTATGAAAACGCCTTCCCTTGATAATTCGCCGATTTGGGGAATGGTGTAATGAGCCATCATGCCTTAACGCTTTAAAAAACCCCTGGCGGAAGCGAACGCGATCAATTCTGCCGTATTCTTGACCTTGGCTTTTTCAATCATGTTCTTGCGGTGCGATTCAACTGTCTTCTCTGTAATGAAAAGCTGCTGTGCAATATTCTTTGTAGAAAAGCCCTTGCCAAGCAGGTCCAGCACATCCTTCTCACGTTGGGAAAAGAAATCTTTTTCACCACGCAATGTGTCCACAATGCCTTCCAGGAATTCGTTGATGTTTTTAAGTTTCTTGGAGGTTTCCTTACAAATATACTTTTTCCCTGCGTGTACTGATTTAATCGCTTCGATTAATTCTTCATAGCCAGCTTTTTTGGAGACAAAACCTGTTGCGCCGGCATTCATGATCCGGGCAACCCTGTCGGCATCATAATAAACGGAGTGGGCTACGATTTTAATGGAAGGATAATGCTGATGAACATATTCACAAATGCTGAACCCATCTAGCGGAGACTGGTCCTCCATTCCGTCCAGGTAAATATCAAGCAACAATACATCGACGCTTGTTTCCGGCAGCTTTTCGATCAGTTCCTCCCCCTTTCTCGCTTCGCCCACCACTACGATCCCGGGATCCTGTGATAGGAGAAATTTGATACCGTCGCGCATGATCTTATAGTCCTCAAGATGAAATACCTTAATCCTGTCGTCCATTATATGTAAATTGTTTATCCGCGATAAAAATAGTGATAGCCATATGCTTTAAAAAATACCTGACAGAAAATCAGGGATTTCCCTGATATAATCAATCCCAAACCGCTCCTGACACTGATAAGGAGGCGGATAATTCGTCAAACCACTATCAGAAACTTCAGAGAATGTCGTAACTATCGAAACCAGCAAGCAGTTTGCAATCCCGCAATAATGCCCTTAACAGATCAGCCGGCTCAGAAAAATGAGCCAGGCAATCAGTTAACCCAACTTGCTGGTTATAATCCCAGGCAGTTCGCTGGCCGATGACCTATTTCCTCCCTTTTGGCAGAAGGTCCTTCATCTTGTCGACCATTTCATTGCTCTATTTCCGTTTGGTTAACCTCGTCATGTATTGGCATTTTTACATATTAACTGAAGACAAGATTGCTTTCTTCAGACTTCTTTCCCGTCTTCCCGCCTTACCGGTAAAAATTAAACCGGTAAGGCGGGAAGACGGTAAGAACGAACAAAGTAGCAGCTCACTAACTCAACTTGCAGCAGATTGATTGATATTCCAAAGAAGTCATGGTAAGCATGGCCCTTTTGTTCAATACTCAACAGAACACCGGAATACAGAGCTGGTCGTTTTCAGCTACTTTCCGAAGCAGTAATGATTTTGGAGGTTAAGCTACCCATGAATATGAGTCAACGTTCCGTGTTTACGAAGATTTCCATCAACAGATTTAAATAACGTGGGTTAAGAACTCCATAAACATTTCAGCGATATACACTGACGTTTAACCAATCCCGGTGGTCCGGGTGATATTATGAAGAAGTGACCTCAAGGCAGTTAGACAATGCTGCCGGACAACCCGTTGCCCCTTGAGCAAACACGGGGCCAGAGATTGTGGTAAGCATGATAAAAAGAGGCCGAAAATGGTCAATCAGTCTTTAGCAACAGGACATGTATACTGCTCCTGATCGATATCAAACAATCGTTGCTGCCTGTTAGTTGTTCCTTTGACGCAGCAGCGCAGTTCAGCATACTAATTTTTTTAGTATCTTCGGGATGTCATGGCACAATTTGATCATCTCAAACATTTACTGGAAACGATCCGCACAACCGGGTTTTGGGAACGTCTGTTCAGCTGGAAACGCATTACGGCAAGGCTGGTGCTCGCCGAACGCGAACTGACATCGGCTGAGACCCTTACCCGAGAACAGGATAAAAAATTCCAGCTCTTGCAAACTGAATTGCAGTGGCAGAAACAACAGGCTTTATCCAACTCGGCCCGGAAAGATGAGCTGACACAAGAGTCTGCACAATGGAAGGAAAAATACTTTCAGTTGCAGCGTGAATTTGATCAGCTGCAGCAACAGCATACCGTTCTTCTTGCCAATGAAAGATCAAGACAACAGGACCATACCCTCGCACTTGATTCACTTACCCGGATAGAGAACCGGGTCCGCGACGAACGCAGCATTGAACTTGAACAACGCAATCTTGCGTCCATAGAACGGCTGCAGCAATTGAAAGAAACCTGGAGTGCGCATGAGCAACAGGTAAGATCAATCATTAAATCCATCTGCCAGCGTCATACCATCGATTATGTGGAGACTGCACCATTTCGCGGTACGCCGGACAATACACTTTCTATCTGCGAAGAATTCGTTGTGCTTGACGCGAAAAGCCCCGCGGGTGATGATGCCAGCAATTTTCCCACATACCTGAAAGACCAGGCAGAAAGAGCGCACAAATATGCGAGACAGGCTTCCGTGAAACCGGAGATCTATTTTGTGGTACCAGCGACGACATTGTCGGCGCTTTCCCACTTTGTTTACAAATTTGCCGACTATACAGTTTACGTTATTTCCATAGATGCTCTTGAACCGGTATTGCTGAACCTGAAGAAGATCGAAGAATATGAGTTTGCAAAGGAGCTGACTCCCGAGGACCGCAATACGATCTGCAGCTTGCTCGGCCGGTTTGCGCATCTTTCTAAAAGGCGTATACAGGTGGATAGCTTTTTTGCCCGCCAGTTCATACAGCTTGCTTATAAAGCGGAAGCGGACCTTCCCAAAGACATCCTCGCTTCCGTTCTAGAATTTGAAAGATCGGAGAAGTTGAATCCTCCACAGGAAAAACGAAATAAAGCTATTTCTCTCCCAGAGATCGAAAAGGATATCCTTCACATTAAACAGGAAGCAGACAGCCGCGGAATTATTATGAAAGATGAGCAACTGGCTGATGGGCTGGCAAATCTTCCGTTGTATAAACAGGATGAAAATCCTCAGTAAAATATTACCATCAGCATTTCACACTGTGCAGTGACCAGATCACTAATCTGTTTCTTTCTTCCCTTTCTTCCTGCCTTACCGGCAGAATTAAAGGGCAAGCCTGAGGGCGGAAGAAAAACAGGGAGAACAAATGTTCTTCGGAAATTGTTTTTACAAGAAAGGTTTATCCCGTTTTAACTGGCAGGAGAATTGTAGAACTACCACGCACATTCAGCTATCTTCCTATAACAAGGTAATGGCGAATTTGCAGCATGTTGACCGGCATTTCTTCATTTTCGAAATATGAAAATAAATGGGAAAATGCTGATCAAACCTGGTGAATCAACTAATTTTGCGTCATCCTTCGCTGAAGCTACGGCTGGTAATAGCTGTAGCTTCATCTAAAGTTTTTTATATGCAGCATATTGTTATCATCGGTGGCGGTTTTGCTGGTATCAATCTGGCAAAACACCTGGCCAACAACAACGACTTCACTGTTACGCTGGTAGATCGCAACAACTACAACTTTTTTCCTCCCTTGCTCTACCAGGTAGCTACAAGCTATCTCGAAACATCAAGCATCGCTTATCCTTTCCGAAGGTTCCTGAGAGGAAAGAAAAACATACAGTTCCGCATGGGCGAACTCAAACAGGTGATCGCCGCGGAAAATAAGATCATTCTTTCAAATGGTGAATTAAAGTATGACTACCTTGTTTTTGCAACCGGCGCGGAAACGAATTTCTTTGGTATGGAGAACGTGAAAAAGCATGCGCTGCCGATGAAAACATTGAATGATGCGCTTGAGTTAAGGAATTACTTTCTGCAAAGAATGGAACAGGCAACCCGCACCACTGATCCGATGGAAAGAAAAAAACTGCTCACGATCGTAGTGGCAGGCGGTGGACCGACCGGCGTGGAAGTGTCAGGCGTACTTGCGGAAATGAAAAAGAAAGTGATCCCGCGCGACTACCCTGAACTAGTTGGGAAAGGATTCGAATCACATATTTACCTTGTTGATGGTGGCCCTAAACTGCTTGCGCCGATGAGTGAAAAATCACAGGCGGATACACTGGATGCCCTGACAAAAATGGGTGTTGAAGTAAAACTCAATCACCAGGTAAAGGATTATGCAGATGATGTGGTGACATTTGCAAACGGGGAACGGATCGAAACAAAAACGGTGGTATGGGCCGCTGGCGTCACTGGTTCCGTCTTTGAAGGCATCCCCGCTGAATCGTATGGCCGTGGCAGAAGAATGATTGTTGACGAAACCAATAAGGTGATGGGATTGAGCAATGTCTATTCGATCGGTGATTGCTGTCTGCAAACTTCGGATAAACATTTTCCCAATGGCCACCCGCAGGTAGCACAGGTGGCGATACAACAGGGCAAACGTCTTGCAAAGAATTTTGCAGCAATGGTGAAAGGGCAGACCGTTACGCCTTTCGCTTACCACGATAAAGGCACAATGGCGATCATCGGCTGGAACAAAGCCGTTGCCGATCTACCCAAACCCAAACTTCACTTCAAAGGTTTTATCGCCTGGCTGATGTGGCTCTTTATTCACCTCATCTCCCTCGTGAACTACCGCAACAAGATCCGCACCCTCTACAATTGGAGCGGTTCTTACTTTACAAGAGATCAGACGTTGAGGTTTATTGTGCGACCGGACGGGGAACCGCCAGTGAAGTGAGCATTCGAAGTTCGATGATCGATGTTCGATGACCGAACTTCGCAGACAGATACTGAACGATCAAAAGAAGCCGTCTCGTCAAGGACGGCTTCTTTTTTATGAATATTTTCGACTAACACGATGTTCGATCATCGAACATCGTCCTTTAACTGTCAGTTAACGCAAAACTTTCCTAATTTACTCTCCAGCCACAAAGTGGCACCTTTTTTTCTGTCTTCATCTTTTAATCCATTTGTTATGGATAGACGATCATTTTTTGCTTCGGTTCGTAAAGAAAGGGACATGGCCTGGAATTATGAGGCTGATGTGCCGGTAGTCAGCAGTGGTATGAATGCCATGAAAGGGAAATTGACCACGGCACAACTGACTCACCTGCTAAAACGCACGATGTTTGGCGCCAGTCCGAAAGACCTGGAACATTTTAAAGGAAAAAAGCTCAGGAAAATTGTTCATGAACTGGTTTTTGCAGAAGACGATCTGCCTGCACCACCAGTGAATAATTACAATGATCCTGACAGTAAAAAACAGGATGATAATTATTTTTTTGATGAAGAAATAGCAGCAGGGGCTACCTGGGTCAATTCAATTATATATAAAGGAAGGATCAATAGCCACAGAAAAAGCTCGTTCAGAAACTGGTGGTTTGGCCTGATGCTGGATCAGCAACCAACATTGCGGGAAAAAATGGTGTTGTTCTGGCATAATCATTTTGCCACTGAAGCGAATGTTGTCGACAACGCAAGATATCTCTATCAGCATAATCAAATGCTCCGCAAACATGCGCTGGGGAATTTTAAGACCCTGGTGAAAGAAGTGACCATCGATCCGGCAATGCTAAGATATCTCAACGGTTTTGTCAATACAAAAAAAGCCCCTGATGAAAATTATGGCCGCGAATTACAGGAACTGTTTACCATCGGCAAAGGTCCGGATTCACATTACACCGAAAATGATGTGAAAGCTGCAGCACGTATCCTGACGGGCTATAAACTGGACGATAAAAAATTTGAATCAAGCTTTGATCCTTCAAGACATGATGAAGCAGACAAAGAATTCTCTTCTTTTTATAATAACACCGTGATCAAAGGAAAGAAAGGTCCGGAAGGAGCACAGGAAACAGACGAACTCATTGCCATGCTTCTTGAGCAGCAGGAAGTGTCGAAATTCATCTGCAGAAAACTCTATCGCTTTTTTGTATATCATAGTATTGACGCCACCACAGAAAAGAACGTGATCGAACCGATGGCGGCTTTATTCCGTAAAAAAGATTATGAGATAAAACCTGTTTTGGAAATGTTGTTCAGCAGCAAACATTTTTTTGATCCGGCTAATTTTAATTCAATGATAAAAAGCCCCGTTGATTTTACGGTGGGTCTTTGCCGCGAATATGATATTCATTTTCCGGATGCAGGCAACTATGTAGATCTATATAATCTCTGGGATCAGTTGAGAGGTCAGTCCGCTTCCATGCAGCAGGATATTGGTGATCCGCCCAATGTCGCGGGCTGGCAGGCATATTACCAGGATCCGCAGTATGATAAACTTTGGATCAGCTCTGATACGCTACCAAGAAGGAATATTTACACGGACCGGATGGTCAGCAATGGAATAGCAAGAAACAATATCAAAGTGATCATTGATACGATCGCATTCACAAAAACACTTTCTGATCCTTCCAACCCTGATCAGCTGATCAATGATGCTGTATCAAGACTGTATAACATGGATCTTCCTGCTGCAGACAAAGCGTTTATCAAAAGCAGTATCCTGCTATCAGGACTGACCGGTATGCAATCAGATCATTACTGGACGGATAGCTGGAACAACTATCTTTCAAACCCGGGAGATAAGAAAAACACGGATCAATTGGTAAAGAAACTGAAAGCCCTTTATAAATATTTAATGAACAGACCGGAGTACCAGCTTTGCTGATGCCTGCGTTGTAATAAAAATCCGAACATGAAAAGAAGAGATTTTTTCAAACGGACAATACCTGCGGTAACGCTGCCAGCTTTCCTGGACGGCTGGTCACTCAGCGCCTGGGCACAATCGCCATTGATGCAGGGCATCGGCGCTTCGAATGACAATGACCGTGTGCTGGTGCTGATACAACTAAACGGTGGGAATGATGGATTGAATACGGTCATACCGATCGATCAGTATGATCTGTACCGGGCAGCGCGTACCAACATTGCCATTCCGCAGGAAAAGATCCTACGGTTAAATGGCTTTGATCATACGGGCCTGAACCCTGCGATGACAGCGATGCAGAATATGTTCAATGACGGAAAGATCAAGATCGTTCAGGCTGTTGGTTATCCAAACCCAAACTTTTCTCATTTCAGGGCAACGGATATCTGGCTGAGCGGATCTGATTCGGATAAGATCGTGGAGACCGGCTGGGCCGGACGCTACCTGGATAAAGAATATCCGGGCTTTCCCACGAATTATCCAAACAGCAACATGACTGATCCGCTGGCGATACAGGTTGGCGGCATCCTCTCACCCGCATTGCAGGGACCTGTCAATTCCATGGGAATGGCGATCACCAATCCATCCAGCTTTTATGCACTGTTGAATGATAAATTACCCGTTGCGGATTCAGATACACGCGCGGGCGATCAGCTCGCTTATATAAGACAACTTTCTGTGATCACTGATAAATATTCGAACGTCATAAAGAATGCGGCGCAAAAAATCAAAACGCAATCTTCACTTTATCCCGCACAGGGAAAAAATCAACTGGCCGATCAATTGAAGATCGTTGCCCGGCTGATTGCCGGCGGGCTTAAAACAAAAGTGTACATGGTGAACATGGGCGGGTTTGATACGCATTCCAAACAAACGGACGGAACCGACACGACCGTTGGCACACACGCAAAGCTGCTCGAGCGTTTGTCGGAAGCAATAAATGTATTCATGACAGATATCAATGAGCTGGGAGTAGGCGATCGTGTGTTGGGTATGACATTCTCTGAGTTTGGACGACGCATCAAATCAAATGCAAGTGGTGGCACCGATCATGGATCTGCTGCACCTGTCTTTCTTTTCGGCAATGGCGTTGACCCCGGCATTCTCGGAACAAATCCTACCATGCCGTCCAACGCCAATGTAAAAGACAACATTGATATGCAGCACGATTTCCGCTCGCTTTACACAAGCATACTGGAAAAATGGTTCATGATCGGGGAATCGGAATCACAGGCTGTGATGTTGAAGGATTTTGATTCGCTGACGATTGTAAAAGCGGCTGGTGTGCCGGCAACGTAAGAAAAGGTTCCAGAGGTTTCATAGGTTTAAGAGGTTCCATAGGTTGGCAGTCTTTATAATTGAAACAGCCTATGGTTAAAGAAAAAGGTTTAAAAAGTTTTTAACTTCTTAAACCTCTATATAATATTTTAAAGTTTTATTACGAAGGATGCCAACCTATGGAACCTCTTAAACCTATGAAACCTCTGGAACCTTCCTCTTACCTACACCCAGTACAACCTCGTCTCATGCTCCATCTTCACAAACCCATTCTCATTATGCGCTACAAATAATTGAATGAGTCTTGAGATCATTGCATCGTAAGATTCATGATCAGGAAGAGGGATATAGGAAGATGAGAGGAGCTGACCTTTTAATGAATCAAAGTCCAGCATTTGTATATTCTCAAAATGATCGATGTTCATTTGGCGTGGTTCGAAGAAATCTGAGATCTCTTCGTCAGAAAGTTTATCGATCAGCTGAGGTTCTATGGCAAACTCTTCCTTAAGCTTATGATATGATTCAAGGAAGGGAGAACTCTTGAGTTTAAGATTCCATGCAAGTACAATATGACCACCTGGCTTCAGGATGCGTTCAAATTCCTTTTTTGTTTTTTCCTGGTCCATCCAGTGGAATGCTTGTGCCACAGTGATCAGGTCAACGCTTTCATGACGAAGACCCGTTTGCTCTGCGCGATGGCGGCGGCTGGTAAACCCAGGATAAATGCTCAAGCGCTTATCACCTGCTGCACGCATTTCTTCATTAGGCTCTATGCCGGTTACATTATAACCCTGCTTCAGTAAGATCTCAGCAAACAGACCGGTGCCGCAACCCACATCAACAATGCGATGCTCTTTGCTCAATCCCAGTTTTGATTCAAGAAAAGGAACGATTCCGGCAGGGTATGATGGCCTGTAGCGAACATAGTTTTCAACCCGGTTGGAAAATCTTTTGGTAGGCTGGAGGGTGGACAAATCACTAAACATGGGAGCGCTTGTTTGATGCCGCAAAAATATTACTATTCTAAATTTTTTGGGACTACTTCACCGAAAATTAATCACCGGCCGGGTTTTATTTTATCCACAAATCCTGCGAATTAAAAAGTCAAAAGTAAAAAGTAAAAACCTGGTCGTTTATAGCTGAATTTTTCTACTCTAAACGACCAGGTTTTTACTTTTTATTTTTGACTTTTAATTTAAAGACTCATGTACCCCCAAGCACTCTCATAGGCGTTCAGCCTTTCCGCATAAGTGATAAAATCGGCGTAGAAAGGCAGTCTTGCCAGCGTACCGCTATCACCGATCACCACCAGTTTTTTCCTGGCTCTTGTCATGGCTACGTTCATGCGGCGGATATCAGAAAGGAACCCGATCCTGTTTTCGGGGTTGCTTCTTGTCATGCTTATGTAGATCATATCCCGTTCCTGCCCCTGGAAACTATCGATGGTATTCACGGTAATGCGATCGCCATATGCCAGCAGATCAGGTGATTGCATCAACAATGACTTTAGCAGATCCACTTGTTGTTTATAGGGAGAAATGATCCCGATGGATGGGAAATTATCCTTTGTATAGTGCTGCTCAAGCAAGGGCAGCATCTGCCTTAAGTGGGTGAATACAAATGCCGCCTCTTCGGGATTATATGTACTTGTGCCTTCAACTTTCTCTTCAAAACCGCAGCCGGCCGTATCAATGAACACCAGCGGATTGTCAGATTCGAACAACACATGATCTGCCACCGACTCATGAGCGGTTAGCCTGCTTTTGTAAAACACAGACGAAGAATAACCCATGATAGCCTCGTTCATCCGGTATTGTTCTTCCAGCAGGGCAACAGCTTCAGGGTGCAGTTGTACATTCTTTTCCATTAATGTCAGGCTCAGGCCGTCTTTTGCGGCCTGTTCGGATTTCACTGTTGGTGCGAGCTGATGATGATCACCCGCCATCACCAGCTTCTTTGCTTTTAATGCAGGGATCCAGCAAGCGGGTTCAAGCGCCTGACCGGCTTCATCCACAACTACTGTTTCAAACCGGCGGTCGCGGATGGTATAATGATTTGCGCCGACAAGTGTTGCCGTGATCACCTGCGCCCTGGAGAGCAGATCATCTAATATGTATTGCTCTGTATTACCTGCTTCTTTCAGGATATTCCGTGCTTCTTCAAACAGGCTTTTCCGCTGATCTCTTTCCGCCTTTCCAAAATGACGTTTGTATTTATAAGCCATTTCCCTGAATTCATTTGCCCTCTTCTTCAGCTTTTTCACCTGCTTCATCTGGCTGTGCTCCGCCATTTTATGATCAAGTGTGAGAGAAAAAAGCTTTTCGGACACGCGGGCTGGATTTCCCACGCGGACAACATTCATCCCCGCATCGGAGAGCTTGTCACTCAACAGATCAACCGCCGCATTGCTTGGCGCCACTACCAGTAATTGCTTATCTGTCTGACGGTACAAGGCTTTGATCCCTTCAACCAGCGTAGTGGTCTTTCCCGTTCCGGGAGGACCATGTACAATTGCCAGTTCGTTGGCAGTAAGTATTTTGCGTATGGCTTCGGTTTGCGAAGGATTCAGTTTGCCGGCATCGAAAGAGAGATCTCCTGTATTAAAGGTCGGTTGTTTATCGCCGGTCAGGATGCGGATGAGCAGATCATCATCATGCTTATCCATCCGGATCTCCGCCTGGCGGATGGCGTTCCGCATTTCATCATAACTGTTATCATCGAAGAGAAGATTTACGCCGAGCTGACCATCGCGTGACCATTCAGGTAATTCATCCGTGCGCAGCGAGATCTTCATTTTATTGGCGCCCTGGTAAGTGATCACCCCTTCTGCCCTGTTTTCCTTCGGATCACGGTTTGAAAATATCTCAGCAGATGCGCCAAACCGGAAAAGATGCGCCACTTCGTGATGATTTGTCCGCTCCAGCTCAACGGTCAGGTAATCACCCGCTCCCATTTCGGTATCCCTGATCACGATCGGATACCAGCTAAGTCCGTTTGCCCGTCTCGCCGCCAGTGAACTCGATTCTGTCAATTGCTTGTAAGCCAAACGATCGGCCTGCTCTTCCGTCCTCAACAATGCGGAAAGCCTTTTGAAATAATCCATCCGGCAAAGGTAGAAGAAAAGGAAAAGGCGGACAACAGAGCATGGACCACGGACGTTTCTGCAAAGAAAAAGCCCGCGATCCCGTTGGGCAGATAATAAAATAAGCAGATACTCCTAGCAGGAATGGAATTCCGCCGGAAAGGAAAACTCAGTCCGGCATTTGGCGGTATTCTTGCAGAAGAAGTCTGTAATTTTTTACATGTATATGCAAGATTCAATCGTTTTAGCGCAAAAAAACCTTTCTGAAATGCTTACTGACGCCACCATCGACAGGGTGCTGGCGATCGATACAAGCTGGAGGATCATTGCATGGAATAAAACGACGGCCGATATCACCGGCATCTCCAAAGAGTCTGCTATGAATCAATTGCTGCTGGATCTTTTTCCTCAATTATCAAAAGACCGGGAAACAATGAACGCCATCGTCCAGGCTTTTAACGGATGGAAAAGTTTTCTTCCGGTACAACGCAATACATACAATCGTCACCATCATGAAAATCATTTTCTGCCTTTGAAAAATGATGACGGAGTTGTACTCGGCGTGATGAACATCATGCATGATGTTTCCCATCGCATCAAAGCAGAACAACAGCTGCAGCGGTTAAATGATGAACTCGAAACAAAATACCGTCAGTTGGAAAGAATGTCTGCCGACCTTTCAACCTTTACCTATATCACCAGTACCAATCTGAAAGAACCGGTGAAGATGATCTACACAGGACTTGAACAACTTGCCAGAACAGATGGTCCTTCCCTCTCCAATAACAGTAAAGCCAAATTGCGGAAGATGCAATCTTCGTTGAACCGGATCAATCTTTTACTGGATGATATTCTTTCTTTATCCGAGATCAACAGTGTGATGGTAAAAGCAGAGGAAGTCGATCTCGAAGAAGTATTGCGATCGATGTCTGAAGATGCGAAGCTTGGTCCGAAGATAAAAGAAAAGAATGCGATGATCGTATCAGGAAATCTACCTGTGATATATGGCAACAGGGAAATGCTTGGCTATTTGTTTTTTCATTTACTGGATAACGCAATCAAATTCCAGAATACAGGCAGCGAGCCGCTGATCAAGATCAATGCAGAGATCGTTGAAGAAACGTATTCAAGCAAACAGGACGATATCAGAAGATTTCACCGCGTTACATTTACTGACAACGGGATCGGATTTGCCGATAGCGAAAAACAGCAGATCTTCCACACATTCACTAAACTTCATCCCGATCGTTTCCGTGGCTCCGGCATCGGCCTCGCCATTTGTCAGAAGATCATGGATGCGCATAACGGCTTTATAAAAGTCGAAAGTAAAGAAGGCGAAGGAAGTTCATTCTCCTGCTATTTCCCTGTCAAAGGAATCGCCTGACTAATCAGTTTGCGTTCGCCAATTCTTCCGTCTGATATGCCTCGAAAGCTTCCGCAATGATCGTCCGTAATTCTGCAACCTGCTGAGGTATTCCGTGATTGGAGAAATCCAGCTTGCCATCTTCTTCCGTTAGCACATGGTGACCGTACAATAACATTTCAAGTTCACCATTCATCACTGTTATCCGGTATTCTTTCCTGCTACCTTTGTCCTTCACCACGCGGATGAGGGCTTCATATGCTGATTTCCGATAGTTAAAGCGTATAGAGAACATCGCTGATAATATTAAATCTTCTTAGGGTAAATAGAGTACGGATCAAAAATATGATCACTGGAGGTATTCCAAATTATCTGCCGTTTTTATCAGTTGATCAATAATGAAATTAGCTCGCGCTCACGCTGCGTTTGAAAGGAATATATACTATCAGGTAATTATCCCGGGAAGAAATCTCAGGGAAAGAATTGCCCATTCGGGGGAATTATAACCAATGAGACTGGCATAACATCAATATAATTGCTGCCTTATATCAAAAAATTAAAATCAGGGAAAACCCGGGTATACAACGGTTTATCCAAATACCGCTTTGGGGGCTTCAGAACATTTATTTGTTCGCGATCCGAAATATCAAGGGGTAACAGACGTTACCCCTTATTCCTGGATTGCTTTAAGTATGAAAACACAAATTGACTAATTGCTCTTATACAATTTTAATCCGTAAAGCAGGATCACTACATAGCAAATGATCGGAAGATAGTATGCAGAAGCTACATCCTTGTTCGCGATCAGCCCCATAAGTGGTGGAAATACCGCGCCGCCAACAACACCCATTACAATGAAAGATGAAGCTTGTTGTGTGTGAGAACCAAGATTTTTCAGACCAAGACTGAAGATGGTTGGAAACATGATGCTGAAGAAAAAATTGATCATCAGCAGGGCAATGAAAGAAACCCATCCCGCGCTTTGTGCCACTACAATACACATAATGATGTTTCCTGCGGCAAAAATGGCCAGCAGGATATTGGGTTTGATGAAACGCATCAGGAATGTTCCGGCAAAACGCCCGATCATCATCAGTATCATGCTGATGCTAAAATAATAGGAAGCATTTTCATCACTCAATCCCATCTTTTCATGTCCATAGTTGATAAAGAACGCCCAGGTTCCTCCCTGCGCTGCCACATTGAAGAACTGCGCGACAATGGCCCAGATGAAATGCTTGTGTTGAAACAAACGCTTTGGCGTGTTTGCCCGTGCAGGCTTTTGTTCTTTTTGAAGATCGGAAGCAGGCAGGTGATCTTCTGCATTATGTGGATCAAAAGCGGTGCTGACAGATGGTACTTTCACCAGTGAAAACATCACCGCAACAGCCAGTACGATCGATCCGATAATGATATATACCTGCTTTACGCTTTCCAGATCGGCCACAACAGAGCTGCTCAGGATGAAGAGCCCGCCAACCGTCGGACCGATGATCGTGCCCACACCATTAAAGGCCTGCGCAAAATTCAACCGCTGATCACTCGTGGCCTGTGGCCCCAGTGCGGCCACGAAGGGATGCGCCACCGTTTCCAGCGTAGCCATGCCGCAGGCAAGAATGAATAATGAAAAACGGAAAAACGTGAATGACTCCGCATTGGCCGCCGGCACAAAAAGAAACGCACCGGTCGCAAATAATATAAGCCCGAGTAACACGCCACGCTGATAACCGAATCTCTTCATAAACAAACCAGCCGGAATACCCATCACGGCATAAGCACCGAACACAGAAAACTGTACAAGACCTGACTGCGATTTGCTGACGTGAAGAACATTCTGAAAATGCTTATTCAACACATCGCCCATCGTCATGGCAACGCCCCAGATCATAAACAACGACGTCACAAATACCAGCGTGACCATATATTTCTTTTCAGTAAAAGCTGTTTTCATAGCAAGGTTGATCTGGTGATGATTTATTTTTTATCAGAAACGGCAACAGCGATCTTGGAATCCGCTGTACCATAATAAAGAAACCACTTGTCTTTAAAGGGTACGAGCCCCTCAATAAAACAAACATTATTCACCTGCCCTGTGATCTCATATTCTTTTTCCGGTTTGAAGAAATAATTATTGCTTCGATCGATCACTTTAAAAGGGTCATTCTTATCCAGCAGGATCTGCCCAGCAGCATAAGTACCATCAGCAAGGGATTTATCACCAAAAGACGGACTGTTCTTGCTGTTGTAGAAGAACAGGATACCGGCATCAGTGAGCAATGCTGGCGGCCCTGGTTCTACCAGTTCACTATCAAATTTTCCTTTGCGCGGGCCAAATGCAATTTTGAAAGCCGGATATTTTCTTAGTGAATCGTAGGAATACTTTGCAGGATCTGTTTCGGGAACCGGCACCCAATCCACGAGGTTATCAGATGTTGCCATATAGATATTTGATTCACCCCAGTACATCTGGTATTTGCCATTCACTTTTGTGGCAATAAGTTTATCCCCTGCTTTACGGGCAACGACAGAACCTGATTTGGACCAGTAGTCGATGTATTTACCCTTCTCTGCATTTTTAAACACGGAACCGTGTTTCGTCCAGTGCACCAGGTCCGTTGATGTGGCGATAAAAAGACGGGCAGTGATACCATCATAAGCAGTATACGTCATATAATAAGTGCCCTTATCGTCTTCCACGATCCTGGGATCTTCGCAACCGCCAAGCCATTCATATTTTTTATACGCGTCGTTGGTTGGAAACAACACCGGATCTTTTTGTTTGGTGAAATGCAGACCATCTTCACTCACCGCAAGACCGATCCTCGAAGTTCCTGCAACGCTTGCAACAGTATCTTCTGCACGGTATAGCAGGTAAACTTTTCCATCACGCACTACCGCAGCCGGATTGAAAACGTCTTTTTCTTCCCAGGCCACATCCTTTTTCAGTATGGGATCTTTAAATAGCATTGGTGAAGGTTTTAATACAGGGTTCACCTCATCCTGTTTTACAAATGGCTGCACCATCCATGTCTGTACTGAATCCTTTTTTTCTGATGCTACTGCTGCTCCCTCTTCCTGCTTCGGCTGCGAATCACCGCAGGAGAACATGAGCACGGAGGAAGATGCAAGAGCGAGGAGAAAACGTTGTTTATGCATATCAAGAGTTTTAAAGAGTTAAAGAGGGTTTCTGAGGTTCCAGGAGTTCCAGTGGTTCCAGAAGTTCCAGAGGTTGAAACCCTATGAATCGTGTTTCAAAAGTTGAGGGTAAACCTCTGAAACTACCGGAACTCCTGAAACATCTGGAACCGTTTTAATGCTTTTAACATCAGAAGACTTCGCAAGATGAGGACAAACCTCTGGAACTCCTGGAACCACTGGAACTCCTGGAACCTTTGAAATCTCCAAGACCGCCTGCACCTACTGATATCCTTCATTCTGCGGCAAACCAATCAGATCCACTTCACGTTGAGGAATAGGCAATACTTTATTGGCAGGTTTATACCCCGTACCATAATCATTGTGACCGGTCAGAGGATCTGCATCGGGTTTGGCGGCGAGTACGGTTTGCGCGAGGCCCCAGCGTACCAGATCATAGTAGCGATGCCATTCAAAGGCTAGTTCAACACGGCGTTCGTGGCGGATGGCTGCAAGCAGATCAGCTTGTGTATTGGCAGTTACCGCAGGCAATGCCGTTGCGGGATTTGCCGCATTGCTTCTTGCACGGGCGCGGACCCTTTCGAGTGCAGTGCGCGCTTCCGGAAGTTTGTTCAGTTGTGCCAGGCATTCTGCTTTCCATAATAACACATCAGCAAAACGGATATAGATAAAGTCAATACCACCGTCATCAGAAGGTGAGGTGTTGGATAAGAATTTGCGCACGTTGAAACCGGTGATTGAGCTGGATGGATTGTATGGCGTACCGTCGAACCATGTATCACCGGCTTTGAATAAGGTTGCGGAGAGTCTTGGATCACCGGGTTCAAATTCAGCAACAAGGTTGTCAGTAGGAAGATTGAAATTCCAGCCATAACCCTGCTTACCGAATACGGCATTGAAGATCGAACCTTTCTGCGGAGTTTGGCCGGCATCATGGCGCGCAACAAAGATCTTTTCATTTCCCTGCTCTCCTACTCCATTGAAGTTATCCGCAAATTTCGGGAGCAGATCATAGTTCAGGCCTTCCACCTTTGCAATTTCATCAAGGCAGCTTTGCCATTGCCCCTGGTAAAGGAATGTTTTTGCTTTCAGCGCATAAGCAGCTCCGGTTGTCGCGCGCTGATAATTTGCTGCATCATAAGAAGGACTCAGCATGGTGGCAGCAGCATCAAGATCTTCACGGATCTGTGTGTAGACCTCATCAATTGTTGCACGCGTTGAGTTATCCGTCTTATTTTTTTCCGGGATCAGCAATGGCACGCCGCCAAAGTTCTGCACCAAACGGAAGTAATAGAATGCGCGAAGGAATAACATTTCACCTTTCATTCTTTTCCAGACATTCGCATCAAGCCCCGGAATAGAAGATCCATCCTGCGCGAGAACGGTGTTGGCTGCATTCACCCCTTTAAAATTATAACGCCAGATACCAAGCACGTTGTTGTTTGTGGGAAAGATCGTAAAAGTTTCCATCCGGCGCATATCTTCCTGGTCGCCGAGGCCACCGCCGCCTTTCACGGCATCATCGCTCATCAGGTCACCTACCACAAATTCACGTGGAATGGAGGCGCCGTTATCCCACTCCCAGTTACCACGGAAGCGGTTCGTGAGCGGCTCGTAAGCCGCATCAACTGCCAGGGTAAAATCACCGGGTTGTTTGAACACGTTCTCTTCTGTCAGTACGCCCTGTGGCTGAAGATCGAGTTTTTTGCTGCAGGCTGTTACCAGCGTAGCGGCAGTGAATATATAGAATAGCTTTTTCATAATGTTAAGTTGTAGATCGGTCAATCGTTAATTAAAAAGTAAGTTGAACACCGAAAGTGAATGTGCGTGAAGGAGGATATGTGCCCATATCGATACCAACACCCAGGTCACCATAATTTGCCAGGTTATCATTTGTATACAACTCCGGATCAAAACCTTTATACTTTGTGATGGTGAATACATTCTGCACGCTTGCATATACTCTTGCCTGTGTAAAGCCCGCGCGGCTCATCAACCCATTCGGAAGATTGTAACCGATCATTGCGTTTTTCAGGCGCAGATAGGAACCATTCTGTACATAGCGATCGGATGTGCGTCGGTTATTATTTCCATCCAGGAATGTTGCACGTGGAGTGGTATTGCTGGTACCTTCACCGTGCCAGCGTGTATTATAAAAATCAAGTTTGGTATTGAATCCGCGTGAGTCAAAGCTGTTAATGATATTATCAACTTCGTTATAAATATCATTACCTGCAACGCCATTGAAGAATAAGGTCAGATCAAATTGTTTGTAACGCAATGACGCATTTAAACTATAAAGGAAATCGGGCAGGCCGTGACCGATTATGCTGCGGTCTTTATCATCGATCACACCGTCATTGTTCAGATCCGCAAAACGGATATCACCGGCTTTTGCGGCAGGCTGATACAGATCGCCATTTTTGTTTACATAGCTGCTCACTTCAGCCGCGCTTTGGAAGATCCCGGCTGTGGTGTAACCGTAGAAGGAACCAATCGCTTCGCCAGGTTGCAACAGGATCTGCCCGTTACCTGCGCTGATCAGCTGATCTTTTGTTTTGTATAATGAAGTCACTTCATTTTTGAGTGTAGTGATATTCGCTGTCAGATCCCATGAAAGACCACCCTGTGTTTGCTTGTTGTAGTTAAGCGTGATATCCCAGCCTTTGTTCGTCATTGCAGCACCGTTCACATAAGGTGGAGCCGCATCACCGTTGGTGTAAGAGATCGGCAACTGGATCAGGATATCGCTGGTGTTCCTTTTATACCAGTCCACAGAAAAACGGATGCGGCCTTTCAGCAATGCTCCGTCCAGACCGATATCTGTCTGTTTTGTTTCTTCCCATTTCACATCAGGATTACCCTGCGTGGCTACATTCAACACACCGTTGTTTGTGCTGTAAATGGTGGCAAAGGGGTAATTACCGATCTGCTGATTACCCAGTTTACCCCAGCTTCCGCGAAGTTTCAGTTCACTGAACAGGTTCACATCATCCATAAATGATTCACGCATGATGTTCCAGCCGAGTGATACGGATGGAAAATAACCTGTGCGGTTTGCTTTGCTGAAACGGGATGACTGGTCCGCCCGCAATGTTGCAGATACGAGATACTTATTGTCATACGCGTAGCCGACACGTCCGAAATACGACATCAGCGCAGCTTCCTGTTTGGTTCCACCAACGCCCTGGTTGCCGGTGCCGTAATCAAGATACTGAAGACTTCCGTTATCGTCTGTTCTTGTATCATAACCCGAACGGAAGCCGGAGAAATAATCTGTGATCTCCTTTACATATTCTGTACCTGCAAGCACGGAGACATCATGTACATTATTAAATACGTGATTGTAATTCGCGGTATTCGTCCAGGTCAATGCACTCTGACGATTACGGTATTTATCTACCCCTTTATCATTCGGATTCATTACAGTTCTGTCGCCAGGGATCTGACCATTATAAGCCTGTTGCTCGAGCATATTGAAATCAACGCCAAGGCTTGTGCGGAGACGGATATCTTTTATCGGTTTTGCTTCTGCAAAAACATTTCCGAGTAGACGGTACCTGTCCGCCGTCCTGTTCCTGTATTCTGCAATGGCGAGCGGGTTTTTACCATCACCATACAGGTTTGAATTCTGATAGAGACCAGCCGGTGGAAGATCTGTATAGAAACCTGTTGCGGGATCGTATACCGGGATCGCATTCGGACGGATCAATGCATAGCGCACCACGCCTGGCAATGAACCCGGTCGGCCGCCATCACCGGAAGCGCCGATGTATTGATTGCTTTCATAAGTGAAATTGAGGTTCTCCCCTATTCTCAGCCAGCTTTTCACATCAGACGTGATGTTCGTACGCAGACCATACCGTTTAAAGTTGGAGTATTCGATCGTTCCATCCTGGTTTACATAATTGCCGGAAATAAAATAGCGGGTTTTATCATTACCGCCGGAGAAGGCAAGGCTGTAACGTTGTGTCAGGGCCTGGCGAAAAAGCACATCCAGCCAGTTTGTATTGGGAAGACTGGAAGCATTATCATTATTGCGCGCAGAGCTTCCGTCATTAGCAAAGGCTTCATTTTGCAGTTCGATGAATTGTGCGGTGCTCACCATTTTGGGTAAACCCATTGCATTCGCAAGACCGAGCGAGGCATCGACACTGATCGTGTTCTTGCCGGCCTTGCCGGATTTTGTGGTAACAAGGATCACACCGTTTGATGCTCTCGCCCCATAGATGGCTGCGGCAGACGCGTCTTTCAGGATCTCGAGGCTTTCGATATCGTTTGGAGAAATGGTAGTCAGGCCACTATTTACCTGTATCCCGTCGATCACATAAAGTGGTTCGTTATTATTTAAAGAACCGACCCCACGGATCCGCACCACGGCATTTGTGCCCGGCGCGCCTGTGGGCGATGTTACGTTTACACCAGCAGCCTGACCTTGTAATGCTGTACCGATATCAACGGACTGGGTTTTGGCAAGTTCAGTCCCTTTAACGGATGAAACGGCACCCGTCAGCGTTGACTTCCGTTGTGTGCCATAACCCACTACCACTACTTCTTCCAGCGCGGCTGAATTTGGAGCCATTGAAATATTGATGGGATTTCCATCATAATTCACCGTTTGTTTGACGTAACCAACCATCGAAATCTCCAGAACAGTTGATGCTCCGGCCTGCAGTTTCAGGGAAAAAGACCCGTCTGCAGCTGTATAAGTTCCATTTGAAGTGTTCTGTTGAACCACATTTACACCCTGTAGCGGGGCGGCTTTGTCATCGGTAATTTTCCCGGTTACCGTCTGCTGAGCCATGGCGGGGAGGTAAAAAAGCACGCAGAGGAGCGCGCAGAGTGACTGTAGCAATCGTTTCATAGCATTAATTTTCACCAAGATAAATACGCGAATTGGCGGAGATAGTGTACTATATTCCCAATTACGTGTACACTAATTTCGCGAATTGAGTATCAGTCATTTAAATTGCTTACGACAAAAATGATTGTCGATAAAAGTTGGTGTGATAATAGAAATCATCGATCAAAAACAGCGATAACCCCGTTGATACAGGCTAATTCGTGTAATTCGCGACATTAAATTTGCGTCGATAGTCGTTCGGAGACTGAGTGTATTTCTTTTTGAACTCCCTGAAAAAGTACGACTGGTTATTAAACCCTGTCTGAAAAAAGATCTCCGACACCGTAAGTCTTGTTGTTTCCAACAGCTCGGCGGCTTTCTGCAAACGGATATTTCGGATGAATTCAGCGGGAGTCATGCCGGAAATGGTCTTGATCCGGCGGTAAAGTTGCATGCGGCTCATGGCCATGGCCGCTTCAAGCCGGGAGGCGTCGAGCTCGGTATCGCTGAGTTCGCTGGTGATAAGCGCGATCAGTTTTTCCAGGAATTCCCGGTCGGCATCATTCATCCCCTGCGGCACTCCGGCGCCGGGCATTGCTTTATTGCGGAAATAGTCGTGCAGCCGTTTACGGCTTTCCAGCAGCTGCTGGATGCGCCCAAGGACATGCTGGTTATGGAAAGGCTTGGGTAGATAAGCGTCCGCCCCGGCTTCGTACCCCTCATGCTGCTGATCCATCGAGCCACGGGCGGATAAAAGCAGGAAGGGAACATGACACGTATCAGGGATGTTCTTCACCTTTTTGCAAAGCTCCAGTCCGTTCATATCATCCATCATGATATCGCTGATGATCAGGTGCGGGATCACCGTGGTCATGCAGGCGAGCGCCTCGCGGCCGTTTGCCGCTTCATATATAATATAGGTATCGGAAAGCAGGTTATGCAGCAGCTGGCGGATCGGCGCTTCATCCTCCACGATCAATATGATGGGCCGTTCACCCTCTTCAATACTTTGCAGCAAGGCCACTTTGTTATTTGCCGCAGGTGATAAATGATCTTTGGACACCGGCTCCTGCGCAATTGTCCGGATAAGCAACGAGGGCTGAAGCGAACGAAGTGAAGGCTGATCCGGATCGGCAGCAACATAATTGGCCAATGGTAACGTCACTTTAAAACAAGCCCAATTGTCTTTGCAATAAGCTGTGATCTTTCCATTTAATAAGGTAACAAGTTGGCGGGTAAATGCAAGGCCAAGCCCTGAACTGAATTTCTGTCCGGAATTCCCGGTGAAGAATTTATCAAACAGCTTTTCCATTTCTGCCTCCGGAATATCATGACCTGAGTTGGCAACCATCAATTCCAACTCATCCCTTTCTGCATTCTTATATACCTGGAAATGGATTTTCTCTCCTGCCGATGTATACTTGAACGCGTTGGATAAAAGATTAAAAACGATCTTTTCCAGTTTGTCAGGATCACTGCTGATAAAAATGTTCTCTTCAATTTCGTAATTGTATCCAATATTGCTGTGTTCGCGGAAATGAACAAACAGCCTGGCAATATTGGTAAAGAACACCGACGCCGGGATCAACTGATAAGTTGCTTTTAAATGCCCTTCCTCTGCCTTGCGGAATTCCATTAACTGCTCAATGAGATAGGCAAGCCGCGATGCCTGCTGATGAACAAGCGACAAAACATTCTGTGGATCTGCCTGGTGTTGCTGCTGCTGATGTTCTACCGAGCCCATGATCAGGGTCAGCGGTGTTTGCAGTTCATGTGCAATATTGGTAAAGAAATCGAGTTTCTCTGCATGCAGTTTTTCTTCTTTTAAACGAAGGCGATATTCAAGATCCAGCTTGTGTTTCATTTCTGTCTTGCTCTTGCGGTAGGTGTAAATGACATAAATGAAAATCACAGCCAGTACATAATACAAAAGAAAGGCAGCTGGTGTCAGCCAGAGATATTGCTCAACATTAAGCGTCATTACGGCTTTTTCATTTGTCCACTGACCTTCTCCGTTCGACCATTTTACCTTTAATATATAATCACCCGCCGGCAGATTGCCGTAAGAGATATAACCTGACGATCCGGGATAATGCCAGTTCTTATCAAAGCCGTCAAGGCGATAGGCGTATTCTGATTTGCCTGCATTATTAAAATCAATTGCCTTAATAGACAGATCGAAATAATTATGATAAGGACTCAGGGTGAACTCAGCCGATGTATTGGTAACATCCGGCTTCAACACCATATAACCACCTTCCGCTGGTTGCCCGCCACCCAGTTGCAGGCCGGTCACCTGCAGGTTTGGCTGTGCCGTATTGATCAGTATCTTCCACGGCTCGCAGTAATTAAACCCATAGATCCCTCCGAAAAACAATGTGCCGTCAGGGCTTTTCCAAACAGCACCATCCGAAAATTCATTGCTTTGCAATCCGTCATTCTCGCTGAAGCGGATCACTTCATTACTGCTGCGGATGATCCGGGCCAAGCCGTTATTCGTACTCACCCAGATCATTCCCTGACTGTCTTCCGCTATGCCATGTATCGTGTTGTTGGGTAGCCCCTGTGCAACCGTGATCCGTTGAAAAGCTTTTCCCTCATAATCCTCCGGGATAGTATTGAGGCCAAAGCTTGTACCTATCCACATCTGGTGACGGCTATCCGCCAGTACATATAAAACGTCGTTATGCGAAAGCCCCTCCTCTGTATTATCTGCGCGGATAGTGGCGAATATTTCCGTTTTCTTGTCAAGAATACTTACACCACCATAACGGCAACCCATCCAGATCCGTCCTTTCTGATCTTTTGTAAGTGAAAAAATGATATCGCTGGCGGGACCGGAATTCTTTCCATTGAATGTATATTGTTTGAAATAGGTCAACGCCGGTTGATCTCCTTCCAGCTTCAGATGGATCAGTCCATAGCCACTGGTACCAAGCCATACAGAGCCATCGGTATCCGGCAGAATGGAATAGACAGAACGGAAAGCTGATGCGCTGCTACCTTTTACCTGTTTCCAGTTGATGAATTGCTTTTTCCTGTGATCATACAAAAGCAACCCATCACCGTCGGATCCGATATAGGTCCAGTTTTCATTGATCTGCTTGATGGCATAAACGGCATTATTGCTCAGACCGTTTGCTTCTGTGTATAAATGCGGAACAATATTCTTACCGGAAGAAAATGGAAAAGAAAGAATGCCGTTGCCCTTTGTGCCAACCCAGACTTCGTTCCCAACTTTTTCAAAAGTCCGTACCTGTTTATCATCGCGGAGGCCCGCACTTGTATTGGAAACAAGTGCAAACGGTTTTCTTACGGGCGAGATCTTTGCCACGCCATTCCCGTCTGTACCAAACCAGAGTATTTTATCCGCGCCGGTATGAATGGTATTGATCTGTAATTCCTGCAGCGTTCCGATCTCCTGTTTTAAAAAGTCAGCAGCCTGAAAGTTTTTATCTGTAACGATACAGCCCCGTTTTTCCCAGGCAATGATGTAATGATCTTCATAAGGAATGATCAATTTTACCGGCGATGCGAATTGCCGGATGAGGGTGTGGCCGGAGGAAGATAACCGTACCAGTTCGTTGCCGGTATTCGTTATAAATAATTCGCCGTTCAACAGATGAATGGAGTGAATGCCTTTATTTTTTTCAAATGACTGAACAGGCCTGAACTGATTTTTCTCTGATTGAAAACTTCCCAATCTTCCGTCATTTAATAACACCCAGCAAATACCGTTTGCGTCAAACAACAACTGTTTTACTTTTCTATCCGGAAGATCAATTTTAATGGGAAGAAAGGAGGCCGTTCTTTCATCAAAGCGTTGCAACCCTGACGCAGCGGAATATACATAAGCAGTGCGGCTGGTGTCTGTGAATAGGACGAACTGTTTTTCCGTTACGTTTTTCCCTATGGTATTATAAAAGTAATGCGTGAATTCGCCGGTTGATGGTTTGTAGCTCGAGATCCCTTCCACGGTACAAATCCATACGCGATGAGCGGCATCTTCGGTGATATCTTCGATCACGTTATTTTTTATGCCGCGTACGGGGTCCTGGCTGTAGTTGAAGGTTTTGAAAGAGGAACCGTTGAAACTATTCAATCCATCCCAGGTGCCGACCCAAAGGATCTTATCATCGCCCTGGAAGATGGCATTTACAGAACTATTGGAAAGCCCGTTCCTGCTATCAAGTTTCTGAAGTGTATACGAAACATCCTGTTGTGCAAAAACAGGAGATGAAGAAAATAAGATCGGTAAGAAAACGAAGCTGGCAAACAGTGTTTTCATATAGCATGATTCGCAGGATAAATGTAAGCAATTTCTGCATCGCACGCGGAAGCGGAATTTCCGGGTACGATAATCGCTTTTCACTGTTCAGTCATCCTGGTGCGGAGAAAGGCGGCGATTGCATTCAACTTTTCCTTTTGATCCGTTGTTGTTTCGCTTAACTGAGCGCCATACTCTGCCCAACCGAGCGGCGTTCCCTCATAGATCTTGTCCTTTGCATAAAGATCTGCGCCGGCTTCCACCAATAATTTCACAGCTTCCATAGAATCTGAAAAAACGGCCTGGTGCAATGCGGTGGCATGTGAATGAAATTCTTTTGAACTGATATATCCATTCACCTCTGCGCCGAAATCGATCAGCATTTGCATCGCAGTTGTTTTGCCGAAGAAAGACGCAGCAACAAGCGCTTCCTGTTTTTGTTGCTTTGTTGACTGCGCCGTCATTTCTTTCGCGGTTGGCAGATCCAGGCACACGGCGGTGATCAATTGTACCGGCTCTCCTTTTGCTATCAGAAAACGGGCGGCTTCAAGATTGTGATGTGAGATGGCACCGACTGAACCTGCAGGCGTAGCACCTGCATTGATCAGCAATTCCGCAAGCGGGATCTGAACGCCCTGTTCTTTGGGAATTCTTCCGCTTACCACGAGGCGCAGGGTGTAATCGAGTTGTCCTTTCAAACCGGCAACCTGATTCTTTTTCGCATGTCCGATGAGCAGTTCCGTTATTTCAACAATGTTGGCGGCCATCTTTTCATCGCGAATGGGGTTATTGGCTATGAACCATAAGAGATAAGGATTAGCAAAATAACCTTAATCTGGTGTGTGATGGCGCTGAGATAACAAACCAGGGTTTTCCAGGAGAAGGAACTGCAGTTTGTTGATGTCGCCGTCGTCAATGGCCGCGATAGCTTGTTCGAATGGCTTTTGATGTAGCATAATAACTTTTCATTAAATGTAGCCTGATAACTACCGCGTGCCGGCTGTCAACTCCGGTAAAGCTACGGATTACATTTTTATGCAAGTGCTAACTTCCTCATTCACGAGTCTATAAAAAGTTATTTGGGCATTAACATTCGCGCAACCTGATCTTTATTAATTTAGTAGGAAATGTTCCTTATGAACCGCACCATGCCCGGCTGCACCATCATCCCGGTGTTGGCTTATGAAAATGTAGCAAAAGCGATCGACTGGCTTTGCCAGAATTTTAGTTTCAGGGAACGCTGGCGTGCAGGCAATCACCGCGCGCAGCTGATGTATGAAGATGCGGCGATCGTACTAAGTGAAATACCTTCCAACACCAAGCAAAATGCCGGTGCGGGTCCGCGTCATTCCGTGATGGTTCGCGTAAAAGATGTGGATGCACATTACAACCAGGCCAAACAACTCAATGCGACGATCATTCAAACGCCCACCAATTATCCCTATGGCGAGCGTCAATATACAGTTATAGACATTGGTGGTCATATCTGGACCTTTTCACAGAGTATTGCAGACGTGGCGCCGGAGGATTGGGGAGGGAAAAGTGCCGCAGAATGAGGCTGTCAGTTGTTCGTTGTCGGTTGACCGTTGTCCGGACTGAGTTCATGATCTGAATTGGGAGTAAAAGATAATACATGGGATA
Organism: Citrobacter freundii; assembly: GCA_003243445.1. Taxonomy (GTDB): domain Bacteria; phylum Bacteroidota; class Bacteroidia; order Chitinophagales; family Chitinophagaceae; genus Terrimonas_A. Next base: position 32,334 of record QFQQ01000067.1, read on the forward strand.
GATTCCTAAACACCACCGAAGTACCTTCATCAGTGACTCAACAACGGACGACGAACAACGAACAACGGACAACGAATCACGGGCAAGCGGTTTAACCCTCCAGTATCGTTTTCAAATTCCCTAAACTCTTCTCCATATCCCTTCCCAGCAATTTTTCCATTCCCATCAATACAAGCATGATGTTCATCGGGTATTTCATGGTGCTGGTGAAACCCCAGTGGATACGGGTCTGACCGGATGAGACAGGCGTAGTCAGAAAGGTAATGTTGGCGGAACTGGTGAAGGGCCGGACAAAACGTACTTGAGTATCGATCTGCTGATTTTCTTTAAGCTGCATGATCTCCACTTCGCCCTCACCTGCTTGTTTATTGCCGCTCCAGGTATAGACAGAACCGACAGTGCCATCAATGCCGCGTATCTCCACCTTTTTGTTGGGGTCGGTCATTACCCATTTATTGAACTGCTCCTGATTTTTCTGCAATCTCAGATAATCAAATACCTGCTCTACGGGCTTATTGATCACGATCTCACGGCTGACGGCGTAGTGTCTTTTGGTAAACAAACCGATGATCAGCAGCAATACGATCAACGAGACAATGACGATCAGGATAGCGAGAATAATATTCATGATGATTTCTTTTGCTGGTGTAAATGTACGGGAAGATGGGAAGGAAGAGGAAAGTTTGAGGATAGGTTTCAGGGGTTTGAGAAGTTTGAGAGGTTTGAGAGGTTATTCGCACATTCCTCACCCACAATTAAAATTGTGGGCTAAACGATCACCCCGAATGAGGGAATCGTTCGAAGAGTATTGTGATGGAATTGATGATCCGTTATTTTGAGGCGCAACCAGCCCACAATTTTAATTCAATATCGTTTAGTTAAGCAGCAAAGAGTTTGTCATCCCGGCTCTGGCGGTCATTAAGTTCGATAGTGTTTGGATTGCCCGGCCGGGATGACAAACTCTTTGCGCATTAACTAGACGACATTGAATTTTAATTGTGGGTGAGGCATGCGCAATAACCTCCCAAACCTTTACTCCCCGTTTCCCAAACTCTTTGTACTTTCCCCCCATGCAACAACGTTTTCTTCTCTACGGCGCAAATGGTTATACCGGCGAATTGATTGCCCGGTTTGCGTCGGATTATGATCTTATCCCAATTATCGCGGGGCGGCGCAAAGAAGTGATTGAGCCGATGGCGAAAAAGCTGGGGCTGCCCTTTCTTGTTTTTGATCTGCAGGATGCCGGGGCATTGAGGAATGCATTGAAAGAGGTAAAGCTGGTAATGCACTGCGCCGGACCTTACGATCACACCGCCATTCCGGTAATAGAAGCATGCCTGGAAACACAGACACATTACATCGATCTGAATGGTGACCTGGACGTTTTTGAAAAGATCAAAACATATGATCAGCGCGCTAAAGAAAAAAATGTAATGCTGTTGCCGGGAGCCGGCTTTGATGTGGTACCGACGGATTGTCTCGCACTCTGGCTGAAGAACAAACTGCCGGATGCCACGCACCTGGAGATCGCCTTTGCCATACTCGGCAGCAAGCTGTCAAGAGGCACTTCACTTACCACTGTTCTGAAACTAGGAGAACCGGGTGCAACCAGAAAAAACGGACTCATCACACCGGAACCTGTTGGCAAGACCGGCAAAACGATCTCTTTCAAAACAGCCGGCGGTCAGCAAAAAGATCTTTTTGTAATGAGTATTCCATGGGGAGATGTATCGACTGCCTATTTTTCAACAGGCATACCAAACATCACAAGCTATACAGGCATGTCTAAAGGAGTATGGCTTTTTAACAAGGGACAATTTATGTTCAACTGGCTTTTGCGTACGTCTTTTATGCGCAATCTGATCCGTGGGATCATCAACAGACAATCGCCCGGACCGGGAGATGAAATCCGTGATAAAGCCACCAGCCTGATCTGGGCAAAAGTGCAAAACCAAAAAGGCGAATCGGTGACCGGAACGATGCAAACACCTGAAGCATATTCACTCACCGCTTCCTCGATGTTGCTGGTTGCAAAGAAGATCCTCAATGGAGAATATAAACCGGGTTATCAAACGCCGTCCAGCGCGTATGGGGCAGACCTCGTAATGGAGATCAAAGGCGTACACCGGTCCTGACCTTATAATAATCTTTATAAAACCTGCCTATATATAGCTAATCGTTACCCAAATTTTCGGACTTGCGTAAGGTTCCCGCTGATTCCGCAGATTTTACGCTTACTGCTGTTGAAGC
>QFQQ01000068.1 GCA_003243445.1 Citrobacter freundii
TAAAAAGTAAAAAGTAAAAAGTAAAAAGTAAAAAGTAAAAAGTAAAAAGTAATTTATTTTAAAAATTTTTCTTGTTTTTACTTATATAGACGACCGGTTTTTTACTTTTTACTTTTGAATTTTGACTTTTTACTTTATCACCACCGCCCCCATCTTCTTCGTAAGCTCCATTTCCATTTGTTTCAAATGCTCATGCGTCTGATGCAGCATATACCGTTCTTCATCTGTATGCGGTTTTTCAAGATCTGCCTGGTTCTCCAGCAGCATGCGTTTGATCTTGCGTAGCTTTAAATACATAATGGCGGAGTCAACTTCTTCATTGGAGCGGTCTTCATCGATCTTTAAATATTTGTTGAGCTCTTCTTCGTTGTCTTTTTGGATAGCGCGCATAAAGGTTTCGAAGCTTTGCTGGAAAAGGCTTTGCTGAAAGCCGCTGTTCTGGCTGAATTCACTTTTCCATCTTTCACTTTGATCATGGGGAAAATTGAGCAGGGAGACAGCGAGTGCGCTGAGTTTTGTATCGGGGTGATAAATGAAAAAGCTTTTATTGGCTGATTGCGGATCAGACTGAAGCAGTTCTTTGAACACGCCGATCAGCCTGACTACGTCTGCATTATCGATCAGTGATTCATCCGGAATTTCATCGAGAATGTATTCAGCGATGAGCCGCTGGTCATCCCATTTTTTAATACCATGTTCCAGTAAAATGCGGGCTACCTCGCGCTCCTGTAATTCATCTTTGAACAACAGATTGAATGTAGCATCATCATAGTTGGTTGCTTCTGCCTGCCGCGCATTTTCTTCATGCTGTTTTGCCTCCTCAAAGGGCAACTTGCGTTCCTGTGTGGCAATACGGTCGCGGATAAATTTATTGACCAGCGAATGCAAGCCAACCTCTTCGATCTTGAGTATCTCTGCCGTCTGCTTGATATAATCCTGCTGCTTGGTAAAATCTTCCGCCTTGTTGATCTTTGAAATGGTCTCCGCCATTTTATTGACCACTTCCGCTTTCTTTACCGAATCTCCTGCTGCATCTTTTAAAGCAACATCTAACTGAAAAAGGATAAAGTCCTTTCTATTTTGTTGTACAAATTGAGTGAAGCGGGATGCACCGACCTTGTTCACGTAACTATCAGGATCCTCTCCATCCGGTATCAATACAAGTTTTACGTTCAATCCTTCTTCCAATGCAAGGTCGAGACCACGCAGGGCAGCTTTGATACCAGCGTTATCGCCATCATAAATGATCGTGAGGTTGTTGGTGTATTTTTTTATCAGCCTTAACTGATCCGGTGTTAATGATGTACCACCAGATGCCACCACGTTCTCGATGCCCGCCTGGTGCAATGAGATCACATCTGTATAACCTTCTACAAGTAAGCATTCGTCAGCTTTATCAATGGCCGTGCGCGCAAAATAAGAACCATAAAGGATCTTACTCTTGAAGTATATCTCATTCTCCGGCGTGTTGATGTACTTGGGCGCCTTATCATTTTTCTTCAGGATCCGCGCGCCAAAGCCGAGCACCTTACCGCTATGATTGTGTACGGGGAAGATCACGCGACCGCGATAGTTGTCCATCAGCTGATCATTCCTGTTAGCTACGAGGCCGGTTTTGACCAGTAATTCCGGGTTGTATTGTTTCGCCAGGGCCTCTTTGGTAAATGCGTCCCGCTGTTCAGGCGAGTATCCCAGCTGAAACTTTTTGATGATCTCCTCCCGGAATCCCCGTTCTTTGAAATAGGCAAGACCGATATCCTGGCCTTCCTCACTGTTAAAAAGGCGGTCTGTAAAGAATTGCTGTGCAAATCCGTTGATAATAAATAAACTATCTGCAGTCAGGAACTGCTGGCGCTGTTCCTCGCTAACAAAAGTCTCTTCTATCTCAATACCATATCGCTTAGCCAGCCATTTCAATGCTTCCACATAGCTGTACTTCTCATGCTCCATCACAAAGCTGATCGTGTTCCCGCTTTTTCCGCAACCAAAGCATTTGTAGATCTCTTTAGCCGGTGAAACGATAAAAGAAGGAGTTTTTTCATTATGAAAAGGACAGAGTCCCAAATAGTTAGAACCTCTCTTCTTCAGTTTCACAAATTCTCCCACTACGTCGAGGATGTCGATGCGGCCGAGGATCTGTTGTATGGTTTGTTGGGAGATCATGGGTCTGCAAATATAGGAAGCAGCGGGGGATGTTTGTTAAATGTTGTTTGTCGGGTCGATGCCCGATGTTCGACTTTTAGTCCGGAACACTCAACATTTTATTGCTATACCAAAATATCAAGTTATTGAGAGATTTGTTTGTAAGAAGTCGATCATCGACCATCAAACATCGATCATCGGCCGGATGTGCAAAAAAGCTTACCCGATTATCTAAAAAAGAATCCTAACTTAGGAATACCATCCAATACCCCAGGGAATATTACAGAGTTATTAAACCTCATTTATTTACTCTTAAAATTTAATTCCATGGTTACGGTAGAATCAACCTCACAGCTTATCGCAGAGTGCAACAATTGGAGAGATGCACTCCGCCAACACCGCGAAGAACTGACACAGGAAAGAAAAAATCTGGAAGACATTTGTTCGCGTGAACTCTCCAGGGATCAGTGCCAGGATGTAGAACATTTGTATAACCAGCTTCACATCCAGCTGATCAATATTCATGATCTGAAGCAGGCGATCAAATCACATGCAAAGACGATCGATTATGAAATGAATGTTTTTAACGGGCAACTCCGCGAAGAAACATTACACCTGCATGAGATTTTACATGATCAGTTCCAATCACTTGATGTCACCCTGCAGGAGTTGCAGATCGAGGTGAATCGTTTTGTAAGCGTTACCGTATAATACCCGTATCCTTCGTCAGAAGGATTTTTTTTGTTGATCCGGAATACAGGCATCGCTGCCTGAGCGGCTCTGTTTCTTTCTGCATTGATATAAGCAGCTGATATAAGAATTTTTGTCTGGCTTTACTACTGGCAGTTGTGTTTGCAATAGGCCCGGTGCTGAACTTATTGCTTACCATTAAATGTATTGCTATGCCAGAGTTTGATACCTCACATGTAAAAAATATTGTCTTGCTGGGCCATGCGGGTTCCGGTAAGACAACCTTAGCGGAGTGCATGCTCTATGAAGCAGGTATTATCAACCGCAAGGGTAATATCGCTGAAAAAAATACCGCAGGCGATTACCACGAACTCGAACAGGAGCGTGGTAATTCTATTTTCAGCAAACTCCTTCACGTTAAATGGCGTGGTTACAAGATCAATATTATTGATACGCCGGGTTACGATGATTTCTCCGGTGAAGTCATCGCGGCCTTGCGTGTGGCAGATACCGGCGTGATGCTGCTTAATGCTGTGATGGGTGTGGAGGTAAGCACGGATATCATCTGGGAATATACCGAGCGGTTCAAAACGCCGATGATATTCGCGGTGAATAAACTGGATGATGATAACGCTGATTTTGATAAAACAGTTCGCGAAGCAAAAGCGCATTTCGGGAATAAAGTGGTGATGGTACAATATCCGCGGCAAACAGGAGCTGGCTTTCATGAGATCGTTGATGTACTGCGGATGACGATGTACAAATTCAGAGATGCGGGTGGCAAACCGGAAAAACTTCCGATCCCAGATAATGAAAAGGAAAGAGCTGATATGTTGCACAAAGAGCTGGTGGAAGCTGTTGCCGGGAATGATGAATCATTAATGGAAAAATATTTTGAACAGGGTGAACTGGATGAGGATGAGATGAAAAATGGTCTGAAGAAAGCCATGATCAATCATGATCTTTTTCCATTGTTCTGTTTATCCGCAGAACGGAATATGGGTAGCGGCAGGCTGATGGGCTTTATAGATAATGTATGCCCAAGTGCCAATGAAATGCCACCGCAGATAACGCGGAAAGGCGAAGCCCTGCGTTGCGATGCAGGCGGCCCGCCTTGTATTTTTATTTATAAAACATTAAGTGAACCACATGTGGGTGAGCTTTCATTTTTTAAAGTTTATTCCGGTACGGTTAAATCGGGAATGGATCTTGAAAATGAAACGACAGGCATCACAGAAAAACTGACGCAGTTGTTTTTAGTGGAAGGAAACAAACGCACTGCAGTGAATGAACTGATAGCAGGTGATATTGGCGCCACATTGAAGTTAAAGAACACGCATGTCAATAACACGTTGCATGTAAAAGGCCGGAATTATGAACTGCCCCCGATAGAATTTCCTGCGCCGAACATGACGGTGGCTATTGAAACATTAAAGAAAGGCGAGGAGGAAAAGCTTTCACAAGCCCTGCATCAGTTGCGCGAAGAAGATCCGACCTTACTCGTGGAAGTTTCATCAGAATTGAAACAAACCCTGATCCATTGCCAGGGAGATATGCATCTGGCAGTTGCAAAATGGAAGATCGAACATAATCATCGGCTGGAAGTGAAATTTGTGAAGCCCCGCATTCCTTATAGGGAAACGATCCGGAGAGCGGCTGATGCAAGTTACCGGCATAAGAAACAAAGCGGAGGTGCCGGTCAGTTCGGGGAAGTGTTCATGCGGATCGAACCCTGGTTTGAGGGCATGGCGGAGCCGGGGGATCTGAATGTACGTGGTCGTGATAATTACAACCTGGATTGGGGTGGTCAGTTGGTATTTTACAATTGTATAGTTGGTGGTGCTATTGATGCACGTTTTCTTCCCTCAATATTAAAGGGCGTGATGGAAAAAATGCAGAACGGTCCGTTGACAGGTTCTTATGCGAGAGACATACGTGTGTCTGTATATGATGGGAAAATGCATCCAGTTGACAGCAATGATATTTCTTTCAAAATTGCAGGGTTACAGGCATTCCGCCAGGCTTTCCAGCAGGCGGATCCGCAGATCCTGGAGCCGGTGTATGTAGTTGAAGTATTGTGTCCGGAAGAGTTGACAGGAGCGGTGATGGGCGATCTTCAAAGCCGCCGTGCCATTGTTGAAGGCATGGACAGCGAAAGAAACTTCCAGAAGATCACTGCAAAAGTGCCGCTTGCGGAAATGGAAGGTTATTCCTCATCTCTCCGTTCTATCACGCAGGGGCGCGCGAAGTTCAGCATGCGGTTCAGTTCATATGAGCCTGTGCCAATGGAATTGCAGAAAAGATTGATGGAGGAGTATAGCAGGAATTTGAAGGAAGAGTACGCGTAGCCGGAGTTTCCTAAAGTTTCAAAGACTTTTTAGGCGTTGGAGCCTTTGAGATGCAAGCTTACGGCAAATCATGATCGCGCATTCCTCACCCACAATTAAAATTGTGGGCTAAACGATCATCCTGAATTCGGGAAATTATCCAAAGCGTGTTGCGATGAAAATAATAGTCTGTTATTTTGAGGCGCAACTAGCCCACAATTTTAATTGTGGGTGAGGAATGCGCGATCTATTGGCCGTTCAAGGCCTCTTCCCTGTAGGCTATTGCTATAAATCCGCGAATTTTTAACAGGCGCTGAACCTCTCAAACTTCTCAAACCTTTGAAACTTCTGGAACCTTTGAAATCTTCCGGTAAACCTTCAAAACGTTACCTCATTTCTTTGCCACCACTTCCATCACTGCGGAATACATCTTCGAACGCTGGTATATAGATGCGCGTTCTTTCAATCTTTTTACGTTGCTAAAGCCGGAAGTTCTGGCCCATTTTTCCAGGGAGATAAAGCTGACAGGAAAGGGTACCCAGCGGTTGGGCGAGTCTGTATCGTATTCAACGATCAGCAGGCGGCCCTGCGGTTTGAGCAGGAGGTGAAGAATAGAAGCGAAGGCATGCTGGTCTCTTACGTAGTGGAGCGCATTGGCCATTATGATGCCATCCAGTCCCGGAAGGGAAGGAGGCTTTGTGAAATCAGCCGCGATCGTCTCTATATTGGTTGACTGATATTGAGCCGGGATGAATTGAAGGTTATCGGCGTCCCTGTCGATTGCGTAAACTTTACTGTTGGCTGGCAGGAGGCTTGCAAGTGCAACGGTGAAGATTCCCTTACCACAGCCCAGATCGGCCCACGTTTGCGGGATACTGCTTATCCAGCCTGCCGGTTCGAGCATGGTGATGGCTTCAGATGGTTGCATAGTTAATAATTTGCCTGACCGATCTCGAGGCGTTCGATCTTTCCTTCAGCATTCGCATGGAAACGGAAGTAGGTCTTGAAATCGCCCCACTGATCGGAATGAAATTGACCGTATACATCCCAACCATCATTTTCAACTTTATCTATATGAGTGAATTTTTCCCTGCCAACGGCATTACGGGAAAACGCGTTGAAGTCAATTTTTCTTCCATCATCAAAAAGCTGCGCATCTGCAGCAAATAAATTGAGCCATGTATGCAGGTCGCCGTCTTCAAGCGCCTCTATGGCAGCTCTTACGATTGGCTGATGAAGTTTATCCTTATTGACCGGCATTGGTAGTGGTTGAGTTGCGTGGTGTCTTTATAAATATAGACAATCCTTCATCAACAATCAATAGTCGTACCGGATAAAAATGAAGTTTGTCCGGAAGTTTCAGCACTTCAGGGTTTAAATGTTTAAAAGTTTGAACGTTTCTTCAGGCTCACACAGCGTTATTACTGCGATCGGGTCCGACCTTCAAACCTTCAAACTTCCTACGCCGTTGGAGTAAAGCTCACACATTCTTTCAGTTCCTTCTCTGTGTAAGCAAGATCATATTGTTTTAGTACTTCTGCCGGGACACCATTCCATTTTCCGGGCTGATTACCTGCATAGCCAAGGTCTTTTACACCGATCTCGGATGTATAAAAACCGGTAATGGTCAGATTTCTCATCAATGAAAAGAATGCCACACCCTGTTTCATATCCGGTTTTGCCTTTTCCGGATAAGCGATTGCATCAACAAGCTCTATCTGCTGCTGTGGTGTGCAATCGACAAATGATTTTTCAAAACGCTTGAAGCATTGCAGGTCCAGCCAGCGCAGGCCTCCTTTCATCGGGATCTTATGCTGCGGCATATCCTTTACGATAAACTCAATAAAGTCCGGCACCTTTGCGTCTGACGCACTTCCGCTCACCGCATCTTTCGGAATAATAATATCTCCCAGCACCGTAATGGTTTTCATCTCATGGTCCGTAAAGAACTTTTCTTCCGCCAGCAGTTTCTTTTCATACACCAGTTCATCAGGACTGCGATCCAGGTTGAACTTCGGCTCTGCCGTGGCTTCCACTTTTTTATCTTCTTCGCCAGGTTTGCAACCTGTAGCAAGCGCACCGCCGGCGAGGGCAGAGGTGGCGATGAGTTTTAGTGATTTTCTTCTGTCCATATACGCTAATTATAGAACGCGAATTTCGCGAATTATAGTTTTTTAATTGGTGTTGCTTTTATATCCGGATCTTTATGTCTTCCGCAATTTTCTAACGGTGGCACGTTGATGTCAGGTATTGCTTTACAAATCGATCGCAGTTAATTTAGTATCAGCAGTCTAAATATCTTTCAAACAGATCCTGTAATAGTTCACTAATTCGCGTAATCCGCGAATCAAATTCGCGTTACAGGTTTTGTTTTTTCATCTCATCAATAATATACTCACTCGCCCTCATCGACAGCGCCAATATCGTCCACGTGATGTTCTTATCTGCCTGTGACACAAACTGACCGCCGTCTACGCAAAACAGGTTTTTGCAGTCATGCGCCTGGCTCCATTTGTTGAGGGCTGATTTTTTAGGATCGTTGCCCATGCGGACGGTGCCTGCTTCGTGGATGATCTCGCCGGGTTTGGAGAGACCCCAGTTATTCTTCTCATCGTCGTCACCACCCCAGGTAATGATGGCGCCCATATTATGCATGATCTCTTTGAAGGTTTCCTTCATGTGTTTGGCCTGCTTGATCTCATGCTCAGAGTATTTCACATTAAAACGGAGGACAGGGATACCAAACTTGTCGACAACATTCGGATCGATCTCACAATAGTTGCTTTCGAGCGGAATGGCTTCGCCGCGGCCAGCCATTCCAACACCTGCACCATAGAAATAGCGGTTGTCTTCTTTCAATGAGGCTCCGTAACCACCTGCTTCTTTCTTCTGGCCTTTTACCAGGTATTTACCATTGAGGTTTTCGATGCCCCAGTTAAATCCATAGGAAGGTTGACCCATGCCGCCCCAGTACTCAATGTGATAGCCACGGGCAAAATCGAGTTTCTTGTTATCCAGCCACCATGGTGAATAGATATGCATACCGCCAACACCATCTTCATTATAACGTTTACGGTCAAATAAAGCAGGTAATACTCCACCCAATGCAGCACCTGTTGAATCATGCAGGTATTTACCAACCACATTACTGCTGTTGGCAAGACCGTTTGAATGGCGTGGCGATTTTGAGTTCAGCAATATTCTTGAAGACTCGCAGGCACTGGCAGCGAGGATCACCACGCGGCCTTCCACCTGGTATTCCATCATATCATCTTTGCTGATATAGGAAACGCCGGTTGCGAGACCTTCGCGGTTGGTCAGCACTTCACGTGCCATGGCGTTTGGAACGATATCGATATTGCCGGTTTTCATGGCCGGATAGATCAATACGTTGGGCGATGAGAAGTCTGCTTTATAGTAACTGCAGTTACGGCCGCATTGACCGCAGAATGCACATTCGCCGCGCTCTTCATTCAGTTTTTTTGTGAGAATGGACAAACGGGAGGGGATCACACGAACGCCGGCCTGTGTTGCCGCTTTCTTGATGAACAGTTCATGCAAACGCGGCTTTGGCGGAGGAAGAAAGAATCCGTCAGGATCGTTTTCCAGGCCTTCGTTTGTTCCAAAGATGCCGATCATTTTATCAACCCGGTCGTAGAAGGGTTTTACATCTTCATAGCCGATCGGCCAGTCATCACCGAGACCATCGATGCTTCTGCGTTTAAAATCCTTTGGTCCGAATCTCAGAGAAATACGTCCCCAGTGATTCGTCCGGCCGCCGAGCATACGGGCGCGCCACCAATCGAACTGCGTTCCGTTTTCAGTAGTATACGGTTCTCCGTCGAGGCTCCAGCCGCCATAGCAGGCATCAAAATCGCCAAACGGCCGTCTTACAGTAGATGCACCACGTCTCGGGGAATCCCATGGATTTTTAAACTGGGTGATATTTTTCTGCGGATCATACATAGGACCCGCTTCGATCATACAAACTTTCAGGCCTGCGTGTGCAAGGATATAAGCGGACATACCGCCACCCGCACCAGAGCCTACAATTACGACATCGTATTTTTTCGGTTGCTTCTTAACCTGGAAATCTCCCATACTTGTGTTGTTAGTGGTCTTAATTCAGTTGCCAATTTACAGGAATAATTCAATTTGAAGCAGTTTTTCAGATGTTAAATCGACCGCCGACCAACGACCGCCGACCGCCGACGTTTTTTCGGGATAGATGCTAAAACTTTAGCAGCGCAATTTTTCTATATGCACAACTTTTGTTATCTCTTTATAGATCGAAAGCACTTCTGTTCGCTTGAAACGTCGGCGGTCGGCGGTCGTTGGTCGGTGGTCTGCACTCTCACCTCTTCCTCCTTTAAGAAAAAACATCTATTTTTAATCACCTTGCTTTTAACACAAATCACCCTTTCATGAAACAAGCCCTGATGCTAGTGAGTTTGCTGATCCCTTTTCTTTCGTCAAAATCACAACAATACCAGTATAAGAATTATGCTGAACTGGATAAATATCCAGTGTATACAGGAAAAGATCTTGGATTGACCTATTCCAAAACACAGTCGGCATTCCGCGTGTACGCACCTTCTGCAACGCAGTTGAAACTGAAAATGTATAAAGCCGGTGCCGGCGGAGATGCGATCTCAGAACATGCATTGAAGTATGATAAAGATGGTGTATGGGCCGTTACGCTACCGGGAAATCAACTGGGGAAATATTATACGTTCACCGCTTTTGTGAATGATAAATGGATGGACGAAGTACCCGATCCCTACGCAAAGGCCACAGGGATCAATGGTAAAAGAGCAATGGTGATCGATCTGCCTTCAACAAATCCTGCAGGCTGGTTGCAGGATAAAAGTCCCGCATTGGCGAATGCAACTGATGCGGTGATCTATGAACTGCATATACGTGATGCAAGTATTGCGGCCAATTCGGGTATCAAGGCAAAAGGGAAGTTTCTCGGATTGACGGAGAAAGGCACACATAATACAGCCGGCCTTTCAACAGGTCTTGATCACCTGAAAGAAATGGGGGTGACACATATTCATTTGCTGCCATTCTTTGATTATAATTCGGTGGACGAAGCTGACCCGGATAAGAAATATAACTGGGGATATGATCCGCTGAATTATAATGTACCGGAAGGATCGTATTCAACAGATCCAACAAATGGCGCTACACGTATTAAGGAGCTTAAACAGACTGTGAAGACATTTCATGAAAATGGTTTGAGCGTTGTAATGGATGTCGTGTACAATCACACAGGTTTGACAGATAACTCCAACTTCAATCAACTGGTACCGGGTTACTATTACCGTCAGACCGCTGATGGTAAATTATCCAACGCAACAGCCTGTGGTAATGAAACAGCCAGCGAGCGCGCGATGATGCGGAAGTTCATGATCGAATCAATGGCTTACTGGGTAAAGGAGTATCATATCGATGGATTCCGTGTTGACCTGATGGGCGTGCATGATATCACCACCATGAATCTTATCTCGAGGGAACTGAATAAGATCAAGCCTGGTATTTTATTGTATGGTGAGGGATGGACTGCCGGTTCTTCTCCATTGCCTGATTCGGCAAGAGCGCTGAAGAAGAACGCAGCAAAGCTGGAGAACATTGCGGTATTCAGCGATGATATCAGGGACGGTATTAAAGGAAGTGTGTTCGAACACGAAGACCGGGGTTTTGTGAGCGGCAAACAGGGCGTGGAAGAAAGTGTAAAGTTTGGTATTGTTGCTTCAACACAGCATCCACAGATCGATTACAGCAAGGTGAACTATTCAAAAGCTCCCTATGCGGCGCAGCCGTCACAAACGGTGACGTATGCAGAGTGTCACGATAATCATACGCTATGGGATAAGCTGGCGATCTCTGCAAAAGATGCGACTGATGCACAACGGAAGGAGATGCACAAGCTTGCATTATCGATCGTGCTCACTTCACAGGGAATTCCATTCCTGCATGCAGGAACTGAATTTCTGCGTAGCAAGAACGGTGTAGAAAATTCTTATGAATCTCCTGATAATATCAATGAGATCAACTGGGATCTGAAGACAACCAACAAAGATGTAACGGACTATGTGAAGGCCCTGATCCAGCTCCGCAAAACGCATCCCGCATTCCGCATGAAAGACAGGGCCGCAATCGCCGCCAACCTTCGGTTTGTTTCCTCCGGTTATGGCATGATCATTTATGAACTGAATGGCTTCCCGGTTGGAGATCCCTGGAAAAAGATCCTTGTTTGCCTCAACGGTAATAACGCTGCTAAAACAGCACCGCTGATCGGTAAATGGAAAGTGGCTGTAGAGAACAACACATTTGTGGAGGGAAAGGAGATGGAGCGGTCATTGAGAATGGGGCCGAGTTCGATGACGATTCTTTATCAGTAGTGGGGAGGGGAGACCGCAGACCACGGACCGCCGACGGCCGACCGCCGACCGCCGACGGTCGCTTGTATTTGTAGTGTTTATTGTGATGGTAAGATGATGAAGTAACTTATTCAATAAAACGCGAGCGGTTACTTGTGAACGTCGGCGGTCCGCGGTCGGCCGTCGGCGGTCTGTTGTCCGCTGTCTTTTCCCCCATTTGCTAATTCCAACTTTTCCACCTATCTTCGCGTATCTCTATGTTATCTCTCACTCCATTTGGTTGACTCATCCCACTCAAATCCGTGATGGTGTAACGTAAGGCAGGTAAAGTATCATTTTCTTCGATGATAGCCTTACCACATTATTAATATAAATTTTTATTACATTGTCATTCAATGATTTATTGCTCGTTGAGCCATTATTAAAGGCTCTCGGCGAAGAAGGTTATTCAACACCTACACCTATTCAGCAACAAGCTATCCCTTCGATATTGTCCCGAAAAGACCTGTTGGGCTGTGCTCAGACAGGTACCGGTAAAACGGCAGCTTTTGCATTACCACTTTTACAACTGATGAACGAGGAGCAGCCACAGCAAAATGCTGGCCGCAACCGTCGTATCAAAGCGTTGATCCTTACTCCAACAAGAGAGCTGGCGATCCAGATCGGCGATAGCTTCCGCGCTTATGGCCGTCACCTCGATCTGCGTCACTTGGTGATCTTTGGAGGTGTATCGCAATATCACCAGGTTAGTGCGTTGCGTCAGGGCGTTGACATCCTGGTGGCTACCCCCGGCCGTTTGCTGGATCTGATGAACCAGCGTTTTATCACGCTCGATGATATCAAATATTTCGTACTGGACGAAGCAGACCGCATGCTCGATATGGGTTTTGTGCATGATGTAAGACGTGTGATCTCAAAGCTTCCCGCTAAAAGACAAACACTGTTCTTCTCTGCCACTATGCCGCCGGAGATCCAGCAACTGGCGAATATCCTGTTGCATCAACCGGTTAAAGTGGAAGTGACACCTGTTTCTTCTACTGCGGAAACTATTCAGCAGCATTTGTATTATGTAGAAAAACAAAACAAGCGTCCATTGCTTGCACATATCCTGCAGGATACATCTATCAAAACTGCGCTTGTATTTTCCCGTACCAAACACGGTGCAGATAAGATCGCGAAAGACCTGAACAAAGCAGGGATCCGCGCTGAAGCCATTCATGGTAATAAAAGCCAGAATGCGCGTCAGAATGCCCTGAGCAATTTCAAGGCGCGCAGAACAAGGATTCTTGTTGCGACCGATATTGCTGCAAGAGGTATCGATATCGATGAGCTCACCCACGTGATCAATTATGATCTGCCGAACGTTCCTGAAACTTACGTACACAGGATCGGCCGTACAGGTCGCGCGGGCGCAAACGGTATCGCATTTTCCTTCTGTGATTATGAAGAAAAGATCTATCTGAAAGATATACAGAAGCTGATCGGCAAAACGGTTCCTGTGGTGAAAGATCATCTTTATGATGTGCCGCTGATGCATGGCATGTCACAACCCCCGGCAGCTGCAGCAGCCCAGCAAAGTGCTTCTTCGTATAGAAGCCGCGGCGGAAAACGTTCAGGAAGGTCGTTTACACAGCAGAGAGCGTAGTTTTATTGCAGCTAACTTATCAGGTCAGATTGAGCGATGTTGAATCGTTCAATCTGACTTTTTTATTTGGGGGCTGTGAGCTATGCGTTTTTAAGAGGTTGCTCAATGTTGTTTGGTCTGCATGCCTGAACTATAAATTGTGCATTACCGTTGAAGGGTTATGCGTAGTCTCTGATTATTGCTGTCCTGTAAGACCTGACGCTTATTAGTGAATACAAGATAGCTAAGGTTTTCGCTTGTGTCTTTGAGGGACAAGCCTGTCGCAAATCATGATCGTGCATTCCTCACCCACAATTTTAAATTAATGTCGTTTAGTTAAGCGCCAGGCGTAGGGCCCCCTCTAAATCTCCCCCCAAGGGGGAGACTTACCACCGCCTGAAATAAGAGAAGTCAGATTGTATAGAATATAAGTATTCAATACGGGTTGACTTCTCTTTTATAATGATTGTTCAACGTCTCCCCCTTGGGGGGAGATTTAGAGGGGGCCCTACGCCAGGCGAGCGAATAGCTTTCCCTTAACTAAACGACATTGAATTTTAATTCTGGGTAAAGAGTGCGCATTTTATAAGCAGTTAAGCGCATCTCCGACAAGCTGCCGTTATGAATTCACCGGATATAATACGCACCATCAGCAGGATATGGCTTAACGGAGGCCTGCTTTGCAAAAGAATTCAATTTCGAACCAACTTTTTTCATGCAGCATTCGGATTGCTCCAGGGGCATCATCTATGATCACTGTATTTATTCGCAACACTTACTTCTTTCAGCATGGCTATCTCCTTTTCTGTAAGCCCCGGCGTGTCGATCGTCTGCACCACTTCCTCCAACTGCGCCATCGTTCTGATTCCCGAAATGGCGACCGGTACCTGTGACAAAACAAACTGCAAAGCAGTCTGCGCTGGCGTTCGCTCTTCTGAAGATAACTTCGCTATTGCATCTGCTGCACGTTGCACCTCTGCCGCACTTAATCCCAAATAATCCTTTGCGGGTTTTCCCGCCAGCAATCCCTGCGCGAGGCCGCCACGGCTCATTACGCTTATGTTATTTTTTTGCAGCAACGGAATACATTCTTCTTCGGGGCGGCGATCAAGCAGACTGTATTGCATCATCACGCTGTCGATAGAGGAGCGTTTCACATATTCGCGTATCACATTGGGACGAATGGAGGAAATGCCGTAAGCCCTGATTTTGCCGGAGCTTTTCAATTCTTCAAATGCTGCGATGGTGTCGTCGATATTATCGGTGATCATGCCGCCATGAAGCTGATAGAGATCGATATAGTCGGTCTGCAAACGCCGCAGGCTTTGCTCAACTGCGGAAACTATGTAGGCCTTGCTGGCATTCCAGTCCCAGCCGGAGCCATCGGGGCGCCATTGATTCCCGACTTTTGTGGCCAGTACCAGGTCTTTTCTTTTTTCTTTGAAAGTCTGGCCTAACAGTTTTTCATTTTCGCCCCGATCGTACAGATCTGCCGTGTCAAAAAAGTTGATGCCCATTTCAACGGCGCGATGAAGAATTCCGGAGTTTTCGGGATGACCGGGTTTGAGGGACATGCATCCAAATCCGATCACGGAGACATTAAACGGCGAATTGCCAGGCTGGTGATAACGCATCTTCAAATTTACAGAAGGAATTACACAATGACCTGATGTATTCGCGCAAACGATCAAAGCCTGTACTTGTTATAGTATATTTGCAGAAGCCGATGGATTATATCAAAGAATACCGCCGTTTTATTTACAGCCACTACCTTGCCGACGGTGTGCGTATTACTGCCGGGGTTTTGCTGCCTTCGCTGATACTCGGATATTACAATCAATTGCAATTGGGGATCTTTATTTCGTTGGGCGCACTCAGTGTGAGTATCACGGATAATCCCGGACCGATCCATCACCGGAGAAACGGTTTGCTGATCTGCTGTGGCCTGATCTTTCTGGTAGCACTGATGGTGGGATTTGCGCTTCCGGTGAAATGGGTATTTATGATACTGTTGCCGGTGCTTTGTTTTTTCTTTTCAATGATCGGTGTATACGGGGCAAGAGCCACGGCGATCGGTATCGCCGCCCTGCTGGTGATGGTGATGATGACGCATGAGGCATTGGCGGGCTGGCAGGTGGTTTATTTCGCGCTGTATATTCTCGCCGGTGGTTTATGGTATACGCTGCTCAGTTTGATCTTATATAGCTTACGGCCGTATAAACTTATTCAGCAGGCACTGGGCGAATACGTGTTATCCGCCGCAACTTATCTGCGTGCACGCGCCGGCTTTTATGAGGCGAACGCTGATATGGACGAATGCTACCGCGAGCTGATGCAGGCGCAGATCGATGTGCAGCAAAAGCAGGAACTGGTGGCCGAACTTCTTTTTAAAACGAGAAGTATTGTTAAAGAATCAACCCATATCAGCCGGATATTGATGATGGTATTTCTCGATGTATCCGACCTGCTTGAACGCGCAATGACTTCTCACCAGGATTACAGAAAGCTTCACACCTATTTTGATGAAACGGGTATCCTGATGGAATACCGCACCATCATTCTGTCCCTTGCAAATGAAATGGATGAGATCGGCCTTTCGCTGATCAGTGGTAAACGATCGGGATATGATGCGGATATTGATAAGGAACTGGTAACGGAGCGTGAACATCTGCAGCAACTTCGTGTCAAGTCACTCAACCCTGCAAACCTGGAAGGTTTTATCAGCCTCCGGCATATCCTCGACAGCATAGACGATATTGCCGGAAGGATCCGGACATTGCATCAGTACACCTCTTACGATCAGAAGTTGCGGAGAATAAAGGTCGATACGCCAGATCCTTCGAAATATGTTACCCGTCAGACAATCGATCCGCAGCAGTTCTGGGATAATTTTTCGTTGCAGTCAAATATCTTCCGTCATTCCCTGCGCATTACCATTGCGGCGCTCGCCGCTTATATCATTGGTCAAATGTTACCCTTTGGCCGTGGATACTGGATCCTGCTTACAGTGATCGTGATCCTGAAACCCGGTTATACATTGACCAGGCAAAGAAATATTCAGCGCCTGATCGGCACGCTGATCGGCGCAGCCATTGCCGGTGGGATCTTATTCTTTGTAAAAAACAATACAGCCATTCTTGTGTTGCTTGCGCTGAGCATGATCGGTGGTTATAGTTTCATGCGGTGGAAGTATCTAGTGAGCGTGGTGATGATCACGATGTACCTCCTGTTCATGTTCCATATCCTTGAGCCGAATGATTTCAGTGAAGTTGTACAGGAAAGGATCGTGGATACACTGATCGGTTGTATCGTCGGTTTCCTTGCTTCCTATCTCTTGCCTCCGATATGGGAGCGCGAACAGATAGGAGAGTTGATGCAACACCTGATCAATGACATCATATTGTATTTCGAAAGTGTCGCTTATGCATTCACCGGTGCGCCGTATAATAAACAGGTGAGTAAGGAAAAACGCAAACAGGCATGGGTTTCCCTGGCGAATGTGACAGATGCATTTCAACGCATGCTATCCGAGCCAAAAAGCAAACGACGGGATTACAAAGAATTTCACCGGTTTGTTGTTTCGTCGCACATGCTGGTTTCTCATTTTGCAACACTGACTTATTATGCAGATACGCTGCAACCGGAATACGTGATGCCGGATTATGAACCGCTGATCAAAGCGAGCGTGGCAGAACTGACCGCGGCAGGGCAATTCCTTGCCAATCCCTATACGGACGCTCCAAAGAAAGCCGCCGAAAATCCGCAGGCATTGCTGGATCAGAAGATCAACGCGCTGATGCAAACAAGACAGCAGGAGCTGAGGGACGGACTGCTTGAATCAAGCGGCAAGCGCTATCTCAGTACATTCAAATCGATCACAGACCAGTTTTATTTTGTGTATAAAACTTCGCAGGATGTGCACAAGATCAGCCGTTCCATAATACTTACGTGAAGGAAAAGGTTCCAGAGGTTTCAGGAGTTCAAGAGGTTCCAGAGGTTTTCCATCGATAATGTGCCAGACGTTTTCTAAAAAGAAAAAGGTTCCAAAGGTTTACGCAACCTCTGGAACCTCTTGAACTTCTGAAACCTCTGGAACTTTCCTCAGCTCTTACTGAACCCTTCCATCCTTCTTATCCATCGACCGGCCAATCGCATAACCGCCGATTCCACCCAATACACCACCGATCACGCCACCAACGACACGGTTCTTTTTATTCAGGACTGCACCAAGTACAGCACCGGAACCGGCTCCAATGGCGGTACCTTTTGCAGCCTTACTCCAACCTTTCTTTTTGGTTGTAGCAGCCACAGGTTGTGGAGCTGAAGTGTAAACTTTTTTAGTCACCACTTTTGGAGGTGTATTCACGTACACGACCTGTGGTGTTGCAGCCGCAGGCTGATAATTGTTTACAGGATCGACACGTTCGTTCTGTGCTTTCCATTGCTGGAACTGAGAAAAACCAACAGTGTCTTCGTAAGAAACCTGCTTCGCTGTTTCATTTGATCCCGCTGTACGTGAGCAGGCGCTTAATAAAATAATAGCTGCTGCCAATAAACTTAAAAGTGTAAATGTCTTTTTCATGATCTCAGATTTTAATTGAATAATTGATTTACGGGAGAGTAAAAACAGAAAGAATGCCACAGAAAATCTGATTGTTAACGTTGGAACATTGAAAGTTTTAAAACACTGGAAATAATGAGTTTGAAACGCGGGAGTTTTAACAATTGGAACAGGAGTATATAGTGAAGTAAATAAGAGCTTGTTAAGAAGGATTTAAAAGAGAAAATCTTATACACGAAGATTAAACCTTGAAGCACGTGATTGTTAGCAGTCATTACAGATCCGCGTGCAAACATGTATGGTGTGACTATGATTTTTCTTCCGGCAGTATTACCTTCAGTGCATTCTTAATGATCGATGCTTTTATCTTTCCCGTTTTTCCCAGGTATTCTCCGTCCACCTGGAAATGCGCCTTTCTTCTCGAACGGATCTCGATGCCGCTCGTTTGAAATACTTCTGTTTTCCGTTTATCATACGCGCGATGCGTAACCATCATCTTAAATATTTCGGAAAAAGAGATCTCTTTTACGATCACGATCTCAAATAACTCATCATCCAGACGCCCGAGCGGATTGATAACCGCACCGCTGCCGTACCGGGTAGCATTTGCGATCACCAGCATAGCGGCCGAGCGTGCGATCTTCTTGCCATCACTGTGAATGATGATCTCCATATGAGGGTGTCGCCAGATGATCTTCAGCGCTGCTTTTATATAGCCCCACATGCCGCGGCCTTTTTGCTGCTCAAATGTTTTGATCAGAAATGCGTTGAAGCCGATATCGGCAAGATGAATGCATAATTCATCGTTGATACGCACCAGATGGATCTTCTGAATATTATCCGAAAGACAATATTTCAATGCGTCAGCCGGCGTTGCCGGAATGCCCAGTTCTTTTGCCAGGCCATTGGCGGAGCCTGCCGGAAGAATGCCCAATTGTTTGTCAGTTTCTACGATGCACGAAGCAACAAGCTTCACCGTGCCGTCACCGCCAACAGCGATCACTTTTTTTGCGCGGCTTGTTCTGATCTTTTCCTCTATCACCCCCGGTTCACACGGATCAGGAAGCTCAAATATCTCGAAAGCATGGTCTTTTGCGTCGAAAAAAGCGCGGATCTCGGCGGACCAATCGACCGAACCCTTACCTGCGCCGGGGTTTACAACGAAAAGCCATCGTTGTGCCCCGTTATTTTGTTCTTTCATGGATGATGCTGGCATTGTATTTATTGTTTATCAGGGATGGATCAGCAGCAGCTAATTGCCCCGGACAGCAAGTACTATATAAAATTGTACCACGGTTATGGCCACACCCATGACCTGCTCTTGTACGGACACGTTTTTGCGGGGAAACCTGTGCCCGCAAACCCCTACAGTAACAGTGCGTTGACGAATATGCGTTACCTGTGGAAACTTTTTTCGGTAAACCCGGTGGCGAATGTTCCACTGATCTTGCAGTGGCAGGGTAATGTTTTGCGCGGCACTACCGAGTCCGATGGATTCCTGAGGTTTGAATGGGATTCCCCTGTGCATCTTCAGGCCGGCTGGCATGAGGTGGAAGTGAATATCGATGGAAATGCAGCGAGGGCTAGAGGCGTTTTGTTTGTGCCGCACATTACACAGTATGCTTTCATTTCCGACATTGATGATACGGTGCTGATTTCTTATTCGTCAACTGTGTGGCGGAGGCTGAAAACATTGTTCACTACAAATCCAAGAACAAGGAAAGCGTTTGATGGCGTCGCCGATCACTACAGGTTACTCGCTAATGCGCATACAACACCCGATATGCCCAATCCATTTTTCTATGTATCAAGCAGTGAGTGGAACCTGTATGATTATCTTGTCGATTTCTTCCGCCACCAGGGACTGCCCGAAGGTGCATTTTTACTCAACCAGGTAAAACGATGGTATGAAGTGTTCAGGACAGGGAAGACAAAACACAAAGGCAAGCTGATACGCGTAATGCGGATACTGGATACATTTCCTCAACAACGGTTTATTCTGTTGGGTGATAACACACAGCAGGATGCAGATATCTATACACAGATCGCTGAAAAATATCCCGAACGCATCCATGCCATCTATATACGCAATGCCAGCGGGAAGAATGCTGCGCGGGTCTCCGCGTTATTAAACGATCTTGAAAAAAATAAAGGGGTCTTTACCTGTCAGTTCAACACGAGTGAAGAGGCGATAGAACATTCGCGCAGTATAGGTTTGGTGGAATGAGGGTGGGAAAAAATTTCCTCGGAACCAAAGGTTCCAGAAGTTCCAGAGGTTCCAGAAGTTTCAGAGGTTTAATAGGTTTAATAGGTTTAATAGGTTTCATAGGTTTCATAGGTTCCTTAAAGCAGAGGTCTTTCTTCACCATAGAGAGCCACAAAGCGCGGCAGCAACCTCTGAAACCTCTGAAACTTCTGGAACCTTTGGAACCTCTGAAGCTTCTAAAACCTTTTTCCCATTTTAATCCATCCGCGTCCGTACTGGCACAGCTCTTGCCTTTTATCAGCAAACATATTTATCACTAAAACCGTAATTATGAAAAAGAATACAAGAAATGTGCTTATTGGCGCATTGGCAGTAGCAGGTGCAGCTTATCTTGTTAAAAGATATCGCAGCAATGGTGGAGCAGAACAAGTGAAGGAGCTTTCAAGAAAAGCAAAACATCATATGACAAATATTTTCTCGAGAGCGAAGAATATGCATGCAACAACAGCTTAGCAGATAAGTAAAAATTAAAAAGTCAAAAGTAAAAATCAAGTTCCTTTATAAGGATGTTGAATTTTTACTTTTGACTTTTTAATTAATGATATAGTGTGAAATTGATTGGCAATTAATATCTGCGTCCGCCGCCACCACCGCCCTGGTAGCCACCGCCGCCGCCACGGTTTCCACCGCCGCGATTGCCGCCACCGCCGTAACCGCCGCCTCCATATCCACCACCGCCACCGCGGTTTCCTCCACCACGATTGCCGCCTCCGTATCCGCCACCGCCACTGTTTCCACCACCATAGCCGCCGCTGTTACCGCCGCCGCCATAGCCACCACCGCCGCCGCCACGTTCGTCTGCTGCTTTAACCACCAAAGGTTTTTTACCCAAAGAAATATCATTGAGGCTTTCAATGGCATCCTTGGCTTCATCATCATTCAGCATTTCAACAAAACCAAAACCCTTGCTCTTTCCCGTCTCCCTGTCAATAGCTACTTTGGCAGAAATGATCTTTCCAAACTTTTCAAAAATTTCTTCCAGTTCAGCATCATCAAGGTCATAAGGCAGGCCGGCTACGAAAATCTTCATTGAGTTTATTTTTTACAAAAATACGCAACTTATGCATGGGAATGTATCATAAGCACCTGATATTCCTTTAAAAATATTCCAAACACGCGGAATTTTCAACCGTAAAAGAACCGTTTCTTTTTAGTAATACGTAGAGGATAGAATTCGAAGGAATGCGATACCCGGTACGGCTTGGTGGAAACTCTTAGTCTGATGATACCGGTCAAGAGATTCCGATAGGGGGATGTTAGATGGTCGATGGCCGGATCAGGAGAAATGAGTCTGAAGAACAAAACCCTCCGGGGACCAGAGGGTTTTGTTCTTTAATTTGAATCATCGGCTGGAAGTCGACCATAGACCATAGACCATCGACCATCCGACATCTAATATCTGTCAATTCAGTCCGCCCTTTCTCGTTGGAGACGTCTGTGCCGGCCATTTTCCGGGCTCGCCTGTACGCGGGTTTGGAGGCAGTACGCTTTTTTCGCGGGAAGTTTTTACAGGATCTTCGCAAGCCATGTAAACAAGGATGGCTGCAAGGATCGCATTGCTCTGTACGTCGTCGAACACGATCTTATCGTATGTGTCACGGTTGGTATGCCAGGTATAGCTTCCGTATGACCAACTGGTTGAGCTTAATGAAAAACCGGGAGCACCCGCTGCCACGAATGATGCAAAATCAGAACCGCCGCCGCCGGGTGAACCAGGGAAACGTGTTTCGATCTGTGTTCTGATATCCGCAGGCACTTTTGACAGCCAGCGTGTGAGATACTCATAAGAATTGAGGAAACCCTGTCCGGAAAGATTCACTACCCGGCCCGTGCCATTGTCCTGGTTGAACAATGCCTGCAGGTTCTCGATAATTTCCTTATGATCTTCCACGAATGCGCGTGAACCATTCAAACCCTGTTCTTCACTGCCCCAATGACCAACCAGGATCGTACGTTTTGGGTTTGGATAGATCTTTTTCAGGATGCGCATTGCTTCCATCATTACGAGTGTACCCGTGCCGTTATCTGTAGCACCGGTTCCACCATCCCATGAATCGAAGTGTGCGGAAAGCATTACATATTCATTGGGTTTTTCCGTGCCTTTTATCTCTGCGAGTGTATTGAATGTTGGAACAACACCTAGTTCTTTTGAATCTGTACGGACACTGATCTTTGGTTTGATATCAGATTCAGTCAGTCTGTAAAGCAGACCATAATCTTCCAGTGAAATATCCACTGTAGGGATCTTGGTGGTGTTTGCGCTGAAGATCTTGTTTACACCAAAACCGTTTGACCAGTTTGATGCAACGATACCCAGTGCGCCGGCTTTTTCAATAGCCAGTGCAAGGTTTTTAGCATTCAGGCCTGTTTTACGAATACGTTTGCTCCACGCATCCTGCAATGCGGCGCGGTCTTTCTTCATCTTTTCAAATGATTCCTTTGTACCGAATTCTTCCCAGTTATAATCCGGGCGACCGGTTGGCTGGCACATCGAGATCATTACGAATTTGCCTTTTACGTTGGGCAGCCATTGCTGAAAGGCGGCAGAATCCGCTACGTCTGCAAGGATGATGGTTTCACCCGTGAGCGTTTTGCCGTTTGTGCTTGGGCTCCATGCAAGCTGCATGCCTTCAAGCGATTTCACGCGGGGATAAACCATATCGATATGGGAAACGCCGCGTTCCCAGCCTCTCCACTCGCCCCATTTTTCATTGCGCGCAGGAATACCCCATGAAGTATATTTTGCAACGGCCCAGTCATTCGCCTGTTTCATCTGTGGCGTACCAACAAGACGAGGCCCGATGCCATCCAGTAACTCATGTGCAAGGGTTTTCAATTGAGAATGCTCAGTAGCTTCCGCTACGATCTGTTTTACGATCACCGAATCGGCCACCTGTCCGAACGCCAGGCTGCCCGCCAGTAAGCACGCGGGGAAAAGCAGTGTTTTAGTTTTTTTCATACTAATCAAAGATTGTTTTTGGGTGGTCGAATATAGGGAAAAAGGGGGAGAGGGAGGGAGACCACGGACCGCGGACCGCAGACGGCGGAGGAAGACCACGGACCGCGGACCGCGGACCGCAGACCGCGGTACCAGTCATTAAAGAATAACCCCTCCGCGCGGGAGGGGACGGTTTTATTCTCTAATAGAATCGGATGTTTTAAATAATAGTTCATGTCTGCGGTCTGCGGTCTGTGGTCTGTGGTCAGTTGTCCGGTCATCAATAAAGAACCCCTCACGTTGGAGGGGTCGATTATGTTTTCGAATAGAATCAGCTGTTTCAACTAATAGTTCACGTCTGCGGTCTGCGGTCGGTCGTCCGCGGTCCCTCTCAATCCCTTCCGCTGTAAGAATTATTCTCCTCATCCTCTTCACCTAACTCTTCATCATTATCATCCAGTTCAGCACCGGGAATATCCAGATCGGCACCCATGTCTTTGGGATCGGATGTTTCGCTCAGCTCTTCGCCATCTTCATCGGTATCGTCCAGTTCCATCTCGATGAGATCTTTGTCTTCATCTGTTACAGGGCGGTCAGCTTGACGGAGAAGATCTTTTTCAATGTTGGATACATTGCTCTTGTCATCAGTGAGCGTATCATCATCACTATTCAGATCATCGAGTATGCCTTCGCCTTCTTCATCGGCGGACGATGGAGTACTGTCCATCATTTCACGCATATGTGGCGGACGAACATGCTCCTGCCCGGGAATATCTTTCACTTCGGGCATATCAATGATTATTTCTTTTGATGTATTGGCTTTCTTTTTCATAACAATCTTTTGAATAAGGATGAAAATAGTGTGCCGGAAAACAATACATGGAAGTCAGGAGATTAGAATTGGGTGAAGGAAGACCGGTGGATGGATCGGGGAACATGCACACATTTGCTATCAATTGCCTCTCTATGTGTAACTGATCCTAAACAAGGTTCCATTTAGCCAGACATTCTTACCGCCCTTGCCGCCTTACCGGTAAAAATTAAACCGGTAAGGCGATAAGACGGTAAGAATAGCCAACTGTTTTGAATTGCCTCAACTTCCCTGAACGTTTCAAGCCTCTCAAACCTCTCAAACCTCTCAAACCTCTTGAACACCTGGAACCCCTGGAACCTCTCCACCTCCAGGCATTTTTTCAAACCATAACTCCTATCTTTAAACCAAACACAACTGCATGAAAAATCTATTCGCGGGCATTGTCCTTGCCGTATTCTGTGTATCCCTGTTACACGCACAATCCACACAGAAGCCGGTATTGCACGGGAAGAACTGGATGGCGATCACCGGTAAGCCACTGGCGGCAACTGCCGGTTCAATGGTATTTCAACAGGGTGGCAATGCCGTAGATGCAGCGTGTGCAATGCTTGCTGCCACGTGTACGATGTGGGATGTGTTGAGCTGGGGCGGAGAAACGCAGGCGTTGATCTATAATCCAAAAACAAAAAAAGTAATTGCGATCAACGCAATGGGTGTTGCGCCTACAGGAGCAACAGTCGAATTTTTTAAGAATAAGGGGTATCAATTTCCTCCAGAATATGGACCACTGGCCGCAACCACCCCCGGCACACCGGGCGGCTTATGTTATATGCTGGCAGAATATGGAACCATGAGTTTGAAACAAGTGCTCGGCCCTGCCATGCAACTGGCTGCCGGTTATCCGATAGAAGCGCAAACCGCCAATAGCATCGAGCGCGGTAAGGAGCGCATCAGGGAATGGCCATACAGTAAAAAGATCTTTCTCACTCACGCAGGCGAGAAACGTGAAGCGCCGGAAGCAGGCGAGATCTTTGTACAGAAAGACCTGTTGGCAACACTGACGAAGATGATCGAAGCGGAAGAGCAATCATTGAAGCAGGGCAAAACACGCAAGCAGGCGATCATGGCTGCGTATGATCGTTTTTATAAAGGCGATATCGCCAAAGAATTTGTACGCGGTTGCCAGGAACAGGGTGGCCTGATCACCATGGATGACCTGGCGAAATGGAAACCGATTGAGGAAACACCACTGCAGGTAAATTACAAAGGCATCGATGTATACAAACTTACTTCCTGGACGCAGGGCGCATCGTTGCTCCAGGCCCTGAATATCCTGGAGAATTTCGATCTGAAAAGTATGGGATATAACAGCAGCAAATATATTCATACCGTCTACCAGGCGATGAATCTCAGTTTTGCAGATCGCGATTTCTACTATGGAGATCCTTACTTTCCACCCGTGGAGCCGATCAAAGGTTTATTGAGTAAAGATTATGCAAAGCAAAGAGCTGCATTGATCAGTTATGAAAAAAATGATGCAACAACTGGCCCGGGTGATCCCTATCTGTTCGAAGGGAAAACAAATCCTTATCTGCAATTACTGAAGAAACGAGGTTTTTCTATTGATACTAATAAAAAAGCTCCGGGCAATTTTATGCCTTCACATGATGTTCGCAATGGCACCGCATTTCAACCGGTAGATAACGAGTATATGGACAGGCTCTGGCGTGGCACCACCAGTGTGGAAGCAGCAGATAAAGACGGCTGGGTCGTTTCCATCACACCAAGCGGTGGCTGGTTGCCTGCATGTATTGCCGGTAATACCGGTGTTGGTATGAGTCAGCGTATGCAAAGCTTTGTACTTGACGAAGAATTAAATCCGTTCAATGTGGTTGCTCCCGGTAAACGTCCCCGCGTTACATTAACACCAACTCTTGCGTTAAAAGATGGCAAACCGTATCTCTCATTTGCTGTGCAGGGAGGAGATACACAGGAGCAGAACTTATTGCAGTTCTTTCTCAATATCGTTGAGTTTGGAATGAATGTTCAGCAGGCGGCAGAAGCGGGCAATATCAACTCAAATCAGCTGTGGCTTTCTCTTGGCGGTACCAAAACGGAAGACCGTATGCCAAGACCGGGAAGTTTATTGTTACAGGATAGAACACCGGAAAAAACACGCGAAGAACTCAAAAAGCTTGGCTACACGCTTCGCTTTGAAGACCGCACCAGCGGCCCGATCAATGCGATCTTCTTCGACTGGAAACATGGAAGCTTCTGGGGCGGATCCAGTAATCATGGGGAAGACTATGGGATCGGGTGGTAGGAATGATGATCATTGAAGTAGATAACCAACATGCCAGTTATAGCTTTATGGCCGTTCGATGGCTGATGACCGATGACCGATGGCTGATGACCGGCTTAATGTCTGTTATTCTGTTATAGGAAATGGTTCCATAAAAGGGCAAAAAAATCGATAAGATAAAAGATTCTCCGCCTAACGGTTGCAGATCTGCCATCAGCCATCGGTCATCCGCCATCGAACAAAGCTTCCCGCTCTAACTTAAGACTCACTCACTGGCCATTTCCTGCCGGTCTTTGAACAGGATGGCTTTTTCAGGAAGTTTAAGCGCGGGAATGATCGCAAGTAAGATGATGAATGAGGTGAGCATGAATCCCCATTGGAGCGCAAAATGTTCCGCCATTTCGGGTGGATGATTTTTGCCTTCATAATAAGCGTAGATATAGCTGTGGGCAACTGTGCTGAGTGCAATTCCGATGGAACCGCCAAGTTGTTGCAGCAAACTGTTCATCGATGTTGCGGTAGCCGTCTGAAACGGACCAACTGAATTTAACAAAGCGGTGGATACGGGTGCGACCAGTAAGCTCATTCCCAAACCACGTATCATCATAGACACAATGATCCAGCCAACGGATGTGCCGGGATCGATACGGGAGAAAAAGATGAACGAGATTGAGACGATCAGTATACCAGCGACCGAGATATTCCTCGTAAGTCCTTTGTCCGCCATTCGCCCGGCAAATGGCCGCGTGACAAGCATCATCAGGGCATTCGGTAACATCAATAAACCGGATTGCACTTCTGAAAATCCTACCTGCCCCTGTAACAGGAAAGGAATAAAGAACATGCCGCCGAATAACGCAACCGACCTGATCACTACGACGATTGCTGCGCGGTTGAATGTTGCGGATTTGAAGACAGTCAGATCAAGTAATGGATCTGGCTTGCGCGATGACCGCATGAAAAAATAGAACGATAAAATACAGGCAAGTAGCCCGAAGATGAATTCAATCGACCCCAATCCTTTTCTTGATGTGGTGGAAGTGGCGTATTGTACAGATACGATGAACAACGAAAAAAAAGTGAATCCCGAAAGATCAAACTTAGGTTTGGATATAGGTATTTTCTTCAGAAAACCCAGATAGCGGTAATTCATCCAAAGCGTAAGAATGCCGATTGGGATATTGATATAAAAAACAGAAGGCCACCCGAAATAATGCGTCAGCACACCACCCAATGTCGGTCCCAGCGCCGGTCCCATCACATTTCCGATGCCCCACCATCCTATAGCTGACCCGCGTTCTTCTTTCGGAAATGTGTCGCTGAGTATGGCCAGTGAAGTAGGGGACATTGCACCGCCACCGACCGCCTGGATGATCCTGGCGAATACAAGCATATCAAGACTGACAGAGAGGCTGCACAGCAAAGAACCGATCGTGAAAACCGTTACGCAACCCGTGTAAAGATAAAAATAACCGATCCTGTTCTTCAGCCAGCTGGTGAGCGGGATAAAAAGGCAGAATGAGATCATATAGGCGGTGACCACCCACTGTACGTGTTCAACATCTGCATTAAAATGATTGCGGATAACGGGCAGTGACACGTTAACGATGCTGCTATCGATTGCAGCCATCGATGTGCCGAGCATGAGTGTGATGAGGATTAAACGCTTATTCTTTACCATTGCCAAATCAAACAGAACACTGAAAGGTTTGTTGAGTGAAATAATGATGCCAGTGACAAAGTTGGTTAAGCAGTGTTAATTTCCGGATACATTTTGCAGATTTTTTGTTCTGGCATAATTAATGGAACATGTACCATAAACGTTATTAATATGGATATAATTATTCAATCATTGGGGTTTAAAGCGAGTGATGCGCTGGAAGATTTTATCCGCGCTAAAGTGGGAGGCCTCAAAAGCGATCGCATAATCAGGGCAAATGTTGTTTTATACAAAGGTTCCGCAGGCAATCCTGAAAGTGATTATTGTGAAATACGCCTGGAAGTTCCCGGCAATGATCACTTCGTGAAAAAACATAGCCCACAGTTTGAAACTTCCGTCCATGAATGTGTGGATATATTGACCCAAATGCTGAAACAGGCAAGGGACAAGCATGTTGATCAGCGCCAGGCAGATGCATTGCAGATACAGGATGAGTTGATGGAGGGTGGGGAGGATAATGACGTGGAACTTGAAGATGTGGTCAGATAATATCTATGTTCGATGTCCGATAAGCTATGTCCGGTTAAATTAGAAACGGTCAAGAATATACAGCCCTCCGGCGAACGGAGGGTTTTTTTATATAAGTATTTCCCCGTCGGGTGACCTTCAGCCATTGATCACCGAACATCGAACTTCGATCCTCCATCCTTATTTGGTACATTCTGCCTATTTTGTGTGTCCAAAAGGAATATTATCTGCTGATGACGAAAATTGCCGGATTCTTGTGTTTGCTTGTTTTATGCTGTACCCGGTTGGATGCCCAGTTATGCCAGGGAAGCCTCGGGGATCCGATTGTGAACATTACCTTCGGGGCTGGCTCGAATCCGGGAGCGCCGCTGACGGCGGCCACTACGGCGTATCAATATATCTCGAATGACTGCCCCAATGATGGTTTTTATACAGTCCGCAACAGTACAACCGCCTGCTTCGATAATTCCTGGTACACACTGCAGCGCGATCATACGGGTGATCCAAACGGGTATTTCATGCTGGTGAATGCTTCTTATCAACCCAGCGCATTTTATCTTGATACAGTAAAAGGTTTGTGCGGCGGCACCACTTACGAATTTGCCGCCTGGGTAATGAATGTACAAACCGTCGGCGCCTGCAGTCCTTCTCCGATCTTACCCAATCTTACTTTCAGCATTGAACGGACAGACGGAACCGTTCTTCAGTCTTACAATACCAACAATCTTATCCAGGATGCAACACCTACCTGGAAACAGTTTGGTTTCTTTTTCACTACACCATCCAATGTGCAGGACGTAGTACTGCGTATTTTCAATAACGCACAGGGTGGTTGCGGAAATGACCTTGCATTGGATGATATCACCTTCAGACCATGTGGCCCCAAACTTCAGCCCACCATTACCGGCAGTCCCAATACCAATGCAAACCTTTGTGAAGGTACAGCAGGTCAGTTTGATTTTACGTGTACTGTTTCCGCAGGCTTTAACAATCCAAGCTTTCAATGGCAGGAAAGACTGAATGGTGGGAACTGGGTTGATATTCCCGGTGAAACGAATATCAATCTCACGCGTAATTTTCCTGCAACAGCACCGGTGGGCACATATACGTACCGGTTAACTGCAGCAGAACAAGGGAATCTTGGAACACCGCAATGCAGGGTTGCGTCAGCGGCACTTACGATCAGGGTTGCGCCATACCCGGTGGTCAATCTGCAAACGAATGCGCCGGTTTGTGAAAATAGTTTTTTGCAATTGAATGCATCGGATGGGATAACGTATCAATGGACGGGGCCAAACAGTTTTCAGTCATCACAACAAAATATCAACTTCGCGCAGGCGCAATTGGCAAACAGTGGTCAGTACTATGTAACAGTAACAAATGATGCGGGCTGCGCCACAACTGACAATATTATCGCGCAGGTAAATCCCAATCCTGTTGTAAGCGTAGCGTCTGCAACAGAAACGATCTGTGAAGGAAAAACGGTGCAGTTGTCCGCACAGGGTGGCAATACTTATGAATGGCAGCCATCTACAAGACTATCTGATGCAACGGTCGCGGATCCTGTTGCGGCCCCGGTGAATACAACCATCTACCAGGTGATTGCCGCGAATCAATACAATTGTAAAGACACGGCTCAGGTCACCGTAAATGTCATCCATCGTCCTACTGCAAATGCAGGTGAGGATAAATGGATCGTGCAGGGAACATCCGCGCAAATTACCGCCACTGTGACCGGTGAAAATCTTACCTACAGCTGGACGCCCGTTTTGTATATGGACAATCCAGCTTCGCTTACTCCGGTGATCACACCTCCACATGATACAACGTATGTATTGAAGGTTGTATCCAATGACGGATGCGGTGAAGCCACCGATACGATGAAAGTATTTGTTTACAAAGATGTATTCATCCCCAACACGTTTACACCAAACGGTGACGGGATCAACGACACCTGGTATATTCCTGCGTTAAGTGCCTACCCTAATTTTGAATTGTTCGTTTATGATCGCTGGGGCCACCTGGTATGGCAGGCCAAAAAATCAAACGTGCATTGGGATGGCCGGTCCAAAGGACAAGCATTGCCAATGGGCGCGTATGTGTATATGCTGGATTTGAAGGAGGGAGGGAAGTTGTTGAAGGGGACGGTGGCGATTGTGCGATAGGGAGGGGTCGGAGGTTCCATAGGTTTCAGAGGTTTAATAGGTTTCATAGGTTGCTCTCGACTGCAGAAGCAGTTTATTAAATTGGTATTTAAGCGTAACACGACACGTGGATATCGCAAAGCGCGGTAGCAACCTATGAAACCTATTAAACCTCTGAAACCTCTGGAACCTCTGGAACTTCTGGAACCTCTGGAACTTCTGGAACCCCTGGAACCCCTGGAACCCCTGGAACTCCTGGAACCTTGGGCACTTCCCCACTAAACTAACAATCGTTATCTTCGCCTTTCAATCTGAAATAACCATATGAAGGAAGTTGTTATCGTTTCTGCCGTCCGTACTCCGATAGGGAGTTTTGGCGGCGCGTTAAAGGGATTGTCTGCCACTCAATTGGGTGCGGCGGCGATCAAAGGAGCTATTGCAAAAGCAGGTGTAAAACCAGAGCAGGTAGAGGATGTGTTGATGGGTTCGGTGTTGCAGGCAAATCTTGGTCAGGCTCCTGCAAGACAGGCTGCAAAATTTGCGGGTCTTCCGGATAGTGTGAATTGTACAACGGTCAATAAAGTTTGCGCAAGCGGTATGAAATCGATCGCGCTGGCTGCGCAAAGCATTTTGCTTGGAGATGCGGACGTGGTGGTTGCAGGCGGAATGGAAAGCATGAGCAACGTACCTTTTTATGCACCTGCTACACGCTGGGGCAATAAATACGGCGATGTTACAATGGTGGATGGCCTGGCAAAAGACGGTCTCACTGATGTGTATGACGGAAAAGCAATGGGTAACGCGGCCGAACTCTGCGCAACCACCTGCGGTATTACGCGTGAAGAGCAGGATACTTTCGCCATCGAAAGTTATAAACGCAGTCAGGCTGCCTGGGAGAATGGATGGTTTGCAGATGAAGTGGTGCCGGTAGAGATCCCGCAACGCAAGGGCAATCCTGTAGTATTTGAAAAAGACGAAGAGCCATACAATGTAAAGTTTGATAAGATCCCTGCACTGAGTCCTTCCTTTGCAAAAGACGGAACTGTTACAGCGGCGAATGCATCTACGCTGAATGACGGCGCGGCTGCATTGGTATTAATGAGTGCAGACAAAGCAAAAGAACTTGGCTTGAAACCAATCGCAAAAGTGCTGGCTTATGCCGATGCGGAGCAGGCTCCAGAATGGTTCACTACCACGCCTTCTCTGGCTGTTCCAAAAGCCGTTGCCAAAGCCGGCCTTACAATGGATCAGGTGGAATACTTCGAGCTCAACGAAGCATTCAGCGTTGTAGGTATTGAGAACACAAGAAGAATGAAACTCGATCCCGCAAAAGTAAACGTGCATGGCGGTGCCGTAGCATTAGGCCATCCGCTCGGTGCGAGTGGCGCGAGGATCATTGTGACATTGATCAATGTATTGAAGACAAAGAAAGCAAAGATCGGCGCGGCGGGGATTTGTAATGGCGGGGGTGGAGCTTCGGCGATGGTGGTGGAACTGCTGTAGGTTTTAGCAAGAGGATTGCGTTAAAAGGTTCGAGAGGTTTCAGAAGTTTCAGAGGTTTCATAGGTTCCATAGGTTTCAGAGGTTGCGTGAGCGGTATTCCTCACCCATAATTAAAATTCAATGTCGTTTAGTTAGGGAACAAAGAGTATGTCATCCCGGCCGGGCTGGTATAGTTCGCGCCCTGCTGTCAAATTGAGCCAGAGCCGGGAGCCCCTCAATTGTGGAGATCCCGGCTCTGGCTTACATCAAGTTCGACAGTGTTCGAAATTTGCCCGGCCGGGATGACAAAGCGCCGAAGCCTTGCGCAATTGAAAACCCAACGCAGGATTCTCTGCAACTTGTTCACGTCACATTCCACCACGGCTTATCATCTCCTTGCTCTCTGGCAGGCTTCACTGCTGCAATCAACGGAAGCTTTCCCGAAGCGATCAGTGATTGTAATTTTTGAAGGGCGTTGGATGCTTTAACGGGATCGACCATCTTCATGAAATTAGCATAACCCAGGATGGCAAAGCCGCTGCTATTGTTGCTCCAGGTTGGAACGAAGCCGGGTTTGGTCTCGAGATTGTGCAGCAGTGCCCTGAATTTGCGTCGCTTGTCGCGGCTCACAGCTATCTTTTTGTTTACGACGATCCCGGTCACATGCTGGCGGGTACTCTTGCGCATGATTGCGATCTTATCAGGATGCACTTCAAAGCCTTCATCCGCTAAGACCTTTTTGATCCTCCAGACCATTTGTTGCGCATTGAATTGCGCATTGCTCGTGGAAAACGTGATGTCATCTGCATAGCGCGTGTAGGCGCATTGATGTTTATCTGCCAATCCCTGCAGGCGCTTATCGAGTTTATAGCAAAGCAGGGTAGTGATGGCCGGGCTTGTTGGTGCTCCCTGTGGTAATACGCGGTTCCCTTTCTGGACAAAATAATTTTTACCATCCATGAAGATCTCTTCCGTCACAGCTTCCGTACAAAGCAATGCAAGGATGGCGGCGAATTTTTCTGCATAGCCAAGTTGTTGCAATAATCCCTTCACCCGCTTGAAATGAATAGAAGGAAAGAAATCTTTTACATCAATATTCAATACTACTTCTTTACCGACATGCGGTGCGGCATTGGTAAGTATGGAATGTTGCTGAATAAAGCCATGGACCGCCGGATGTGCAGGCACACGTTGTAATATATTCTGCAGGATCCAGTACTGCGCTGTTTTCAACCTGGGCATGGGCGCAGAGATCAGCCGTTTGCCACCGGATTTTTTTGACAGATAAAACTTGCGGTAGTGAGAAACCGTGGATACCTTTCGGGAGAAAGCCAGGAATTTCAATTGTGAAAGTGTGATGCCCATTGCTGCGGCAAGATCATTTTCATTATTGAAAACCGGGAGATTGTAGGTAGAAAGTTTAGCTGTATCGTTGGTTACATCATTCAGGCCGGTTGATACCAATTCACCGAGATAAATGATCTCACTGGTCTTGCGTTTGCGCCATGCCTCCGCTCTTTCGAAGCGTTGCTGTTCGCGTTTTTTCTTATTCTCCTCCCGTTTTTTCTTTGCTTCAGCCATGCGTTTGATACGCATTTCCTTCAGCATCGCCTCTTTGTTCTGGAATCTTTGTTTCTGTGCATTTAATGCATTCAACTCTTTGACCAGTGCAGCTTCCTGTTTGATCAGTTGTTCCGGCAGGGTCGGCTCCTTGTCATTCTTTGACCAGAATCCAAGACGTTTCATCTCTTCGAGAGTTACTTCAGCTCTGCTGCTCTCGCGGATACGGTCATAAAGTTCCTGACGTGTCTTTTGATTATCGGACATAGAGGTAAGAAAGATTATGTTTTGACGGGGATAATGTGCTGCCTTCGTGCGTGCCCGAGACCAGATTAATCAACGCCAGGCATACGGGTACTATACCGCTGGTTTGGCACACGGGGCTTGGAACTGAAAACCAGCGGTATAGTACCCGTATGCCACAGTAAAGATTATATTTGGTGATGCATGAACTATTCATGTTGCATGAACGACGAAACATCGTTCTTTCCTTTCGGAAGCAAGGTGCTGCATTACCCCTGTCAAAGAACATAAATGAGGTTAACAAATATATGGTTTTAAAAAGTAAAAAGTAAAAAGTAAAAAGTAAAAAGTAAAAAGTAAAAAGTAAAAAGTAAAAAGTAAAAAGTAAAAAG
>QFQQ01000162.1 GCA_003243445.1 Citrobacter freundii
CCGAAATGAGCGAGCATGAGAAAGCCGCTGTTGTGCATGAGAAGGCGAATAATGGCCAGTCTTCCGTTATTCATCAGCAAGAGGCGGAAAAGCATCGCAGCCAGATCACCCAGAATTAACCCGCAGCTCCACTTGTCAGACCCTCATTTGACGCCGAAGTCACTGGCTTACGCTCCCGTCCGGGAGCGTTTTTTTAAACCAAATGAAAGATTATGTCTGTGTATGATTAATCGTAGTCTGCGGCCTGTTATGAACTAAATGAACGACGGACTAAATTTAACATAAGATAGATTGTACGAACTAAGTATTTGATATTAAAGAATTAATAACAATCTCTCTTAGCTTTCGTTATCTCCAGGGCTCGTGTCGTGATGTATCCTGAGACTGGCTGAGAATACGGATGATTGTGACCACTGCATACGATGACACGAAGTAGATCATGTGCTTCTCCACTGGCTGCGAGTAGATATCCTCTCCCAGTTCCGGGCGCTGAGTTCCAATGTTATGCGTGGCCAGCACGTCAAACACCGCCGCTATCCTACCAATATATTCATCCGCCTGAGTCCCCCCGAACTGTCTGAAGCTGTAGTCCCAGATAGAATCCAGATCTTCTTCTGCTTTTGGTGTCAGCTCAATCCCTTTCATTTGCCGCCCTGGCTTTAACCTTCATCAGGAAAGCATCCTTGTTCCATGGCTTCGCGTCGCCGCTGCTGATCCCCTCAGCCAGCAGATCACGCAACGCCTGCAGACGGGATTCAGCCTGTTTCTCACGCAGTAGTCGCAGTGCGTCACGCATTACCTCGCTCTGGGTGCGATAATCACCGGCTTTGACCAGTGAATCGATAAATTCACGCAGTTCATCGCCAACATCAACTGTCATCGTCCGGGCCATTAGACCTCCTGTAATTGATGTAAGATTTTTTCTTACATGCAGTATATCAGTTTAGCTCCCTTCTTTCATTCCTTGTTCTGGCATCAGCCCATAATGATTGACACAGGATCCGACTTTGCCTTTTTTCGGATCTGGTGTGAAAAAGTGAGAAGTAAAGATATGTTAAGCATATCCATATGCCCTGCATCTGCATAGGTAAGGCATACGCACATACCTGCCATCTGCATATGTTAACCATATACATATGTACAGCATCTGCCTATACTGAACATATGCACACACCCGGTGCAATGAACACCATTCCGGATATGCGCCACATATCCACACTTACCCGGGAGAGAATCATGAGAACCGTATCTATTTTCAAAAACGGCAACAACCGCGCCATCCGTCTGCCCCGTGACATGGATTTTGAGGGGGTGAGCGAGCTGGAGATCGTCCGGGAAGGAGACCGCATCATTCTGCGTCCCGTCCGGCCGACCTGGGGCTCGTTCGCGAAGATGGAAAAAGCAGACCCGGACTTTATGGCGGAGCGTGAGGACGTTGTCAGTGACGAAGGACGGGTTGACCTGTGAACAAAACGTATATGCTGGACACTAACATCTGCTCATTAATCATGCGCGAGCAACCGGAAGCGGTCCTGAAGCGCCTGGAGCAGGCGGTGCTGCGCAACCACCGCACTGTGATCTCGGCCATCACCTACCAGGAGATGCGCTCCGGCGCCACGGGCCCGAAGGCTTCGCCGCGCCATATTGCGCTGGTTGATGCGTTCTGCGCCCGCCTCGATGCCATCCTGCCCTGGGATCGCGCGGCGGTCGACGCTACCACGGACATCCGGGTGGCGCTGCGCCTCGCAGGCACGCCGATCGGCCCGAATGACACGGCCATTGCCGGGCATGCGGTTGCCGCCGGCGCCATCCTGGTGACCAACAATACAAGAGAGTTTGAACGGGTTCCGGGTCTGGTGCTGGAAGACTGGGTAAATTAAAAAAGCATTTTCTGAGGTTGCGAAAGTCCGCTTCGTGCCCGGGGAGGGCATTATGCATACCAGGGAAGCAAAACCGGAATGCTTCCCCGTGTGGTGCGCTGCATCATGAAAACCTCCTGCCTTTTAACCGGAATGGCTGGTTAAGTGCTTAAGTGGGAACAACCTCTGCCTTCGCAAAGAGGGGCCTTAACCGAAAGAAATCTCGTCCGCCCATTTTGTCGCTGCCTGCATGGCCTCGATGACGGAGAACTCACTGATATTCAGCGTATGGCAGATTTCTGAAGCGCCTTCCCAGTTATACTGTTCATAACACAGAGAAAGAGCCAGTATGTTATAAAGATCTCCTTGATGTTCACAAAGCGCAGCTGAGACAGCATGCGGAACTGATATCTGTTTAATTAAATCTTCCATCGGTACTTCAAGAATAATATCTAACAAGGAGAACAGGCCACACACAAATGCATTACAGGGTAATAAAGCGCGTTCTGTCTG
Organism: Citrobacter freundii; assembly: GCA_003243445.1. Lineage (GTDB taxonomy): Bacteria > Bacteroidota > Bacteroidia > Chitinophagales > Chitinophagaceae > Terrimonas_A. Next base: position 2,373 of record QFQQ01000162.1, read on the forward strand.
GCGGGCAATCAGTTCACAAAATTTCCCGCGGACCATACTTAAATGATAGCACTCAGAAACGCCAGCCACGCCCATATTTGCCAGTGCAGCTACCGTAACAAAACGCCTTATCGCATCACACCCCAGATATATCAGCATTTCTTTCAGGGTAAAATTATCTGTTTTCATAATGCCATGCGATTTAAACAGTAAGTTTCTTACATAACGCATTATTTTATAAGACAACGTCAGATCCGTTTTTAGCAGGCTTTCAATAGCTGAAAAATCAGGGGCCTCCCTGTTTACCTCCATCATCAGCCTGCACAAAGAGAGCGTATTCTGAGGAAGACATTTATTCTTCATAATCTCGGGCCGGCTAAAGAAATACCCCTGAAAAAAAGAGAAACCCGCGCTCCTGTACAGATCAAATTCTTCCTTCGTCTCCACTTTTTCTGCGAGAAATTCTGTGGCTTTTAACCAATCTTGTTTTACGTTTATATAATGAAGGATATCCTGATAGCTATTTCCTCTTATATCAAATTTAATGACACTGATATACCTGAGGAAGCGATCCCACGAGTCTTTCATCGTGAAATCATCGAGGGCAAGCTGATAGCCTTTGTTATGCAGGTCCTTCACCGCATCGAAGAGCCTTTCATCAGGTATGGCGTTTTCAAGAATTTCGATAACCACATTCTCGTGCGGCAAAGCGTCTCCCAGGCCACTGATGAGCATCTGGTGCGGAACATTGATATAAGCACTATGACTGCAGGCAATGCGGGGAACAGGAATGCAAAGAAACTGATCTGATATCACCCGTGAAGTGGCATATTCTGGCGAAACATCAGGAAAAGCATTATTCATACCATCCCTGAAAAGAAGCTCATAAGCGATAGTGCGCATTTCCCGGTCAAAAATGGGCTGGCGTGCAATGTAGGAATACATGTTTATTGTCCACAGATCGGAATTAAGGTTTTAATCAGTTCAAGCTTAACACAGACTATTTCAGCAATAAATGTGATCCGGTGCAAAAATCATGCATAAAAGAACCGGGAATATACGACATCCATATTCCCGGAAAAAAGAATTGATCACTGAGTTGTTACATATCTACATCATGATTGTGTTCGCAAGGATGGCTGCTGTCCAGAGGGAGTAAATCTTTATCCTAAATATTTGACACATTTCAAAGAACCAGAAGTAATGAATACACCTTCACCCTCCGCTATCAGTTGACGCAACTGATTCGAATTATCGTAAATATATTTTAATAAGCTAACAAACCATGATCGGGCTACGTATTAATTATTCCCGATACATCATGAATAAGAATGCAACATTTTTCTGTGAATATTCACGCGTAAAGAGTACTCGTAAACTGCGAAAGTTCTGTATAGTGTGAATACACCTGTCTATTAATGAAATTTATTCGTGCTGTGACCGGAATCATTCAGATCCCGGAGAGGGAAAAACCTGTCCATCCCCGCCATGCTTCCGGCGATCGGATGGCCTGGCTGAACCCGGCCCTGCTGAACGGTTCAGGTTTAAGGTTCCTTTGCGTACTGCAGTGATAACGCCCAGGGCAATACCTGTGAAAGCCTGCCGGCAAAACAGCAAAAACAGAATTTCAGATGGCAGTTACAGAGTTTCACTGTCGTGTAATCAGGGCCTTTCCCTCCATCCGGAATGGCGTACGGCAGCAGGCACAGTGCATCCTCTGACCGCCTGTTGCATAACAGATATTTCACCCCTTTTTCTGACTTGGCCGGATGAATACCTTCCCGTTATGTCAGAATACCCATGGTAATGCGTCTGATGAACAGCAAAGAAAGGCCATATAATCTTAATGAACTTGTCGGGGAAGCTGCCTTCGATGTTCTTTTAACGGCTCAGCCTGTCACGACCGCCTCGATAATTCTTGCATTGCGGGCGCGCATGCTTACAG
>QFQQ01000069.1 GCA_003243445.1 Citrobacter freundii
TTGTTTAACAGACCATCTGCGCATCTGCGTGTTTTATATCTGCGTAAATCTGCGGGAACCTTACGCCATTCATAGATTTCAGTTAGGTCTCGATAACTAAACGGCATCGAATTAAAATTGTGGGTGAGGAATGCACGGTCCATTTGCAGTTAAAGACATCTCCTGCAAGAAGCCATCCGCTATCAATTAACAGCCGCCCACCTTACACAATCACGCGTTCCCCCTCAGGCTCTCCTCATCACCCCACGCACCCATTCGCGCTCATCCGCGAATCATTCGCATTAAACGTTTGTTTTAAGCGTATCCTTCAACCCACTAGTCGCCTTCTCCACTACCTTCTTTCCCTTCTGTTGCGCTGGGTCCTCGGGTGTCTGTATAATAAATTTATAATTGCCTGCTTCCAATACATCAAATTTGATCGTGCCTTTATCATCCACCATCAGATTCGTCATTCCGCCACCGGGATTTTTACCACCTTTCACAATGATCCCGCCGATCGGGTTACCCGGTTTTGCAAGGGCTGATGCATCAACACGTTTCACTCCTTTTTCACTAATACTTTTTCCCTGTGACTGATCAGGCGTTGTGATAGCACTGGCGTCGGATCGCTTCACCCCTTTCTCACTGATGCTTTTTGCCTGCGCTTCGTCAGGTGCGGTAAGCTTGAATTCATAGCTGCCTGTTTCCAGTCCCGTCAATTCAAACTCTCCGTTCTCATCGCTAATAAGCAGCATATTTCCACCAGGGTTCTTCCCTCCTTTCACTACGATGCCTCCAATGGGTGAACCCGGTGCTGCCACCAATGCGTTATGCATCGGATTTGTTCCCGAAGTCCCGTTCCCATTATAAAGAGGGTTGGTGTGAGACTGTTTTGCGCCATTATCACCCGGCTTTGTCACTTTACCTTTCAATCGCCTTGATGAGTTGCCAAAGCCCAGGCTGATCCCTGCATTTATATTCAGTGCGCGATAATTTGTTTCGGTCTTATTGCTTTGCATTTGCCCTGCGGCGAGTTGCTGCGGCTCATACGTATGCTGATCATTCAGTCCGCCGGCAGGGATCAGCGTCAGTTGTTCTGTGCTGATCTTCGGTCCCATCAATAAAGATGAAGAAGCATATACATAAAGATTTGCCGCCAGCGGATAACTGATCCGCAGTTGCGGGATGGTCATAAAGCCCGTATGCTTTTCTTCCGGCGAACCCACCAGCGCAACAGGTTTTCCGTTCACGTTTCCCCGCTGCACAAATCCTTTTTGTTTCAGGCTGAAAAAGCCACCGCTGAAGGAAGGCGACAATGAAAGTCTTCCCAATGCAAACGAAGCCTGCAGACCGGCCGTAGCGCTAAAGCCATTATTGGAGCTACCGCCTTTTTCAGTGCTGACATCGAGTTGTCCATTATACAATTTATACGCAGCTTCCGTGCTGGCTGCATCCGCTGTGAGATTTTTACCATGATGATATGCACCTCCTGCGATCACCCCCAGTGCGAACTTACTGGCAGCATCTCCATTACTCCCGCCGCTATATAAAAACGGGATGAAGACATCTGCCTGCGCCTGGTAACCATTACCGGTATAGGCCTTGTTTTTTGTATCGGAAGATGAATTGCTGAGGCCGCCGCCAACCGAAATAACGGCTGATTGTTGGGCTAAAACGGTACTGCCGGTAACTGTCAGCAGCAATGACGCGAGGATATGATTTTTCATGGATGGTGTGGTTTTGGCAAGTTTGGCCGCCGGCGAGCCGGCGTTGGATTTTGATAATGAGAGCTAAGAACGGGAGAATTTGTGGGATTTGCAAGTGGGGATAGCACCAACCCGTTCTGGAAGATTATTTGTTCTGCGCGATCTCATTCATTATGTGCTTCTTTTCTCTTTTCAGAGAGTATGTTCCTACTAGGAAACTTCGCGCAGCTTGGATCACACAACCGCATACCACCGATGCGATACTTGCCATAGATTTTTACCTTATACTGCTAACCGCATTTGCAAAGAAATATTTCACCGTCATCAATTGGCAACAATGTTAATTGATTGGTAAAACCCACCGAAATTTTCAAATGTTGTGTAACATTTTAAGTAAAGCATTTTAGCTAAACCGGTGATATAAACGGCAATTTCAGCACCTATACAGTATGGATTTGGGAAGCAAGATCGTGCAGCTGCGCAAGGACAACGGCCTCTCCAGGGAAGAACTGGCCAAGGAAGTCGGCACTTCTTCGGCCATTATCGACCGATATGAACGCAATGAGATGACCTCTTCCGTGGAAGTCGCCCCCAAGATTGCAGATGCACTGGAAGTGTCGCTGGACTATCTCATAGGCGCTTCTTCTTTTGTTGTGAAAGATAAAAAAATGCTCCATCACCTGGAACTGCTGGAGAAGATCGATGAAGCGGATCGCGAGACCATTTTAAAAGTCGTCGATAATTATCTAACCACCGCACAACTGAGACAACCACTAAAAAAATCAAAAAGGCATAAAATAAAAGCCCGGCAGTGCCGGACTTGAGAAAATCTTTTATTAAACAACGGCTACTTTTTCGGCAGATAGCGGACGGCTTTTGCAAAGCCGATACATAGCCAGAGGCGTACGCACAACTCTCGATGATTGAACAAACGTGACAGGCTACGGAGAACGGGGGCTCATTGATACTTACATCCGGACGATAAAGCCAGAAAGGCGCATGCTTAATGAATACCTTCTGCATTATCCAGACTATCAGAAAAATAATAACCCAGATTGTATTAAGGCGAATAAGATGCTACGCAACCTAAAGTTTGTATAGCAAAAACTCTATAGTAGCAATAGACAAGATTATGCACAGAAAAATAAGTACATTTTTTTTATAATCGGTATATATTTTTCTATACCGAAACAATTTCGAACGTGTGATATTGCGTTCTAATAATGCGAAAAAAATTAGCCATATAAACAAAAAAATACCAGCCTTTATTCCATTACTTAAATTTTTAGCCATCTGGAATATTGCGAATGAGACAATAAACGAGCCAGCTATAGATATAGACAAATTAGATCTATATATATATCCCTTTCCAGTTCTATAATACTTCGATTTGTAAAGCATATACACTAACGAATACTGGATTCTGCTTACTATATTAATATCTTTCACCATAAATCAAATACATCGGCTATTCCCATTCCTATATTCACAGCAACCACTATTCCAAGTCCCCAAGGTCCACTGGCGGCAATTGGTCCTTCAATAGTTGCCCAAATGCCCTTCACCGCTGCTTTGCCATAATCACCTTTACGAATATCCATTGCAATGTCAACGCCGGTAGCTACTTTCCCAACAACCCTTCCAACTTTAAATTCATCAAACACATCTGCTACAAGATTCTCACCAGTCGAAACTCCTCGTGCGCTATTTTGAAGTGCCTGACCTGTTAAAGAAACGCCAGAAGTTGCATCCCTTGCCAAACTTGACGCGTCCTCGACATTATCTATTGCATCTAACGCTTTCGTTACGCTACCTTTAACTTCACTTATTGACCCGTCTGCTTTTAAGTCATAAGCCTTTGGAACAGCATCTGCGTCCGTAACCCCTTTTTCTACTACCGCAGTCGCACCAAGATACTTAACATCGTTATAAGTACCTCCATTCGCCGCCATTGTTCGCCCCCATTGCTTCGCGGTTTTTTCATCTTTGACGCTCTCGACATATTGTATGTGATTCTCTCCATGCTCATCCGTATATTTAACCCAATCCATAGGAGCCATCCCATCAGGATCGATAAATCTTATTGGATTATCAAATGCATAATTATATGGAGATAATCGCCGCATCTTTTCACTCAGCGGATCAATTATATGCCACCTGCCTATCTGATTATCATACATTCTCGCTCCATAGTCAGTCCATTCAAGCCCCGATCCATCACTGAACTCTTTTCGTTGCTCTTCCTTGCCGTTATACTTGTATTTATTCTCAGGCCCTCCGAACGCCAACGCCTTAGACGATATTCCCGCCATAGTAAGCCCAAACGGATAATAATGACTCTCCTCCAACAACCTCCCCCTCACATGCGTCACCTGCAAATTATCAAAGAACACATCCTGACTCGTCTCATTGCTCACATAAATATACAAATATCCGTTCTTCGCCACCGGCATATTTGTTTTATTAAATGTCTTGAATACCCCACTTGCGTCCACCGCTTCTGCTCCACTGGAGGAAGACACAAACCTGAACTGCTCATCAAACAGTACCCAGTTCAGGTAAGCTTTAGGCTTGCCCGACACACCCGGCTGCGTCGCCAGGAATGCCGTTACCTGCGGATCGAGAATCGTGCTGGTCAGACCGCCGGCGCCGAACTTGCCTCCGCTGATACCCGGCGCACCGCTCATGAGTGCGGATACGATCGAATTGAGCGGACTGGCGTTGGTAGTGGAACTGCTTCCCGTCCACCACGCATTTGCACGGAGGTGGAAGGTATCGCCTGCCATTACCCTCAACAGCACTGATGGCCCGATCTTATTGCCGTCACCACGAACCAGTGAAACCTTATCATTCGGGTTGGTATAGGTATCTGTCGGATAGCCGGAAGGCTTGTCAACCCTGGTGGAAGACACATTTCCATAGATCGCTTCTTCTGTGGTAGCCTGGGCTGTTTCCATGCTGGCAACCGGATAGGCATCTGTCCGTGATTCATTCGTCAGTACCATCCTGACATTCCCCAGATGATCTTTCACAAAATAATCATATACAAAATCGTTACCCACCTTTCTGATACGGCCCTCTTCCATCGCCAGAAAGGAAAGCGAGTCATCAACAAATATGGCTTCATCCATATAAATGGTACCAATCGTATCTACGCCCGGTTCTGAAACAAATTTTCTGACTTTAGTTCCATCCGCAGTGTAGTAATATTCAACATAGCCTTTAATAGTACTGCTGTTCTGCCGCACATGTATCTTTGTTGGCAATCCCAGGAAGTTATATTGAATACCATCACTGCCAGTAATACTGCGTAGCCCTCTGTTCATGTCCATCGTCAGGCTGCCATTAGCGTTATAGGTGTAGTCAGTGGTGCTGGATGTTTTGGTGCCGCCCAGTTCATCCATCTGGTATTTGGAGCTTTTGAAATCCCCCAGCTTTGAAGCCGTATCATTTACCCGATCCAATACGTTCTTTAACTTGTTTGATTGACTGAGATAAGTGTATAACAAACTGTCAATGGCCTGGCTACTTCCATTTTTCAATCCTCTTTGATTCATCGTAAGTATATTGCCGTTAGCATCATAGCTCATTCCCGACAAGGTAAAATCAATGCCCGCTGTTTTATTGAACTGCAGTTGTGTGAACTGATTGAACTCTGCCGATAATAACCGGTTGGCTCCGTCATACGTAAAATCATACTTACGGGTCTGGTCATCGCCCGTACTCTTCCACAACATTCCGGCGATATTGCCATTGAATTGCGCAGACACATAGCTGGCGCTGGTATTGCTGATTGTTAAGGCGGTTTTGTCATAGCCCAGATCGAATCCAAAATAGTTAGTGGTTGACGCTGTGTCTTTCAAATAAGACCGGTTTGCTCCCAGCAGCCATCCCCGGACATTGTAATCGTATGTCAAGGTCTCCAGGCCAGCACCACTGTTGAAATCAGGATCCAGTTTCTTTACGGATAACTGTCCAAGCGCATCATAGCGATTCTCAACGATTTTTTTAAAAACGGAAGGAATAGCTCCGCCATTGATATCGGAGTGGCCCACTTTTTTTTCAATGGCTACCAACCTGCTCAGGTCATCATAGGTCATTTTTGTGACCAGCACGATGGTCTTTGCATTAGTGCCGGATTTCCGTAAACGTTTTACCGTGATCAATGGAAGGCCACTCCAGCTATATTGTGTGGTGAGAATATCATCGCCTCCCGTAACGTTTCGGCTTTTGAGCTGGATCACACGCCCCTTATCATCATAGATCATCACCTTATACACAAAAGAGGAAGTGTTGATCTGTCGAACACGGCTCCAGGTTACCATGCCCAGGACAGCTGTTGTGGGAGTTAAGGGCTGTGCATACAATGGAGATTGATTATAATTGGTGTAGAATTGCCCGGACCAGGTGTTATCAAATGTCCCGGTCAGTCCGGAAGGCAAACCGTTATAGTCATCATAGTGAGTCTCTGACCACAACTCATAACCCGACGCTGTTGAAGGATAATTGATGGTATTGCTGGCCGTGTCCATTAAAGCGGTGAAAGCAGTTGAACTCGAAAGCAAACCTGTTTCTATCACCATGTTCAGCGCATTATATTTTGTCACCAGCCATCTGTTCGGCGTCACTGAGCGCATACCCGCATCCTGCGACATGATCAGCCGGTCCCTCGCATCATACACCATCCGGCTTTCACCCGCGCCGGGAACCTTTTTCATGATCATCCTGTTCCTGCTGTCATATTCATAGCGGAAACATTGTTCGGCCAGGATCGTTTCGGTCAGTGTCCAGTTCGCATTGATAAATCTTACGCCTGCGGGTTGGATAACGCAACGAAGGTTATTCAGATAATCATAGATGTAGTAGGTACAAAGCCAATCGATGCCATGTCCTACACCCGTACCCGGATCTCCCGTGCCGCTTACCTGTACTTTTTTCAGGACGACCAACCCCGATTTATCTTTAAACTCGATGACCTGTTTATTATGCTCATTAATAACGATTGTCTTGGTAAGCTGTCCGGCACCATAGATCGACGAAGAGGCATAGGTACCCCATGTGCCCAGAGATGCAGGGGCTGTCACATTCCACACACGAACGCTGTCTGCTACTGTATTGATCAGGTACTTCATCTTGACAGAACGTCTGTTTGCCTCCAGTATCTGTCCGGCGGTACCTGCCCAATTGTTACCCGGAGCAAATGTTTCTTGAGGCCGGTTCAGCGGAGAGCTTTCAAAATTCGTTTGCGAATAAAAATAACTCTCATTCTGTCCGTTCAATGGAGAAAGTGCATACGCATTACTGTACGCGTTCGCCTGCTGTACGTCTGGCTGTGTGCTCTTGTAAAGCCCATCCTGCAAAGAAGTATTTCCACCAGCATCGTTTGCGCCGAAAGGAAGGAATTTATAACGCTCTCTCCCGAATTCATCGTATGAGCTTATAGCAACCATATCCCTTGCAGAAGAGCCGGAAGCCAGGGACGTTTGCTTTGAAACAGTTTGTACAGGCCTGCCCAATCCATCAAGGTATTGAGTGGTCATGACAAAACTTTCAGGCAGAACAGCCCCGGTAATATTCGCTGAATTGGTCTCAGGCTTCCGCGCATCCCAGGTACGCACATAATTTAAAGGGCCTGTATAATTCGGCATTACCTGAGCATCCGCCATCAGCGATGACAATATGAATACGCCTGCAAATATTTTTCTCAATCGCATGTTATTCCCGTTAGTGATAACTAAAATAGAATTATTGTATCTGGATAAGGCCTTGACAACAACTGTCTCTTCCCCGCTCACAATTCTCAATTATTATTCAACACCACAAGCTCCCGGCTGACCGGCATAGTTGTAGCAAATCTTTTTTACGATATTATTATCATGATCGCGAACCAGTGATAGACGGTTATGGTCATCATATTCGTAATAAGTGGTGCGTCCGTTTGCATCGGTTTCGCTGGTAATACCCACCCCTGATTTATACGTATAAGTGAAGACCATGGCCCCTGGTATTGAACGCAAATTGTTCAAATGACTACGCAAAGCGGCATCGCTTGTTGGACTATTTAACACCGATGGAGTGATATATGAGCTCGCCACGGCATAAGTGGAATTCAGAATTTTCGCAACCGGGTACTGACCGTTGTAGCCCCACAGATAAACTTCCTTCACATCATTGGCTTTCTGTTGCTCTGATAGTTTATCGGCGGAAGAATAATTGTAAAACACTTTAGCTTCCGGCGTGTGAGTAAGATACCCCTGCCATAGTTCCCTCACTTGCATATATCCTGACCCCGCAGCCTGGGCATATTTAGAGATGAAGGTTGACGTCGGAGCACCGTTTGTCTGGCTTACTTGCTTCAGTGGAATGGCGATCATATTCCGTTTGATCAGTGTATCCCAGACTGCTGTAGCATTGCCACTGGAAGCACTATCCACCGCATAGTAAATAAACTGATCCAGACCTTCTCCCTTACTGGACGTGGATATCTGGCGACTTACCTGCATATTCTTCATGTTGTAGATAAGCTCCAGGTTTGTTACGATCGAGTCCGCATTATACTGATTGAATTCGATGGTCCGTTTATTCCGTAAGAAAGAAGTTCTTGGGGCATAAGGATAAGGCTCGTTCCAATAAAGAACACCTGATTCGCCCCCGCTCAATTCACAGGCAGGTCCGTTCAACACCTTGAAGGTTTTCATTGCTGTATAAGCCAGGCTGTCCATCAGGTAATTAGAATACTGATTCCGCTCTTCTCTTAGCAGCCGGAAACCGGAAGCAGCCTTCGCAAATATTTTTGTGTTGATCAGGTGACCCCTGAATTCTGAATTATCCCAGGCGGGAACGAATGGCGTGGAATTAGAGACTTCGTCTCTGAGATAATCGAATTGATATTGGGTGTACCCTTGCTCGGCAAGACTATCCCTCAACTCGATTACATTTTTGTATCCTACAAAACTTCCGCCATGAGAAGTTTGCATTACAGAGTTATCCGCAACAATGTAACTGGCAACTACGTCGGGGCAGTTTGCATGCTGCACCCGGAAAAACGCAGAGCCGCTGATCGGACTGCCGGAAGAAGTGTCCGAATCCAGGCCGTTTGTATACTGATACTTTTTAGTATAGGTGTTTCCTCCGTTATCTGTCGTTTTGATACTCTTTACTCTCAAGCCGCCAATATATGCATGCTTATAAGTAGTATCCACTTCCCGCCATTTCAGGTACATAAAGAACCCTTGTTCACTGACGGGTGTCTGTGCAAACATCGCCTTGAGTTCGTACCGCCCCTTCTTCAAATAATATAATGACATGTTATTTACTACGGGGATATTTATATCGCTGTTCCAGGAATCAATACCACGGATAAAGAGCTGCGCACAGTTCACCGCCGGAGGAGGATCGCTTACGCATTCTTTGTCTCCCAGGACGATATTGACAAAAGAGCCCCCGGCATTGTCATTATTGATGAAATAATCCCGGTCACTGTAAATGGATATTGTATCAATAAACGTATTGCTGCTTATTTCATGTTCAGGTAGCAGGTAAGCGTTTTTTTCGAGGTAAACAGCGGGGAACTCCTTATTTACATCAAGCACCTGGTGTGTTTCATATTCGATGTCCGTATAACCTCCGGTAGGCAGGTATATGCGGTTTAGTATCCCAAACTGATTTACCGACGGATTCACAAACCTGTTTGCACCGGGAGCGGCCTGTGGCAAAAGCACAGCGCCTTTAGGGATTTCTGGAATCAGATTCTGATTTGAATGCTGTGCGTTATAATACCCCCAAAAATCCTGCGCCGCAGATACGCGGCATGGGGCCACAATAGTATTATTATACTGGAAAGAATGCATCACGCTGTCCGTTCCTGTCAATGACATTTCTGCAAAACTCTTCAGGAAAAGTCTTTTCTGCTCATACGTGAAAGATGATACCATCGCACAGAGAGGATCATAAGAAACTGCTGAAGTATACTCATAGTGCAGGTTGATCTTTTTGATGAGGTTATTGTCATTGTCACGGACCTCCAGCGACTTCAGGGCATACGAACCATTCAGATCTTCCCGGAAGTCATCTGCTCCGACAAATGTTACCGATCCTTCAGCACTGCTGATCATCGAGGGGATTTTTGTCTGAACTGTTGTGGTGGAGATCAGGCTGGAATTATCAGGACAATAGCCGTTCAATTCCCGGCGCATGGGGTTTAGCGTTCGGGTAATTACCGAATAAGTGCCATAGCCGAAATTGATGGCGTCTGTCTTATTACTGTTCGTAATTGTTGACACGTACCATGCGTTTCGCGTAACAGGAGAATTGAATGTTCCGCTGCTTTGCGATGTTTCCCGATCAGCAAACAGGTATATGTTTCCTATGTCATCGATGATCTGAATTGCGTCTATTGAACCCGCCCCTACTTTTGTGATGGCAAAATTCCTGTATGGCGTCGTCTGGTATTTCTCCAGGTATGGATCCCAATAGAAATAACCTGACCGGCCGTCCGCCAGCGTATAATGGAAGTAGTCGGGCTCCGTGTCAAGCTGGCCGTTAGCAATCTGGCAAATAATATCTCCAGTAAGGCCGGAAGGATGACTGGGTGTATTGGATATCTCAATGATCTCATGGATCTTCTTGCCCATGTATGGTACGGAAATGCCAGGATAGTCTTCATCCGGCAATCCGCGAACCGTGCGGGTCACGACCGGGATAGTCGTCAAATTCCACCCAAGGCCTACCCAGGAAGCAATATCTTCCACTTTGTTTCCTGTACTATTATAGCCCAATGACAGGTTTAGACTGAGGCTTCCTGACTTAACCGTATGTAACGGGAAACTGATATTTGCGGATCCGGTAAAATGACCGATATCCGTTTCAGTATAGCGCAGTAAAGACGCAGCATTTGGACTTAACGGCGCAATCTTCTGCAACTCGGCCTGTTGTGACGATCCAAGAAAATAACAAAAAAGACATACTCCAAGTAACACCCATTTCCTTCTGCGGAAACGCGGTGGCAAAAAACTAAACATTGGCGGCTATTTAAAATTATATCCTATCCTGAATAATATTGCAGCTGACCTTGGGGTTTTCTCATAGCTCAAAAAATCCCACAACAACTGCACCTTTGTTTTCTTAAGAAGTTTTGATCGCATATCGATCACCTTGCTCACCCCAACCAACCCACTCTCCTGCCATCCATTTTTATCTTTTAACTCCTCGATATTTTTGAAGCCGCTCCTGTAATGCATCTCATACCCGCCCGTCAGCCAGAACGATCCCTTCAACTTCACATCTATAAAACTTCGCAGACTCATCCCCTCGTGTGTAACCTTGATATGCTGAATATTCCTTCCCCATCCCATCTTATAGCCCGCACCAACCCCGATCACACTTTTATCATTCAGCTTATAACCAGCCGTCAATGCCAGGTCACTCGTCACCGGAAAGAAACCGTTGCTTCGTTGCGATTGAATATTCGCGCCGAGTTCTATTCGTTGAAGAAAACTTTTTGTCTTTTGTGTATTGGGCTTAAAACCCTCCGGCATATCCAGCTCATTATCGCCACCGCCGTATTTTGCCAGCTTGTTTTTCAGTTCGTTCAGCTGGCCCTGCGCCTGTTGCATGTTCTGGGTGAATTGCGCTTGTGCATTCGGACCACCTGCGGAAAGTTGTTGTTGTACCAGCGCGTTTACCTGTGCTCTTGTTTGCAGACCGGCAAGATTCGGTGCAGATGAAGCCCCCGGATCACCGGGCATTCTGAAAAGAGACGACAGCATGCTATTCTTCTGCATAAAGTCTTTAAAGAGTTTTGTACGACTTAGCAATTGCAGCGCTCTCTGTTCGGTTTTCTTATGATCTTTCAGTAATTCTTTGTATTCATTTACCTGCGCGGTATAATAGTACGCCTGCTTATTCAATTTGGAAAGTTCCCTGGTCATACCAAGCTTACTCAACTGATCTTTGAGCAATTGTCTTCTTTCCTTTAGAAATCGTTTGATCTCCTCCGCCTGTTGAAAACGGGATTCAAGACCTTTGACATTGGCCGTGGCCGCATCCAGTTTGCCAACACCTTCTTTTGACAATGTTGTTAACTGCGGATATTGTTTCAGGAATTTTAATGAGGAGCTTAAAGTATCCAGTGAAGGAATGTATTGTTGCGCTTTCGCCGTACCGCTCAACTTGTCCTGCAGCTGTGCATATTGACTTTTTCCGGCTGACAACGCAGCCGCAGCAGCAGAATCCTTTTTTGCAAGCTTTCGTATCAGCTTGTCTTCTTCTTTACCAAACGCCCTAATGATTTGTTGTGATTTTTTATCGAGCTTCTTTTCAAGGTCACCAGCCTTATCAGAAACCTGAGCCAGGTATTTACCGCTGATCTTTGCAGTGGTTGTAGTATCCTCCTGGGCATGTATGTATAGGCATAGTAGCAGCCCAAATGCTAAAAGGACATAGCGGTTCATGATGGTGGTGATGGTTGGTGGTTGTCTTGGAATGACAGTTCAAATAGAAGATTTTTTTTAATACCACGCGCCGTATCTCGTAATTTTTCTAGTAAAAAAATAAAAATGCTGTGTAAACACTTAAAATAAAACAGGCCTTACACCTACCAATCTGAATTACTAAATGTCTTTCTGATTTGCATTGAGCAAAATTCTATTTGCTCATCCACCCGGAAGCAATAGAAAGACCCATTACTTCTGAAACTAACCTAAATTGGATAGAAAGAAACTGTATTTTAATTTACGGAATGCCTAGGGAACCGCTGTAAAGCCTATGATATTTCCTGGAGGACTATTACTGTCATCTTTAGAAGGCTATGATCCGTCAAATATTCGCAGGATGATATGTTTTAGTATAAACCTCTATCGTAAATACCTAGGTTATGGCCGATATAGCAAATTAACAACCTAATCACCATTCGATAGCATCAACTATTTCTTTCAGATCAGATAAAAAAGCATTCTTATCAAAATCATCAAATTTATACTTACTAAAGGTCTGTTCGGAGATATCTATGATCTGCTTTCTTATAATCCGCCTTTTTTCTTCCATTGGAACATTTTTTATTAAAAAAAAATCAAGTAAGATATCATATTCAAAACGAGCTTCAATTTTCTTAAATCTTTTTCGCTGTTTAAAATCGTACCCTCTAGCTGTCATCACTATCCAAAGAGATAAAATCGACTGCCCGTAAGTCCGTTTCTTCAAGGCTTCCTCAATACCCTCCCGAAGCGGATACATCTTACTAAGCGATATGCCTACCTGCTCATCCCATTCTAATACTATTCTGACATCCATTTATTATTGCAATTTTGAATTTCCTGCCGGTAATCTCCCATATTTTCTGTAAAATAATCAAGCTGCATCATTCGTTCCGCAAAAAAGTACCTGACCCTTAGGAGCAGGATCAAACTCAGCAAATAAATCAAGTCCAGCTCCGGTTGCTCGTAAAATGAGTTCGAGCATCTGTCTGTTCCATTTATAGCTGTGCCAATCACTGCATTTTTTCTTTGTTCAGCCAGATAAATCAGTAGGCAATACCTATATCGAACCTGATATACGAGACATTAATAAACTGTCTCAAAAAGAATCAAGGCACTCGTGTTTGAATTCCTTGATTCTTTTACCTCCAATAGAATAATTAAAAAATGTACTAGGGTAAGTTGTTTTGCTAAACTTCGAATAGAGTGATACTACATTAAAATATAGTTAACTGTAAATTCTTGTCACCTTCCGATAATGACACAAAAATCACTTTTTTAGACGGATCTGTTGATAGAAATTTCTTAACTAAGTCAATGCAAAAACGAATGGAGTTATCTCCAAGACCTGCAAGCCCTACAACGATAGTATCATGTAATTCAAGCTCAGCAAACATACCTACAAGTAGCATTCCTGTTGCATCACTCGTTCTCAGTTTTACACCAGAATTTTTTCTGACGTTTCGGACAATCTTGGCTACAATTAAAGTACTTAAGGCCTCAAAATAAGGGACGATTAGTTTGCTACCTTCAATCGGAAAATTGAAATAACATTTCTTTGCAGTGTTGGCTAATACATTCTTTAAAAAAGCAAGATCACAACGTACTAAAAAACACGACCCGCCATTAATCTCAATTGATGCCCTCTCGATATCAAAACGCATAAGATTTTCATCTATTTTACTGTTGGAAATTTGTAAACTTTATAACCATAGTCATCAGCTTTATTTGCCTGTATTATATTATCATTCCCAAGTAGCTGCTGAACATAGTTCGCATCCTTCGTTTCTAGCGCATATCGAATTGCAGGATTCATTCTGTGATTTCCGTCTGTAATAACTATTCCTTCCTTTGACTACAATGTAGCTATGCCCTGCTTAGGATCAAGACTATTATTTCGCATCTGGTTATAGCCTCCTTCCCGCTTTCCTCTCGCGTTCCTTCAACTTGTACTTTGCATTAAATTATGTGTCAGGATATGAAAAATTGCAGGTTTAGAAGCTTCGTAGTCGGAAGGCGGCTGTGTCAGCCCCGTTCGTCATCTTCAACTGCTCGCAATCCGCGCCAGATCATTACATGCAAATATGTGTTTTCAACCCGAAAGACCAAAAGAACACGGATCACCGGCAAGGCATTTCTTTGATATAATCCTGAAACTCCAGCCACCAAAAAAAAGATCTGCCATTTTTAGCAAAACATTTCGTCCCGACGTCACTAAGTTCCAATTTGTCCATTTTGATTTGCTTAATAATTCTGGCAGATATCCCTATCGTATCATACCTGTAAATAATTTCCGAAGCAATGTCTCGCTTTACACGATCAATACTCCCAAGCTGCGAAGGTATACCGAAGCGTCGCTTGGGTTGATAAAAAGTCATAGTGTCTTTAACTAAAACTCCTACATCCAAAAGTTGATGCTTTATAGAATCAGTATAACTGTATTCTACCAGCACTTTCGGATAGATAACCCGTTTGGTGTATATAATCGCAGTGTCGTCTTTATACTGAAAATCGGTTACCCAGCATTCTCCTTCATGCCGATATGTTCTTACAAAAGAATGGCTTTCATCAACATGATAAGTTAATGTTTTCAGGCTGTCTAAATCGGTTATTTCGATATTTGGGTACTCATTTCCCTTTAGCATCCCAATACCTTTAAGGGTTAATATGTCTACATCGAGAAAGGAAGCGGTGGAATGCTGATGCCTTTCCTTACAACTGTAAAAAAGCAGCGGCACGAATAGTGATATAAAAAGCGTTTTATTAATCATAATGCTGTTTGTAACTAACCAAAGTAATCAAAATATACATTAATAATTGTTCTCAGGCTTTCATGCGGATCTGCTCTTGTCCACTTCTCCGGCCTTATTAGCCGACCCGGTCATGCGCAGTTGTTCGTAACTTTTCTTATGAAAAAATTTCAATTAGGCGTAGACACCTGGTAAAAATTAAACTCTTTTACCTAATAATTTAAGCCTCCTTTTGTATTAAAAAGTCATTACCGATATTTTAACCAACACAAAGGGCGATTACTTTGCTAAAGCAATCGCCCTTCTTAAAAAACTCACTTCGTTTGAACAATAACTGCGATTAGTCAACAAGGCAGTCTTATAATTAAATTTTCACCACGCTTTAATTATTCCAAACCCGTCACCGTAATATGTTCCACATTTCCTTCATCCTTCCATGATGGACCGCTCACGGTGATCTTTTCTCCTTCCTTATATCTTTTAAACTTACCACCGCTTTTCTGCAGATTTACAATACTGATGGTTGCCACAAATTCTTTTCCCGTAGAATCTTTTAGCGTGGCCATATACCCGTCTTTGCCATTTTCTATTTTCGAAATGACGCCTGTCACTTTCAGGGTGTCAGATTTCGAAGGCACTGCTATACTGTCCTGCGGAACTACCTGCTCCGTTTTCAATGAATCTTCCTTAACGGTCGATTCGGGACTGGATGATGACTGACAACCGGCTATAACCGCCGCTGATACTGCTAAACCAAGGATACTTACTTTGTTCATGTTAAATCTATTCTATTGTGAAAAAATCAGTTAATCATATAAAAATGATGCCAGCTTGCAACATATTACATAAGCGTTTATCCAGCAAAATATCCAGTTCAACAAAAGCTCTATTAAGTGGATGAATATCGACTAAATGTTGTATGATAATCCAGGTATAGTTGCTGATATTTTTAATTCATTCACCCTTCTTCCCGCACTCAATGAACTCCACATAGTCAACTGTTGCGCCTATGCCTCCCACTACGCACCTGCTTCGCAGGTTCCGTGCGGAAGTTTGAAGGCAGTAGCTGTTTAATCAGTTATCACAGCCGTGCAGATATATCAAACATCATATCATGATTTGAATGTGGCAACTTGTTTATGCCGATGAAAGGAAGTTCATTTAATTGAACTCTCCTTTTTACTATTTAAAAAATAAGATAATAGCATTCCCAAGCATTGATCTCACAATTAGCCTGCTCATTCCCATTAAGAAGAATTATTGTCTGGAAACTGGTCAACGGTATCCTTCGCTGGTCGGCCAGGCTTCCTTCCTTAAAAACGGTTGAAAACTGGTGTTTACACGCGGCAGATAAATCTGATATGGGCACAGTGTATAACAGATCGTTACAGGTTGACAAACGGCAGCCTGTGGCGTCCGTCTGGGAAGAGGTTCCGGACTGAATTCAATTAGATCGATGAAAGTCATATTATAAGGGCAATTAGGGAATAAAAATCCGAAAAACAAAACATTCTGATCATAAAAATAACCTTATAAGGAGATTTTAACTCTTAAAGTGAGTCAATCGTATCATCATTTCCTAAAATCACCTTATAAGGTTATTTTCACCTATTTTTATTCTGTTTTTTTTGTATTTTTACCCAAAATCACCTTATAATGTCAATAAAGGAGATAGGCAATGCGATAAAGGAACGGCGGAACGCATTAAATATCCGCCAACCTGACCTGGCGGAATTGGCCCAGGTTAGTCTGAATACTGTTTACAGACTTGAACGAGGTATGGGAAACCCTTCTCTGGACGTATTGCAAAAAATGGCGGATGTGCTTGGCATGGAGCTACTGATGACCGTTAGACAACAGCATTCATGAGAAAGGCAGCCATCTATAGAAACCAGGAGTTCGCAGGTATGCTGACGGAAGATGAACAAGGACATTTTCAGTTTGAATACGATATGGCTTATTTGTCGGATCCGGACAAACCGGCCGTGAGCCTCACCTTACCAAAAACGCAGCGGCTGCATACCTGCGAATACTTGTTTCCTTTCTTCTTTAACATGCTCTCAGAAGGCGCCAACCGAAAGCTGCAGAGCCGCCTGTTGAAGATCGACGAAAAAGATCATTTTGGCATACTGATGGCTACCGCCGGAGCAGATACCATTGGAGCCATTACCGTTAAAAAAGTAAGTGAATAATCATGAAACAACAAGTGCCTGCGCTGCAATATTGTCCATCCTTATTAACGGAAGGTTTCGATACCTATAGTCCACCTGCACGCCGTAATTTGTTCTTCGGAAAGAAGGTCAGTCATATATTACCATATGACGCCCCATGGAAAACAGATTCAGACACCAATGCATTTATGGCTAATGCCAAACGGATTTCTTTATCCGGTGTGCAGGAAAAGTATTCATTGATACAGGTAAAAAACAGGCTTAGGCTGACGGAAGAAGGAGAACAAGGTACACATATCCTCAAGCCTACGCCGGCGCAGTTGAAACGGTCGGACGATGTGCCTGCAAACGAACAGCTCACTATGCTGATCGCCGCCCAAGTCTTCCAGATCCAGACGGCAGCGTCCGGCCTGATATTTTTCGAAAACGGAGAGCCCGCCTATATTACCCGGCGCTTCGACCTGAAAAAAGATGGAACCAAGAAAGGGAAAGAGGATTTTGCCTCATTAGCCGGTAAAACCTCGGCAAATGCCGGCGCTGACTTTAAATATGATTCATCATACGAAGCCATGGGAGCACTACTGAAAAAATATGTACCCGCTTACAAAATCGAGGTAGAGAAATTTTTCTCGTTGATTATTTTCAACTACCTCTTCTCCAATGGCGATGCGCATTTAAAAAATTTCGCCTTACTCGAAACTGAGTATGGCGACCATCAGTTGAGCCCGGCGTATGACCTCGTTAATACGCGGCTACACATTGATGACGCTGATTTCGGATTGCGAAAGGGATTGTTTGAAGACGAATATAAATCCACCGCTTTCCGCCAGTACGGCCATGCCGCAAAAGAAGATTTCCTGGAATTGAGTCGCCGGCTGGAAATGGATCAAAAAAGAACCGCGAGGTTGATCGCCCTCTTCGGGCAGCATCAGCCATTGGTAGACGAGCTGGTGAAGCGGTCATTTCTGAGGCAACGCGCAAAGGAATTATACTTGTCCCACTACCAAACGAGGCTAAAAAGTTTTAACGCGTGATATATCCTGATCTGGCGGCAACCTTCTTCCCGCATGCCCCAATCTCCGTTCACTTCCATCCCCTCTTCCTACATCATTGATCGGGGAAAGCTAAGAACAACAGACCAGGCGAAGACTGCAGATAACGAGGCTTCATCTACCGTAAAAATGCGCATGAAAGAGCCGATATTGACCGTTAAACTTCAAGTGAACACCATTAATGCGTCCTGAGATCCCACTTACAGTTATCGCTCTTCATATCAAACTTGGCTAATGTCGGCGAACTGTCTGCAACGGATACCAGTGCCAACTGCTCTTTCGAGTCGGGAACTGCTTTAGGCATGATACGATATGTTCCATCGGTCAATTGATCGATCCTCCATAATTGCTCAGGCCCGCCGGTGAATTCAGGTACTGTGATCACTTCGGCGTCTGCGGTAGCCGCTAATGCTCTGCCTGTTCCTGCTATCGTGATTTTATAATAAGGTCCACCAAGGTAGCCGGAGCCGGGAACGGCTGTAATTGTCCATTTCTGATGCGGGCGGAACATATAGTCGCTTATTGTTACACCTATATTCCCGGTTGGCCAGGTGTTTACTACGTCAGCCAATTCCTGTGAGGGAATAGGTTTTACCGGCTCATCGTTATTGCGGTTAAAGCCGCGCGCTACGCCTGTCATCCGTGTAACATCAACATCTATTTGCAGGGCATATCCGCGTCTTTCAGACGCTATTTCGTATGTGCCTTCTTTGAGGTTATCGCCCGCAACGGGCCATCCGTTTTTCCACAGCAAGGGGCGGATGCCAAGCACACTCCGGCCACTCTGGTCCAGGTCGGATTCATAATGGCAGGACATTTTTTCGATTCCGTCTCCCAAAACCGTACGACCGAAATGACCGGGGCCGATCAGCCTGTCGCCGGCCGCAACGACCATTTTACCGCCGCCCTTTAACATTTCCCTCCCGATGTTATCAACATAAGGACCGGTCACTTTTTTGGAGCGCCCGACAACAATATTATACGTGGAGTTCGGCCCGTCACAGCAGGTACCATGTGTGCCTAACAGGTAGTACCATCCATCGCGGTAGATCAGGTCTGAAGCTTCACAATCAATGGCGATATTCAGGGCTTTATTGCCGGCTATCCGTTTACCTGTTTTGGGATCCAATTCCACCAGGCGGATGTATCCAAAATAAGTACCGTACGTTAACCATAGCTTTCCGGTGGTTGGATCGAGAAAAAGGCTGGGGTCGATCGCATCATTATCTTCGATGCCATCGGATGAAGCAACTACTATTGGTTCTGAGTATTTGAAATCGGGCGAGTTTGGGTCAAGCGTTTTATTCCACATGGTCAATATCTTTCCATTATGCCCTCCAAACAATCCGCCCCCGGTTGCACCATACGTAACAAGATAGCGGTCGCCAATTTTTAATATATCGGGTGCGGCTCCTCCTCCCGGGCGCACGGCGCCGCCGTTCCATGTCCAGCCATCATCGGATATCAGTCCGCCACCGCCCGTACCAAAGGTGTAATATTTTCCATCTGACACTGCGATGGTAGAAGGGTCATGTATAAATGGTTTACCGGTTTGTGCAACGGCTGATCCGCCGGCATATATTGAAAGCGCAGTTATAACGCTTACTAATTTAATTGTCATACTTACGATTAATTTGTAGTGATGGTAAGGTCTTTTATTGGTGCTCCGTTCTCGTCCAGGAAGCGAACGCAGAAATCGCTTAATCCCGGGCCGTTGATCACCGCCCCTCGCAGTACATTTTTTCCCTTTTGAAGTGTCAGGCGCGGAGATGCGGCATCATCCATTACCATGCGCCTGTCGCCGTCCAATATCACTGCCTGTTTTCCGTTCAGCCACCACATTGAGCCTCCGTTGGATCCTGCTGCTAACCGTACATTTTTCATTTCGCGCGGACTGTTCACTATCGTTACTGCCCAAAACAGTACGGAGTAGTTTTGCTTATGAAGACCGTAAGCGAAGCGAAATAATTTCATATTGAACGTCGGGCTTTCCAGGGCGTGCCATTGCAGTTCCTGCTCACCCACTTTTACCTTGTCGCCATCTTTGGGGATAACGGTAAACTGGTTGGGGAAATAAGTGGTATCAAATGATTTCTTCAGGTAGTCAACCGTAAATACAATATTGCTTCGTATTGATTTATTGATCGGCTCCAGTAACAACCAACGCTGGATGAAGCCGTCGGCATCGGGTGTTTTTTTTGCCGTCGTTGCCCGTTTAAAGTATTGCGCGATACTGCGGTTGGTATCGAGCTCTGTAATCGAGTCTCTTCTCATACCACGCGGAGGAGGCACGGTGGAAGGGGCAATCTGCGCGTGTGCGTCGGATATCAGCAGGATGAGTATGCTGATCGCCATCAACCGCATTTTGGGTGCAAATCTTTTCATGTGACAAGCAGGTTATAATTATTGTCTAAAATACAATTATTATAACAGATCATTAAAAAAGAGACAGCTTTGTAAATGCGCCGGAGGTTATTTGACATTCTTTGAGATGTTCCAAAACCAAAAAAGTTTGAAAATCAGCAATTGCAAGTCTTCGAGCTCTTTTGACAGTTCATCAGGCGGAGAGAGTAATTGAATCTTTCCCATTAATTCGGAAATCACATTCTGAAGATGCTTGAAATTACTGACTCATGAATTACAGTCGAGAGAACAGGAAAGGGTAGTCATTTTCCTCGCAATAATCTATCACCGTACACTCACAAGCCTTTTCAATAGCTGAACGTGATGAAATTCATCTAAACATTGACACTTCTCAGAAATTCACATCAAAATACGTGGTGCCGCTGGCGCTACATCGTACAGAGTCAACTCTCACATTTGCGGTACCATTGATGGCAATCTTTTCAACTTTTATTTTTGTGTACACATCGGATACCGTATTTACATTCAGTTCATATTGGTTGCGGTCAATTACCTCTTTGGGAGAAGAAACACTATAATCGTAGCCATTGGTGCCGCCGAATACACCATGTGAAATAACAAAGTTTTTGAAGTCATCTGTCTGCACCCTATGTAAGCGTATTATCAACTTAGCCTTTCGGAACACGTCGAATGTAATGCCATGGAAGGCGGATGTATCGTATTCGTATGCCCGTGCATCGATTTTTCCAGTACTGCCCAGAATAATGTAGTCGCCACCTGAGCGAACTTTCAATCCCAATTCATAACCTTTACGGAAATAGGCTGTATCAATGTTGGCAGAAAAATCAAACTCACCCGCTTCAGAGGACATGACGCTCTCGATCACAAGCTGCTCTTGTGCAAGTCCCACAAATCGCTGCCACTGCAACGTCACTGGAATATTTGCTGCTCCATCACCTGAAAGATTATTAATCACCTTACCATTAGCAGTGATGCTGGCACAGTTACCAGTACAAACAGGCGCTTGCTTCTCACATGACCAGAGTAGAAAGAGAAATAAAACAGCAGTGAAAATTGTAGACGACTTTGCCATATCAGCTTTGGTAAAATAGTAATGCAATTGAAGGTACGTATGAAAAAACTAATACATACTAAAATACAACAAACGCCTGATGATACAAATGTGCCGGGTGGTTTCATCTGGAAAGATCAAAAGCAACATCAATTGCCAAAGAACTTTGTAAGATCAGCAAAGTAACAGGAAACGACTAACCTGGTGAGATTTAATTAGTTTGATTACCTCTCCCCAACAGGTAAAACAACGACAACTGCAAATACTCTTCACAATACTATTGCGTATATTTAAGCATCGCGTCGAACATTGGATCACTATCCTATCCCAACAGTTATCCGGCTATCGATGAGTTTCAAGCACTGGAAACTCATGACGCAAAACCCTTAACCTGAACCTAACGGACATTTTATGACAACCACAGCAACAAACAATCATACAACACATTTCGCCCCGGAACTGCATATTCCCAATGGAACAGTCAACATTGACTTCTATACAAAATTTGGCGCGACCGAACATTTTGTATTGAGAAATGATGATGGCAGTATTCATGTGGCAGAGTTGGAAATAGATGGTGCGATCTTTCACCTTCATGAAACCATGCCCCGGCTCAATGCCCTGGAGCCTGCCAGTGCCAAAGGTGTAACAACTACTATTGGTTTGTTTGTGAATGATGTCCAGGAGATCTTTGATCGCGGTCTTGCAGCAGGCGCAACAGCCATCGATCCTGTTACTGATCATGAATATGGTTACAGACAAGCTATGTTTAGAGACCCGTTTGGGCATTACTGGCAGATACAAAAGAAGATCTGATGGGCAGATAGCGTGGCACATGAATACATAAATCAATTTATAGTTGTTCACCAGGGCGACAGAAGATATTCCGCCAGATCTATCTCAGTTTTGGTGGAATATAATTATATACATTGTTCTAATTTGATCCCCTGCCCCATGGCTTCAATTTAAAGGATCGCCAACAACAACAGTTCGTCGTAATCTTCGCATTTCCTTCATTCTTCCTTCCTCAGAGAATGAACCCTTGACAGTTGTTGGGTTCATTATTGGTCGGGAAAAAGGCTAAGAACAACAGAGTAAGCGAAGACTACAAATAATGGGAACCGGAGAAAACTATTTCCATCGGATGGCCTCTGTGTTACCCACCCGACTAATTATTTTAAAAAATCTATCAAAAATTCTCTAAGTATTGAAATTATCACTATAATTGTAGTAGATAAAAGGTAATTATAGTTTATGGAAGAGTTAACCAATGCCCAGCAAGAGGTGCTGAGAGCGTTATGGCAGATCAATGATGGAGCAGTTTCAGATGTATTGAACCAATTGCCTGACCCGAAGCCAGCCTACAATACAGTCGCCACGGTTATTAAAGTACTTGAAAAGAAGAAATACATCGCACATCGTTCTTACGGAAAGACGAATGTATATTATCCGTTAATTAGTAAGAACCAATATGCTCAACATATGATCGGCAATAGCATAAAAGATTTTTTTAACAGTTCACTTAGTCAACTTGTTTCTGCATTTGTAAATCAGAAGGAGATCAGTATCAATGAGCTGGAAGAAATCAAAAATCTTGTGGAAGGCGAACTTGAAAAACAGAAAAAATAATGCCTGCTATTATCTTTTACTATGTTGCACCGAATATCTGTTTTCTCGTTGGATATATTCTGTATAGTATTTTTTTACGTAAAGAAACTGATTTCAAGAGTATTCGATACTATTGGTTGCTGGTAATGATTGGAAGTCTGGTTTTGCCGATTGTTAATTTTGAACTTCCCTTTGGCTTGATGAATATTTTTCATCTTAGACAGCAAACAAATTTTCAAAACACCAGTCCGAATTTCTCCATATGGCCCTCAAAACAGGAGATGTTATTCGCTAACGCTATCAAATATATCCAGTGGGTAACCATTATATATTTTTCTGTTGTAGTTCTGCTCTGTAGCCGAATGTTACTCCAGATTTCATCATTAGGTATCTGTATCTACAAATCCAATAGGGTTAAAAAGAAAGGATACACCTTGGTTTTTAACAACCGGTTTAATGGAACTTTTAGTTTCTTCAGATGGGTCTTCGTAAATGAGAACACAAAACATACTGAAGGAATAGAGGCGATACTGGCACATGAAGCTGCTCACTGCCGACAACGTCATACCATTGACGTAATGCTGGCCGAACTTATCGCCATCCTGTTTTGGTTCAATCCATTGATATGGAAAATTAAAAAATCCATAAAACTCAACCATGAATATTTAGCTGATCAATCTGTACTGGCTTCTGGCATAATCCTATCAGCAGAGTATCAGATGATATTGCTTAATCGGGCGGCGGAAGGAAATCTTTTTTCTTACGTCTCATCTTTCGGCGGCAACATGCTTAAAAATCGGATATTAATGTTGCTGGCTGTTAAAAACAACGAGAGAGGGTTCAAGTATAAAGTAATAACTGTGATGCTCTGTTGTATTATTCTTGTTTTTATCACGACTGGCTTCATCAATGTTGAAAATAATACAGCAAAAAAACAACAGGCGAAAATGCAGACAAAAAGTATAGAAATGCCTGCTGCACCAATGGTGAAGAAACCACAGGTTAGCGACGATGAGCCAATTAGTGTTCAAAACATACCCAGACGTCAAAAGGCCAGTAGAAACCCAGGCGAATCAAATCAAGTTATAATAGAAGACAAAAAAAGAACCAGATAAGCGCTCTTTCAGCGTCCTACTTCTCAACAATTAAGTTATGAAATATATATTACCCCTCTGCCTTTTGGCGGCATTGAACGGCTTTGCCCAAGAAAAACAGCAGTCGACCTATTTCACCTCAGTTTCGGCCACTTCGCTGGAAAATATTGATGATGCTCTGAAGATCTTAAATTTTAGCATCTACAATATTAATCTGCCAGTAGATAGTCAAAAAAACTATTTGATGAAGGTATATTTAGAAGAGTACGAAAAGGGAATGAAAATGACAAAGAGCGACACAGTGCTCTATGAAACTGTAGGAAAGGAAGCAGTAAGAAAGGCAGATCCTAAGCTTTCGCTTATTATCCATGATGTAAATGACACTGTTATTACCATGCTTTTTAAGACGCCCGGAGGCGAAAGGCTAAGTCAGGTAAAAAAAGCGGCTTTGTATAATATTAAGCACATGGCAAAAATATTCAAATCCCAACAGCTTGTTCCAGGAAAAAAGATACCTCTATTGTTGTATGGGTCGATGTGGCACGATGCCAGCCTGCCTAAAGATGCTGTTAGATTCTGCATGGAAAGGCAATTAGCACCTGATTTCAGTAGTGAAGCATTTATAAGTATGCCACACTATTACCTCATATTTGTAGAATTAGTTCAAAAGTAAAGCCAGTGGCAATATTACTGTTGGTGGGATTGTCCTCAAAAGTCACTCAGCGGTGACCTGAAATCATTTTACAGCATTGGGATCAATGATCAATGGAGGATTATTTTCAAGCGATCTAACGGGAATGCGCCGGAGGTTGAAACAATCGATTATTATTAAAGGAAAAGTAATGGCAAAATTAAAAATATACATCCCGGCGGAATCCTTAGGGAAGAGTTCTTTATTTCTTTCGGGATCACCGCTTATAAACTGACAAAAGATATCGGTATTTCTCCAACAAGGGTTTCTGAGATCTTAAAAGGTACCGAGGATTACAGCTGACACTGCTTTACGATTGAGTAAATATTTTGGAAACCCGGCAAAATTCTGGCTTGGATTGCAGGATGATTATGACCTGGAGGAAGAAGCAAATGCGAAGAGTTCCCTTAAGTTGATAAAAGCATTGCATGAGAATGCTGCGGGATGAGGGTTGAAAAATTGAAAGGCCTGCGTGCAATTTTTCATTCCTCCGTACCCTTCCGCATAACAAATCCTGCAATTATCGAGGGGTGTGCGTATGTTTCCTACTACGCATAACTCCTGACTGCAGTTCAATTCTTCTTGGTCGGGAAAAGGGTAAGAGCAGAGCAGGCGAAGACTATAGATAACGAGGTACAGTCGCGGTCATACTGTTCTTTGAATGTATTTACAGTTTTATTAAAGGCCCTGCGCATCTCGTTCCGTTATAGCTTTATCAATAAGCTGACTTACAAGAGGCATTAACTTTGTATTCTTTATATAAGTGTCAAACGCCTTTTTCCCAATCTTTAAAAATAGTTTTCCGATAAATTCATCTGCAAAACTGCTGGAAATTATGTCAATATCTTTCCAGTCTATAATTATTGGATACCCTGGCTTTGCTTTCATTAAATTCAAAACCTTTGTATGCATTTCTTTTCCGGCGGCTCTTGTTCCTGTTCCGGCTTCCTCATCACGCATTGCAATGTACAATGCATCTTCGTCCTCCATTTCATATTTTGCATCAACAATATTGTAGATCGTGTAAGGAATTGCTCCAAAGGTCAATGCCTTCACGACTGAAAAATCCTGGTTGATATTTATCTGCGAGCTAACACAAGTGCCAATAATTTTTTTATTTAATGCGCTCGGCATCTTGTTGATCTTATCAGGCAGGAACAAAACCCTGCCCCCATTGCTGATGATGTCGAGCGAACCTCCTGTCATTTCAGCAACTCTTAAATTACCTGCCAGGCCATTTCCCTGACCAACCTCTTTATTCCGGGTTACACCGATCTTTATAGCTTCCTCTATTGCCTCAATATCACCAGGCAGATCTTTAATTCCTTCCTTCAATGAATTCAGTATTCCTTGCCCCGCATCCGCAACCGTGAAAGCAATAATATTCTTTGCTGGATAGGCGATGACCTGCACAAAGCCACCGACAGCTGAATTGGAATGATTGATCACGTTGTCGCAGATCTCGTTTACGGACCATTCAAGCGCAGTTAAAATATCCGCGGGCATTTCGATATGCCGGATGATAACATCCATAAAGTTATTGACAAGATCGGGCAGTTCTTTAAATGAAGTAAATTGCTGTATAAAATGCTTCCGATAGATCTTTTCCGGTCGTTGCATTTCGGGATTAAGAAAGCTGGACCATTTTGTTGCAGAGAAAAAGTCTTTTGCGGTTCCGGATGCGGGCGGCAAGTAGTCAATCTGAAAACCTTTTACTCTCAGATCTGTGATCATGGCTATGATTCCCAACATACCATTTGCAAATGCTTTTTCGACGTTTGAAAAGTCAAGTATTAAGCGATCTGCGGGTCCTCTGAGATACCATTGATAAAGCGCTCCGGCGAAGTCGGGCAATACGCCGGCAGAAATCCGTACCGGAAGTTCAATTGCGTTCCGGAAACTATTGAATCTGGTAAATCTATGTAGATCATCTTGTTGCACAATACTCGAAAGGGTGATTGATTAGAAAATAAGCTTAAATTATGTTGATTATTTTGTTTATTTTTACAGCAGAATTTAAAGAGGATTTAGAAATTAAATCCCGCCTGATAAGTCGATTTTTTGGCTATCAGTGATAAAATATCGTCTAAAATGCCTGCATTACTGCAGGCATTTTATTTTTAGTTTCTTATTGGAGGTCCTCCTGGCATTGAATCTGATTTTCTTTGGAGCCACGATTTTACAAATGCAAAAAGCCTGACTGATAGTTTTAGATTCTTCTTCACCCAACTAAAGACACATTTGCTTCGCGATGGTCCCGGGACGCGCGATTCATAAATGTTTCAATACTGTAAGATAGTGATAAAAACTACCAAACACGTCCTATTTTACTGATTTTTAAATAGATAGAGAATAGTCTATGTTTCTTGGGATCCTGAAAAAGACACAGACTACCCCACAACCAGAAGAGATAAAGAAAGCGGAAGAATGAGAAAACAGTAATTAATCAATAGTGCAAAAAATAAGTAGTTATGGCAAATAAATTCAAAACTGTACCGCTCGACACCATGATAGACAAACATATCGGCAAACGCGGAACAGTGAAGCGCGAAATGTTTGAGAATGAGTTAAGGATTGAATTATTAGGTCAGGCAATCGCTGCCCTCACATTCCCCGCATTCAATCCGCCCGCCAGGAAAACCGGCTTGCTCACTTCACTTACCAGCCGCTTACTGATCTCCCAATTATGCGTGTTTCCTGTTCCGCCCAGTGTTTTGATCGCGGCTTTGGGATTGCCGCTGTCAAGCAAAATAAAATCGACGTGATCCTGAACAGACTTTGCCTGTTCAATGCTCTCCTCTCCTGTCACATGGATCACCTGCACGATATGCAGGTCTGGCAATGCAGCCCTGATCTCGTGGTAGCTTCCCTGTGTTAATTCATCAACGATCTGCACGGTATTCGCGCCGGTGCGCTGGATGTGGCGGATGATCTCGGCTGATGATTGCTCGCTGGTCAGTAGAAATGACCGGATACCTGGCGGAATGCCGGGCGTGATCGCCGCGATCCGCTCATCCGCGATCGGGCCGGGTCCGCTGGGCATGCGGGCAACAAGCCCCAACGCATCTGCGCCACAGGCTACCGCCAGCGCCGCTTCCTCCGGCGAGGCGATACAACATATTTTGATCCTGACAGACATGGACAAGTTTTTTTGCAAATTTCGATATTATGGTCTTAGCCCGGACAATGTAATGCGTAAACGGTGTGGATAAACAGATGAATTGTGGATCGATTTATTATTGTCTATCCCTGATGACATCACACCAAAATAAGCTGGAAATAAAACCCCTCTTTTAAATTACACAATCTCCACTAAAGTGATTTTTTTAATAACTTACCGCACTTAATTCTGATTTCGCATGCGCCTGATCAAGCAAAGTGTTCTGTATTTCCAGGAAGGAAATTCTGATAAGGTTTATGAAACGGATCTTTGTGATGTTGGCAACGATAAGTATGTTGTCAACTTCCGCTACGGCCGCCGCGGTGCTTCGCTAAAGGAAGGCAGCAAGACACCCGTCCCGGTTTCTTTGCAGGAAGCTGAAAAAATATACGATTCGGTAGTCAATGAAAAAATAGCCAAAGGTTATAGCGGTGCACCCGGTAGTACGGCGCGTCCGCTTGCAGCCGATTTTCTTTCAGCTATTACATTTACACAGGTCAGCATTGAAAGCCTTCCGCAAGGAAAGGAAAAAGCCATTCTCCGCAGGCTGGATCTCGCCGTCAGATCGGCCCGCCCTTCAGGACTTCCCTGGAAGCTTTCCCGGGTGATCTGGAAAGCGGGTGAATACAAGATCAAAGAAGCTGTTCCATTTATCGCGCAGCTGTTCACAAAAGGTGATGCACTGCACCAGTACTGCTGCGCATGGGCATTGATCCGTTGCGCAACTCCTGAAAACTTACCGGTCATTTATGCCATTAAAGAAAGTCATCCTTCACCGCTGATCCAACGGATCGCCGGCGCAGGTTTGCTGAATCTTGAAACCGGTGATAAAAAAGAAGAACTCATCCGTCAGTATATAAAACTCCTTCCTCCCGGTCTGCAGGAAGCGATAGATAAAAAGGAGCTGAAAACGATCGGGCAACTTGCAACGCCGCAACAAGCCGATCATGCCACGGCAAACTGGCGGGAAAATCTTTACCTGGTATCGATGAACTATCGTTGGTTAAGACCTGCAGTAAGATCAATGTTGTCAACCACACCGCTGAGGCCGGGTTATTTCAACCAGGTCCGCGCCGTATACAAACTGGCGGAATTGCTGGATGATTTTGAGACCACTGGTCTGCTCGCAACACGGTTCGAGCGGGAAAGCGAATTCTTCGTCAGAAGAAGCTCATCGGCTTTTACAGATAAAAAGATCTATATCGAAGCCCTGGAAGAATATATCGATCCCGAAAAAGAACTCCGGCAGAAAAACAGCCGGCTTGCCTATTCGCAAAAAACAAGATGGTACCTCCACAGGCGCGTAATGCGCCGCCTGGAAATGTTTGGCGAAAAAGAACACACGGATTACGTGCGCCTGGCAACGGGTATACTTACCAGTTATAAAAGCGATATCGATAATAAACAACCGTTCTCCGTGTTCAATTACATGTGGAGCGGAAGAAATTATACAAATGTTGAAATACGTTTTCCGGCAAATGCAACAGCGGTTCTGCTTCATCAGATCCTTGGGGGAAATAACCCGGATCTGGAACTACTGCCCAAAAAACATATCTGGCGCTTTATTCCTGAAGTACAAAAAGCCGCTAAAGCGAGAGCAGCTGGCAATACTCCAGCTTCATCAACCGGTGGAGGGATCGGCGGTCTGTTTAAAAAGATCGCTGGCTTATTCAGCGGTAAAAAAGATACGCCACCGCCTGTTACTCCACAACCTGTAACGGCTCCGGAGCAGGTCAATACGCCGCCGTCTTTCGCTCCGCACCTTAATCTGTGGAACAAACTTCCGCAAGCTTACGTTCAACTATTGATCGAAGCAGAAATGGATGAAGTGCTCGCATTTGCTTCCGCCAATCTGGTGATCCATCCTTCTTTTAAAGACATCAAAAGCAAGATGGATACCGATACGCTGAAGAAACTCGTTCTTTCCCGGTTCGTGATTGCGGCAGATCTGGGTTATTCAGTCATTAAAGAACGATACCTGCTTGAAGCAGCTCCTGCAGATCTGATCATTGCAATGCTCGGCTCCGTATCAAAAGATGCCCGGAATAAAGCAAAAGAGTGGACGGAATCCAACGCAAGAACTTTATTGCAGGATGCAAACTTTATAGCAGCATTGCTCTTTACGCCGCTGGCAGAGATCAGAAGCTGGGCGAAAGAATTGATCCGCACCAATGCATTGACAGAACAAACCAAACAGGCCGTTGTCGGGAGAGCCATCGCCACAATGATGAATGCAACCGATAATGAAGATAAAAGCATACTGAATGACGCCGCAGATACCATGTTCGGCGTATTCAGCAATGAATTAAGAAAGGTTGATGTAAATGTGATCTCCGATCTCTTGCATCACCCGGTGTCTCCGGTATTGCTCTTTGGCCTGCGCATGGTAAAACTTAAAAAGAATGACTGGAAGGGTGAAGAATTAAAAAATTCAGGTCTGCCGGATCTGCTGCATCATACATACGAACCGGTGCGGCAACAGATCGTGGGACTGATCAATGAACTGCCGGACCATGATCTTTTTCCATTTAAAGACACGCTGATCAATGCTGCACTCTCTCAATGGCCGGATGTAAGGCTGGGCACAAAACCGGCTTTGCTTCGACTGGTAAAAACGCATCCTTCTTATGGCAACACCGTCGCCGAAACCCTGATGCCATTCCTCGTGAGAAAAGAAACCTTCGAAGGACAGCATGATTATCTTGCAGATCTTTTAAGCATTGATCTGAGTGATCATTTGCAACATGCCGACAAACAAACTGCGCTTAATCTTCTTTATGGTAATTATGCGCCGGCGCAACGCCTCGGCATTGTTATCCTGGAGAAATACACAGATCCGGCAACGCTGACCATTCCCCAGGTCATTGCACTCGCCAATCACGAAAGTTTGTCAGTACGGAACTGGGCATGGAATTTTTACAATCAGCAATCTGCACGCATCAAATTTGAAGCTGCTACTGCTATCCGTTTACTGGAAAGCAGTTGGGCCGACACAAGGGATTTTGCCAGGAAATATTTCCGTGAAGGATTTGATGAAAAAGACTGGGAACCGGAAGTGCTTGTTGGCATTGCAGATTCTGTAAAACCTGATGTGGAAGCATTTGGTCGTGAACTTATAACCAAATTCTTTGATGATAAGAACGGTCCGCAATACCTGCTGAAACTGAGTCAACACCCAAGTGAAAAGATGCAACTCTACGCCACCAACTATATGGAGAGATTTGCAACAGATAACCTGGAAAACCTGAAGGCGCTTGAGTTTTATTTCCGCTCTGTTTTAACACGCGTAAATAAAAGCAGGATTGCCAAAGACAGGATCTTTTTATTTCTGTTGACCGAAGGATTGAAATCTGAAGAAGCGGCAAAAATGGTGACGGACATTATTACCGATATCTCTGCATTAACCGCCATTGGCGACAAGGCAAAATGTATTGATCTGCTGATACAGCTCAAATCCATTTACGCGCTCGATGTGCCATTGCAGGTAAAACAAATCGAAACCCGTTTTTAAATAGCTTCAATTTATCATAAACTAACCGGTCAGTAGAAACCTATGGAACCTCTGAAACCTTTGGAATACCTGGAACCTATCATTCTCATCCCTAAACAACATCCATGATCTTCAACTATCGCTTTGCCGGGAACACCACCGTCACCAACACCACGCAGATGACGGGTCTCGCATTTGCGCCGGATACATTACGGGAAAGTGCCTGGTTCATCGGCAAGCTTAACCGCAAACTGGCATTTCGCGAAGCGATCTCCGCATTGCATGATACGGTGATCAGCGATCTTCGCTTCAAGCCAAAAGATAAAACCGCTTATAAAGAATGGGTGGCGCAGAATGAAGCGTTATTTATAGCCGAACATATGGCAGGTTATGATATGGATGCCACCGCTGCAAGGATCAAAGAAATCCATGAAGAACTAAGAGTTATCAATACGCAACGCGCGAAAGTCATGGAAGCATTTGACAAGGCCAAGCGATCTTATTTCAATTACATCTATCATAAAGACCGCGATGCCTGGGTAGTGCTTGATCCGGTGATCACCATTCATCCTGATGAATTATTCTTCGAATGCTTCAGCCAGGATGAATCGACGTATGCAAAACTCGGCTGCAATTATAATGTGTTCAAAGAACTGAACGATTATAAATGCGGCACTACCAACGTTGACTATTCCGCAAGCCTTTATGAAGAGTTCCAAAAGATCCGCGATTATAAAGACACAGAATTAAAAGTCGATCCTTCCGGGTTCACGGTACAAACGACCAATGAGGAACAATACAAGGAAGTAAAGATCGATCTGCCGGATAGCTGGGTCCGTGGCTTCCTGCAGGTGAGCAGCGCGATGACCTTACCTACGGTTCACTTCGATCTTCACCCGATGGACGTTTACAGTATCTGTCTTGTATTGCGGAAATTCAAAGAGCAAAGAGGACCGCGTGCATTGCGTTACATTCTTGAACCCGGCGCACCAATAAGGATCGTATTTGAACCATGGGGAAAAGAGATCATCTGCGCAAGAAGCATTTACACAGGCGCATCACGCCAGGAGATCAGGACCTGGGGAAGAAGAAGATTGCTTGTGTTGGAACGATTGATACCCGTTGCGAAAAGGTTTACCGTTCATTTACTCGGCACCGGTCTTCCTTCGATATATGTGGCAGACATGGGCGATATGAATTTCACGCTGAGCCTCAGCGGCTGGACGGCCAACGACTGGAGCCATGCCGGCAACTTCGACCTGCTTGCGCCAAGAATGCAGGTGGATGACCGGACAAAACAACTCGTGTTTGAAGGTTTGAAAAAAGACTGGTTCGGCACA
This sequence comes from Citrobacter freundii, assembly GCA_003243445.1. Lineage (GTDB taxonomy): Bacteria > Bacteroidota > Bacteroidia > Chitinophagales > Chitinophagaceae > Terrimonas_A. Next base: position 32,950 of record QFQQ01000069.1, read on the forward strand.
GCTGCACAACTCAGTAAACAACTTGGTATCGATACCGCCCAGGTTACCGGGGCATTAAGTTTATACACGCAGGCAGGCCGGGTGATCTATGATCTGAACAAGCAGGTTTATCGTGTCCGCGAACTAAGCCGCGAACCACTACCGCTCGAAAGCCTTCGCTTCAGCAATCCGCGGGAAGCGGCAGCAGCAAAGATCATGGCCGAACAGCAGATCAAATATGAAGTGCGTCAGTTGCCGGACAACTCATTCGAGCTGAGCGGAACGGTAAAAGGCGGCAGGAAAAATTTCAATCCGCAAATGGTGATCGATCAGGATGAAAAGATCAGATCAGCATCCTGCAATTGCGATACCTATGTGCAGAATAAATTGTATAAAGGTCCGTGTGAGCACATGCTGGCGATGAGGCAGGCCTTCAACAGTACGCGGCTAGCTAAGTAAAAAGTAAAAATTCAAAAGTAAAAAACCGGTCGTTTATAAAGGAAGAACAGGAAATTTTTAAAATCAATTACTTTTTACTTTTTACTTTTTACTTTTTACTTTTTACTTTTTACTTTTTACTTTTTACTTTTTACTTTTTACTTT
>QFQQ01000163.1 GCA_003243445.1 Citrobacter freundii
AAGTAAAAAGTAAAAAGTAAAAAGTAAAAAGTAAAAAGTAAAAAGTAAAAAGTAATTTATTTTAAAAATTTCTTGTTCTCCCTTTATAAACGACCGGTTTTTTACTTTTTACTTTTGAATTTTGACTTTTTGACTTTTTCACATCATTCTACGATCGGAATATTAAGACCAAGGCAGAAATTCCTGCTCTTGACTGTACCATTGCTGCCTTTGCCCATATTGGCCAAACCAAGATCATATTGTATTTTGAAAATACTAAGTTGAAGAAAAACACTTAAGCCGTAATCAAACCTTTTCAGTTCGTTGCTGAAGTCTATCCGTTCTTTATTGCCGCTACCAACTCTGTATTTCTTTTTACCTGACATTGCATAGGACGCAAAAGGGCCCAGACCCACTCCATAAGCCCCACCGACATAACTAACGGGCAGGTTCAGCTGGAGGCATGTCAGTTTGAAATCAGCAGCAGAAGGCCCGAGCGCCGTTGACTTTGAAACGCCTCGTTTCATCAACTGGAGCGTGGGAAAAACGCCGGAAGCGCCATCATCATCTTTATATTGTTTAGCATCGAAGGGTACAAAGACGCCGAGGCCGAAATGGAGATTGAACGTTCCTGAGGCATCCTGTCGTTGGTCATTCAGTACGTGCTTGAACCCGGAGATATTAAATCCCCCGAGAACATCGAGACGCTGGGCATGAGAGAATTTAAACGCAATCAACAATGCGAAGAGCACGAAAGGTTTTGCAAGTTTCATTTTGATGAGCTTTGTTTTGGTGGAATGAATGATTTCATTGCTCAAAAGTGAAACATAAAGAGGAGGGAAGAAATAGGGATGTGAACGGAATTTTGTAGGGATATATACCTATGAAATGGATAGTGGTATTGGTAGCATCGTTCAAATATTATTGGATAATGCGACCATTGCCTGGATTTAATTTCAGAAATAAATATTGGGGGTGAGGAATGCGCGATCCATTGGTAGTCAAAGGCGTCTTCCCGGCAGTTGGAGGCTATCCTCTCCACAACCCCGAGGCAGCTTTTAAACGACCAGTGAAGTTAACAACAGCTTTTAACTTGATCTGATCGTTTCCGCCATATTCTGAAAAATATCAAAGACAATCAAGGAATATCAGTCTACAGTGTCATAAGACTATCAACAAAAACATCCCTGTGATTAAGTAGTTGTAGGATTTTAGATGGTGCTGGTTATTTCCGGAACGTAATACCGGCAAAATCTACGAACTGCTCCTCTTTATTTGCCCTAAAGGTAACCGTAAAGCCGCCGAATCCAGCGTTGACACCTGAAGAAAGTGCATGGTTATTGTCGATAACATCTAAAGGGATCTCGTTGGTGCTTCCCATGGTCTTGAGCCGGCACATCAGTACCCTATCGGGAGTAATATACAGTTCAACGCTTTTAAACTTGCTGTCGCCGATCAGCATCTGGTAACCGTATTGCTGGTATAATCCTGTCCGCTTCTCCCAAAGACTGACGTCAACCGGTTTCAGTTGATAACCCCAGTTATACTCCCTTTCGCCGCTCCGCTGGATCAAATAATGATACCCCTGGATGTTGGTAAAGAAAAAACGCTGGCCACTTTTTTTCATCAGCGTATCATTTCCGCTGATCTCATAAGGCGCAAATTCATTTGCGCTGAGCGGCTTTAAGATCGTTGTCTTATTGTTCTCGCGAATCATAAGGTATTTGTCCGCTACGGAAATGGTCGCATATGAGGTTGCTTTAGCATAATTGCCCGCGTGTTTCTTTAGCTCGGCTGGCGACAGCTGAACAATATGAGAAGTATCATGGACTAACCCCGTGATAGGAGCGGGAAACAGATCAGCAATACGCAGGCCGAACCTGGGCAGCAGTTTAAAGCAGAAATCCTCTGCTGCCTGTCCGCCCTCGGCTGTATTGGTCATCACGATAACGGCAGCATTCTTTTCGGGAAAGAGCAGCAATTTGGCCTGGGCAAAACCGGCGCTGCCCGCGTGGTAAACGGCAAAGGTCGAATCGTTTTTAAACATAAACCAGCCCAGGCCTTTTTTGTTGGTTTCTATCGGTACCGACGCATTCTGGAGGCTGAACATCTCATGAAGGGTGCTGGCTTTAATAATAGCATTGGTTTCTCCCCGGTAAGCTTTCAGCAAGCCGGTCGCGTATTTGGTAAAGTCATTGAGATCCGCGTAAATACCGCCGGAAGCGATATCCCGGAGTTCAAATTCCCTGAAATTTTGCCCGTATGCATATATTTTACTGCGGTTCTGCAGGCTGTCCATGGCGAATCCGCTGTGCGACATCGCTAATGGGTCAAGAATATGGCGGTGAATATAATCAGCGTAGTCCTCCTTGCTGACGGCCTTAATGACATTGCCCAAGAGGTTATAGCCTGCATTCGAATAAAGCCCTACCATGCCCGCGGGGTATAACAAATAAGTCTGGTTGACAAAGCCAGGAATATCGGTATATTTTCCGCTTTCCAGGTCCGAATTTTTCCAGATGTCGGATTGTATGCCTGAGGTATGGGTCATTACCGCTTTCACTGTGATCTTGTCCGGGCTGATGCCTGGTCTTGCCATCGGGCGAAACCGGGGAAGGTAGGTTTTTAACGGTTTATTGATATCCAGCTTTCCCTGCTCATTTAGCTGCATCATGGCCAGTGCAGTAAAGGTTTTGGTTATGGAGCCGATATTGACCACCGTCTGCGGCGTCATCGCAATTTTGTTTTCTCTGTCGGCATAACCGAAGCCCTGTTGCCAGACCACCTTACCGTCGAGTATGATAGCAGCACTCAGTCCGACAATATGATCGGAAGCCATTTTCTCGTTGAAATATTGTACCGAAGTTTTGATAAGATCGGTTTGATCGGCAGACTGCTGCGCAACAGCGCTGGTGGTAATTAGCACAAAGAATAGTAAAAGCATCTTCATATCGCAAAAGATAACATTTCTAAGTTATAAAATGAATACAAACCGCGAAATGAAGGTTAAACTGTTTTTAGCTCCGATAATAAAATTTAAAAAGGGGGCGTCAATTATTGATGGCTAATCAGGAACTTTTTAGAATCAGTAAAAGAGACTGCTGAAGGGGTGCGCGCCAATGCCGGAAAAAATATTCCTGGAGGAGAACTTCACAATAAGTTTGATGAGGTATTCATGAATTTGAGTTTTTCGTTCAAACAAATAGATCGGATCAAAGAAAGAGGGAAGGAAGAATTGAATCAAGCAATTAAAGAACCCAACGCGAATTTGAAAGCATTTGAAAAAGAAAAAATGAAATTTTTCCGAAGATTCAAAAGCTGGAAGTTCGTTTAATGAATGATGACATTGAATTTCTACCTACAGGCGATGGTTAAAGAAATACAATCAGGAAAAAGCGTTGAGACTTGAAAAAGCAACTGAATATGTAATGATCAATATGCAAGTAAAACCTGAAAAATCAGATCGTCTTTTACCTGCAATTTAAAACTTGAAAACAGTTATCATGCGTTATTTCATGATGATCGGAAATAATTGATAAAGGGGGCAAAGTATAGGATCAATTTGAAAAGTTAGGGATGAAAGTTCCAAGCGTAAATTTAACGGGCCTAAAAAGCTGAACAGTAAAAGTTGAACAGATAGCCCAGGGCTTCGGTGAATGATTGAACGATGGATTACCCAAGACTTTTTCTAAACGTCGCCGACTAAAGTCGCAGTAAAGCTGCGTACGCCAAATACTGAAGGGTTTCCTGCCATGTTCGCACGCAATTTGCGACGCTTTTTGTATTGTGCGATCGCAAAAAGCACTACCGAAGGCTGGCTGTTAAAGCCGCCTACAGTAGTGCATACACGGTTTCCGCTGCGTATTAGCTACGCCGCTTCGCCCGTGTTATTTTATTTTTCAATCACTATTGCTATTTCATTTTCTTCGTTTTTTAATGTGTGAACCAATAATTAAAAATGTCACCGCCCTTTCCAGGACTGACCTCCTCCACCAGTCCTGAAAATGACGGTGAACATTAAGAATTCTTCGGTGTAAAGATCGCTCCGGACCAGAGCAGAAAACAAGAGAAAATCATCATTTGTACGGTGAAAATAACAGCAGGGATTCCCGAAAAAAAGCACGATTCGCTGTTTTAAAAACAGGCCATGAATACTTTGTAAATAATATCGTATGCCTGCAATAGAAATCCAATGTCGTTTAGTTAAGGAGCAAAAAGTTTGTCATCCCGGCCGGACGACCTAACGTTTGATGCAGATTTAAAGCTGC
>QFQQ01000009.1 GCA_003243445.1 Citrobacter freundii
AAAGTAAAAAGTAAAAAGTAAAAAGTAAAAAGTAAAAAGTAAAAAGTAAAAAGTAATTTATTTTAAAAATTTTCTTGTTTTTACTTACATAGGCGGCCGAATTTTTTTACTTTTTACTTTTGAATTTTGACTTCTACCCATACCCCTCCAACGTGTTTTCACCTGGTTGATCTTAAACCGCTTTTGCCAACCGCGAAGCCGGAACAAAAGGGACTTTTACAGTAAACTCTTTTGACCTGAAATCCTGATCAACCAGTACGTCCGGTAGCCCCAGCAGGTGAAACTTCTTTTTCAGGTGTAACAACCCCGCTCCTGTTTTGATGATATTCTTCTTTGGTTGAAGGTTATTTTTTACAGTGACAAGATGTTGTTCAAAATCAAATGAAATCTGTACATGTAGCGGGTGATGCTGACTGATCACATTGTGTTTGACGGCATTTTCAACCAGCAGCTGCAGGCTTAACGGCGGGAGTACATATTCATCAAGGCCCTCTGTGGGAGTGATGTCCATGAACAGGCCTTCGTCATACCGTGTTTTCAATAATGACAGATATGTGCGGGTGAATTCAAGTTCATCTTCGAGGCTGATCAATTGTTTCCCGCTGACGTCAAGGAAATAGCGGTACATACGTGAGAGCTCTTTTGTGAAAAGCACTGCTTTGGGCGGATTGAACTCTGCGAGCGCAACCAGCGTATTCAGTGAATTGAACAGGAAATGCGGTTGTATCTGCACCTTTAATGCATCAAATTGCGTTTCAAGGTTCAGCCGTTTTAATTCTTCCGCTTCGAGAATACTGGTCTTCCATTGTTTGAAAAAATACAGTCCTTCATAGATGGCTACCTGTAATAGCATAAAAAGCATTGCTGTGCCGGCGGTCCACATATAGTACCAGGAGAAATCGATCTTCCTGCCCCATATCAATGTATAATCCTCAACCCATACACGAAGAAATGCAAACGCGATTGTCCATGGTATGAGGATCAGCATGGCCGTTCTGATCCGTACCCAGGTTTGTTTTACATTTTTCTTTTTCTTCCGGACGGTCATCATTACCCAGTGTGTTGGTTCAAAAACACCGATTGTGAAAAAGATCGTGATGATAAGCACTTTCAACGGAAGCTGTGAAATCTCCCAGGTAGAAAAAAACATCTCCAATAAAAAGAAGAAGCAGAAGAACAGAGCCGCGATCAGGAAGCCGTAGTTATGCAGTTTTTTATCAGAGATATTCATTACAATGATTTGGTTTGATTAAAGGTCCGGATTTGACGGTTTACATGAGCGGTTTGTTGCCTGAATGGTAGGATCAGTTGCCTGAACAGTCTTACAGTCCGCTTTAATATACACAAATATCTCTTTGGGAGGTATGGCTTTTTTACATCACCGCGGATGAATTGAGTAAAAACGTACATGAACTGTAAAAAAGGTTTGCCGGAAAAAATCATATTCATGCCGGTATGTTTTGTTTTCTGACATTATAAACCAGTATGTAGTTATTGTTTACTGAAATGATTAAAATCTACTGAGAAATGGTTAAACGGTAATCAATGAATGCATACTGTTTTTAGTTTTGTTATCGCTGACCAAATCAAAACCAGGCTATGAAAGTTGCTATTATTGAAGACGAAACGCTTGCTGCACGCTATCTGATCAAAATGCTGGAGGAAGCAGATGAAACGATTGAAGTTGTGATGGTTCTTGATAGTATGGAAGCTGCCATTTCCTATCTTGAAACAAAACCTCCACTCGATCTTATTTTCATGGATATTGAACTGGGTGATGGGCAGAGCTTCGGGATTTATGATAAAATCGAAACGGATGTGCCGGTCATCTTTGTTACCGCTTATCGTGAACATACTTTAAAAGCATTCAAGCTGAACAGCGTTGATTACCTACTTAAGCCTGTTGACAAACAGGAGTTGCAGACAGCTCTTGAGAAATACCGCAAGCTTCATATTCCCGCTGCAAAGACAGCCAGTACCGCGAATGTGATCGATATACTGAAAAAGATCCAGGCAAAGCATGCAAATAATTACCGTAAACGTTACCTGGCCAAATCAGGTACACGCCTGATCTCTGTAGATATCAATGATATCGCCTACTTCTACATCAAGGATCGTATGCAATTCATCAAAACCAAAGCGGGCAAAGACTATATCATTGACTGGCGGATGGATGAGATCGAGCCCGAGATAGATCCCGAACAATTCTTTCGTGTCAACCGTCAGTTCATCCTTGGCTACGATACCATCAAAAAGATCCACACCTGGTTCAATGGCAAGTTAAAAGTTGAGGTGGCGCCGGCAGCGCATGAGGAGATTGTGATTGGGAGGTTGAAGGCGGGGGAGTTTAGGAAGTGGCTCGGTGAGTAGTTACGCGAATTTTTTTCGCTGATTTCGCGAATTAGCGGTTGATGATGGGAACTAATACTTGTAGTTGTAAATTTATAACCTATAACCCGAATAAACTATAGTAATCGTTGACGTGTTAGTAGGACAAAGGTGTAGAGCTATATTGGTTGAAGACTGGGAGTTCGTGAAGTGGTTCGGGGAATAATTACGCGAATTTTTTTCGCTGATTCCGGGAATTAGCGGTTGATGATGGGAACTAATACTCGTAGTTGTAAATTTATAACCTATAACCTGAATAAACTATAGCAATCTTTGACGTGTTAGCGGGATAAAGGTGTAGAGCTATATTGGTTGAAGACGGACAGTTCGTCAAGTGGGTCGGGCAATAATTACGCGAATTTTTTTTTCGCTGATTTCGCGAATTAGCGGTTGATGATGGAAACTAAAACCATAGGGTCAAGGAGTTCGCAGACTATCGGATGCCAATTCGCGAAATCAGTGAAATAAATCCGCGTTATCGTTTGATCACTTGCAATATAACCCTCCACCCCTCACTACTTCTCCCCCATACCCGCAGATAATTTTCCTTCTTATTACCATATTCTATGTCGCCATAAACATAAGCAAGATCATTTGAAGAGGAGATGCCTCCGGCTATGGGCTTGAACCTTGTTTCTGCAGGGAGACTGGTCAGTATTGAAAGAATTTCGTTTGTGGATTGAAGTGGTTGCTGGCGATCTGTGTTGAGCCAGGAGTTGGGATGGAGAAAATGTTGGATAGCTTCCTGCCTGTTTGCAGCAAACGCCTGGATGAACCTGGTTTCTATGGTGAATATATCTGTATCTGTTTTGCCGGCAACGGGGATTAGCGGCGGACAGGCTGAAAGTGATTGATCAGCGAATAAGGAGCCGTGATAGGAAACGCCGAGATCAACGAGGAACTTCCACTCTCCTTTCCTGTTCCTGATCCAGATGGTAGTGTACTGACCGCTGGCGATCGCAGAATCACTCATGGTGTTGCGGTACTCCCAGGGGCCTGTGGTGAAGCCCATGTCGTTGGAGGAAGCCATGCCGTAAAAAGACGGATGCCATAGCAGTTTGCCATTGGTTTCGGTGGCATTGGTCCAGAACGCAAACCCGTTATGGATCGAACCATTTTCAAATACCACCGCGGTGCTGTCCATGTATTGAAGAAATGCCTTTTTCATTGTCTCTGTCCTGGCTGTATTGGCAAACGCAAGTTCTGCGGCAACGACCTCACCGGATGATTGCGCCGCAATCATCCTCGTTAACAACACGGCAATAATGAGTAACGCGTAATGGCTTTTTATTTTCACGTGTGAATGTTTATATGTAAAGCAAGCTACGGTAAAAACAGAGCGGTGCTTACAGGTTTGTGTACAACTGTCAAAAATTGCAGGTGAAAGAGCATAATCAGCAACTGTTGCTGCGGCGTGATAGGAATGCTTTTATCTGAGATCAATAAAGGAACGGAAAGACAGGGTAAAAGATCGGTATGAACTTCAACAACGATTTATTTCACTTCAAACAGTAAAATGGAGTAATCGGCTGAATTGTGTATTGGCCTGTTGCATGTATGAGTACTTTTGAAACTGACAGGTCAGATGATTGCTTAAGGACTGATCTGTCAGTCTTAAAAATGATTGTATCAAGCGGAGCTATTGGCTCTTTGAACGCTTTGTTACTTCGTGTAGCAATTTTCTCATGTGAACCGCGGGCGGTTTCTACTGCCCGCTCTTTTTTGAATAGTTATTGATTTGTTATTGTAAAGCATAGTGATGATAGCAATAAAAAAGAAAGCCCTGGCAAACCAGGGCTTTTTCATTTCCTTCATACCAACTGAGGAATCGGTTATCAATCGGCGGATGGATTTGATCTTTCAAAGGATTGGATTAAATGTGTTTCTCTTTGAGAGGTGTTTTCTAGGATACGGATTTTTTAACCATTAACCAACGATCTGCATCATTTATAACACAAAGAAACATTAAAGCATCAGCTTGAAAAATAGTCTATATTATGATTGGCATGTAGTTAAAACTCTATAGTGTTTACATTTATTGATCACGAACATGTTTTTGATAATAATGAATGAAATATTTATTTATAAGAATTATGGCATGATTGTATGCGATCAATCAACTAAGCAATTGCACTTATAAAAAACTTTCAGTGGTCACAGAAGTGTATGTATGTTTATTAACTTGCGGAACGTTGTGGTTATATTCTTTCAATAAAGTTTTCAATCTCTGACATGAAAAAGCCCCGGGGTTGCCGGGGCTTGTAATTTCCTTCATACCCGAAGTACGTTTTTCAAAGGGATTGGATAGGATTCAAAGGATTTGGAAATTTCTTTTCAAGGATTTGGACGCGATGTTTTCAATAGGATCTGGACATTGGATTCAAAGGATAAGGACTTCGGTTTTAAAGGATCTGGATTTTTGTTTTCAAAGGATTTGGATATCGGTTTTCATTTTGGATACTGGTGGTATGCTAGCTTGTTCTTGTTCGTCATTGACAATACAAAGTAACGCCAATATCAAGCCGAAGAAAATAGTGCGTATTATGATTGATCTGTAGTTTAAACTCCAATATGCCCGGATCGAATAGGATAATCATAATCGGATGTACCGATCTATATGTTGAAGGTTTATGTATTAGATATATTTTAATAAGAAGTTCTACTTCGTAGATCTCCGATTTACAATACTCCAATAATCTTCCATAATACCCGGATGGGATCAAAAAACATCGGATTTGGTGATGTGCAGTGAGAATGTTTTTGTGTTCGGGCAATAATTCTACAGCTTAAAAACATTCAATTAAGCTCTTTCAATATTATTCAAAAAGTGTTAGCTGAACAGGTCTTATGTCTTCTGCCCTGAAGATCTCAATGCGTGGGGTGATCGTTGCGCTGATCTGTGAAGTGATAACGCCGGTGAATGGATCGATCCGGATTACTTCTGTTTCCTGGTATCTTGATGCGACAATGATATTTGTATCGCCTGCTTTTTCATTGAAGATGCGGCTGACCAATTCAGTGTCGTTATTATTATTGGAAAGATGCGACAGTATCAGGTATTTTAATCGCTCGGTCCTGTATTGACAAAATAATTCCAGTGCTTCGGTATTGGATAAATGACCTTTGCCTCCTTTGATCCTTCTTTTGAGATGATATGGGTAGCGGCCGTTTTCAAGCATATCATTGCAGTAATTGCTCTCCAGGAAAACTGCGTCACATTGCGCGAAATATTTTTTCACTTCACTACAGCAAACACCGATATCAGTGAATACGCCTATCTGAACATTGTTTGAGCTGATCACAAAACTATGTGGATCTATCGCATCATGGTATTTGCGGAATGCAGTGATCATCAGGTTGCCGATGATCACGGGTTGATCTGCGGTAAATGAATTGACAAAAGCTTCATCAACCGGAAGCTTGCTGTCTGCCAGCGTTTTCGGTGTGATGTAAACAGGCAGTTTGTATTTACGCGAAAGACTTACCACGCCTGTGATATGATCGCCATGTTCGTGTGAGATAAAAACAGCTTTTACTTTGTCTATCGAGAGCTCAAGCCGCTTCATTCTCTTTTCAATTTCCCTGCAGGAAATACCGGCATCGATCAGTACGGCTTCTTCTTCATTGCCGACGTAATAGCAGTTGCCGTTTGATCCTGAATTGAGAGATGAAATGAACAGGGACATGATCACTAATAATTTTCGCAAATTCCGCGTGACGCGAAATGCGAATTTAGCGATTTAACGTATAAGGCGTGATTATTTCAATATTGAAAGATCAGGTATCCGTATGGCTGAATGTCAAGATCCAGACCTGAAGGTTTTTGTTGAAACGATGATGTCCCCGCGATTTTTGTGACCTTAATTTTTTCTTTTATATCAACGGATGTTGTTTGAGAAGCCGCCGAAAGGTTGATCAGCACGAGTAACTTTTGTTTGCCCGAGATCCTTGTAAAAGAAAGCACATTTGCATTCTTATTAATAACAGGCCTGTATTGTCCTTCACTCAATGCGGGGTTGTCTTTCCTTAAGCGGATCAATTCTTTGTAGTAATTGAATAACGATGTTTTATCTGACTGCTGTTCTTCCAGTGAAATGCCGTCATTGGGTTTGACCTGGGAGCTATCCCACCATGTGCCGGTATTTTTATACCAGAATGCCATGCCCGGGCCGCTGGCTGACCGGTACCATTCGAACGCTTCGCGGATGGGAATGTCATTGCCATCGGTCATCCCCTTGAGTTGGGTGCCGCTCATTCCCAATTCCTGGCCGTAATAAAGAGAAGGGATACCGCCCAGCAGGATGTTCATTGCCGCCCCGGCCCGGAGTTTTCCGGGATCATGGGCAACAGCGGTTGCAAATCGCCTGGTATCGTGATTTTCTATAAATACGACCTGGGCTGACTGGTGGAGGAAGCAGCTATCTGCCGCCTTCATGATCTTCGATTTGTCAAATGACTCGATCGCGTGTTTCAGGCGGAAAGCAAATACCCGGTCGACTTTCGCTTTGGTCAAGTACTCCATACCGAATGAACCCCAGTCGGCCTGCTCAGCCACAATGCTGATCGCAGGATTTTTCCCACGGAGTGACTGGAGCAAAGGCGCCCAAAAGCCAGCGAACAGGTTGGTCAGCTTGCCGGCATTGTCCAGATCGTCCATTGCATGATCCAGCCGGAAACCGTCTACCCCATCATCAAACTTTCCGTCGCCGTTTGGATCGATCCAGTAACCGAGCACTTTACGGGTGTAGTCGCGAACCGCTTCTTCTTTCATATTGACGACTATGATCTGTTCTTTCGACTGATCATAGGTGGTAAACTCAGGAATTCCGAAAAACCAGTAAGGGCTTTCGTTCCTTGTATCATTATACAGCAGGTATTTGCTGTATGGTGAAGACGGATTTTTATAAGAGTCCAGGAACCATTTGTGCTTGCCGGTCACATACTGCATTTCCACATCCTGGTAGATCTTCATTTTCCGGCGATGGACCTCCCTGACGAGAGCCAGGTAATCGTCCAACGACCCATAAGCCGGGTCGATCTTTTCAAAATCGTTAGCGAAATAGTTATGATAGAAATCCGACAGGTATAGCGGGGTGAGGAGGATCGAGGTCACCCCAAGGTCCTGCAGGTAGTCGAGTTTCTGTTTTATTCCAGTTAGGTCTCCATTTCCATCGCCATTACTGTCGAAAAAGCTGCGCTGGAAAACGTGATAGATCACTTCAGGTTGTGAGACAGCCGGTTTGGCCGGCAGCAAAAAACAAAGGGCTAGCAGGGTTTTCCGCATGTTAGTCGGTTGTTTTGAAAGTAACCTGCCGGAGAATCGTCTTTCCGACAGGCTCCAGGGCGATTTTTTCGGGTTGATTAGTCGATGGGTTGAGCGCTTCCACCATGAATCGAAGCGATGTTCCGTCCAGACGGGATGGTAACTGACCAGGTTTATACCGGTAGATCACCAGCTTTTCCGGTTTATAGGCCAGATCCGAAAATCCTTTTACCGGAAATGAGCGGGTTTGTACGACAGTCGCCTTCAACGGATGGGCAAGCACGAGTGGTCCGTATTTGAAATAGGCTTCCTTGTTCTGGTCAAAGGCAGTTTCCAAAGCAGCGGCAAACTCAACGGTAATGACCTGCTTTCCGGTCCACTTTTTTTCAATGATCAAAAATCCGTCCTGCTCCTTGTATGGTTCCGATAGGCTGACCGTCGCTGACCAGGACGGTTTCCGGATCTTCAGCTTGAAATTTGCGCCGTTCCCTTCAACGATAAACCGGACGGAATTGCTCTCCGGAAACGAAGATTCTTCGGTGATCCTGACGGATTTTTTATCTAATGTGGTATTTAAGTTGCACGACCCAAATAAGCTGGCAACCAACGCATTTTTGTCTTTAAACCACATGCTTTGTATGTAATAAGGTGTGATCCGCCCGGCATTGGGAACGCAGCATACAGCTGCATCCTGGTGGGCCGGTGAATACTTGTAGCGGGTCTGTGTTTTGACGGTAGTGTCGCCGTTCAACCCTCCTGCCATCATGTAGGAATTGTCTGATTTGAGGTAGGCAATGCAGCTCAATTCCGGGTGCCGGGCACCCTGGGCGGCGTTCCAGAACAGGTGCTCGGCCTTGTCTGCAAACTGCGGATTGCCCGTTTTGAGATAGAGCTCGAGGTAGCTATGCATGAGCTCCTGCATGGAGCAGTACTCATATCCGCGGTTGGTGGCGTCTGCTGGTTTGCCAGCTATCCATTCGTCGCCGACGGGGCCGCCGGTTGCCGTGGTCATCTGGTCTATCTTTTGTAAAAAGGCCTTCAATGCCCGGCCAAGTTCCGGGTCGCCAGTCGCCTGGTAAGCGGCGGCCAGGGATCGCAGATGTTCATACGTATGAACGCCGTGCCCCTTCAGCGGCAGATCCGCATTTAATAATTTGGCGACCTGGGCGTCCTCATTCAGGACCTGGCTGGAAAAGTCGCGATAGCAGAAAGCCGCATATTGAAGCAAGGTCTTATTTCCGTTAATGCGATAAAGCGATTCCAGTACGTCCGTAAAAGTGAGACCGTGCGATAATCCGCCAACATCCGGTTTGACAGAGTAAAATGGATGCGACCGGTTGATGGGATAGTTGTCCATAACATTTTGGACGGCGCGTTCGACGGCTTTTAAGACTTTCGGGTCTTTTGCGAATTCATACCATCCGATCAGTCCCCGGAGCAGCGTTGTTTTTGACCAGAGTTCGCCGTTTTCGTTATCGAATTTATATCTCAATTCTTTGTCATAGATCCCAAGATAGCCGTCCGCGTCCTGGGTCGAAAGAATCCGGTCGACATAATTGCGGACCCGCTCCAGGTGTACCGGATCACCCGTCAACACGGCGGCCCGGATATATCCGTCCCACCAGTTGCTCTGCGTCTCGCTGTTCCACCAAAGGAACTGCACCTGCCAGTCGCCGCCCTCGCCCAGTGCTCCCAGGTCTTTGGATCTTATCCGCCGGGTCAGCCGGTCTTTGCCGTAAATATCATCTTTCAGGATCAGGTCGGGCACCAGGCTGTCGAGGTGGCCGGTGAATCCTGCCAGATCCTTACTGAGCTGATCCCTGAGCCAGCCAGTGGGTTTTATGGCACCAAGTGGAAGCGGTTGGAATCGTTCCGGGACCGGACCTGCTTTACTGTCCGGCGTCTGGGTAAAAGAGGGCTCGTTGAGGAAAAGCATTGTCAAGGCTAATAGGAAGTATTTCAAGAAAGCTGTAATTTAAATTTATATAAACAGTACAAGATATTATGGTATAATTATTTGTGACTTGCTTAATCTTGGCATTTTAAATTTTACTTTATATAAAAATCAGGATAGAACCGGGTTCAATGGTGAGTTAATGATCTCACCGGGCACTGCTCCGGGGCACCAGGTTTTCCAGTCGTGTACCTGGTTCTGGTTCTCCGGATCTTTCAATTTCATATCGCGGTCCATATATATAATGGTCATCACTTTCCGCATCCGGCCGGAGCTGTTCGCGCCGGCGCGATGGAAGATCCATCCGGAATGAAAGCTGATCTCTCCCACTTCAAAGGGCTCGATCACGTGTTGGAAATCCGTTACTCTCAGCCGCTGCTGCATTACTGCTTCGCTTTCGTCTCCGATCGCGAGCTCCCGGCCTTCGACGATCTTATGACTGCCTGCACTGAATTCAAGCGGCCCCATTTCCAACGGTGTTTCCTGTAGCGGGATCCATGCGGTCACTGTCTTGTCTGTTTGCAGCGGCCAGTAATACTGGTCAGCATGCCAGGGTGTGATGCCTCCGCCGGCTTCCTTGAACAGCGCCTGATCATGATAAAGGCGAACGCCCTGCACCTGCATCAGGGCCGCAGCAATATTTGCAAGTTTCCTGCTGAATACCAGTTCCTTAATTGTGTCATCTTCCCGCCAGAGATTGAAGAGTTGAAGAAAGGCCTTTCCGTAGGTGTCCCGTTCGTTAAGTTCTGTTTTTACACTATTCATCTGGTCGACGCGCGCAGAAATCGCCTCGTTGAAGAACCAGACGGTTTCAGGTGAGAGAACTTCTTTGAGTTTGATGTAACGGTTTTGCTGGTAAGATCTCAGCTGGCCTGCATTGAAGACAAAAGGGCCATTCAGATCCTGGCGGATGGATTCGGGGATATTTGGCATTGCACTCGTTTTTACAAACTTACAGATCTGCCTATTCGAACAGCGGTACTGTATAGATATTTATTGATACAATATTGACAAAATTGGATTATAATAGGTAACTTGGTGATAAGAAAGTATTAATGAAACCATTTTATGAAGATCTCTCCGGGCGACAAGGCGCCCAGTCATTTGTAGCCTATTTGCTGGAAGTCCCTGCTTTCGAATTCAAATGGCATTATCATCCGGAGTATGAGCTTACTTTGATCCTTCAGGGAAGCGGGAAGCGATTAGTGGGTGATAGCCATGAGAATTTTGGCCCGGGTGATCTTGTTCTTATCGGACCTTCCATGCCACATACCTGGGTCAGTGATCAGCTTGAAACGGACTGCAAGGCGATCGTGATCCAGTTTCCTGAGGTCTTTGCCAGATCTTTTTCCGGTTTCCGGGAATTGGACAGTGTGGAGGCGATGCTGAAAGATTGCCGGCAAGGTGTGTGTTTCCCCGGGGAACACTCGGCCCGCAGGCTGCTGGAGGATCTGACGATGTTAAGCCCATCGGAGCGTTTTATACAGCTTATCTCAGTTCTGGAGTATTTATCAAGGCAAAGACGGAAAACTCTTGCTTCTGAGGACTTTAATCCTGTAACTGGCGGTGACAAAGAAGCCCGTATCAATAAGGTCTGCCGTTACGTTCACCGTAATATCGATCGCCGTTTCAGTCTTGACGAGGTAGCCGGACTGGTCTTTTTATCCGGTCCCGCGTTCTGTAAGTTCTTCAAACGTGCCATGGGAAAAACCTTTTCAGACTATGTAAATGATGTCAGGATCGGGCGTGCCTGTTCATTGCTGACCAGCACAGACCAGCCGATCAGCACTATCGCGTATAGCTGCGGATTTGAAAACATGTCCTATTTCAACCGGATCTTCCTTCGCAAAAAGAGTATAAACCCTAAAGCATTCCGTGAAAGCTTTTTTCACGTAAACCAGCCATTGACCGGCTGATTTCCGGTGAAGTACTTTTTTCATTTTCAGCGCATAAGCCCGAAACCCTTGCCAGATAAAGGTTTCAGCGAATAATGATGTTTCATGTGAAAAATATGTGGAAAACGTTTTTTGGAACGATTAGTTATCGTAAAATTCCGATAAGACTATCGTGTATTTTCATTTGAGTATACGGAACCTTCCGAAGCAGTGCCTGGGTTTCGATATCCAACCAGACGGTGATCCTGTCTATCCTTTCGAACAAATACCCTGTAAGGGTACATGAAACGCTTGCCTGTAAACAGTTTAATCCTGTGCGTTAAGCAGACGTAATTCCGGTAAAATCAACACTAAAAGCGTAAAGATCACGAGGAAACATACGATTTTATAACGCTATCTGAAGGGGTAAAAAGCCCTGTTTTTAGGTGTTTAATTCCTAAGAAATTAGTATTTCCCTTTACTTCGTGACCTGTTTAGGGCAGTCCATACAATAATCCGGCTTTCCCGGTTGTTTAATAGGCAAGTAATGAGTTATTTTAGCATACGAGATTAGCACATTATCCAAATCCAGAAAAACATGAAACAAAACTACACTCCCCTCCCACAAATTGCCGCCCCGCCCGGCAGGTTTACCAAAAAACAAATACAAACCGGTTCATCCGGTATCTGAACACCATAAGAAGCTGGTAGTATTCTGGCATCATGGCAATCAGCGCAGAAGACCTGTGCATTCCATCGATACCGTTATCTAACTCTACCCGAACCATGAAAAGATTTCTGCCCATTTTTTTATTGGGCCTCCTATTGTTAAACCTTACTCCAACTGGTGCACAAACATTACAACCAGATTACGGTGCCCCCACCACTCCCGTAAACGTTTGTAATGGAAATGCTACTTTCAAGGTAAAGATCGTCGGAGGTTCTGCCGCCTGCGCTCAGGGCTCATTGACCATCAGTCTGCCCGCAGGTTATCTTTACGCCCCGGCAACTGCTGCATTAAGCGGCGGTACGGGCACGGTGTCTGAAACTTCTGTTTCGGGAAACACAGCCACACTCAATATCCAATCTATTCCTGCTGCTCCGGGTTTTACCGAGATCAGCTTTGAGGCTTATGCAACCTGTGCGGCTCTGGCCGCCGGCACTTTAGCCAACAACCAGGTCAGCTATTCCTTCAGTTCTTCCTGCGCTCCTGCCACAACGGTAACGAGTAACAGTTTCAATACAGAAAGCGCATCCCTCACCATTTCAAATATCACCAACAGCAGTTATTTCGGCGCTGCGGGTGACAACTATACCAGAACCATCACTATCACCAACAACGGCTGGGGTTCCATTTCCAGGGTTAACCTGACGGATACCAGCGGAAGCGGCCTTTATATAAAAGGAATTTCTGTTAGTGGAGGATGGACATTTACAACAAGCAAACTTACCGTGGGAGCTGATACAGTTACCACTTTCACGCTTTTGGGAGGTGCCCTGGCCCAGGGTCAGAGCATTACGCTGATCGAGAACGTGACGATGGTAAGCAGCTGTAATCTTCTAACCCGTTTTGCTACCTGGTTTGGCTGCGACAATGTGCCTTGCACTGCCAATAATGTCAGCGGAACCGCAACTGCGGGTGCAACAATCAACAGTTCATACCTGCCTTTCCTGAAAGTGATCCCCGATCTGCAGGCTGTCTTGTGCCGCGGTACCGATTACCAACAGCAGGTAAGGTTGACCAATACAGGGAGTGTAAAACTGAATGATCTTAAGCTGAACCTTTTTTCCACGGCTTCATCTCAATCTGCTTCATTGCAGGCTTTCGATCCATCCGTTCCTGCGTCATCCCAATCTGCTTACGGGAACTTTCAATATAAGACTGGTCTGAACGGAGCCTGGAGTTCACTGAGTCCATCAGCGTCTTCCAATTTTAATACACCCGCCTTCTGCCTTGGCGGTCTGAATGGCAATCTTTCATTTGGTATCCCGGTGATCTACCCGGGTGACACATTATATATACGTTATACTGAAAAAAATTGTGCAACAGCTGCAGCGGTAAATGGTCCGCTTGTCACAGCAGGAACCCTGATCAGGTATGATTTTGAAGCGCCCTGCGGCGGAAGAACAGCGGCTGTGTCTTCGCTGTTGCGTACACCTGTGCTTACAGAGATCGTTCCGCAGGCTTCACTTCCGGCGAGCATGGTGCCCGGCCCGGCCTATAATTTTAACTACCGGTTTCCTGTTTCCAATAGCGGCCTTTATACCAATACAGGTGCAAACGCTTCTTCCGTTACGTTTGAACTGCGGTTGCCTGCAAACATCGTATTCAGTGGGAACGCGGCTGATGTGGTGCTGAAACACCCGGTAACAGGTGCTCCTCTCGCAAGCCCTGCTTCATTTAATTATAACCCGGGAACACATATAATTCGTCTTTCCTATACTATCACTGCCGGATTCACTGTTGCAACCATTCAAAATGCGATCCTCGGATTTCAGAATATGACTCTTGATTGCGGTATTCCATCGACCGGAAACACCGTAACCCTGGATGCATACCTGAAGACCAGCCCTGCCTGCGGTGCTGAAGAGTGGTTATTCTCACAGGCATCGGCAGTTAGTTTTGCCTGTCCTCAGCCTCCCTGTAGTGTGAGAGGCGGCATGGAGTTCTCCGGATTTTCCATGCAACGTACCAATGTTGGTTTTGCTGATAATGACAATAACGGCGTAGCCGATCCTGCAGGCAGCATTGACTTTTCAAAGATCCGTACCGATCTGGCCATGCCGGGTGATACGATCATGGCGACTTTCAATGGCCGGATCGTTGGAGGTACTTCTTCTCCGAGTTTCCAATATGCTTATGCTGTTGATACGTTCACTTCAGGTGCCAGTCATCTGACTAACCTTTATGCCCGCGTTGAGATCTACCTGTTCGGCAGCACCACTCCTTATTATGTTTGTCCGAATGTGCCGATCCAGGGAACGGGAGCCATCCGTAAAGTGGATGCGAGTCTTTCAACCATGAACAGTATCGCGCCGATCCCGGGATATTTTGAGTACCTGGATGGAGATTCGCTTGTTGTATATACATATTATAAAGTTTCGGGTAATCCTGGCTCTGTATACGTTCCTGTTGAAACAAAGAATGCTTTTTACCTGAGTGATATTGCCAACCCGGCTTCGGCGGCTGACCAGTATACCTGCGGAAATAATTTGTCCGGAGATCTTACCATCGTTGGTTACCAGGCAGGAATTTCCGGTACCCAAACCTATACTTCTGTTGGAAATGGCAATATCACCACTTCCATGAACCACTACCTTTCTATCGGTGGTGCGGCTGAGGGCAGCAAACCGTTCGTCAATGAGTATCGCCCGATCAGTATCCATGATGAAGCGCGATATACAGTGCCGGCCAACTATGATTATGTTTCCGCAACGGTCACCTATAATTATACGACCGGTGTTGGAGCCGCTACAGCCAAGACGGTTTCCATCTCCCCGGTAAATTCAACGGCGAGTCCGCTTGTATTTAATATTGCCAGCTTATTCCAGAACGGCACCTTCATTGCCGGTGATCAGGGTAATAGTCTTACGTTGAACGTGACTATCAAACCGGCTTGCGAAGCGCCGGCTTCCTCGGCTGCTTTGTTCAATATGAGCCAGGTGCAGACCCCTGGTTTCAGCACCGGTTTTGGCGGATCATCCATCACAGGCAGGGACAGCATTTATCTCACAATACCCGAAATCATTGCCAGTACAGCGAATACGACCCCTACTTCCAACGATGCGACCGTAAGCTGGGAGATCCAGATCAGCAATCCGACCATCGCTACAGCATCCCGGGTTTGGATGGCAAAATCAGCCGGCCCTGGTGTTACGATCACCAGTATTCAACGGCTGAGCGGCCCCGGAGGCTTTGTTCTTTCAACGCTGACACCTGGCGCCGGCGGTATTTACCAGCTCGGTTCACTGACGCAGTCGAGCAATTATTATCGCATAAACGCGACTTATACTAGCTGTGAAAAAGACCACATGAAGCTCGCGTACTGGTACGATTGTGCCGGTACGGGTTATCCCACCAGTGTCGCTTCGGCTTCATTCAAAAAGGAAATTGATCTTGCCGTGATCCCGCTTCAGCCGGCATTGCAGACGACGATCGTTAGCGAACCCGCGGGTGCAACCCATGATTTTTGCGATGTGCTGAATTATGAAATTGAAACGATCAATACAGGCTCTTCAGCGGTAAATAGTCTCACGGTAACTGTCGCATTGCCTGCGGCTGGTACCAGCTATGTTCCCGGTTCATTCAAATTGCAGTATCCTGCGGGAACAGGTTCTTATATCACGATCCCGGATGCGCAGGTAAATGTGGGTTCTTCCACTATCGTGTTTACGATCCCCTCCGGTGAGATCAGCCAGCTGTTCTCTACTGAAGGATTCCGGATCCGTTTTGGTTTGACCACAGCCTGTGCATTTGGCAGCGGTGGCAGCTTCCGGTTCTATTCAACGGGATCATCTTTCTGCGGCATTTCTACAAGCTCCACGCCACAGCAAAGCCAGAAAGTAACTATCAATGGTATTCCGCAATACACGAATATTTACAGCATCAGCTCGCTTACCACAACCGGCCTGCTGGATTGTACTACCGGTGATATCGTTGCGAATTATAAATTCAAGATCATCAACCAGGGGCCGTTGCCGACAACAACTGCCGATGGTTTCAGGGTAAGTCTTCCTTCTCCATGGGAGCTGAATACTTCTTCTATCAGCTTTACGCATGATCCGGGTGGCGCGAGCTATTCAGGCCTGACCGGTGGCAATTACAACTTCCAGATGGGAGCAGGCGTTGCCGCGGGTGATTCTGTTGTGTTCACTGCAACGGTGCGGATTCCCGCAGCGGCTGCGGCAACCTATCCAACGGGCACGAGTGCTGCTGCAACTGAACAGGCCGTGGTGCGTTATGGCGGCGTATGTTCTCAAACAGGTGTTGCTTGTCCTGTCACTGAAGTAGTGCTGGCAACACAGAATTCTACAACCTTCACTTATAACGGTGGTCAGACCGGTTTGCCTGTTGTGCAGGTGACCAACCCCGCTCCCGTTTGCTCTCCTGCAACAGTTGATATCACACAGGCAGGCATTACGGCGGGTAGTACACCGGGCTTAACTTATACTTATTTCACTGATGCAGCAGGAACAACGCCATTGACCAATCCTTCTGCGGTTTCGGCAAGCGGAACTTATTACATTAAAGGAACGACTGTGGGTGGTTGTTCCAATATCAAACCGGTTGTGGTAGTGATCAATCCATTGCCACTCGCCAGCATTTCTTACGCCGGCTCTCCTTTCTGTGGTGGAACGGCGGGTAGTGTTACACAAACCGGTCAGACCGGAGGAACGTATGCTTCTACTTCCGGACTTGCGATCAATCCAACAACAGGTGCGATCAATCCGGGTGCAAGCACTCAGGGAACATATCTTGTTACTTATACCTTCACTAACGGAACCTGCAGCAATACTGCAACAACAACCGTTGTGATCGGTGCATTGCCGGTTGCTTCCATTACTTATCCTAATTCACCATATTGTGCATCAGGTGCGGGTACTAACATGGCCACTGTTAATCAGACCGGGCAGACCGGCGGATCTTACAGCTCAACAACCGGCCTTTCCATCAACCCGACAACCGGAACTGTGGATGTTGGTGCAAGCACGCCAGGCACATATACCGTTACCTATACAGCAAGCAACGGTACCTGTACAACCACAGCCACAACGTCCATCGTGATCGGTGCGACGCTGAACCTTACTATCACCAACCCTGCGCCGGTGTGTACGCCAAATACAGTGGACATTACGGCTGCTGCGATCACTGCGGGAAGTACGCCGGGTCTCACCTTCCAGTATTATACTGACGCGGCTGGAACAACGGCGCTGGCCAACCCTTCAGCTGTTTCGACAGGCGGCACTTATTATATTCAGGGAACTTCTGCCGGCGGTTGTACAACACCGGTCAAACCTGTACAGGTAGTGATCAGCCCGTTACCGGTTGCCACGATTGCTTATAATGGCGCGCCGTTCTGCGGTGCAACAACTGTTGCAGTTTCGCAAACCGGTCAGACTGGCGGCACTTATTCTTCTACCGCCGGACTTTCGCTCAATCCAACAACAGGTGCGATCAATGTGGGTAGCAGTACGCCGGGCACTTATACAGTTACGTATACATTCACCAATGGCACTTGTACAAATACGGCTACGACCACTGTTACGATTATCAATGCTCCTGCGCTGGTAACACATGATCCTGCGCCGGTATGTTCTCCCGCTACAGTGGATCTTACTGCGTCAGCGGTGACTGCGGGCAGCACACCAGGGTTAAGTTTCAATTATTTTACTGATGCTGCAGGAACAAATGTTCTTGCTAATCCAAACGCCGTCGGTACAAGCGGTACATATTATATCCAGGGTTCTTCACCATCCGGTTGTGTGACGACGATCGTTCCCGTAACAGTTAGTATACTGCCTCCATTGGTGGCGTCTATCAGCTATCCGGGTTCGCCTTATTGCCAGGGAGCGGCTGGTTCTGCAAGCGTAACGCAAACAGGACAAGGCGGCGGTGTGTATAGTTCTACCTCCGGCCTTTCTATCAATCCTGCAACAGGTGCGATCAATATTGCAGCAAGTACTCCGGGTACTTACACCGTTACTTATTCGTTCGGTAACGGATCCTGTGCAAAGACAACTACGACAGTATTCACGATCGTTGCAACACCTGTATTGATCGTAAACAATCCTGCGCCGGTATGCGCACCAGGCAGTGCAGATCTTACTGCAGCTGCTATTACCGCAGGCAGTACTGCCGGAATGAGCTTTGCTTATTTCACAGATGCGGCGGGAACAACAGCATTATCAAATCCATCTGCTATAACAACAAGTGGTACATATTATATCCAGGGAACAGTTACCCCTGGGTGCAAAACAACCATCGAAGCCGTTGCAGTAGTGATCAATCCTTTGCCGGTAGCAACTATCAGCTATGCGGGATCACCATTCTGCGGAGCAGGCACTGCTTCTGTTACGCAAACCGGGCAAACCGGTGGCTCGTATAGCGCAAGCGGCGGATTAGCGATCGATCCGGTAACGGGTGAGATCAATCTTTCCTCTGCTGCTCCGGGATCATACACGATCACTTATTCATTTACAAACGGCACATGTCCGAATACAGCAACAACAACGATCACGGTGGCTGCACCTCCATCTTTATTGCTGACCAATCCGGCACCGGTTTGTGCACCGGCAACAGTTAACCTGACTGCACCCGCTGTTACAGCAGGTAGCACACCCGGAT
The DNA here is from genome assembly GCA_003243445.1 of Citrobacter freundii. Taxonomy (GTDB): domain Bacteria; phylum Bacteroidota; class Bacteroidia; order Chitinophagales; family Chitinophagaceae; genus Terrimonas_A. The sequence goes on from QFQQ01000009.1 coordinate 18,825, forward strand.
TGACATACACTTATTATACCAATGCAGCCGGAACAACACCTGTTACTGATCCAACAGCTATCGCAACAAGTGGTGTGTATTATATAAAAGGAACGAATGCGGCAGGATGTTCTGCGATCATGCCTGTACAGGTAACGATCAATCCTCTTCCGGTTGCAAGTATTTCTTATGCAGGCAGTCCGTTCTGCACCGCAGGTACTGCGAATGTTACACAAACAGGTCAGGCTGGTGGTACATACAGCTCAGCAAGCGGCTTGTCGATCGATCCTGTTACAGGTGCAATCAATATTGCCGCAAGCACTGCGGGTACATACACCGTCACATACAGTTTCACCAATGGTACTTGTGGCAGCAGCACGACCACTACAGTTGTGATCGCTTCTATCCCAACGCTGGTGATCACTGATCCTGCGGCTGTGTGTGCGCCATCGGCAGCAGATCTTACGGCTCCGGCTGTAACTGCCGGCAGCACCCCGGGTCTTTCTTTCAATTATTATACTGATGCTGCCGGAACAATTGCATTGACGAATCCGAATGCAGTCTCTGTAAGCGGCACTTATTATATCCAGGGAATAACACCGGCAGGTTGCCGTTCGGGCATATCACCGGTAAACGTAACGATCAACCCGCAGCCCGTTGCAACGATCGTTTATAATGGATCTCCATATTGCGCGGCACAAACTACCACGGCAAATGTTACACAGACTGGCCAGGGCGGCGGTGTATATAGTTCCACTACCGGCCTTGTACTGAATGCAACAACAGGTGCGATCGATCTGGTGGCAAGTACACCGGGAACTTATACGGTCACTTATTCATTCAGCAACGGTATCTGCAGCAATACAACTACTGCATCTGTAAGCATCAATCCGTTGCCGGTGCTGATCATCACCAATCCTGCGGCGGTCTGCTCACCGGGAACGGTTAATATCACTGCGCCGACTGTTACTACAGGCAGCACACCTGGATTATCATACAGTTATTTTGTTGATCCCGCAGGCCTGATCAAACTTTCTTCACCAAACTCTATCGGCACCAGCGGAACATACTATGTACAGGGCACTGCTCCTACCGGTTGTGTAACGGGTATTGAAGCCGTGGTGGTGACTGTAAACCTTGCACCGACAGCATCGATCGCTTATAGCGGTTCACCATTCTGTGTAAATGCGGGCGGTTCGGGTACTGTAACACAGTCAGGTCTCGCCGGAGGTTCTTACGCAAGCGCTCCAGCCGGTTTATCCATCAATGCATCAACGGGTGCTATCGATATCGGGGCAAGTACGCCGGGCACATATACTGTAACATATAGTTTCTCGAACGGACTTTGCGGCAACACGTCAACCACGACGGTAACCATTCTGCCAAAACCTGTATTGAATATAACAAACCCTGCTCCGGCATGTTTGCCAAATTCTGTAAATATCACTGTAGCGGCAATCACTGCGGGAAGTACAGCTGGATTGACATTTGAATATTTTGCAGATGCTGCGGGTACAACTCCGCTCACGAATCCATCTGCGATCACTACAACAGGCACATACTATATCCGTGGAGTATATCCATCAAGCGGATGTACAACAGATCTTCTGCCGGTAAATGTTGTTGTGAGTGCGAGCCCGGTGATCACTGTTGGGCCGGGAGCATTGGTCTGCCGTGGTGAAGCAGTTACCCTGACTGCATCATCCCCAGGTAATACTATCAACTGGCAAAATATAGGCGCGGGCAACAGCGTTATAGTTTATCCGCAGGCGACAACAACTTATACAGCAGTTGCAACAAATGCGGCGGGTTGTACAGCAACAGGTACAGTAAAGGTGCAGGTAAGAGATTTCGACGTGACGCTGACTGCTAATACAAATCCGATCATGCCTGGAATGATGCTGACGCTTACATCCGGCGCGAACAGTTCTTATACAGTTGTCGGTTGGAAGCCGGAAGATAAATTCTCTGCACAGACAGCGCTTGCGCAATCGTTCATTATAAAAGACAGCGCACAGACTTTTGCCGTGATCGGCCGCTCTGCTGATGGTTGTCTTGATACGGCATCGATCTATGTTGAGCTGGAACCTGGTGGTAAAGATTTCTTTATCCCCAATGCATTCACACCGAACAATGATGGAAAGAATGATACGTTTAGACCGTATGGATCTTCTATCAAATCAATCGAGATGAGAGTGTTCAACCAGTGGGGTGAACTGGTGTATGAAACAAAAGATAAGAGTAAAGGATGGGATGGTACTTTCAAAGGAAAAGCACAACCAGTGGGTGTATATCCTTACGGAGTGAAAGTCACCTTCCTTGATAATACAACAACAACGAGAAGAGGAACTGTGAACCTGGTGAGATAAGAAAAATCCAATAACGTCCTATAAAAACCAATTGAATGAATAAGAACAAATTGCTGAAAACTGTGGCAGTCCTGGCGGCTGTTATCAGTTTGCGCGGAACAGCCAACGCCCAGGTTGATCCGCATTTCTCGCAATATTTTATTCAGCCAATGTTTTTGAATCCTGCATTGACTGGTGCGATCGAGGGAGATTACCGTGTGTCTGCTATCTGGAGAAGTCAGTACGGAGGCACCCTTTCCACACAAGGCATTTCCGCGGAAGCTCCTACCAACATGAACCTGAATGTTGGTATGAACATTATGCATCAGTCTTCTTCAGATGGTGCCTATAATTATACGACCGGTTATGCCAATTTTGCTTATACCGGTGTGAGATTTGGTCATCACCAGATCGTCATGGCGGTGCAGGCAGGTTTTATCAACCGTCGCTTCAATGTAAGTAAGCTTCAGTTCGGTGACCAATGGGTTGCCGGTCTCGGATACGATCCCAATTCAATTACTTCTGAAAATTTCTATAAGCCATCTGTTTCTTCATTTGATGCAGGAACCGGGATTGCTTATTATAATGGTAATCCTGATAACAAAGTGAAGCTGTTTGGTGGCTTCTCGGCATTCCATCTCACCCGCCCTACTGATCCGTTTATCAGCGGCGGAGAGAAATCAAAACTGCCGATCAGGTATAGCGCGCATGCGGGAGCAAGGATCTATGTTTCGGAGATGTTTGATCTGGTTCCAAATTTTTTGTACATGCGCCAGGGAAATGCACAGGAGAAGATGCTCGGCGCGTACGCACAGATCTATGGAGGTGCAAATACCGATCTGATGTTTGGTGCAAACCTTCGTATTGATGATGCGCTGGCTCCTTTTGTTGGCTTTTATCATAAAGGATTCACATTTGGTGCAAGCTATGATGTGAATGCGTCAGCAAAGACGCAGAATTTCATCAACCGTAATAGTATTGAAATTTCCCTGTCATATGTTGGCTGGGGCGGAAATACGGAAGTAAAAACAAAACCATTTTACTGTCCACGTTTTTAAAAGTGTAAGAGATAGATCCTATGGGTAACCGATTTAATCACCTTCGAGCCATGCGAAAAGCAGTCCTTCCGGGGATTGTCTGTGGCCTTATATCCTGCTTTTTGCCGGATATGGGCGCATTGCATGCACAAAGCAACGAACCGGCTTTGTTTGAAGAGGCTGAAAAGCTCTTCAATGAAAAGAATTATTATGAGGCCGCCCAGGCGTATGAAAAATATCTTACAGGAGATAAGGATAAAAAACGCATTTCTTCAAGCCCCTTTGCCGTAAGAAAGAAGGGAGGTGCTCAAAGCGTCGACGGTTCGGTCGCGCGCCAGGGTGCAGTGTATCGTCTTGCAGAAAGTTATCGCTTGCATAATGATTATAAACAAGCAGAAAAATGGTATAAAGAAGCCGCCTCTTATTCACTCAGCTCCTATCCTGCCAGCCAGTACTGGTATGGTGTAACGCTGAGAACGAATCAGAAATATGATGAAGCGGTAAAAGTGATCACAGAATTCCGTGAGTCGAGAAAAGAAAAAGATGAATGGACGGTGGCGGCAGACCGTGAACTGGAGAATCTCCGTTATATCCGCGCGCAGGCCGAGACTTCAAAGAAAATGGCTACGGTGACGCGTAAACCCAATGCCGCAAATACATCTGCTTATTCATTTGCCACTTCAACAGCTAAGGAAGCATTCTTTACTGCCATGTTTGTTGACAGCAGTAAAATGTATAAAGGATACCCTGCTTATTCCGCACGTTTATACAGTGCACCGGACAGTGGCAATATCCGCGAAACAGCAAAGCTGGTGGATATTCCCGAGGAACCCGGTTATAATAATGGTCTTCCTTCCGTATCAAATGACGGGCAGCAATTATTCTTTACCCGCTGGCAAAAGAATGACGGTGTAATAACCGCTGCGATCTACACTTCGCGCAAAAATGCGGATGGCACATGGTCTGCCGCAAGAAAGCTTTCTTCCCCGGTGAACCTGGAAGGTTCAAACAGTACGCAACCTTTTATTACACCTGATGGTCAGTACCTGTTGTTCTCATCTGACAGAAAAGGCGGTTTTGGAAAATATGATCTCTGGTTTGCCAAACTGAATGCGGACCGTGAAGCGGTATCCGCTCAGAACATGGGCATCTTTATCAATACGCCAAATGATGAAGCAACGCCCTGGTATCATCCTGCGACGAACAGCCTGGTATTTTCCAGCAATGGCCATGTCGGGATGGGAGGATTTGATATTTATGCTTCAAAGGGCGATATAGAAACGGCGAAATGGGAAGCTCCTGTGAATCCGGGTGATCCGATCAACTCCACAAAAGATGATCAGTATTACGTAGGAACGGATGATGTGAATTTGTGGAATACAGGCTGGCTGAGCTCGGACCGCGAGACGGATTGTTGCCTGGACCTGTTTGCAGTTGTATCAGACAATGTGCAATACATTTCCGGTAAAGTGATTGATAAGAAGAACGGCGAACCACTGAAAGGTGTATCACTGTTCATCAGGGATCCGAAGAAGAATGACAGCACTATGCTGGCAGTGGAGACGGACAGCCTTGGTTTTTATCAGTTTGAATTGAGAAATACATCCCGCTATAGTATCGTGGCCCAAAAGCCAACATACAATAACGATACAAGCAGCTACACCGTAGCTATTGTAACGGGCAGGGACAGTATAAAGAATAAAGATCTGGCCTTGTCATCTGACGAGATCTTTGATCCTGATGTGGGCAAGCCACCCGATCCTTCGAATGAGATCTATAAGCCTGATAAAGGTAAAGATCCACCGGAGAGACCTCCGGGTGCGGCCAACAGGCCGATGATCGTTGCAAGATTTGAGTTTGACAAATCTTTTTTACAAAAGAAATATTATCACAATTTAGATACACTTATCAAGATCATGGAGAAAGACCCATCAATGATTGTAGAAGTTGGCGGCCATACAGATGCCTTCGGAACCGAAGAGTATAATCTGCAACTGGCGCAGGATCGTGTAGATGCCTGTATCAGTTACCTGCGCGATCACGGGATCAGCGCTGAGCGGTTGATCAGCAAATCATATGGTGAGTCCACTCCTGCTGTCCGTGAGATCGTTGACGGATCAGACAATCCGGAAGGCCGTGCGATGAACCGCAGGGTTGAATTCAGGGTATTGCAGGGTGCAGCATCAAACATTGTTGTACCGGTAGTAGCTGAAGGATCGAATGAACGTCAGGCTGGTGAGAAACATTATACACCAGATGGCACAGCAACAAAATCCGGCAGAGTTGCCCGCGGTCGCAACACGATCAGCGAAGCATTCCAGCCGATTGTACATTTTAGTTTCGACAAGTCTGTAGTAGATAATGAATACTTCAACAATCTCGACAGGCTTGCGGAATTGATGAAACAGGATCCTTCCATGAAAGTGGAAGTGAACGGATACACGGACGCTAAAGGAAGTGCGGCTTATAACCTTAAGCTTGCACAGGAGCGTGTGGATGCAGTCATCGTTTACCTGGAGCAGCAAGGCATAAGCCGGACGCGGCTTAGCGGAGTAGCTCTCGGTGAATGTTGTCCGCTCGAAGCTGAAACAATTAACGGCCGCGATAATCCTGACGGTCGGTTTATGAACCGCCGGGTTGAGTTCAAATTCATCCGGTAGGCACAAACCTTCCACTACCCATTAAATTCTAAAGAACAAAAGACGTCTAAAAAGGAAGAGCCATTCTGCTGCAGCGGGATGGCTCTTCTGATTTCACGAATTCAATAACACGAATTTCGCGAATTAATGTTTGCTGAGTTGAATGGCCCGGGACAAAGGGCAAACCAATTCCTTTTCGGGCAGAATGTTCAATTCGCCAGATGCTAATTCGCGAAATTCGTGTTATAGAATTCGCGTAATCAGCCGCCTTTGGATTGAATTAGTGTTTGCTGATTTGAATGGCCCGTGACAAGGGACAAGCCAATTTCTTTCCGGGCAGTGTATACAATTCGCCGAATACTAATTCGCGAAATTCGTGTTATAGAATTCGCGTAATCAGAGGCCTTTGGATTGAATATAACTCACCAGCGCCGCTGTATTCGGCAGCCCCAGTTTTTTCAGGATATTATAACGGTGTACTTCCACGGTTTTGAGAGTGACATCTTTCATTTCGGCGATCTCGCGGGATGATAGGCCCTGTTTGACGCAGGCGATGATGTCGAGTTCTTTTTCAGTGAGGGAATAGAGGCGCATCATGTCATTGTTCCCGTCAAGCTGTTCGTTGGCGAGGATGTCTTTAATCTCTTTACAGATAAAAATATTGCCTTCGTAAACTTCCTGTATGGCGGTGATGAGTTCGTCCTTGGAGGAATTTTTGGTAACATAGCCCCTGCCGCCCATGCGAAGCATTTTCTTGGCATAAAGGGGGATATTATGCATGGATACACCGATCACTTTTGATCCGGGTGATATTTCGAGGATTTTTTCGGTAAGGGTGAAACCATCCATGGGCGACATATTGATATCCGTCAGGATAATATCAGGATGTTGTGTTTCGGCGACTCTGAGCGCCTGCTCAGGATCGGTTGCCTGTCCTACCACCTTGAATTGTTTGTGCTGGCCAAGCACAATTGCCCACGCCTCCATCATCATCCGATGATCGTCCACCAATAATACTGTGATCTTCTTCATCTGCTAAATAATTACAATAACAGGTCAGGCATGCAGTACTGATCCTAACGGATCGGTTTATCGCAAGCAGTCTGTCGGCTGTTGTTTCTTTTTCCGTCGGACGCCGCATCAACGGAAAACCGGTTCAGGTAAATGCGAACACAGTAGGGTAAGTATCGGGGATTTGAGAGGGAGCGGATCCAGAGCGATAAAACTAGTGCATTTCGGTAAAAAACCGGCAGGCATAAAGAAATTTAACGTTGTACCGTTGAATGCAGATCCCCTCCCCGCCCGCTGCGGAATATACTGCCTTCGGATCCTTCGAGCATGAATGTTGAAAAGCTTGAACGCTCCACCAGGCGGCTGGCACAATTATTAAGGATTGACTTTAGTGAACCGATACGACAAACTAAAAACCCAATGACATGACAACAAAAAAAGCAACAAAGGGATTCCAGCTTGAATTGCTGGTAGACGGCGTGCCGTATGAAGTGCGGGGACATATATTTGACTTCAACGATGAAAAGCGTGTGCAGCTCAATGTGAACAATGGAACGGACCATATATATGCATGGGACCCGGACACTGTAGGCCTGCGCGCACTCGATGACGATGCAATCCTGTTACCCGATAACCTGGAACAGGAGATCAGTGAGCACCTAGTCAAGACTGTGATCGCAAGCCGGTAAGGGGCGATGTTTGGTGTTCGATGTTCGATGTTCGATGTTTGATGGTCGCTATTCTGTATCGAATATTGCATATTGAAAATTGAATAGTCATGCATCAGAAGATGGCTATATATAAAAGAAGCCGTTCGGCAACGAACGGCTTCTTTTATATATACATTTGACACGTCTGAATGTTTAACCTGTCAAACCTGTCAAACCTGTCAAACCTATCAAACTTCTCAAACCTATTAAACATTCAGTTATTCATCTTTATTACGATCCTCAAACCTGAGATCGACCATCGATCATCGAACATCCACCATCGAACATTCTTCATCGGCTCTCTCTACCAGCATTCATGTTTTCTGCTCTTGATACAACGGTGCTGCTGCTCAGGCATTACAACTTTCGGGTAGTGGATCGTGGGCTCAGATTTTTTTACGCGGATATTCAATTGTGTTTCTTTCTTGTACACCACCAGGCTGCGTATGCCCGGTCTTTCCGTAGTTTTTTGCGCTGATTTCATACAGGTAATAAATTTTAAAGTTTCCAAAGCAGTGCTGCCGTTCTTGCTGTTTAAGTCCTGGCATTCGTTCTTTTATTCCTCTCTTGCTTATGTTTATGGTTTTCTTCTGCTTCATCCATTGAATGTGATGAATAAAGATCCCGTTCTTTCTCGGCCTTATCCGATAGTTCTACATAATATCGTTTCAATATCAACAGTTCTTCTTCGGTAAGGTCTTCTATGTCTACAAGCCTGTTGCTGGCCTTTTCGTGGCTTGCGATCAGTTCATTCAGTTTCAGATGGATCGCTGCTGTGTCCTTATTCTGCGATTGCTGTATGATAAATACCATTAGAAATGTGATAATAGTTGTCGATGTATTGATCACCAATTGCCAGGTATTGGAGTAGTGGAAAAATGGCCCACTCAGCGCCCATCCAAATACCAGCAGAAATGCTACAAATAATACACCGGGGCTGCCGGCTTTTCTTGTGATGTACGATGTGACTTTCGAATAAAGCCGCGCTCTTTTAAGTTGTGCATCTGGAATATCTGTTCTCATTTTTATCGGCTTCTCAGTTACTATCGTTCTCTTCGATCGTTGTAAGATTTTCGTCTGTTGGTTTTCCTTCATTCAGTGTTGTTCGCAACAGTTCTGTACATCTTCATGACCGATGGTATGACCTGCAGCTCTTACGGGCGCAGACGATCTCGATGCAGCTTTGCTGCGAAGTTTTGTTGCCGGCATAGTTGTGGATTTTGGGAATGAACAAAAAGAGTATGGATAGGGCTGCAAACGGCATGCCATCAGACACTCATGGTTTTCCCTGAATTGTTGAAATTGAACACCTCACCATAATTTAATGCTCTCAAACCGCATGAGAAATGGCCTAAGCTCCTGGTTTGATCCTGTATTCATCCTTTCACTTACCCCCGGGCTCATGTCCGGCGTTGCATGTTGGATTAAAAGTGAAGCACGCGCTCCGGAAGCCTCAATAAAGACTATTCCTGAAAAAGTTAAGCAATAAGAGGATGGCCTTGTATAAGATTGTTGCCAGTGGATGGGCATTGCCCGTAACAGCGTATGCCACCTGCTATCCCGGATTGGGGAATAAATTGGTCCACCTGCATGCCACTGCCTTTGACGGATCACTGCGCATTAACCAAAAATTTATTTCCCGGCAAGCAGAATGCCGAAGCTTGCGAGCGGATATGTAAACCACCTGTTAATGAATTCGGATCAATTCACGGGTGCAGGGATTATAAATTAAAAGAGATCCGGCGGGATCTCTTTTAATTTTACTTCCAGTTCTTTTTAATGACCTTTATCGAATCCAGGTGAGCTCTCAGCTTCGGTAAAGTATTATTTATAAACGCCACCACGTCAGCATCTTTTACATTTGTTGATGCCTTCTCGAACATGTCGACAGTCTTTTCATGGTCCTTTGTCATCACATCAACATAATCTTTGTCGAAGTCTTTATTTGATTTTTTCATGAGATCATCCGCTGTCTTTTTCTTTTCTTCAGATACATCGGTGGGAAGTGTTACATTCTTTTGGGCGGCAAGCAATTTCAGTTGCTCATTTGCTCCTGAATGGTCATTGACCATCATGTCGGCAAAACGCTTGATCGATGCATTGGCCGATTTCTCCAGAGCCAGTCGGCTGAGTGCTACTTCGGCCATGCCTCCATTTGCGGCATCAACCAGGAATGAACTTGTAGCCGGATCAGGCGCGGGTGCCATTGCGGTAGTGTCTTTTCTTGCTTCTTTGTTTGCAGAGTCGGCCTTCTCAACCGGATCTTTCGATTCGTTATTACATGCGGCAGTCAGCAATGCGCTTATGCTCAAAAGCAAAACAGTTTTTTTCATACTTAAGATTTATGTTAGTGAATACCATTACATCCAAAGATTCATGCCAGCGTTTTCTTCCGGTCTGTATCAATGGAACTGATAATATGGGTATTCGGTAAGCAATAATCAGGCTTACAGTGTGATAAAGTGTTTACTTTCTTCCCTGTATCAGTGGATGTATTTTTCCTCGTATGGAGATTGGGTTGACTGACAGCATCCGATCAGATGCAGGTTGAAACATACAGGTAGACCTCCTGTCTTGATTTCACAACATGCGCGCAACGTAGCATGCCCTTTGAACAGGCTATATATTATCCATTCCCTTACATAATAGCAGATCCGTTGATGTGGAAGAAACCTTTCATGCTATTACAGACAATTTACTTGTGCTATATATTGTGGGTAGTTCGAACGAAGATCATGCCGGTCAGCAGCGGGTGAACAAAAGCGATCGCCAGATGCAAAACGATGAAGAGTTTCAAGATATATTAACAGGAAGCCCGGTTGAATTGCTCAAACTATACTATATGGTATTATAAGCATTTCCCTTTACTGTATCAGATTGTTCAATCAGTCCACCACTTTAGTATATTATCCACATTATGTGCACCCGGATCAGTCCTAATTGATTTTGTTTTAAAAAAATAAAAAAATATTTGTCCTGAGTTAAACAAAAGGCGTAAATTTATTGCACGGTCTGGATATCTATGTCCAATTGACCTGATTCAATACATCTCTCTTTTATTCCTTTGGGAATTTTCAAGACCAATCTGAAATTTTCATATTAAAGTCGTGTAGGCTATTGTCCGAATTTGTTTGATGTTCAGGCAAAGGCGCGGCATCATTTATTTATTCAATCTTATTTTATGCTAAACACCAATGAAACGTTAACCAATGTAGCACCGCAGGAATCAGCAAGGATCACGGGTAAATTATCTGAGATCATTTATGCATGCGCTGCTGAGCAGCAGCAGGCGATCGTGCTATCAAATCTTCCGGATGATGGTAACCAGCTCGTGGCTGAAGCAATACACGATCTTAGTGCGTGGGCAGACAGGCCTTTCTTTTCTCTATCATGCCATGGTCAGGCGGGAAGAAGTTCGCGCGTGAGCCTCACCTATCCTGTATATGGTGAATTGAACGATCTGTTCACCAATCCGGAACTGCTTGCGCCGATGCAAGGTGGTACTGTACTGATCAATGATCCGTATCATTTGTCTGCACATCAACAGGAATATCTGCAAAAGCTGTTTACTCAGTTATCCCTGAAACTGCTCATCAATATAAAATCATTTAATCGCGAGATACCGCAGCATCTTAGTTTTCCATTGATGAAAGATGCAAAAACAGTCAGAGTGCCATCGCTGCGCAATCATTCAAATGATATTCGTTTCGCTGCAAATTATTTTCTGTCGAAAGCAAATCTCGAATGGAATAAAAATATCCCCGGTGTTTCCGAAGAGTGCCTGGAGCAGATGCTTGTTTATCCGTGGCCGGGGCAGTTGCCGCAATTACGGGAGACTATCAGGCAAGCCGCATTCCTTGCACCGGCAGAGCAATTGCTCACCTTGGCTGCATTGCCTGCGCAGATCCGGGATTTCAAAGCAACTGACCGTGATTTCCTGAAAGAGGCTGTTAAGCAGGCAGAATATGAAATGATCTATAAAACATTGCGCGAGACAAACAACAATAAGCGCAAGACTGCGGAGATCTTAAAGATCAGCAGGAAAACACTGTACAGTAAGATCAATATGTATAAGATGAATAATTTCTCTCCGGCGATGGGGTGAGTTCGGGTTTGCAATATGCCTCAAGAAGGAAGGCTTGGTTTCAGAGGTTCCATAGGTTCAAGGGGTTCCAGAGGTTGTCGTGATATTAGAAGACACATCAGGAGCAATTCAATAAAAAACGGATGGTATGTTTAAAACTTAAACATACCATCCGTTCTTGCAAATATTATAACTGGCGTATCTTCTACTATCATGACAACCTCTGGAACCTCTTGAACTTCTGGAACCCCTGGAACCTCTTGACCTCCTGGAACCTTTTTCGTTCTCGCACAAAAAAGCCGGCCACCGTACTCTTGCAGGAAGGGAAATGTTGATCTCCGTTCCGGCGATTTCCAAATGACCAGCTATAAATAACAGTTCTTACTGGAACAACACTATAGAGTCTCTCTTAATAGTGTCCTTACGGATAGTATCCTTTTTGGGAATTGTATCCTGTTGTGTTGAATACACTTTTCCTTTAACTGTTTCTTTAGCGTTTGAATCTGTACCTGCGAATGCGAGCAATACCAGGCTCAGGCACACTGTGCTTAATAGGGTTTTCATTGTTATAAGTTTTTGTGATGAGATATGTTGTGTCGGCCATACACTACTAATATGTTGCCAGATGGCGATAATGTGGATAAGTACCAAAAAAATGTTCTATATTGTTTTCTTTCATGGTGAAACGCATCTTTATTATAAAACATTTCAATCACGTTCTTACCGTCTACCGTCGTACGGCAATAATAAAAAGTCGGTTTATGACGAAGCTTGACTAAAAGGCATTGCTTTCTGATCCCTCATTGAGGTGACAGGCGTTTGATGATGGGTTGATCTTTGGGGTTCTTCTTTATAGCATGTATCCGGAAAAGGCACGTGAATTGCATTGTACACTGAAAATGCCGTGATGAAGAAGTTGTCTTTGGAAAAGGAGTTGATCAGGGTTGATTATACAGGAGAGCAGGTTCCGGAATCAGTAAAGAACTTCCGTCCTGATGTTTATCGCGATGGCGATGAATATTGCCTGATATTGGGAAATGATGAGCATGCTGTTGTTGGATGTGCCAACTCAATTGAAGAAGCCATGAAACGCTGGGATGAAGCATATTGGAAAAAACGTTATAGTTCCGGAAATAAATGATCAGTAAAGATGAATCCCATTAGTGTGCAGGTTGCCTGGCTCTTTATTCTTGCCATTCCTATTTCATGTATTGCGTGGACAGTTACGCATGAAGAAATCTTCAGCGAGTTCAACAATTATTGTAAGAAAAGAACAACCTCAAAATATCTTCTTCAACGAAAATTTTTTTACTTATTTACTTGCGAATTCTGTTTTAGTCATTATATCACCATTCTTGCATTGATCATGACTAAATACAAACTCCTTCTCCCCGACTGGCGCGGCTACATCATTGCCGGTTTTTCACTTGTCTGGATCGCCAATTTCTATATGAGTATTTATGGAAGAATACGCATCAGCATTAAAAAAGAAAGAGTTGAGTCAAAGATCCAGGAAAAAGAACTGGAGGAAAAACTGGATGAACATCACTAGGCAGGTGTTGTTACTGCAGATCAGCAATCGCTTCCTGGAACACCCAAACTGATACTGATCCTGCGTTTACCGGAAAATCTGCTTCGCCTTTGTCATTCAATGTTACCGTATCGCCGCGGTGACCGCAAGCCTCCTTCATCACACGGCCTGCATGTTGTTGCCCCATTGACATATGCTTGAATCCTTCACTGCCGTTTGTTGCTACAACCGCACATCCGCTATTTGGTTTCTCCTGGATTCCTTCCCGTGTCCAACCAATCGTACTGGCATGATCAAAATAATCCTGTTGTTTTCCGTAGGAAAGTTTTTTCCGGACTTTCATCATCGTTTCGACACAGCTGAGGGGCTTTAATTCTATATATTGTTCTTCGCCCCCTGAGTGGTCAACATATTGAGCGCCGTATATTGACGGATAAAAAACGCATGGTGTCGCCTGTTCCCTTAGCAGGATGATCGAATATGCGATAGGTTTGAACCAGGCTTCAACCGGCGATTGTAATGATTGCAACGGTTGGGTATCATGATTGTCAACAAAGCTGATGGACAGCTCAGGACGCATTGCCGTAAGGCTGTTATCGGGTATCTGGCTTAGATTATATGATTCACCTTCTACAGATGCCTGATGAAAGTTAAAATGCAGCGGCGCATCAAAAAGCTGGATCCGGCCGTTCGTCATTTCAATGTAATTCAGTAACTGATGCACATCACTTTTCCAGTACTCACCAATGCATAACATCTTTTTGTTGAAGTGCTGGTTAAGAAAGTCCAGCCATTCAGGAAAAAAGTCAGGTGTAATATGTTTTAATGCATCGAGCCTGTAGCCGTCAATCCCGGTCTTTTCGGTATACCAGGCACCCCATTTTTTCAATTCTTCTCTCACAAATTTATTGCGGAACTCAATATCATTACCCATCAGGTAGTCATAATTGCCGAATTCCTTTTCGGGCACATCTTCCCATTGACCATTTGAATATTCATTTTTGATCATGGCGATCTTTTCATTTTCACAGATGCCGGTGAAGCTATTTGAGTCCCATACAAAATCGGAGTATTTTTTATTCCGGCCGGGAAAGTAAAATTTCGTGTAGGCATCAACAGTGTATGGTTCGCTGATGATCTTTGTCCGGTCATCGTCATCTACCTCCTGCACAACAATCTTTTCCTGTTCGTCGCCGCCTATCTTGTGGTTGAGTACAATGTCTGCAAGCACCTTTATTCCATGTTCATGGAAAACCCTGATACAGTCAAGATATTCCTGTACTGTCCCCCATCGCGTACGCACCGTTCCTTTCTGATCAAACTCGCCGAGGTCATAAAGATCATACGCGGCATATCCCGGCTCATCAAGACCTTTTGCTGATTTATAGGCGGGTGGCAACCAGACCTGCGTCACTCCCAGCGAAGCGAGATGAGCGGCCTGCTCCTGTGCATGTTTCCATAAATTACCTTCTGCTGAATAATACCAATGAAAGAATTGAAAAATGGTTTGATTGTCCATAACGGCAAACAGAGTTTCTTTTTTATACTAAAGAAAAACAAGTGCCATGTTATTTTGTTTACCAGTTAATCAGTTTTATAAAGAAAGAATTCAACGTTCAACCATTTATTCTTTATGTTGAACACTGCATGTGTATTTTATTACTCATACTTTTTCTGACAGTTGTTACAGAAGAATGTCCGCCGTTTGGTTTTACCCAGGTATTTTTTTACTACGGCTATATTACATCTCGGGCAAACTTTTTTTGCAATGATCAGCCAGTGCTTTTTTAATTCATAATTTCGCTTCCACTTCAAGAAATCAAAACTGTAATTCCGTGCTTCACGGATCAGTGCAGTTAATACAGATGGCGGAAGTTTGCCAATGCGGGATTCGGGATGAAGATAAATGCGGAACAACACTTCGTTCTTGATGATATTACCTGAGCCGGAAAAGATCTGCTGATCAAGCAATGCATCACAAGCCAGCATGTCAGGGTTTTCCCCTAGCTTCTTTCGCGCACCGCGGGCATTCCATTTGTCGCTCATTATGTCGGCGGTCCAGTCGTACTCCTCTTTCCAGCCGGGCTCAAGCAGGCGGACCGAGCAGGTGTAAAAGTAAATGGTGCCATTGGCAAATTCCAGCTGCAACCGCACGCTTCTTTTTGGGCGGATCTGTTCGTCCACGCTATAGGAACCGAACATCAGCAGATGTATCCTGACGGTGAGTTTGCCGGTGAAGACAAGGAATAGCTGTTTACCCCATGTTTGTATTTCAGTCAGTGTCTTTCCTTCCAGCAGTTGAACATCAATGGCCGCATTGCCCGCAGCTTTTTTGACTTTCTTTCTGCGGAAATGCAGGATGTCTTCTTTCAGTAAAACCAGTGAAGGACCTTCAGGCATGTTTTATTTAGCGTTATACAAACGCCAGGCCATACCACTCAGCCTGCAAGCTGACGCAGCACTTCATCTTTTTTACTTCTTGATACCGGGATGGTTGAGCCGTCTTCCAGTAACAGATAACCGCCGTCTTCCTTCATCAGGCTTTTGATCAGATGCCGGTTCACAAGATGAGATTGATGCGGCCGGATAAATCCATACGGTTTCAGGATCTCTTCATATTCAAAGATGGGTTTCGAGACGGTCAGCTTCTCTCCTGTTCTTAAAAAGAAGATCGTGTAGTTATTGGAAGATTCGCAACGGATGATCTCCGCTGTATTTACAAAGCGTGTTTCCTTAAGTGTCGACAATGCGATGCGATGCTCTTCCTTTCGGTGTTGTAATATGCTGATCAGATTTTCAAGCTGAAGATTCTGGCGGCGTTGGCGGCTTCTGGCTTCCGCGCGGTTTACCGCAGCTTGCAGGTCTTCCATGTTTACGGGTTTTAACAGGTAGTCCACCGCTGCAAATCTTACAGCCTGTATCGCGAAATGATCAAATGCGGTAACAAAGATCACTTCAAAATCATAGTGATTCAACTCTCGCAGCAGATCAAATCCATTCTTTCCGGGCATTTGTACATCCAGGAAAACAAGGTCAGGCTGAAACTCCTGTATCGCTTTTTTCCCTTCGGTCGCATTGATCGCGATGCCGGTCACTTTCACCTGCGGGCAATATTTTGCCAGCAATTGCCGGAGGTTTTCAAGATTGTTTTTTTCATCATCGATCAGGATCGCATTCATTATTATCTCAGCGCGTTTTTGAAAAGCAATTCAATGGTTGTTCCTGTTTGCAGATTTCCCGAGATCTGCATGGAAATGGGAAGATCCGGGTTCATTTCGTTCAGCAAATGTATGCGGTCCCGGGTCAGTTTCAAACCATAGCCTGCTGATTGTTTAGCCGTGTCGAACCCCTGTCCGTTATCATGGATGGTGATCTTCATATCAGCAGCTTCTTTTATAATGTTCACGCTGATCACGCCTTTTTCAGGATTGGATGATACACCGTGTTTTACGGCGTTCTCCACAAGGGGCTGCAACAGTAGCGAAGGCAACTCTGTTGTGGCAGTTTCTATTTCTTTATCAAGATTGATGGCATAGGAAAAATTGAATCGTAACTGTTCAAGTTTCAGGTAAGTATTCAACGTCTCGATCTCGCGGATCAATGGAATGAATTCCCTGTCGCTTTCCGTCAGTGCGTGCCGGATCAATGTTCCGAAATCAGCAAGATAACGGTTGGCGCCGGTGATATCATTGTTATTGATCAATCCCTGTATTGAAGACAGCGCATTGAAGATAAAATGCGGATTCAATTGTGAATGGATCGTCTTTAACCCCAATCGCAACTGCTCTTTTTTGGCTTGCTCCGCAATCATTTTTCGTTGTTGCCTGCGAAGTTTCAGCAATAGAATAACGGAAAACAAAGCGCCTGCAAGAATAATAACGCTGAGCACCTTAAATGTGACGGTTTGATACCATGCTGCCTTTATCTCAAATGGATAAGCCGTTATATGCTCAGGCTGCATGGCGTAGCTTATCTGTAACAAATAGTTTCCGGGAGAAAGATCTTTTAGCGCGATCATGTTATTATCATACTCATTGGGACCTGCGGGCCGGTATGTTTTTCCGTTTTTTACCAATGAATAGATCAGGGCTTCTTTCTTGAAAACATCTGCACTGACCACAAAGATGGGGCTGTTCTCATCCGGCTCCAGGTACAATTTCTTTGGGAGCATCGTAAGGCTGTCCATCTGATCGGCTGTATATTTTTGCTTCCATTTGTCCGGCGTCGGTCCGACGGAAACGGCTGCATAAGGTCTTTTCTTTTTGAGAAGCAATTCATTCAGTTCATTTGCCGAAAAGATATTTACCAGTTGTGGTTTTGATGATTTCCAGTATACGACCGATGCGGCTGTAAGCGAAGTCGCGCCCTTTTTTCGTAGTTCCACAACAATGTAATGATCCCAGGCGGTACGGTAACCGCCAAGAAACCCAAACCCCGGGCGCAATGCGTTTATCCGGAAATCATCAGAGACAAATTGCGTGATATCGCTCCATGGTTTTATTTCTGTGCTGTCATCTTTCACCACACGGAATTCATATGCATCGGCATTCCGTTTGAATATGCCCGGAACCATAAAGTATACGTCGTCCGGGCTATGGGTGAACATCTTTTTATACCGGTCTTCCAGGTTAGACCGGAAGCGAAAAGCTGACCCGGCGAAGTCCATATCAAACTCTGTCCGGTCATTCATATCATAGATTCCGTTGTAGGGAATCGCTATCACCAGCAAGGGCACGCTGTCTTTTTCTTCCCCGATATACGAGGTTGAATAATTGCTCCATCGGATCTTCTTATTCGGCTGATCGCTGTCAGCCCAATTGACCTGGCCCACACCGGTCAGGGTTCCTGCGATCATGCAGCTTATCAAAAACAGTCGCTTCATCTCAGGGATTTTGGAAAAATGAAGTCGCGTTATTCGTATAATAAAATTCGTACCTGGTCTGTTTCTGCTTGTTGACGGATTCTTTTTTATCCGGTTTCTGACGGAAATAATCAAGCGGATTGAGCTGGATATACTGGATGGTTTTTCCTTCTGTTGCAGTTTCAATGTCATAAGCACTGCTCACGGGACATTGCAGTATGTACAGGTTCTTAGCCATATAATTGTAAAGATACTTGTCCTTTGTGGTAGATTCTTTATGATTCCAGTTGGCTGTTGGATTTACGATCAGCGGTTTATCTTCGATGATGCGTTGTCTTACTTCCTCAATGCCCAGCAATTCACCTTTTTCATTCATGACATAAGCATCATTGGTCGGATCAGCCCAGATCCATTTCTTCAGGGAAGGAAGATATACCATATTGATCACATGGCAGTCGAAATCCACGCCCAGGCTGTCTTTTGGCATGCAGGTCACCATCCGCGATTTGAATCCCATTGACAGATAGGCTTCATTCAGCACGGTAGCAAGCCCACGGCAATTAAGTCCGCGGACATCTTTTTTGCAGATCGCGATCATACTCATCGCATTCTTCACAACAGGATTTTCGTGTTGACCGTCATGCGGGATCAGCTCGTGTATCCAGTGGAGCAGGTTCAATACACGGGAAGATTCATTTCCCTGGCCTGCAATGGAATCAAGTTTGAATGCCTGGCGCAGTGCAACCAGCTCCGGTGCAGACGCCGGCTGGTAAGTAAATGCGGGCAAGGGACGCTGATCATTATTGTTAAAAGCGCCGGCCTTTTTCAGAATATAAAGATAGTCGCCGGTTTCCCGCAATGGTTGTATCATCGTTATGAACCGGTTGTCTTTACGGATAAGATCCAGATCTGCATCTTCCTGGATATGGCTGTAATTGGTATACCCCTGCTGGATGGTTTTTTCCAGATAGTCCAATGCAAGGTCCTTCAGCCCCATCAACGAATATGTACAGCAAAGATTGTAGAATGCGTTGACATGGTATGACCGGAATTGTTTTTGTTCAACCGCGGAGAGTTTACTAAATCGATCGTTCCAGTCGTTAAGCAAATGGCGATAGGTTTGTGTATCCCGCTTTTCATAGGCAGCCGTAAACAATTTACTTTGGGTTTGGGCATAGGCCTCAAAGCTGGTCGGCGTGGTCTGGGCATTCACGAATTGGGTAATGAGCAAAAATGTGAAAACTAGAAAGCGCTGTGTCATGATGGTCGGTTTGATTTACTAAGAATGTAAATATCTGCTTGTCCGACCGGTCCGGATGCAGTATCTGTGAATACTGCGTTTGGGGATGTGAATTTGGAGGGAGGTAAAGGGGTTTGAGACGTTTGAGAGGTTTGAAAGGTTTGAAAAGTTTCAGAGGTTCCAGAGGTTTCATAGGTTCCAGAGGTTGCTGCCGCGGTTTGATCCGTAAAATATTCAAGAACAGACTTTAAACGAGAGCTGTTAATACGCTAGTGCTTCATACATTTAAAAATGTTTTTCCATAGAGTACAAACTTCCCAACCTTTAAAGATGATTCAAGGCGCGGCAGCAACCTCTGGAACCTATGAAACCTCTGGAACCTCTCAAACTTTTCACCTCCACTTCACCGGTAAATTGATAAAACTTCCTCCCAGCCACCGTACCTCCAACGGCGCCCCGGCGTCGGTTATCGTCTCTTCACTCACCGGTTTGCCTGTTCCGTAATTGATCTGTTCAAACGGTGTTTTATTGATGTTAAGAACAATGGCGATGCGACTCCCTTTTGACAGTTTTTTACTCGTCATATAGGTATTGGTAAAAGGGATGGTTTCCTTTTTCCCCGGCGTCAGCAGGTTCCGCTGCTGGATATTTTTTGCATAGCTGGCGCGCCCCATAAAATAAGAAAGCATAAAATAGCTGCTGTCCGGCTTCATTTCAAAAAGAGCTACGCTGAAATCCATATCCTTTTTATTGATGATCGCTTTTATTTCACCGCTGAAATTCCCGCTGATCTCTGTGTCATTTTCCATTGGGTCACTGAGTAGTAACACGCCGTTGTTGGTAAATAATTTTTCGTAAACCACCCGATTGAAATAATAATAGCTATTTCTTGTTTCCCGGTCATTGAAATCTACTTTTTGCAGGATGAATTTATCGGTCTTTGTTTTCTTATTGCTCAATTTGCCGGTCATGCTGTCTCCCTGTGACATCAGATAAAGTTTCATGGGCTGATCATGCATTTTCTCCAGTGTGGGGGCATGTTTCCATTCGTTGCTGCCCATCACCTGGTAGTTCACACGGTCTTTTAATATTGAAGGTTTGGGGCCGGCTTTGAAAATATGATCAAACCATTCATAGATGATATGATGAATATTGATTTTTGCCACAGGGTCGATCTTATAACCATTGTAAACCGAATCCGGATATCCCTGTGAACCGAAGTGCCCGTACGGCCCGATCAGCAAGTAGTGAGCAGCATCAGGTTTGTATTTCAAATGCTCGCGATAATAATACAACTCACCGATCTGACCTCCGTCATAATAACCTGTGGTGCTAAGGATCGGAATATCGATATTTGCGAATTCGTCTTTATACGGGATCATCGATTGCCAGTATGAATCATATACCGGATGATCCAGCCAGCGCTGAAAGATCTTTCTGCCCGGCCGGCCGGCAACGGTATCAAGTGCCCGGTAACTCCTGCCCTGGCGGAACCAATCTTCATACGCCTGATCCCAATGTGGCGAGCGGTAATCATCTTCATCAAGGAATTTATTATTCGTGGTATAATAGATCCAGGAGAAAACAAAACTCATGTTCACGTTATTGGTCATCGGCACATCCAGGCCCGGGGCTACAGATGCAGAGGTGACGATGGTCTTTAATGCCGGATGCATTCTCTTGGTGGCTGCCCACTGCGTGAATCCATTATAACTGCCCCCGCACATACCTACCTGCTGATTATTCCAGGGTTGTTTGCTGATCCAGTCGATCACTTCATATACATCACGCGCATCGTTTTCGTAGGGCGCGGCTTCACCGGGGCTGTAGCGTTTACCGCGTGAATAAGCCATTACTCCCACATAACCGTGGTCGGCTGCATCTTTCAACCTGCGTATATCCGTTTGCCTTGCATAAATGGTGAATTGAAGAATAGCAGGCTGAGGGGTTGTCAGGCTTTTCTTTTTCATGGCCCAGGCGGAAATGAAAGCACCATCACTCGTTTTGATCAGGATGCTGTCCATTACAATATAATCGGGGTTTGCTTTCAGGCTGTCCACCAGTGATTGTGATTGCAGTAGTGACGTATATAAAAGACATAGCAATGCCAGTAGAAGGGGTTTCTTCATTTGTGAATGTTTTGTGGGTTATTATAGATAAGGGGAACGTTCCGGAAGTTTCATAGGTTACCGGATGTACGGCCTCGGTTATATCATATTTTTGTTTTTAAACGCGGCGGATTGCCTGCGTGAAACTTCGATCGTGTTGCCTGCGCGAAGCGTCACCATGATCTTTCCTTTGGATTGATTGACGATCTCTTTGATGAATTGCATATTGATGATCTCCGTTCTGCTTACCCTGAAAAACACATCGGGGTCGAGGAGTTTTTCGAGTTGATTAAGCGAACGCCGTATATAATGTTTTCGTTGGGGCGTAAACAGACATGCATAATTACCTGCAGATTCGATCAGGTAGATATCATCGGATTTAATAAAATAGAACTTGTCGTTTTCCCTGACAAAAATATGCTGCTGATAAGCATGACCGGTTGTTGTGAGTTTTGATCTTAGCTTTTCCATGGCCTGCTCAAAACGTTCTGCCCGTATCGGTTTTACCAGGTAATCCACAGCGTTCAGATCAAAAGCTTTTACAGCATATTGGTCATAAGCCGTTGTAAAGATCACTTCAGGAATGGTGTCCAGTGATTCCAACAGATCCAACCCCGATCTTTCCGGCATTTGTATATCGAGAAAGATGAGATCAGGTTGGATCTCTTTGATCTTTTCTTCTGCTTCGTCGGCATCGGCAGCTTCTCCGGCCAGTTCAATAAAAGAACAGCTGCGTATATGCTCCTTGATCTCTTCTCTCGCGAGCCGCTCATCATCTATGATCATCGCACGCAGTTTTTTCATGATACAGGGATTTTTATGGTGGCTAAAATACTGTTCTCACCCGTTGATATCAGTTCAAAACTTGCTCTGCCATTGAATTGCAATTGCAGTCTTTCTGAGAGATTTTTCAAGCCAAGCCCTTTTGCATTGATGCCATTTAGTTTTCCCGGATTATAAACTTCTGTTTGCAGAAAACCATTTTCTTCTGTCACTTTTACTGTAACCGTACCTCCATCTTTCCGCTGTGAAATTCCATGTTTGATCGCATTTTCCACCAATGTTTGAATGCTTAATGGCGGCACCTGTTTTTGCAATAGTCCGTCATCTATTTCAATGGTTGTATTCAATCTTTTTTCAAAACGGATCTTTTCCAGTTCGAGGTAATCATTTACCAGTTCGATCTCATCTTTTAATGATATCAGCGCAGCATCACGTTTATAGAGTGAAGTTCTAAGCAGTTCAGACAAAAGATCGATTGCTCTTCTTGCAGCCTGCGGATCTTCCAGCACAAGCGCTTTTATATTATTGAGTGAATTAAAAAAGAAATGTGGATTTAACTGTGCGGAAAGATTATCCAGCTGTGCATCTTTTGCGATCAGCGCCAGTCTTGCGGATTCTCTGGTGGCGTTGATCTCCCGTTGCGCGTAATGATACAGGTAATAAGCCAGCACCCATATCGCCATCAGCCGTACACCTGTTACAAATGTGATCAGCCATTGTGAGTTGAAATAATGACTGAATGATTCTGAAAGCCCTTCTTCAAAAACATACCTTACCAGGTAGGTCTTACCAATGGTCATAAACATAAATACAACGCCCAGCAATACAGTCGATGGAATGATCCTGATCAGCAGTTTGCCCGGTTGCAGCAGATGCCAGCGGTGAGATTTCGAAAAATTGCGGAATAAATGTGTTAGCCCGATATACATGACCAGGTCGCCGATGAAATGTATAATCGCCAGCACAAAACTGAAATTGCTTCCGATATAGCCGACAAAACCCCAATACAGCGAGGCCGCCGACCAGCCGATCAGCTGACATTTCCAGTAAAGTGATATGTTTTTGTTATTCGTCATTGAATTAAGAACAAACCAACAAAATAGGCTGCAGATGAAAAAATCAAAGTACAGGAGCGTGAATTTGATGGTGATGGACGTAGCCCAGTTTAAAGATGTGTATTCACAGCGTTGGTAAAACTGTGGCTTTTGAAAGCAGCCATTAATTGGTTGAGGTTTGATATTAAGGACTTTAATTCCGGCAGTCTGCTGAACGCCCGGCTTTCGCACTGTCCGGCAGCGGACGATCATTGTTACATTTCCGGACACTTTTTATTCTTTTCATTTTCATCTATTTGGAAATCATTAAGTTAGCCCATTGGCATATTGTTAGTTATTCCGTAGATCACCAAAGGCAGCTAAATGCCGGAAGCGCAATGCTTCCGTAAAATCAACAGAATGATCAAAAATTATCTGAAGATCGCGATCAGGAATATCATGCGTCATAAGGCATTCGCGATGATCAATATTGCAGGATTGACGATAGGAATGACCTGCAGTATTCTTATCCTTCTCTGGGTCAGAAACGAAATGAGTTATGATAGCTTTCATGCTAATTCGAATAAATTGTACAGGGTGGTGTGCAATATTGCACAATTCAAAGCAGCTGTAACGCCTTATCCTGTTGTACAGGAACTGCAATCCAAAGCGCCGGGGGTTAAACGTGTGATCCGGATGCAGCCGAGCAATTCCGTAGTATTCCAGAAGGATGACCATCGTTTTGAAGAATCGGATGGTTTGTATGTAGACTCCACTTTTCTGCAGGCTTTCTCTTTTCCGTTGGTGAAAGGCGACCGGAATGCGGCATTGCTGAGAACTGATGGCATACTGATCTCGGAAGATATGGCCGTAAAGTATTTCGGGAAAGAAGATCCGATCGGGAAAGTATTACGCAAGAACAATACAGAAAATGTAGTGGTGACGGGTGTGCTTGCCAATGTGCCGGCGAACTCACACCTGCAGTTTGATTATATCATGCCGATGTCTGCGATCGCTGTGACCAACAGTGATATCAAAAATTATGTATGGGATAATTTCAATTTCTTCAGCTACGTGGAGCTGGATGAAAGTGTGGCCAATGAGGCCGGCGTAAAAAAGGTAACCGCTCAGCTGGATGAGATCTATAAAAAACAGATCCCGGACAACCAGTTGAAAGTGGATTTTACCCTGCAGCCACTAACACGCATTCACCTGCATTCAGATTACCAGGCGGATGTTGCCGGACATGGTAACTATTTGTATGTAAAGATCTTTTTTATCGTTGCCATCTTTATTCTGATCGTTGCCTGTATCAACTTCATGAACCTTGCTACCGCGCGTTCTGCGAGACGTGCAAAGGAAGTAGGTTTGCGTAAAGTGGTGGGCGCTGTTCGTGGTCAGCTGGTGATGCAATTCATAGGAGAATCAGTGCTGATCTCGTTTATGGCTTTGTTCCTTGCAATTTTGCTGGTGTGGTTGTTGTTGCCTGCATTCAATAAACTTGCGGGCAAAGAACTGGCGGTGTCTTTATTTGATGGACCATTGTTGCTGACGCTTGGGGGCATTGCGCTGGTCACCGGTCTTCTGTCCGGAAGTTATCCCGCTCTTTTTCTTTCCTCTTTCAAACCGGTAAAAGTGCTGAAAGGAAATGTGCGCAAAATGGGTGGCAACCTGGTATTCAGAAATGCATTGGTGGTCGTGCAATTTGTTGTTTCTATTGTGCTCCTGGCCGGTACGGCAATCGTATTTCAGCAGCTCAATTTTATCAAAAATATGAACCTGGGGTTTGAGCGTTCAAATCTTTTATGTTTGCCGATGACAGGTGATCTGGCTGGTAAATATGATGTATTGAAAGCCGAATTAAAAAGCAATCCGCTGACAAGCGATTATACGATCACCAATGGAGTTCCGGTTGGTTATACAAACGGAACACTTAGTGTACAATGGGAAGGCAAGCCTGCGACCGATCAGACCCTGTTTTCCAATATGGACATCAATGAAGATTTCTTCGAAGTGTTTCAAATGAAAATGGTGAGTGGCCGTCCCTTCTCTCCCGCTTTTGCCGATTCAAATAATTATATCATCAATGAAACAGCGGCCCGGCATATGGGTATGAACAGTGAGTCTGCCATTGGCAAATCACTGAACATGTGGGGTAACAAAGGTATGATCGTTGGTGTGGTAAAGGATTTCAACTTCAAAGCAATACAACATAAGATCGATCCGATGATCCTGCGGTTTAGACCGGGCAGCATTGCGATCATCCGCACAAAACCCGGCGCCACCGAAGCCACGATCAAGGCGCTGGAAAGGGTTCATGTGAAACTGAATCCTGCTTATCCTTTCTCTTATTCATTTGTCGACCAGGAAATCGACAAGCTGTATAAAGGTGAGCAACAGATGGGACGTTTGTTCAATCTTTTTGCCATCCTCGCGATCTTTATTTCCTGTATGGGGCTTTACGGCCTGTCTGCATTCATGGCAGAGCAGCGTACAAAAGAAATCGGTGTGAGAAAGGTATTGGGAGCTTCTGTAGGCAATGTTGTTTACCTGCTTTCCGCAAGCTTTACAAGATTGATCCTGATTGCAACAGTGATTGCTGTTCCACTTGCATGGTGGGCGATCAATAACTGGCTGCAGGGGTTTGCGTACCGTGTGCAGGTAAGCTGGATCGTATTCGCCCTGGCAGCACTTTCCGCACTCCTGATCGCATGGATCACGGTCGGCTATGAATCCATCAAAGCTGCGATGGCCAACCCGGTCAGGTCATTAAGGTCAGAGTAACTTTTTTTATTTCTCATGTGTAAGCTGTCCACCCTTTAGTCTTATTGGGTGGACTTTTTTATTAGAAGTCGAAAAGTTGGTTTATTTTAGGTTCCAGAAGTTCCAGATGTTCCAAAGGTTCCAGAGGTTCCAGAGGTTCATTAAGTTCCAAATGTTCTGAAAGTAAATGGACTTCTGTCAGTCACGACAACCTCTGGAACAATTGGAACCTCTGAAACCTCTGGAACCTTTTCTCTCCGTTATGAATACTAAACTTGAAAGTTATTACCTGAGCAGACCGGAGCCGTACCAGAGCTGCCTTCTTGCATTAAAGCATATTATTCTGTCTGTCAATCCGGGTATTGTCCATGAAAGAAAATTTCAAATTCCGTTTTTTACTTACAAAGGAAAAAAGCTGGGTTACTTATGGCTGAACCGGAAGAAGCTGATGGTTGGTTTGTGTACAGATAAATCGCTATTGCATTTTGCTGAAGGGGTAAGACCCAAAGACAGATATGAATCTTTCGAAGTCGATCCGGGAGAAGATCTGCCGGTGGAAATGATCCTGGCGAAAGTTCGTTCATATCTGGCTGCTATTGATCGGGTTGTCGTTGATCAATAGAAAATATCTCTACCTGATTAATATCGTTAAGGGCGGAAACTTAATACTCCGGGAATCTGGTGATGTTGCCCTTATCTCATCGAAATAGAGCTTGTCTCCTTTTGATAATTTCCTGATCTGTTCAAGTTGTGCTGTTGTTAATCTGTTGCCGACTTGTCTATCTTCCGCAAGTAAAGTATCTCCTCCGGATATAATCGACAAACGAAAACTTGTAACAGACATGAAATGTTTGTACTGACTCTTTGGTATGATCACGGCCAATACCGGATTAGCAATAATATGCCCGGTCGTTATAGCAGTGTCTTCTGAACCGGCGATTCTTATCTCATACGGAAGAAGCAGTTCACTTTTGAATTGTCTGCTGTAAACCACCTGTCTCCCTTTATTGCTGACCGCCTGCAATGTTACAGGGTGTTCATTATGTACCGTTACAAAGAAACTGTTTGCTCCGGCCTTTGAAATGGAAGCTGTACCACTTTTAACGGTAAGATCATATTCAGGTTCCTGGCCGGAAACAGCAATGTTATTTGTGGCGCCAATAAACAATAACGACGAATCAGGATGCATTGCATCCCGATTCGTAATTTTTATCTGGGTAAAAGCTGTACCACAAAAGAGTAATGCAGCCAGTTGGGTTAACAGGTTCTTTTGCATGGTTAAGGTTTGATGTGATGAGCAATGTCCGTCGGACTAACGTGGCTGTCCCGAGGATATTTCATCGCCAACCTTAAAAAAACCGTTAAAGTGCCACCCCCACCTTAAAAGCCCAGCGATTGAACTTATAATCCAGGTATTCGTATCGTTCAGCGCAGGGAGGATTGTTACAATTACCAGGGAGAGTGAATTTCTCCCTCATACCTTTATAAGAATAATAAGCTCCGAACAGAACGCCCTGCCCTGTCTTCATACCTTTTGTCTTAAAACGATAACCCAGGCCGGCTTCGCCGAAAGGTCTTGGCTGGCTGCTGACTTTCCTGGCATTGAACAGCATGGTAAGATCGCCCTTTTTTGCAGCAAATGAAGTACCCGCATTCAACGACAGGAAAAAGTTCCTCTCTGAAGCTGACAGATATTTTGATATCGATACAAACAGCGGTATTGCTGCTTTCCCATAGCTATCAAAACCGGTTCCTATACCAAAAAAGTAACCGCCTGTTTCAATTCCGTTGACAGTAGTGACCTGGAAACCGTTATCCTCTCCCGCCAGTAATCCCAGGTAATGGTTTCCGCGATATACCGGCTTCTGCGCAGCGCCTGATATACTAATGAACAGGGCTGCAATGAACGTTATCTTTTTCAGCATGTTTATTTCTTTTTCAAACGGCTTAATTCGATCATATTGCCCGTGGAGTAATCGAATTGAATAATTCCTTCCTTTGCGCTCACGATCAACTTTCCATTGTGAGGAATTACATCCAGCGGTTCAAGGTTTGAATATGTTTTCACCAGCTTTACTGACAGTGGGTTGCTTGCATCAAACACTTTGAGACCAGCGGATCCATCACAGATCCAGAGAGTGTTGCCGTCTTTACCAAGGCCATAAGGGTTGCTTAGATCGTAGGTAGCAAGCAATTTAGGTGCAGTTACCTGTTTCACATCGATCACTTCCAGGCGGCTTTGTGTTAATACGCCGCAGTTTGCATCCGCACGAAGTGTTACAAATGCATAGTCTCCATCAGTCACCACCGGATCACATGCCCTCATGTGCGCCACAGCTCCAACCGGCGTAGGGTTTGCAGCATTGGAGATATCATAGATGAACATACCGTTGACAGAGCCGATGAACAATTTATCCTTGAACGGGTAAATTGTTTCAATACCAGATTGCATATAAACCGATTTTACAAATGCCGGTTTCAGCGCTTCATCAAGATTGAACACATTCATCGTTCCCATGCTGACTGTATACAGATAGTTATTTACAACAGAAAATCTTGACATCGAACCCGCCACGCCGATCGTGGCCTTGGTCGCAGCAGCGGATGAATAAAGCATCGCTTCACTAAAAACAATTCCGCAAAAAGTGCAGAAATCCGGCCTTCCATAAGCAACAGTTGTATCCCGCCTGTTCCAGTCGACAATATATTGCGACTTGTCAGCGACAAATCCATTGCCATAGCTTCTTTCAGGAAAAATATCTCTTGCAATATTGGTAACGTGTGCAGACAATGGAGTTGAAATGTCTATCGTGAGCATATCTGTATAGATATCGGCATACAGGGAATTGTCTTTCACAGCGATATCTATATTGCCAGGGATATTGATAAATGATTTGTTGACCGGCTTCGAAGGATCACTGTTGTCAATGATATGAACACCTTTGTTTATTTCATTCACAAAAAGATAATTTCCATAAATAAAGATCTTGCCGGGATTCTCCAGAGGCTGAGCAGTTGTTGGTTTTACTTCGCTCAGCACCTGATCCTTATTCTTATAAACAGGGGTAAGAATGGTATAGGTGCGGCTGACTTTATCTTTCAGGCAACCTGATAGCATAAATAGAGCAGCTGACAGGGGCAGCAATGTTTTGGTGAGGAGTTTCATGTTGTGGTTTTAACTGGCTGACAATCCATTTTTCAAAATCATTGCATCAGGGTATAAGTTTTTTCAAAGAATGACCTGATGCAAGCAGGTGCATGCCACCGTTCATCAAATTATCAGGCAGAAGTACGAGTGGTTTCGTATGTTTGGTTTTTATCACCATTATGATCAAATCATTATTTTCTGGTTGCATTGTACTGTTGACTTTCAGCTGTTCAGTGTCATCCCAATCTATTGTCCGTTTCAAGACAAGCAAGCCTTATTCAGTCTTTAACTTCCTGGAAGTTGCCGGTGGCGCGCAATCGCAATCCTCAACCTACCGGAATTATGTGGATACGTCTGTAATGAGGCATGAGCCTTCTTTTGCGGCACTTGCAAATGCTTTTCAGCAATTGAATCTCTCTTATAATTACCGTCGCGACGAATATCCTTCCAATCGCCGGCAAACGCGTTCGACCTATGATCTGCTTGTGATCGCCGCAGTGAAAAGTGCGTCAATCGAAGAGTTCCGCATGAGTACCATTGGTATTTTACCCAACAGTACGCACCAGGAAATGTGTGAGCTGATGACAAAGGCGGAACCTTTCTATGATCGCTATGTTTGGCGTCAGTCGGAGAAGTCGACGCAGCAGCAGATCAACGGTTTCAGAAAATATGCCGCCAGGGCAAATCAACTGTTCCATGCTTTCAGAAATTTCTATCGCTCCAGCTGGCCGGATAATATTCCGTTTGATGTGGCCGTGTTTCCTATCCCTGCGAAGTCCGGTAATACAACGGCCACGCCCCATGCCAACAGTCTTTGCGTTTCCGTGCTTACCGGCGGTAAAGACCCTGCAGGTTCGATGGGTGTAACCATGCACGAGATCTGTCATGTGCTGTATGATGAACAAACAAGCGATTTTCAGCATCAGGTTGATGGATGGTTCACCAAAAGTGTGTCGCCATTCAAGGATATTGCCTATAGCTTTTTTGATGAGGCATTAGCAACTGTATTAGGAAATGGATGGGCTTATGAAGATTTTACCGGAAAGCCCGATACGACGGCCTGGTATAATAATGAATACATTGATGGCTTTGCACATGCCTTGCATCCGTTGGTCAAAGAATATCTTACTGCCGGCAAACCAATGGATAGTTTGTTCGTGGAAAATGCTATCGCATCATTTGGAAAAGCATATCCGAGATCCCTCGCCGATTATTCCATTTTGCTCAATAATATGTATCTCTATTCCGATGCGGAAGAGCCGGCCGAACGCCAAAAACTAAAGAAAATATTGGGAAAATATTTTCAATCCAGCCGGTACAATTTCTCCTCTCCCATCCTTCATGAATACAGCATTGACTATATCAGGAACAGCAAGGGGACTCAACTGATCATTGTCGATCAAAACCAGGACAGCACGATCAACGAACTAAAAAAGGCAATTCCCGAATTGAATGACATACTAAAGGATCCGCTATCTTCAAATTATGTCGCTTCATTTTACGACAATCGCAAGCGAACGATCATACTCGTGCGTGTGACGGATAAAAGCATGCTCGACACAGCGTTCAAGTTGTTGAAAGAAAAGAAATACCTCGAGGTTGGAGCAGCGGTGTTACCCCTGCAGTAGTGATATCGTTAGTGTGAAAAGTTTCAGAGGTTCCAGGAGTTCCAGAAGTTCCAGAGGTTGCTTCGCAGGTTGAAGTCCTTACCTGTGACTGAAGAAATTTTCGCTGGAAGAACCTTTGGAACTTCTGGAACCCCTGGAACCTCTGAAACCTTTACTCCGCCCTCCCTATCTTTGTTTCATGCAAGACTGGAAATCCTACTGGTTTCTTCTCGCCGGCGTACAGGGATTGTTGCTAACTGTCGGGCTGGCGGCAAGATCAAAAAAGAATAACAGTGTAATAATATACCTCGCTATTCTGATAGGTGTGTTATCGATTGAGTTGCTCACGAATTTTGCGGTGCGTGTTCATTATACCAATCAGCCGGAAGCAATTCCATTTTGGGTAATTGGTTCTTATTTGCTGATCCCGCCGGCATTATTGAATCTTGCGCGGCATTCTGTTAATCTTCCATTGTTAAATAGAAAAAGATCGTTGATGCTTTTGGGCCCTGCGATGCTCGAGATCGTTGTGGAATTGACCGTATGGTTGTTACGGGCAGCGGGATTTACCACACCGTCTTTGCGGAATATTGAGGCCTGGGTTGTTTTTACAGAGATCATCCCTGTTCTTGCCACGATCGCGATCCTCGGATGGTGGATCATGCAATTGAAGAAAAGAGCCGTGATCAGAAATGTATTGAACGCATCAGCAAAGAAGCAAACCCTGCTGATCCCGCTGGCTTTGCTGGCATATTATTCTTTTCTGAGTCTGCTTTGGCTGGCGGAAGCCTTGTTGAGCTGGAGATTTTCTGATCTGCTGACGCAGTTGCTGGCCGGATCGATGCTGATCCTGGGTTATATCGTGTTTTTAAGAACCGGTCTGTTTGATGGTTTGTCCTTCGTTCCCGTATCATCCACACCTGTTGCCTGGCAGTATGATGATGCTGATACGGTGAAGCAATTACTCCAACTTATGGAGCAAGAACGGATCTATATTCAATCAAGGCTCTCTATCGATGATCTTGCCGATAAATTGCAATTGCCTAAAAGGTATCTCAGTTATATAATTGCCAATAAATTAAATACAACTGTAATTGCTTTTGTGAACGCATACCGTGTGCAGGAAGTGATCCGTAAAATGAAGGATCCGAAGGAGCAGCACAAAACGCTGCTGGCCCTGGCAATGGAAGCCGGGTTCAATTCAAAATCCACCTTTAACCAGGTTTTTAAAGCACAAACAGGTATGACGCCGTCCGAATACCATAAAAAGACGTCCTGAAACCTGTTTCCACACGTCCGCATCCTGTTCACCCTGCTACTTCATTCTATTTTCGGTCAAAAAAGCAAATGAAGAAGTTGATCCTTGCACTTGCGCTTATCTCTGCCCGCGGAGCGGAGGCTCAGTTACCTGCTCCTGATAGTACAGGTGAGATCCGGATAAAGTTCCAGCACAATATTGAATTTGCAGGTTTTGTATTTTTTATGGGAACGATGACGGCCGATGCCGCAGTTCCCGGCGCAAAAATGAATAATGGGATCCTGAAGAAGGATTGGTTCCGTTATGATCTTTCACTGGCCAGTCGTTATGCTGAATATATAGACGATCCCGATCTGTCCATTGCGGCAAACTACCTGGAGAAACTACAGGCGCCGGACATCTTTCGGCTGCTGATGAGTGTGGGCAATTTCCCGGACGCTGTTCTGCCAAAAGGAATTGAACGGGATAAGATCATTGGTTTTGCTACATATAACGACAGTACAGAGGCGGCAAACGAAGCGACTGCTTTCCTGTCAGCATTGAACAGGTTTTATAAGACCATTTCGTTTGATAAATATTTCAGTACTTCCGGCAAATACTACCAGCAGGCTATGAAAGAGATCAGGTCCGCGCTCCCTGCCTCCGGTTCGATAGCAATGATGGAACAATTCTATGGAAAACGATTCAATACATACACATTAATGCCAAGCCTTACGATCCCGTCGGGAATGGCGTTCGGGGTAAATATAAAGAGCGGAAATGGTATCAGTATCTATAATTTGTTCGGGCCATTTGCTGTACCCGATCTCGACACTAATATTGCACTCGGATTCGACAAGCCACAGCATATCCTTGAGCTGAGCATTCACGAGTTTGGTCATTCGTTCGCCAACCCGGTGGTTGGCCGCTTGCCGGATTCGCTGATCTCTTCAAAGCGTTCGTTGTTCAATCCCATCGCGGGCGCAATGGACGACCAGGGTTATCCTGACTGGAATAGTTGTGTGACGGAGCATTTCGTTCGCGCCGGCGAAGTGATCATTGCGCGAAAGATGGGGCGTACAAAAGCTTCGGATGAGTTGTTGAGAAATTATATTGAAACGAGGAAGTTCATTTACCTTCCGAAGATCATTCAGGTGCTGGAAGAGGCTGTTTCAGCTGGAAAAACGTATGCGGAAGCAGTGAGGATGGCGGCGGAAGCGTTGTGACAGTAACTGATCTATTAATCTTACTTCCAATGCTTTCCGGAAAAAAATCTCAACTTTTTTTGATAATCTTTTTGCGGGGAATCTATTTTCCTTTACTTTTGCCGTCCGTTTGGCTGCGTAGCTCAACTGAATAGAGCATCTGACTACGGATCAGAAGGTTTCAGGTTTGAATCCTGACGCGGTCACACTAAAAAGGCTTCACAGAGATGTGGGGCTTTTTTTATGTTTTTAACGCAAACGGTATGGAGATCGCTGGCGGCTGAAAGGCATGTATAATCGGGCTTTTGCCGTCAACAATGCTGGATCATTCCGGCCGGTTATATGACCAGGATCGTGCATTCTTTTCCCACAATTAAAATTGCGGGCTAATCGCACACCCGGCTATTCGCAATGTTTATTCCAACCGCCAACCCTTCGAATAATTCGCCAAACCTCAGCGACCCACCTAGCCCACAATTTCAATTGTGGGTGGAGGAGATTTCGAATGAAAGGCGTTCGTAGAGAATTTGCAGGCAAATCACCTCTCTGACATGGCGATCTTGTATAAGGAATGCGTGATCCATTGGCCGTTGAAAGCATCTCCCGCCCGCGCCGATTAAGAATCCACGAATACAGTACACACTACCAGTCAAATACTGCCTTTGCGTGAGGCTGCTTGCCAAAGCTTTCAGATCGTTCATGAGGTTTTTTTCAAACGGTAATCCATTCAATGCCTGCTTTCCTTAGCTTTATCGCATAACTACAAGCATAATTATGAAAAAAATCCTTCTTCCTGTCTGCCTGCTGCTGGGCGTTGTCTCCCAGGCACAGATCAAGGCAGACGATGTAAAGAGTTTTACCCTGAAAAACGGGATGAAGTTTCTCATAGTG
Source organism: Citrobacter freundii (assembly GCA_003243445.1). Lineage (GTDB taxonomy): Bacteria > Bacteroidota > Bacteroidia > Chitinophagales > Chitinophagaceae > Terrimonas_A. The sequence continues at coordinate 53,041 of QFQQ01000009.1, forward strand.
GAGGACAATTCCATTCCCAACGCAAATATGTACCTGTTCTATCGCGTAGGATCACGCAATGAATACCAGGGCATCACGGGTCTCTCCCACTTTTTTGAACACATGATGTTCAATGGCGCAAAAAAATATGGCCCGAAAGAATTTGACCGCACCATGGAATTCAATGGCGGCGCCAACAATGCCTATACACGAGAGGACGTGACAGTTTACACGGACTGGTTCCCGGCATCTGCCACCGAAGTCATCTTTGACCTTGAAAGTGACCGCATCGCAAGCCTCAGCATCGACCCGAAAATGGTAGAAAGCGAAAGAGGTGTTGTACTCAGTGAACGCAGCACAGGGCTCGAAAATTCACCGTGGCGTATGCTTGGTGAGGCTGTTACTGCCCAGGCTTTCCAGGAACATCCGTATCACTGGCCCGTGATCGGTTATGAAGATGATATGAAGAACTGGAAACAGGCAGATCTTGAACGTTATTTTAAAACATACTATGCGCCTAATAACTGCGTGGTGGTCATGTCCGGTGCTATCAAAGCTGAAAACATCAAAGCACTCGCTGAAAAATACCTCGAACCAATTCCCGCTCAGCCTGAACCGCCAAAAGTGCACCAGGTAGAGCCTCCGCAAACCGGGGAAAGAAGGATCATGGTACAAAAAGATGTGGCTACGCCATATCTGAATATCGTATACAAAGCTCCGGCAGCAAAAGATGATGATTACTATGCGCTTTCGCTGCTGAGTGATATCCTTAGCTCGGGAAAATCGTCAAGACTCTACGCATCGCTGGTGGATAACAAACAGCTCGCTACGTCTGTCTTTACTTCTTATGGAGAAAGCTTTGATCCCACTGCATTCGGCTTCTATGCCATTGCCGGCAAGAATGTAAAAGAAGGCGATCTGGAGAATGCGATCTATGAAGAGATCGAGAAAATCAAGAAAGATGGCGTAACAGACAAGGAACTGCAGAAAGTAAAAAATCAAAAGCTGATCGAGTTCTATAACCAGGTAGAAACGATCGACGGTAAATCTAACAATATCGGAACCTATGAGGTTTTCTTTGGTGACTATAAAAAGATGTTTGAAGCGCCGGACCGTTACAATAAAGTGACCGCAGAAGATATCAAACGCGTTGCAAACAATTATTTTAAAAAGACAACACGTACCGTGGGTGTGTTGAAATCAAACACAGCAGAGTAACGTTCAACATTCAAGCATCAAGTTAAACAACAACAAATGAAACAATCATTCTATACGCGTTTTATCCTTTTTGCGCTGGCCTGCATGACAAGCCTGGTGATGAATGCACAGGATTATAAACTGCCCGCTTATCAGACATTCACCCTTAAGAATGGCTTGACCGTTTACCTTATGGAGCAGCATGATGTTCCTATGATCAATGTGTCCGCCATCCTGCCTGCAGGAGCGATCTATGACGCAGACAAAGCGGGGCTTGCCTCGCTTACATCTGTAGCATTGAAACACGGTACAAAGAAATATCCAAAGGCAAAACTGGATGAAGAACTGGATTTTATCGGCGCTTCAGTGAACACTTTTGCGTCAAAAGAATCGGCAGGTCTCTCCGCTCAGTTTGCTGCAAAGGACAAAGAAAAAGTGCTGGATATCATTAATGATCTGCTCACTGCACCGGCATTTGATACAACAGAGTTCTCCAAAGAAAAAAGAAGAACGCTTGTAAGACTTGAGCAGGCAAAAGAAAGCCCGCGTTCTGTGATCGGTTCTTATTTTGACAAATTACTGTACGGTGATCACGTATATGGAAACGTGATCAGCGGTACGATCGGCACGGTGACCAACCTTACTCCTGCTGATGTAAGACAGTTCTATACGGCGAACTATATTCCCAATGGATCTGCGATTGCTATTGTCGGGGATTTCAACAGCAAGGATATGAAAGCTGCGGTAACAAAGATCTTCTCCGGCTGGGCAAAAGGCAAACAGGAAAATGCCAATCTTGCGTCAAAGCCGATTGAAAAACCTACGGGCAATAAAGTATTACTGGTAAATAAAGATGACGCAAAAGAAACAACTTTTTATATCGGCGCTCCTGGCATCAGCCGCAATAATCCTGATTATGTTGCTGTGGATGTGATCAACACATTATTTGGCGGAAGATTTACGTCCATGCTGAATGATGAGCTGCGTGTAAACTCAGGACTTACCTATGGAGCCAGCAGCCGGTTCACCGCATTGAAGAATGGCGGTTCTTTCGTGATCACCACGTTCACTGCCGGTAAAACAACAGAGCCCGCGATCGATAAAGCCCTTGAAGTGTTAAAGAAATTACATGCACAGGGCGTTGATGAAAAATCACTTGCTTCTGCAAAGAACTATGTGAAAGGACAATTCCCTCCACGCTACGAAACAAGCGGTCAGCTTGCCGGTTTGCTCACGCAAATGTTCTGGTACAAGTTTGATGAGTCATTTATCAACAACTTCCAGAAAAACGTGGATGGGCTGACGCTTGAGAAAGCAAAATCCATCATCCAGACTTATTTCCCGCAGGACAAACTGCAATTCGTACTGGTTGGAAAAGCTGCCGATATTAAAAAGATCGCAGAAAAATATGGGCCGGTGACAGAGGTGCAGATAAAAGAGGAACCGAAGAAAGCGTTTTAAGAGATTCCAGGGGTTCAAAGGTTCCAGAAGTTCCAGGGGTTCCAGAGGTTCCAAAGGTTGCTCCGCCGATAGCAGTGTTTATTTTTACAGAAGATGTTATGGTTGGAGAACCTCTGGAACCCCTGGAACTCTTGAAACCTCTGGAACTTCTTAAACCTCTGCCCCTTGAAGCCCGTCCTCGTTTACAACGAATCCCGTAGCTTTGAACCCTTTAAACCAACTTTTCAAGAGAAGCTGTCATGCGTATAGAACTCTGGTCTGTCGGCAAGAATCACGAACCCTACGTAAAGAGCGGTGTGGAAGAGTTCACCAAGCGCATCTCCAATTATTTTAAGGTTGAATGGGTGATCATTCCTCAGCCTAAAAATGCCGGGGCAATGAGTGAGCCGGAACTAAAAAAGAAAGAAGGGGAAGCCATCTTGGAAAAGCTGGAGAAAGATGACTACCTGGTAGCATTGGATGAAAGAGGAAAACAGGTTTCCTCAGAAGGATTGTCGGAGTTTTTACAAGCCAGGGCGAATGCAGGTTCAAAAAAACTCATATTCCTGATCGGCGGGGCGTTTGGCATAGACGAAGATGTAATGAAACGGGCCGGGTTCAGCTGGAGTCTTTCAAAATTGGTATTCCCGCATCAACTGGTAAGGTTGATTCTGGCAGAGCAGGTTTACAGGGCATGTACGATATTGCGGAATGAAAAGTATCATCATAAATAATAAGACGAACTAAGAAGATCAGTTATGCAGGTACCTCAACTCAATGTTACGCTTGTCATCGTCATTATTACAGCGATCATTTCCATAGGAGCGTTCAATAATGAGAAGATCAAGGATGATCTGATCTTCTATCCTCCCTATGTCACATATAAGAAACAGTGGTATCGTTTCTTTACCAGCGGTCTGATCCATGCTAACTGGGGACACCTGATCTTTAATATGATCGCGTTGTACTCTTTTGGTGGTGGTGTGGAAACTGCATTCACTTACCTGATCTTTGGAAAGTCAGGAAAGTATCTCTATCTGTTGATGTATGTGCTGGCGCTGTTGTTTTCAGAATTGCCGAAATATCTGAAGAATAAAGACAACGCTCATTATGCGAGTTTGGGTGCTTCCGGCGGAGTAAGTGCAGTTATGTTTGCAATGGTCCTGCTTACGCCAGGAACTGAGATCGGTTTCTTCTTTCTCCCAATCGGCATTCCGGGGTTTATATTCGCTCCTTTATATATTGCGATCTCCATCTGGCTTGAGAAACAGGGCGGGACGAATATTGGCCATTCCGCTCACGTATTCGGTGCATTATTCGGGTTGGGATTTGTGATCATTGTGAGTCGGATCGTTGCTGATTTTGATGCCATAAGCTACTGCCTGGCCGGCATTCAGCAGTATTTTAATTGACCCGTTGCGGGCCTGAACTTATAAGGTTATCCACAAATTTGGGTATTTTTTATATTGATAATCATAGCAGTTGCATTGTCCGTTACGGGCTTTTTTAAAACATTTCCCCAAAATGCTTTGGAATACTAAGTAGAATTTCTACTTTTATCGCGTAATACTACATCACAGTATTTTTACGCACTTCTCCAGATATCCGTACTCTAATATCCCACGCAATTCCGCAGTTTAAATATCCAGGCACCCAGCATTGACCGTATGCCTCTATGTCCTAATGAATCATTTTTAAATCATTCATTAAAATTTATACTGTATGAGAATTTTTACTCTAAGTTTCCTTGGTACCCTTTTACTGACTATTGCTTCCTTAAACAGCAACGCACAATGCCCTAAGCCTGACGGCATGACTGCGCAGCCGTATCTCTATCAAGGTAAATGTTTGCTGTTCGTTCAGTTTGCATGGCCTTTCTCCAACGTGAGTATTGCTAACGCACAAGGTTATGTTGCACAGGCTGCTGCTGACGCAAGCGGTACTGTTACTTTTGAATATGACTGTTCAAAAGCTCCGATCACAGGCGTTCTGTCTGTAACACCTGGTGGACAGATCTGCAATACCGTTCAGTTTGCGCAACAGGTTGTTCTTCCGGTAAAATTTGAATCTTTCACTGCTGAACTGAAGAATGGCGCTGCACTGCTTGACTGGTCTACTTCTTATGAGTTCAACAACGCAAAATACATTGTTGAAAAAAGCGCAGATGGAAGAAGCTTTAGCGCTGTTGGTGAAGTAGCCGGTGCAAAGAATTCTATCGAGCTGAACAAATATTCATTTGTTGATGCAAGCTTCAAAGCCGGAGATGTAGCATTCTATCGTCTCAAGCAGGTTGACTTTGATGGTTCTTCAAGCTATTCCAAAATTGCTTATATCAATACAAGCAGAGATAAATCAACAACCATCCGCATTGCTCCAAACCCATTCCTGAATGAAGATATTCAGCTGATCGGTATCAGTGCATCTGACATGAACAAGAACAACATCCGTGTATTCAACATGGCTGGTAAGCAACTCAACTTCGACATTGCTGGTTCAAATGCCATCCGCCTCGATCCAACATTGCCAAAAGGTGTTTATTTCCTTAGCATCAATGGCAATTCATATAAACTGTTGAAGAACTAATTGCAATTGGGATTACTAAAGTGGCGCCCGGAGAAACCCTCCGGGCGTTCTTTTTTTGGGGAAGACTTCTTTAGGGAAATAAGTTTCAGAAGTTCCAGAGGTTTCAAAAGTTCCATAGGTTTCAGAGGTTCCAGAAGTTCCAGAGGTTGCTACCGCGTCTTGTGGCCTACCTGAATAATGTAGTGACTTGGGAGTTGAGCCAATAAAGGTTTAGCAACTTCAATAGGTTCTTCGCCTGCAACATTCTCTCTAAACTTTTAAAGTTGCAAACCGCGGCAGCAACCTCTGGAACTCCTGGAGCCTCTGAAACCTTCGAACCTCCGGAACCTCCTCACGACGTAACACTAATCCGTAGAACTCTCTCCGAAGAAGGTCTGACCTTGAACCGGTCGTCTATCCGCCGGCCCACGACCCAGATGATCTTTTTGTCCATCTCGAGAACCCAGGCGTTTTCCTTTTCAGTGGCAGACATTTTCTGGTCAATGAAGAAGCGGGCCAGCTTTTTCTTTTTTTGCATACCGAGTGGATAGAAATAGTCGCCATTTTTCCAGGGGCGGAGGATCAGCGGGAAACTGATGGAAGATGCATCTGTAAGGGCGATGTTGTTGTTGGCTTGATGATCATTTGGCACTTCCGTGACCCGAAGATCCAGTTTTCCACCGGGAAAATCATAAGTGCCGGGTTTGTCTATGACGACCAATGACGGTGTTTCGGCTTTGGCAGGCGTAATGATCAACCATGCCCTGTTACGGATGATACGATGAGAAGACGATTGTACATAACGCCCAGATCCGCTATCCATCAACGCTGCCACTTCACTCGTCTGCGCCGGGGAAAAACCATACTCACGGATGATCTCATATAATACAGTTTGAAAAGGAACAACCTGCTGAAGTTTCAATACAGCGATATGCACTTCACTTCCTTTTCTGACCAGGAGCTTTTTCTTATGCATATCAAGCGCCTGCTGATAAAGCTGCTCTGTTTCCCTGAAACGGATTAAGTTCTGTCTCGCATTTTTTGCAGCTTCGGGAAACTTCTGCTCCACCAAAGGAATGACCTGGTGACGGAAAAAATTACGGGTGTATTTATCGGATTTATTTGAACTGTCCTCAACCCATTCAAGTGACTGGTTCAATGCAAAGTCAAGCAGTTCTTTCCTGCCTGCAAATAAGAGTGGCCGGAGGAGGTTTCCCTGTTTTGGCAAAATACCCCGCAGGCCAGAGATACCAGTTCCCTTAAAATAATTCATGAGTGATGTTTCAACCGCATCATCGCCATGATGTGCGGTGAGCAGAACATCCAGGCGGGTTTCTTTATCATTCAGTAATTCATTGAACCAGGTATAGCGCAACTCACGCGCAGCTTCCTGTACCGAATACTTATTCGCTTTCATATAAGCATTCGTATCGAACCGCTTTAGCCAGACCTTTACCTGGTATTTTGTTCCAAGTTTTTTTACAAATGCTTCATCTCTTTCACTCTCCTCTCCTCTCAATTGAAAATTACAATGTGCGATCTCAAAATCAAATCCGCACTCATAACACAATGCACACAATACCGCCGAATCAAGCCCGCCGCTTACAGCCAGCAGCAATCGCTGCTTCGGTAAAAAAAGCCTGTTAGCTGAAATGAATGATTTGAATGCGTCGATAAGAACCATATTATGTCTGTAGTAAGTCTTTTGTTTAAATGTGAAACCGTTTATCGGACGATGATCGATGTTGAATGCCCGATGTTCGACATCAAATCGGATGAGTTATATATCTCCGGTTATGTAAACGAATGCGAATCCAGCGATCTGCATCCGACCATCGGTCATCGAACATCCATCATCGATTCTAAAACGTCAGTTCCTCATGCGCACCACGCAGTTCTCCGTGTGCGTGCATATCGCCTGCTGCTTTTGCCTGCACCATCCCCTGTTCATACACTGCGATCGCGGCGTTTGTATCGCCGTTTCTTTCCAGCAATTTTCCAAGATGATAATAGCTACCAACGTATGCGGGATTTTGCGTGAGCAGGTCTTCAAATTCTTTTTTCGCTGCGGCATCATCGCCCAGTTTGATGTATTCAAGCGCCAGTGCATGCCGTAAAAAGCTGTCACGCGGGTCTTTTTCCAGAAATTCTTTTAGTTTTTGTAACCGATCCATCGAAATAAAAAATTTGCCCCGGAAATGACCGGATTTAAATTTGCATCGCTTATCTTTGTTTTAGTTGCATAAACAACTATTTGCTAACGATTCAAAACAATAGTATGAAGATCTTAGTTTGCATCAGCAAAACGCCGGATACAACGGCAAAAATAGCCTTCACTGACAATAACACGAAATTCGATACTAACGGAGTGCAATGGATCATCAATCCGTATGATGAATGGTACGCATTGGTCCGCGCGATCGAATTGAAAGAAAAAGATCCTTCTATCGCTTTACATCTCGTAACAGTTGGCGGCGCAGACGCAGAGCCGATCATCCGCAAAGCTCTTGCGCTTGGTGGTGATGAAGCGTTCCGCGTGAATACAGACAGTCACGACAGTTTTTATATCGCTTCACAGATCGCTGCTATCGCAAAGGATGGCGGTTATGATCTGATCTTTACCGGAAAAGAAACCATTGACTACAACGGTTCATCCATTGGAGGTATGGTTGCTGAATTGCTTGATCTCCCCTACATCTCACTTGCATCAAAGTTTGAGCTGAACGGAACAACCGCTACGATCACACGTGAGATCGAAGGTGGTGAAGAAGTGGCTGAAGTAAATCTTCCTGTTGTAGTGAGCGCTTCAAAAGGCATGGCTGAACAGCGCATTCCCAATATGCGCGGCATCATGGCTGCGAGAACAAAGCCATTGAAAGTATCCGAACCCGTAGCTGCAGATACATTGACTGCTGTTACAAGTTTTGGCCTGCCTCCCGCAAAAGCAGGTGTAAAACTTGTTCCTGCGGATAATGTGGAAGAACTGGTTCGCTTACTCCACGAAGAAGCAAAAGCCATCTAAAAAGTTTAAGCGTTTAAAGGTTTAAAAATTTGATAAGCCCTAAGCTGTTAAACTGTTAAACCTTTAAGCTTGTGAACCTTTAAACTCCTAAACCCTCGAACTTTTAAACTTATACTATGTCTGTTTTAATATTTGTTGATATAGCCGAAGGCCAGGTAAAAAAAGCATCTCTTGAAGCCATGAGTTATGGCGCAAAACTGGCTGAGCAAACCGGTACAAGCGCTGAAGGTGTTGTATTGGGCAGTGTGAAGGAAGACCTTGCGGCCTTGGGTAAGTATGGTGTTACAAAGATCCATCATGTAAATAATCCTGCACTTGATCATCTGGATGCGCAGGTATATACAAAAGTGATTGCGCAGGTGGCCCAGGCTATCGGAGCAACAGTAATTGTGTTCCCGAATAATATGGATGGCAAATCCATTGCGCCGCGTTTGTCAGCACGCCTCAAGGCCGGCCTGATCTCCGGTGCGGTTGGATTGCCGGATACGGGCAATGGCTTTACGGTGAAGAAGAATGTTTTTTCCGGTAAAGCGTTTGCGAATATCAGCATCTCCACGCCGGTAAAAGTGATTGCGCTTAACCCGAATGCTTATCCGGTTAAAGCCGGTGAAGGCACGGCGGCTGTTGTTGCATTTGATGCAGCGGTTGATGCGCCAAGAGTAAAAGTGATCAGTGCTACAAAGGCCAGTGGCGAAGTGCCGCTGACGGAAGCAGAAGTGGTGGTAAGTGCGGGCCGTGGCCTGAAAGGTCCTGAGAACTGGGGTATCGTAGAAGATCTTGCGAAAGTATTACATGCGGCTACAGCCTGCAGCCGCCCGGTTGCCGATGCACACTGGCGCCCGCATAATGAACACGTTGGCCAGACCGGTATCGCGATCGCTCCTAACCTGTATATCGCCATCGGTATTTCCGGCGCGATCCAGCATCTTGCCGGCGTTAACCGCAGCAAGGTGATCGTGGTGATCAACAAAGACCCGGAAGCTCCGTTCTTCAAAGCTGCTGACTATGGGATTGTTGGTGATGCATTTGAGGTAGTGCCAAAGCTGACGGAAGCGATCAAAAAGATCAAGGCCTGATAATAAGTAAAAAGTCAAAAGTAAAAATTAACCCCGCTTGACGAATGAGGATCAAATACTTCGATAAGTGGGGCTACTTTTTACTTTTGGCTTTTTACTTTTGACTTAGGCCAACGGTCCGGCTGGTTTTTTTACCAAAAAGCCTTAGTTTCGTGTGATATTTTATGAAGAAAATAGAATTGGAAATAGTGGCCTTATCCCACAGTATCACTCAAACACATTCGTACGCGGTTGTATTGGGTGAAGTGAACGGATTACGGCGTTTACCGATTGTGATTGGTGGATTTGAGGCGCAGGCGATAGCAGTTGCCCTGGAAAAGATGAATCCCAGCCGTCCTCTCACACATGATCTGATGAAGAATTTTCTGAATGCCTTCTCGATCGATCTCCATGAGATCATTATCTGCGACCTGCAGGAAGGTATCTTCTATTCCAAGCTTGTTTGCTCTTCCGAGAACGATACGATCGAAATAGACTCCCGTACATCTGATGCGCTTGCGCTTGCTGTACGCTTTGGATGTCCCATCTATACATACGAAAACATCCTGGAAAGCGCAGGTATCCTGATGGAAGACACAGGGACCGGCAGCAAGAAAAAGAAAGCCAAACAGGAAGTGATGGTGGAAGAGCCGGGAGCCAGCAGCGGAGGTAACGAAGATCTCAAGACCATGAGTATCGAGGAGCTTGATGCACTGTTGAATGATGTGCTGGAGAGCGAAGACTATATCCGCGCCATCGCTATCCGCGATGAGATCAACAGCCGCAAAAAGAAACGCTGATCAGCATTCCGGTTTTTACTCATTCTTAAAAAACGCTTCCAGTGGTCGTATTTCCCAATGCGAAAATCAATCTCGGGCTTCGCATAGTCGAAAAACGAAATGACGGCTATCATGAGCTGGAAACAGTTTTCTATCCCCTGCCCCTTTATGATGCGCTGGAGATCATCCGCCAACCGAACGGAACAGGCGTTCAGTTCCATTCTTCCGGTCTGGCCATTGCCGGCAATACAGCCGATAATCTTTGTGTGAAGGCATATAATCTGCTCAAGCAGGATTTTCCCGATCTCCCGTCTGTGGTCATGCAATTGCAGAAAGCCATTCCGTCCGGAGCAGGTCTTGGCGGCGGAAGCGCCGATGCCTCGTTTACATTGAAATTGCTCAACCAGCTTGGTAATCTAGGCCTGTCCACCACTCAGTTACTTGACTACAGCCTTCGCCTGGGAAGCGATTGTCCCTTCTTTGTTATTAATAAACCTGCTTATGCAACGGGGCGCGGTGAGTTGCTTGAAACGATCCCGCTTGATCTTTCGGCCTATGGTTTTGTGGTTGTCAATCCTGGTATTCATGTGCCAACGGGTCCCGCATTTTCCTGGCTCACTCCTGCCCGTCCCTCCAGCTCATTAAAACAACTGATCCGGCTGCCCGTGGAGCAATGGCGCAACCAGGTGATCAATGATTTTGAGAAACCTGTAGCCGGACGTTATCCGGTCATCGCCGCGATCATCGATCAGCTTTATGCGCAAGGCGCTGTTTATGCTTCGATGAGTGGAAGCGGCAGCACGGTATATGGATTATTCGCCGCGAATGCAAAACCGCAGCTTGCTTTTCCGGGAGAGTATCTTGTACGGGAGATTGGGTTCGGGAGATAAAAGTTCCAGGAGTTCCAGAAGTTTCAAAAGTTCCAGAGGTTACAGCATAGTGAAGGAACTTTTTGAGCTGCTAACCCCTGGATCCTTAAGAACCTCTCAATGCTTCACCGCCACAAACATCGTCCGGTTATTATGTGATGTGTAATTATCAGGTAGAATATCTCCTGTATAATCAAATTGCTCAAACACGCTGTTGAAGCCCACTTCATGTAAAGCTTGCGTAAGATCTTTCTTCCGGACCCAGAAGGAACGGTCATTGTTATAGGATGCCCATAACAATTTTTCTACTTTGGCCTTTGGAGCGCTCTTGCTCCATTCACGGTACCATCTTCCTGCATAACCTTCGTTTTCTGTCATTGGTGAAAGACGAAAATTTTTCCGGTATTCCAGGAACTTTGTTCTTTTCTGGATGGGTCCGATCACAAAACGGTTCAAGGGCCCGAGATTATAGCGGAAATCACGGTCAGGCGCAAAGTGCGTATTCAGGAAAAGTATCTTAGTTGTGCAGTTACTTACTGTTTTCAGGAAAGAGATCGGATCATTCAGGTGATAAAGCAGACCATAACAGATCGTGATATCAAACTTGCCATATTTGGGCAGGTTACGAACGTCATCTGTTGCAAAATGCAGATTATCCAGTTGCAGATTATTCTTTACATAATTGCATTTTTCGACATTTTCTGCGCGTGCTTCAATCCCCAGTGTGTCAAAGCCAAGTTTAGCCAGCTCAACTGAGTAGCCGCCCTCCAGGCAGCCAAGATCAACCGCTCTCATCTGAGACCTGTTTTCTTTGCTTACAAAAAGGGAGATAGACTTTGCAATGGAAGTCCACATAGCGCTGTTTTCAAGCAGCAAGCCATTGGACGGCATGGTGGTTTGGCCGTTATTCAGCTTTACGTTGTGTGCAGTGAATGTCATAAATGATCGATTTTATGGTCTATGGTTGTATATGCAATATAAGCATGTATACGATCTGATCCGGGTATCCGTGTGTAATTAAAAACGTTAAAAAGCAGGGCATTGAAGCTAATTGTGCCCGCTCCGCACAAAACCCGGCTTATTTTTTTATCTTGCCGGAAATCATAACTCCCCGCTCGGGGAGCATAGTTCCGTGTACCATCCTGTTTCCCTTTTTAATTTATTATCATGCAAACAATGTCCAGACTTAGTTCTGCTGCTAAACATTATCTCGATCTCGAAGAAAAATATGGTGCTCATAATTATCATCCCCTTCCAGTTGTATTGGAGCAGGGCAAGGGTGTTTTTGTCTGGGATGTGGACGGCAAGCCCTATTATGATTTCCTGAGCGGATATTCGGCCGTAAACCAGGGACATTGTCATCCCAGGATCGTTGAGGCATTTATGCGTCAGGCTTCGAAGCTGACGCTGACCAGCCGTGCATTTCACAGCGATAAGATGGGACTGTATACTGAATTTATTACCCGGTATTTTGGTTATGATAAAGTGCTGCCGATGAATACCGGCGTCGAAGCTGTTGAAACGGCTATTAAACTCTGCCGCAAATGGGCGTACGAGGTAAAAGGTGTGCCGGACGGACAGGCAGTGATAGTGGTGTGTGAAGGCAATTTCCATGGCCGGACAACCGGTGTAATATCTTTCAGCAATGATCCCTCGTCAACTACACATTTTGGTCCTTACCTGCCGGGTTTTATCCGCATCCCATATAATGATGTGAAGGCACTGGAAGATGTATTGTCCTCCAACAGGAACATAGCGGGTTTTCTGGTAGAGCCGATACAGGGTGAAGCCGGTGTTGTTGTTCCCGACGAAGGCTATCTTGCAAAGAGCAAACAACTCTGTGAATCTTCGAACGTATTGTTCATTGCTGATGAGATACAGACCGGTCTTGCCCGCACAGGAAAAATGCTTGCCTGTGATCATGAAAACGTGAGACCGGATATTCTTATACTTGGTAAAGCCCTGAGCGGAGGAATGCTGCCCGTAAGCGCTGTACTGGCCGATGACCCGGTGATGCTGACCATCAAACCCGGTGAGCACGGTTCCACTTACGGTGGCAATCCGCTTGCCTGCGAGACAGCTATTGCGGCATTAACCGTCTTGAAAGATGAGCAGATGGCGCAGAATGCAACAGTGATGGGCGAACGCTTGCGCGAAGGACTCCGCTCGCTGAATTCTCCTCATATCGGCATCGCTCGTGGTAAAGGCTTGTTGAATGCGATCGTGATCAGCCATGCCAATGCAGATGCAGCCTGGGATCTTTGTCTCTATCTCAAAGACAATGGGCTTCTTGCCAAACCTACGCACGGCGATAAGATCCGCTTTGCACCTCCATTGATCATTACCGCGGAGCAGGTGGACGAATGTGTAGGGATTATCGGGGCGGCGCTAACGAGGCTCAGTTAGCGGAGGGATGTTCGATGTTGGATGGTCGATGGTCGATGTTGGATGTTGGACGGTCGACTTTGATCAGAGAAATGTTTCTTTTATCGATTAAAGGCGGCCTCTCCTTTATTTTAGACTTCGACCTGGAGAACTCGACCATCGACCATCCAACATCGACCATCGATCCCTCTCTTCCGCCTCTCCAAATTCATTATCTTGCTCCCATGAACCAACCCACTCACCACGAAAAACATCTCCGCAGCAGTGATTTTCTCACCGATGTGGTGATCGGTATGAGTGATGGATTGACGGTGCCGTTTGCGCTGGCGGCGGGTTTGTCGGGTGCGGTAGCAAATACTTCTATCATTGTGATCGCTGGAATTGCGGAGATCGCCGCGGGTTCTATTGCAATGGGCCTGGGTGGTTATCTGGCCGGAAAGACAGAGATCGATCATTACGAAGCTGAGCTGAAACGGGAGAATGAGGAAGTGGATACCGTTCCGGACAAAGAAAAGGAAGAAGTAAAAGAGTTTTTTGCCAATATCGGATTGAGCGCGGAAATGCAACAGCGCGCAGCGGATGAGATTGCAAAAGACAAACAGCAATGGGTCGATTTTATGATGAAGTATGAGCTGGGGCTGGACAAACCTGATCCCCGGAGGGCGACAAAGTCTGCATTGAACATTGGTCTTTCCTATGCAATTGGTGGTCTTGTGCCGTTAAGTCCTTATTTCTTTACAGATACACCCGTGAATGCCCTACGTATTTCCGTGGTGATCACGCTGATCTGTTTATTCATTTTTGGTTTTTTCAAAAGCAGGATCACCGGGGTGAATGCGTGGGCGGGAGCTCTGCGGGTAACGATCATTGGTGCACTGGCCGCTGCCGCAGCGTTTGGCGTTGCCAGATTATTCGAGGCATAAAAAAGCCCCGTGGGTGAACGGGGCGGTGAAATTCGAATGGTTTTTCGGTCAGATTTATTCGTTTAAATAAAAATCGGGGAAAAACGGTTACTGACAGATCGACCAAAATCTTTTACTGCGTCCAAAGACGACACATCAGGCCTACACTTGAAGGTGATTGAAAGTTTCCGATAGTTTTATAAGGGGAGGGAAGAATTGTCAGAATGAGGTTTGTGCATCGAATGTAGAGAAAAATTTTCCACACAACAACAATTAGCTGAAAAAAAATTTATAGTGTGGTTGTTTCTGCATTATTCGAAACAGGCTTTACCGTTTCCTGCGGTAATTTCATATCAGGAAATAAACCTGCGATCAACAATCCAATTGAAGCGGCAACCACGAGATAGATACCGGTATGTTTTTCGGGGCACTCTCCCGCCCTGCAGGCAGTGATCACAAAGAAATTTCTTACGGCCCATGCAAGATTGATCGCCACAACAATGAGGTTTGCTCTTTTTGCCCACAGCTTTGGTATCAGGTGAAGGATTATAAAGATGCTGCCAAGTATGAGGTGCATATATCCCGGCTTTCCAAAGCTGGTATTTCCCGTATTTACTCCGGTCACAACTATAGCTCTCGCGGGCAATTCCATCCATACCATAAAACAGGACGCGATCAGCAGAATGCCTGCTGCCAGGCCAAGCCATTTAATCCAACGCATAATCAAATCGATTGTAATGGGCGCAAGATAAACCATTAGGCCAATACCGCCATGTTCGTCCAAATGAAAGCGGCGCCCAGAAGAGCGCCGCGTCAGAAAACACAATGTAACCGAATAATATCTTTATAAACATCGGGTTGTTGTCTGGAGTGTCAAGGTCGAAACACTTATTCGCGTAATCCGCGTGTCCAATCCGAGTCCTAGAACTTATAACCCACTGTAAAGCTCAACACCCTGTGTTTATTATTATCATCGGAGGAAGAGTTGGCAGTAGATTGAATTTTAGCAAGACCCAATCCATAGTTAGCGGAGATCACCAGATTGCTCGCTTCAATACCGATCAGGGCATTCAGACCATAGTCAAATCTTTTTGCACGGAACACACCTGCACCTTCTTCTTCAGAAGTCAGGGGATTGTCGTCAGACCATTCGATGCTTTTGCTGAAATCCACTACACCATCGCCTTTGAACTTACCACCAATACCCATTGCTACATAAGGACCGGCACCTGCGAAGAAACGTACTCCACCGGTTGGTGTTTTAAATACAAGGTTTACAGGAAGCTCAAGATACTGAGGATTGAAAGTCAGTTTCTGGTAGCCTACATCACCGGAGTTACCATTCTGCCATTTAATACCCTTGCCAGTGTAAAGCAAACCCGGCTGGATCGCAAAGAAATTGGTTACTTCAAAATCACCAACGATACCTGCCTGCCAGCTTGTAAGATTGTTGGCGTCGTTATAACTGCCATTATCTTTATTCGAAACGTTTGCGAGGTTCACACCGCCTTTAATAATGACAGAAGATTTGCTTTGCGCAAATACGCCCACCGAACATAATGACATTACAGCTGCGCAGAAGAATAACTTTGTTGTTTTCATAATCATACAGTTTTATGTTGTAGATTAAGACAAAGAGTTTGCCACTGCCCCATGCCGTCATGCCAGTGATGAATTATGTTATTTGTGGTTGTATGTAATTCTACACGTTATAAGCCTACGCATACGTTAGCACGATTGCAACAGTGGAAACAAATCCACAAAACATTTACCGCCAGCTGAATCGCTGAAACCCGGCACAAGAGGTAGATGGAGACCTTTTATGGGTAATAAATCCCACAAATGGGGTAAAGTCAGAGGTGTGGCTCAGGCGGTGTTAAAGGTTCCAGAGGTTCCAGGAGTTTCAGAGGTTCCAAAGGTTGCTACCGCAGTTTGTGATATCTCTAACCTTCCGGATTACCGAAAGTTCGGAAAATTTTCTGCCAGCGGTAGCAACCTCTGAAACTTCTGGAACCTCTGGAACCTTCCACTGCCTTTTCAAGCCCTGTTATAAATCTTAATAACCCCTTCCCTGACCATTTCAAACGATTCACCACAATATGCAAAGATGATTTCCGCAATATTCTCCGGCGTAACCCATTTATCAAAATCGCCGTTGGGCATGGCCTTGCGGTTTTCGGGTGTGTCTATGGTTGAAGGAACGATAACGTGGGTTACAACGGATGAGTTCTTTGCTTCTTCGTTCATCAGTTCAGCGAGACGGAAGACAAGCGACTTTGATAACGCATAGCCGGTTACGCCTTTGCCGTTTTTCATATCGAGACCGGGTTTGGAACCGGTCATGAATATGCGACCCTTGCGCTGATTGAGCATCTGCATAAAGATCAGGCGCGCGGGATTATAAGTTGTCTGGAAGTTGAGTTTGTAATGATGAAGAAGATCATCCATACCGGACTCTTCGATCTTTCCCATCCCGAAGCCACCGGCGGTGAGTACAGCTACATCGATCACCGGATACTTTTGCAACAGGGAAACCATGAATGAAGAGGTCTGTTCTTCATTGCTGAGATCAACGGAATAAACTTCAAATCCGGGTTTTCCATCAAAAGGAGTTTTGGATGGCTTGCTGGTGGTGCCGATCACCGCATATCCTTCTTTCAAAAATTTTCCGATCATCGCCTGACCAAGATTGCCTGTCGCTCCGGTAACTATCGCTGTTTTCATTTTTTATTTTCAAGTTACGAAATATCAGGCTGAGCTTGTAAAAGCGATCACTCTTTAGGTGCCGGATTTTTTTTCTTCAGATAAAAAA
Source organism: Citrobacter freundii (assembly GCA_003243445.1). Taxonomy (GTDB): domain Bacteria; phylum Bacteroidota; class Bacteroidia; order Chitinophagales; family Chitinophagaceae; genus Terrimonas_A. The sequence continues at coordinate 70,043 of QFQQ01000009.1, forward strand.
AGACAGGAATACCTGCGGCCGTCAGCACCAGACCAAGCAGTGAATTGATAACGGGCTGACGATGGTTGATATAATTGGAAATATCATTCCACAAAGTAACGGTCAGGTAGAATGAAGAAAAGAGTATGAATAAGATCGGAAGCCATGGATAACCCGGCGCGTTATAAGGTCGCGCTACACCAGTCATTTTTCGTCTCAATATAAAAATACCTGTGGCGCCAAGCGCATACGCGATCCAGGTGATGAATACAAACATATCTGCCAGCATATCGAACGAGCCCGACACGATAAATAAACAGGTCCATGCCGCATGCAGCCACAACGCATTGCCGGGTGTAAGAAACCGCGGATCTGTTTTACCGGCCCATGAAAAGAAGTTACGGTCCTGCCCCATGGCATAAGTTACGCGACAGGTTGACATCAGGTTGCCGTTCAGTGCGCCCAGTGTACACACAACGATCAGGACCGCAACGGTCATGCTTCCTGCATGTCCCCATGCTGCTTCAATGGCATCAACGGCCACAAGCGGTGAAGCCGCCATTTTTTCAACGGGTAATACATACAGATAGGCCTGGTTGATGAGCAAATAGGTAATAATACAGATCACCATTCCGGTGAGCAGGCTTCGCGGTATATTCTGTTGCGGTTGTTTTATTTCACCGGCAACAAACGTGATATTGATCCAGCCATCATAAGCGTAGAACGCACCAGTCATGGCTACAACGAATGCGCTGATCATATTGGTTGGTAAAGATCCTGTATGCTGATAAAAATTTGCGGTGCTCCCATTGCCAGATGCAAATAAACCGATCGCCAGTGCTCCGATCACGAAAATTTTAACGATGGTAGACAGTAATTGAAATTTACTGCCTGCATTCACGCTTCTGTAATTGATCCAGGTAAACAACAACACGAGTATAACTGCGATGGCTTTCACCCCGATATCCTGCAGCGGAAAAAGATCGCCGATAAAAGGAATATGGAGCCTGAACGATCGTACGATAGCATCATCAAGCTGCGGAAGATGCAGAAAGTAATTTACATATCGTGCGCATACAAACGATATGGCCGCAACGGCAGCCGTATTGATGACGGCGAATGCAGCCCATCCATAAATGAAAGCGGTGAAGTTGCCGAACATCTTCCTGAAGAAGACATAGATCCCTCCTGTTTCGGGAATGGCAGCACCAAGTTCCGCATAGATCAATGCTCCGCAAAGCGAGAATAAGCCTGCCACCAGCCAGACGATTGCGAGCCACACGGGTGAACCCAGTTGTGCGGCCATCGATGCGGGTTTTACAAACACAGCCGACCCGACGATGCTTCCGGCGATAATGGAGGTGGCCGCCCAGAAGCCGATCTTTTTGGTTAGGGATGATGACATTGAAAAAGGAAGATAGCCAAGCTCTGCCTATAAACAAAAAGCTCCGCTTTGGGCGGAGCTAACTCATTTGTTTTCTGGTTTCAACCCGAATATCCAGCATTCCTGGACATACCTGCAGCCCGGATACAAGATCTTTCCCGCAGGATTAACAGGTAAAAAGGTAGGAAAATGGATCAGCCAGAATCAGAATAATGTTAAGAGCTATGGTTGCGGGCACCAAGATAAAAAGAAGATTTTAAGAAAGCAAGAGTATACACCTAGAAAATTCTCAAATATGTATTGGATGCGGAGCATGAACCGGGAGGCTGCCAGTAAAAAAACAAACGTCATTCTTCTATAAGGCAGATCCGGCATCAATAAAAAAGAAACCTTCCGTTCAGAAGGTTTCTTTTTATCAATTACGCTTATTGGCCGGGTATTGTGGTTATGGAGATCTTTTTACCAGCAATTCGTTTCTCAAGTACGATCTTTTATTTAAAAGTCAAACCCCTATCCTGGCCTTCTGCCCTTATTTGTACATTTCTTCTTTCAGCGTCTTCACCCTGTCATCCGCCAGGTATTCATCAAATGTCATCAGGCGGTCGATGATGCCGCGTGGCGTCAGTTCGATGATGCGGTTGGCAACGGTTTGCATGAAGGTATGGTCATGGCTGGTCAGCAGAACGATCCCTTTGTATTCAGTACATTGTTCGTTGAAGCTTTGGATACTTTCCAGATCGAGGTGGTTGGTCGGCTGATCAAGCAGGATCACGTTGGGATTCTGCAGCATCATGCGGCTGAGCATACAGCGTACTTTTTCACCACCACTCAGTACGTTTGTTTTCTTTTGTACATCATCGCCACTGAAGAGCATCTTACCTAGGAAACCACGAAGGAATGGCTCATCCACATCCGTAACATGCGGCGGTACATACTGACGCAACCAATCCATCAGGTTCAGATCTCCTTTGAAGAATTCGCTGTTCTCCTGCGGCAGATACGCATGTGTAACGGTTGTTCCCCATTCATAAGAACCACTGTCTGCTGTACGGTTTGCCGTAATGATATCAAAGAAAGCAGTTACCGCCAGCGGGTCACGGCTAAGGATGGCGATCTTATCTCCTTTATTAACGGTGAAAGTAGCGTCTTTGAAAAGTACACGGCCATCAACAGATGAAGTCAGCTTTTCAACGTTCAGGATCTGGTTGCCCACTTCACGCAGTTGCTGGAAGATGATACCCGGATACTTGCGATAGCTTGGTTCGATCTCTTCAATCGTGAGTTTCTCCAATGCTTTCTTACGCGAAGTTGCCTGCTTGCTCTTTGATGCGTTTGCACTAAAGCGCGCAATGAAGTCAAGCAATGCCTGGCGCTTCTCTTCTACTTTTTTGTTCTTATCATTCACCTGGCGGGCCATCAATTGAGAGGACTGATACCAGAATGTATAGTTACCTGTAAAGATCTTAACCTTCTGACGGTCGACATCGGCCACGTGAGTACATACCGCATCAAGAAAGTGACGGTCGTGGCTCACTACAAGTACGATGTTCTCGTAATCAGCCAGAAAGTTTTCCAGCCAGCTGATGGTTTCGATATCCAGACCGTTGGTAGGCTCATCGAGCAGGAGGATGTCCGGATTGCCAAACAATGCCTGTGCAAGCAATACCCGTACTTTGAATGTAGAAGGAATGTCTTTCATTAAGGCCTGATGGAATTCTTCTTTTACACCTAGTTCGCTTAGCAGCATAGCTGCATCGCTTTCCGCTGTGTAACCGCCCATTTCGCCAAACTCGCCTTCCAGCTCGCCTGCACGCAGTCCGTCTTCCTCAGTGAAATCGGCCAGTGCATAGATCGCTTCGCGCTCTTTTGCTACTTTCCAGAGGCGACTATGGCCCATCATTACTGTGTTCAAAACAGTTTCCTCATCAAATTCAAACTGGTTCTGTTTAAGAATAGCCATACGCTCTCCCGGAGTGATATCGATAGAACCCTTGTTAGGCTCGATCTCGCCGCTCAGTATCTTCAGGAAGGTACTTTTTCCGGCTCCATTCGCTCCGATCACGCCATAGCAATTGCCTTTTGTGAAATTAAGGTTCACATCTTCAAACAATACCCTTTTTCCGTAGGCCAGTTTGAGGTCTCTTACGCTGATCATTACTGTTAGTGATTTTGAAGCCGCAAAGGTACGGCATTAAGGCGGATTTTCGATGACCGATGTTCGATGATCGATGTGCGGACTCCCGGTCGAAATTTAATCCAAACCGGCCTGATTTCCTTTCAAATATTGTTTCGAAAAAATCGAGATCGACCATCGACCATCGACCCTCCCGGGCATCGACTCACAAAAAATCCCGCCTGTTCTCACAGACGGGATTGCTATAGCAGGTTGGTATGTCGGGACTTAGTAAATCATCACTTTTCCTTCGGTGATCTTTTTGCCGGTGCCATCCCCGATCACAACGTAATAGATGCCTTTCGCGCTGCCGCGGAGGTTGATATTGTGAAGGGTGTATGGTCCGTTTACGTTGAGCTGGGCACTATACACCTGCTGGCCGCGGGTGTCGTAAATGGCCAGGGTCTGCCTGCCTGCGGTACCGGTGCTGTTGTAATAGGAAACGGTGAAGCGACCGTCATTTGGTGTCGGGAAAATGAACAGGTTGGTGCTTGCTGTTGCGCCAATAGCCAGCACGTTCGATTTGTTATTACATCCCGTAGTCGGATTGATAATGCTTACCTGGTAATTGCCTACCTCAACGGAATCCACGAGATAGCTTGTGCCGTTGATACCAGCCAGTATCTGTTCGTCCCTGGTCCACGAAATATTGAAACCGGTCGGTGCAGGCGTGATCGCCGCACTGATGGTTGTTGTCTGCCCGGGCAGCAGATTTATCAGTGGAGATGCCGACAACTGAACGGTTGGCCTTGCATTGACCGTTAGTGTTACTGCGTTGGTGACCGCAGGAGCTGTACATGTCGCACTTGACAGTAATGCACGATACAGGTAGTTGTTCATTGAAGAAGCAACATTGCTCACGGCAAGGGTGGCCGTTGTCGCTCCCGTATAATTGGTGCCGTTGACAACATTGGTAAATGATGTACCGCCGTTAGTGCTGACCTGCCATTGATAGATCACCGGTATTGTGCTTGTTCCCGCAGTGGTAAAGGTCACATTGCCGGTTTCACAGATAGTGACGTTTGAAGGCTGTGTGCTGATGGTAACCGGTGCGATCACAGTGAGAACGGCCGCAGTTGATGTGATAGATTGTGAGCAGGTACCATTTACCTGAACACGGTAACGATAACCGTTCATGTCAATGCCCGGCGCTGAAACCGTATAGGTCGCGGCATTGTTCACTCCCGGCGCTGCGCTGTAACTTGTTCCGCCGTTCGTGCTCAGTTGCCATTGATAGCTTACCACGTTGGATGCAGTGACGGATAGCGTAGTATTTGACCCGATACAGGTCGATACAGATTGAGGCTGTGCGCTGATTGCTGGTGGCGTTAACGATTGAACCGTAAATGTCAGTTGTCTTGTTTTCACTACAGCACCTGCTGCACCTGTGATAGTGATCACGTAGGATGTACCAGCAGTCAATGTGTTTACATTGTTCAATGTTACAACTGAACTGTTGCCAGGCGTAACAGGATTTGTTCCGAATGTAACGGTTGTGCCTGCGGGAACACCCGATGCTGTCAGATTAACCGGTGTATTAAAGCCAAGGCTTGAGCTTGTACCCAGCGTAATTGAAGCTGAGGTTTGTGTACAGGTAATGATCGCTGGTGCCGGGTTATCAAAGTTGAATTCAGGACCGGTGATATTGAAGTTTGTATTAGATATATCAAAGAAGATATTGCCTACCGCTTCGATCTTGACGCGTGCCTGGGAGCTGACTGTTGCCGGTAAATGCACCTGTTCGGATCCGTCGTTCGGAGTGCTGGCCAACAGCACTGTGGGGAAAGTCTGACCACCATCGTAGGACAGTGATATTTTCACATTTGTACAGCTGATAGGTGCTGCATTGGACCCTGCTACATCCCAGGTGATCGTTTGATCGGTATCGGCACCCCAGGAAACAACTGAGTTAGGACTTGTTACCCGGAAGGGGCCCGTGTTCTGTGGAATTGCCAGTTGCATATCATCATCCCTCGTTCCTCCACCACCCGGATGATTATCCCTTACAGTGAAGCGGAAAGTCAGCAGCCTGTTGTTGTTACCAGAGGATGGTATTGCCAGCGTTGCTGGCAGGAGTTCCCATGTTGATGCGTTACCATTATTCAGGATGTCGCTCAGTTGCGGAAATGTTCTTGATGGGGACGCGTTGTAGGGGCGGGATCTGAAGAAAGGGCCTACAAGGGAACCGGCCACTGGTCTGGTCTGAGCGGCCTGCGCGTCATTGAATTGCTCCCAGGTATAAGACAGGACATCTGTTGCATTGGCGTCACTGCCTGTGCCTGTCAGGGTGAACGGAGTACCGGCCGGGATCGTGTAATCGGGGCCAGCATTGGCTGTTGGAATGCTGTTGCCTGTATTGGTGACTACAGCACAAGATCCACCGGCAGCGCCTTTTATATAATCAGTGATCTGTTCGATGCTCGCCGCATGGAAATAATCATCAGAGTGCGCCTGAACATCCGCTGCGCCGGTAATGCCCGCATATCCCATGATCGTGCTTCCGCTGCCTGGCTCCATCTGCACGGTAGATCCGGATTCAATTCCAAAAGAGAAGGTATGATTTGCACCGAACTGGTGACCCATTTCATGCGTGGTATAATCAACCACGAAGGGATCCCCTTCTGGCTCAACGTGCGAGGTAAAAGCGCTTCCTTTCATACCGGATGTGCAAACGCAGCCGATACAACCCGCATTACCATTATTGTCGCCGGAACTTGCTACCCGGTGCACGAGGTGACCTATATCATAATTAGCATCTCCGATCACGTTGTCGATAGTCTGCTGGGTTTTAGTATTCCACTCATTCAGCCAGGGATCCGTGGCCGCATTAAGATAAATGATCGCATCATTATTCCCGATCAGGTTCATGTGGATGCCAAAGTCGCGCTCATAGATGCCATTTGTTCTGTTGAGCAAAGTCACCATTGCCGCAAGGACTTTTGTTTTGCGCTGTGCATCTGTTGTTTCGGAGCCATTAAGGAAATAAGCAGCGTATTCACCTGTACAGGCAAGCGCCAGTCTGTAAGTGCGGAGTTTTCCATCATCTGCTCCCCTTCCGGTGATCAGTGCCGGCGATGGCAGGTCCAGTGTTTTTTGTGCGGCGTCCGGAGTAAGACATTTGAAATCTGTCTTATAGTTAACAATATCTTTTCTGGAGAATACCACATAATATTTTCCATCCCGGTCAACGGGATCGATATACATGGTCTTCTTTGTAGCGGATAAAACCATGGCATGAAACCCACGCAGAGAATAATCAAAATAAACGGTAGAAGCAGGATCGTCAATTCCCTGGCCAAAATAAGTTTTGATCCCGGGATATTTTGCAGCGAGAGCAGGATCCATTACTGGCGATTCAACAGCCTTGAAGCGGATCGGATTGCCGTCGGAGTCCGGGATGGTGATCACAAAAGAAGAGGATTCTGCCGGTACTTTGGAACGTAAAGGCGCAGCTTTTAATCCTTCCTGCATCGTGTTCTCATTTAACTGAAAGATCCTATAAGTCTCCGGTTTGTATTTTCCGGAAAAGAGATCCTTACCTGTACTGCTTTCATTCACTTCTTTCCAGTTGTTTTGGGCAAACAGTATGGATGAACAAAAAGACAAACTCAGGCACAACGCTGCATTCAGGTAGATTTTCCTCATAAACGTCAGAAATTGATTTAGGGATTAGGTTTCTAAAAATATTGATAATTCCCTGCTGTACAAAATGAAAAATCCCGTTCCGGGCAAATGCGGGACGGGAGCTGATAAGAGGATGGGTTTAAAAGTTTAAAGGTTTAAAAGTTTAAAGGTTTACGGCTGGAACAGCTGCGTTGTCGGCAGAATTCCGGCTTTTAAACCTTTAAACAATTAAACCTTTAAACTTTATATTACGAACCTGAAGTGGCCGGGATTAATAGCCCATTCCACCCATATCAGGAGCTCCATGAGAATGAGGAGCTTCTTCTTTTTTAGGTTTGTCGGCGATCACGCACTCAGTTGTCAGCAACATGCCGGCAATAGAAGCAGCGTTTTCGAGTGCGATACGGGTCACTTTAGTAGGATCGATCACACCAGCTTTCAGCAGGTTTTCGTATTGTTCAGTGCGTGCGTTAAAGCCGAAATCAGCTTTACCTTCTTTTACTTTCTGAACGATGATAGAACCTTCGAGGCCCGCGTTGCCAACGATCTGGCGCAGTGGCTCTTCGAGCGCTCTTTTCACGATCGCCATACCAGTTTGCTCGTCTTCGATCTGGCCACGAACTTTTGCTTCCAGTGATTCAACGGCACGGATATAAGCGATACCACCACCAGGAACGATACCTTCTTCAACCGCAGCACGTGTTGCATGCAGCGCATCATCCACGCGGTCTTTCTTTTCTTTCATTTCAACTTCTGTAGCAGCACCTACATAAAGTACAGCAACACCACCAGCCAGTTTAGCCAGGCGCTCCTGTAATTTTTCTTTATCGTAGTCTGAAGTTGTATTCTCGATCTGTGCTTTGATCTGGTTAACACGTGCAGTGATATCAGCTTTTTTGCCTTTACCGCCTACGATAGTCGTGTTGTCTTTGTCGATAGTAACTGAAGAAGCCTGACCGAGAGAAGTCAGATCAGCACCTTCCAGTTTGTGACCGAGTTCTTCGCTGATCACTGTACCTGCAGTCAGTGTAGCAATATCAGTCAGCATTTCTTTACGACGGTCACCAAAGCCCGGAGCTTTAACAGCCGCAACTTTAATGGTACCACGCAGTTTGTTTACTACGAGTGTAGCCAGTGCTTCACCTTCGAGGTCTTCAGAGATGATCAGCAAAGGACGGCCGCTTTGTGCAACCTTCTCCAGGATGTGGAGGATATCTTTCATCGCAGAGATCTTCTTGTCGTAGATCAGGATGTAAGGATTTTGCAGTTCAGCTTCCATTTTCTCGCTGTTTGTAACGAAGTATGGAGAGATATAACCGCGGTCGAATTGCATACCTTCTACTACGTCTACAGTAGTGTCGGTACCTTTTGCTTCTTCAACAGTGATCACGCCTTCTTTACCAACTTTACCGAACGCTTCAGCGATCAGTTTACCGATGGTTTCATCGTTGTTGGCAGAGATGGTAGCAACCTGCTGGATCTTTTTGCTGTCGCTTCCAACAGTCTGGCTTTGACCACGGAGATTTTCCACCACCAGGCTAACAGCTTTGTCGATACCTCTTTTGAGGTCCATTGGGTTAGAACCTGCAGCTACCATTTTCAGTCCTTCGCTGATGATAGCCTGTGCAAGAACAGTAGCGGTAGTAGTACCATCACCAGCGATATCCGCAGTTTTGGAAGCTACTTCTTTTACCATCTGTGCACCCATATTTTCGATAGGGTCTTCCAGTTCGATCTCTTTTGCTACGGAAACACCGTCTTTAGTAACACCAGGTGCACCGAATTTTTTCTCGATTACCACGTTGCGGCCTTTAGGACCGAGGGTAACTTTTACAGCGTTGGCTAACACATCCACGCCTTTTTTCATCTTATTTCTTGCTTCAATATCGAAGAAGAGTTGCTTTGCCATGTTATGTTGTTTTGTATTTGTGTTTGGAATCAGATAACGGAATTGTATTTGATCCGCTGAAAATTTCGTTGGGGAACGACGTCCGGCTTAAACGATTGCCAGGATGTCTGACTCTCTCATGATCAGGTATTCTTCGCCTTCAACCTGGATCTCGGTTCCGGCATATTTACCATAAAGAACCGTGTCGCCGGTTTTAACAGTAACAGGCTCGTCTTTTTTGCCAGGGCCTGCAGCAACAACTACACCGCGCTGAGGTTTTTCTTTAGCTGTATCGGGGATGATGATACCGCCGGCAGTTTTTTCTTCAGCAGCCGCTGCTTTCACGATTACCCTGTCATGCAATGGGGTAATGTTTACTTTCTTAGCCATAATTGTATTGATTTTTGATGTTTTGTTTTTTATCAAAAAATGGATGGCGAAGGTACGCGAATAATATGCCACTTGGCGGAAAACCGACATTTTTTCATTTCCCCGGTCCGGAGCTGGCAGGAAATGATAGCTGATCCTGACGGGTTTTACAGTTTCTCCTGTATGTAGAGAATTGATTATGGACAGTTTGGCGTATTTGCTTCCGCAGCTTGCGCGGATTTCACCGGCCTGTTTTGAAAGCCCGGAAGCCACGGGAATTACGATTCAAGGCGTCGGGGAGACTACGCGGTTATTTTTGACCGAAGGCGCAGAACTGCGATTTCTGCGTCAGCAAATCAAAGCAAATTCAGGCAATAAGCGATTCAATAGTAAAAAAATAGATCAGCGAATTCCATCTAACAACAAACCTGAAGAGAAAATATCCAATCGTTTTGAGTCCTTCCCGGCTTACCGGTAAAAATAAACGGTAAGCCGGGAAGGACGGTAAGGAAGTCCTATGTTAGCAACCTTGTTCTACATAGAGACCAGTGTCTTATAATCCGTGGGATCTAACGGTTTGCAGATCTGGAGACAGCTGCCGTTACGATCGTTTCCAGCTCGCTGATGTCAAACGGTTTTTGTAACGAATAATCCGCACCGGCTTCGGCTGCCAGTTCGGTCACATTGTTATTGGCTGTAAAAAATATCACCGGAATATGGGCAAATTCAGAATTCTTCACCAACCGCGTTGCTTTCACCCCGCCAATATCCGGGATCCAGTTATCCATCAGGATCACGTCAGGTTTGTTTGCCGCGATATCTTCCAGGATCTCGGTGCATTTATCTTTTATCACTACCTCAAAATTCTTAGCGGTAAGGATAAGCGAACAAACTTCCAGCAAATCCATATCGTCATCGTAAATAATAATCTTCTTGGCCATCAGTCTTAAACTATTGCAGGGATAAAAATATAGAATTTTACTTTTCCGTAACCGGCAACTTAAAATAAAAGGAAGACCCTTTGTCTTTCTTTCCCTTTACCCCGATCTGTCCGCCATGCCGGCGGATGATTTCGGCGGAAATATACAGACCAATTCCGAAACCTGATACCCGGATATTATTCGGGTCCGCGCGATAAAAACGTTCGAAGATCTTTTCATATTCGCCCGGCTTGATGCCGATACCTCTGTCCTCGATCGTAACAGTGGCATCATCGCCTTCTTCTGAAAGGATCAGCTTTATTTCCTTCTCATCCGGCGAATATTTCACCGCGTTGTTCAACAGGTTTGTCAACACCTGCATGATCTTCTCCCTGTCGGCATTTACCCAAAGTGTTTTTGCCGGTACATGTAACGTGATCACATATCCCGGTGAAATCAGTTGCATATCCGACACAGCTTCACGCACCAGTTCATTCAACGCAACCCGCTCTCTTTGCAGCAATACCTTATCTGCTTCGATCTTCGACAGGTTCAGGAAATCCCCGACCAGCTTGCTCATTTTGTTGACCTGGTTTTCCACTTTTGCCAATGCATTTTTCAAAAATGCGTCATCCGTATGCTGATAAGTATTGGCGAGGAGTTGTGTATAAGCTTTGATGGATGTGATCGGCGTTTTCAGTTCATGGCTTGCCACGGCGAGAAATTCATTTTTCCTGATCTCGTCCTGCTTGCGTTCGGTAATATCTGTTACAGAGCCTGCATAACCTGCGAAATTACCCGCCTGGTCATAATAGGGATAACCTTCTGAGAACGCCCATCGAACAGAACCATCCGCGCGTTTGAACCGGAACTCAAGCACAAACTTATCGCGCGTTGCCAGCTTTCGCTGAAAGATATGGCTCACCACTTCCCTGTCTGCTTCCAGCAATGAATGAAACCAGCCATGCTCATTGCCTGTCTGTTTGATGCCGGTCCACCTGATCCAGGTATCATTTACAAACGTGTTCTCCCCTTTCTCATCCGTCATCCACAGACCAACCGGAGAAACATTGGAGATCGTTTTAAATAATAATTCACTTTGCTGCAGGCGTTCATTGAATTTCTTTTCATCATCTATATCCATGCAGGCGCTGATAAAGCCAATGAATTCTCCGTGAGCGTAACGCGGTACGGCATTATCGGAGATCCAGCGGTACACGCCGTCATGTCTCAACAACCTGTATTCTGTATAGAACGGGACCTGTTTATCAAACGCATCATTATAGAGATCGATGGTGTGTCGCAGATCATCGGGGTGAACGCTGTTCTGCCAGCCATCTCTCCTTTCCTGCTCGATAGTATGACCTGTGAAGTTGAGCCAGGTTGTGTTAAAGAAATCCAGGAACTTATCAGAACCGGACATCCAGATCATTACCGGGGCACTATCTGCCACGATCTTGAAACGCTCTTCGCTTTCCTGCAGTGAAATAAAGGCCATTTTCTGATCCGTGATATCCTGCAGTGTGCCCATCATGCGTTCAGCATTTCCGTCTTTGTTATAGAAGAGCTTTCCTCTTGCCCTGATCCAGCGGAGTTCTTTGCCGGGTTGTACAATGCGCATCTCCAGGTCCAGCCGGCCGGTCTTTAATGCCTCTGACATGGCGTGATCGCGTTTTGCCCGGTCATCGGGATGAATGCGCTGCAGCAATTCCGCATGCACGGGGTGTTCATGCGGTTGAAATCCGAGGATCTGAAGATAACGTGATGAATAAGTAGGTTGCCTTGTTTGCAGGTTCAATTCCCATGTGCCAAGTTCTGTTGCTTCCAGCGCAATGTTCAACCGTTGTTCACTTTCTTCCAGGACCTGCGAAGCATTCTTTTGCTCAGTTGCATCCTGCACGGTGCCAAGCATGCGCAGAGGCTTGCCCTGCTGGTCATATATAACAGTTCCGTGTGTACGGATCCAGTGAATGGAATTGTCGGGCCACAATACACGCGCTTCATAGTAATACGTGCCTGTTTCCATCGCTGCGCGGAAGGCGGGGGAAACGATCGTCTTAACATCATCCTCCACCAATCTCGACCGGAGGCTGTCAAAGCTCAGCTGCTGGTCATGACGGTCATATCCAAATATCTCTGCGAGCCTTGGTGTGTAAATGATCTCGTGGGTCACGAGATTGAGATCCCAGGTGGCCAGCCCGGTCCCCTCTGCAGCAAGACGTAATCTTGCTTCGGCGTCTTCGACTTTATGACGTGCCTCAACTTTTTCCGTTACATCGTTTACCGTGATCATGATGCCGGAAATAGAACCATCCGTTTCAAACAGTGGAGCATATTCAAAGTCGAGATAGAATTTCTTCAGATCATGTTCACCCTGTATAAATGCAAGTGATTCGGTTTCGCGGTGCACCTTACCGGTTACCATTACGTGACGCAACAATTCAGGATACTTCTGGTTGTTCAGTTCAGGAAATACTTCCAGTGCCTTACGACCGATCACATCTTTCTCTGTTCTTCGCCAGATATTGACAAGCATTTCGATGTTTGCCATTTCAATGATGAACTCAGGTCCGCGGAAAATGGTCATTGCAATCGGCGAATGCAACACCATCCGCTTGAATTCTTTTTCAGATTCTGCCAGTGCATGCCTGGTTTCCACCTGTTCGGTCACTTCATTGGCGACAACGATGATACCGGAGATCTGGCCATCCGCTTCTTTCAGCGGTTGATAAACGAAGTTGAAATAGGTTGTATCTATACGTCCATGACGTTTGAGGTTCACACGGAACTCATTGCCGTAATAGGGTATGCCTGTTTCGAGAATATTCATCAGCAACGGTTCAACAGCTGATCTTACTTCCGGCAATGATTCGAATAGGCTTTTACCGGTGAATTCTTCGCTTGTTCTGTCAACTATCTGCAGATAAGTATCGTTCGCCAGTTCAGCGATCATATCCTTTCCTTTCAGAATGGTGATGCCGACGGGTGCCTGCATGACCAGTGCCCGGAATTTCTGTTCGCTTTCCTGTAATGCTTTGTATAAGACTTTACGGGCGGTGATGTCCCGCGCGATCTTCGATGCGCCGATGATCTTGCCGGTATGGTCTTTTACGGGTGAGATGGTCAGTGAAATATCGATCCGCTCGCCGCTTTTTTTGACCCTCACGGTATCAAAATGTTCGATCCGTTCACCTCTCATGATACGGCTGAGGATGACGGGTTCTTCATCTATTCTTTCCGGTGGGAAAAGGCGTGTGATAGGTGTCCCGATCATTTCATCTTCTGTATAACCAAACAGTTTTTCCGCTGCCGGGTTCCAGCTGGTGATGATGCCTTCAAGATTTTTGCTGATGATCGCATCATCGGTCGAGTGAATGATCGCGGCCAGTCTTGCTGTATTTTTTTCGGCGAGTTTCCGCTCTGTTATATCGATCACTACATTCAGGCCCCCCGCGATCTCGCCGTTGTCGGCCTGAAATAACTGGGGGTGATCAATGACCACGCGCAAGGTTCCGTCAGGGTTTTGCAATGTTATTTCCTGTTGTTCCGGGATCTGACCTGTTTGTAATGCGATAGCCATTGGAGATTGATCTGGCGCAATAAATTGCCCATCTTCCCCCGCCATTTTCCAGGCGCCGGTCCAGCGGTCCAGACCGGGTTCCAGCGCATGACCGAATAGTTCTTTTGCTGCGCGGTTGCTTTGAGTGATAAAGCCGTCTTTGTCACAGGCATACATGGCTACCGGTGAATTATCGATCAGGCGGCGGTAATCGGCTTCGCTTTTTGCCACACGTTTGTTCAGCAAAGCTCTTGGTGTTACTTCTACGGCATTGACGATGACGCCTGCAGTCTGGCCATCGGCATCGAAATACGGACTGTAATTGAAGGTGTAATAAGCTTCGTAAGGGGCACCATCCCGCTGCAGATAGATCTGGTATTCATAATCGCTATAGGAAATACCGGTCTCAAAAACGCTGCGCAGGATATCACCGAAACCTTCCTTCATCACGGAAGGCAACACATCGGCAAGCTTCTTTCCCTGTGCGTCTTTATTCAATCCCCAGATCCGGAACATGGCCTCATTTCCGGCGGAAATGATCATATCTTTTCCTTTCAGCATTCCGATGGCCACGGAAGACTGTTCAAACAACCGGATGATCTCGTCTGAAGGAATGATGTGTATATGCGGGTTTATTGGTGTCGATGATGGTGATGTATTGTCCTGCGACTGTTGCATGAAGAAAAAAACGAATAGCTTGTAAATGAAACGGGTACATGATCCGTCATAAGATCATCAGGAACCTGCAAATTTCCAAATCCGGCCACGGGGTGATAATGCAGGGCTCAGGCTTTAAAGTTACAAACAGATGGTTGGATTTGGGCGGGACGGTTAAAAAATGTTGGGTTGACGGCAGACCACGGACCGCGGACCGCAGACGGCCATTGTGGATCGTAGCGGCTGATTATTGTTCGATGCAATGATCGATGTCCTGTTAAGCCGTCAGGTTTGAAGTTAGGCGGACGCACTGTTGGAATAACATGGGCCTTTGATCTTAATACAATTATGTCAGTGACATTGATCATGGGCCATCGATCATCCACCATCGGACATCCAACATCGAATCACTCTCTTCAAATCTTGGAAAACACCTCAGGAATCGCTTATCTTTGCCGCCTCAACAGTTCTTAAGCAATGATCAGCAGACGAAATATCCGGGTTAAAGTGATGCAGACACTCTACACGATTGAAACCGTGGAAACACTCCTGAAGCCCGGGGAGCCACAAAAGATATTACAGCAGCATTTTGACCAGACCCGTTCCTTACTGATTTATCTCTCCTGGTTCCTGACCCAGGTTGCCCGTTATTCGGAAACAGAAGCGCATAAACGCGCAGGCAAACACCTTCCGTCTGCCGAAGATCTGAATGTAAATACAAAGATCGCAGGGAACGAAGTGCTTTGGAAAATGCTGGAAGATCCCGCATTACAGGAACAGTTCAATAAAGAAAAACCGGAGCTTACCCACCGCCCACGCCCGGGTGAGAACACGGATATGGTGCGGTCCGTCTATCTGGCACTGGTTGAGACACCTGAATATAAAGCCTATATCTCCACGCAGGCAAGGGATAAAGCCGATGAGAAAAAGATCATCGAGTTTATCCTGAATGATATGATGCTGGCCAATGAATCATTCATCTCCCACATAGAAGAGAATTTTGCCAACTGGAATGATGATGGTGAAATGGTAGTGCAACTGCTTGCGGCATATATCCAGAAACCGGGTATTCACAATTTCGTCCAGCTGATGAGCCCGGATAAAGCGCAGTTTGCCAAAAGTCTGTTACAGACCGTGCAGGACAAAGCGGAACATCTCCAGGAGATCATCATTCCCAAGCTGAAGAACTGGGATCCTGAGCGGATCGCGCTGCTGGATATGATCCTGATGAAAATGGGGGTGGCTGAATTCCTGTATTTTGAGACCATTCCTCCAAAAGTTACCATCAATGAATATATCGACCTGGCAAAAGAATACAGCACGCAGCAGAGCGGCCAGTTTGTGAATGGTATTCTTGACAATATCCACAAAGAGCTGACGCAACAGGGCAAAATGCAGAAAACGGACTATAAAAAAGCTTAAACTACGCTGTAAGCTGTCCGACTTTAACCAGTTAGGCTTACATTTGCCTCCTTAAAATCAAAACTGATGAAAAAAATATATATCGTTCTGGCGGTTGTATGCGCCGGATTTGCAGCCTGTCAGAGCAGCGATCAGAAAGCTGCAACACCGGTGCTGACGACGGAGCAGAAAGACATGGCGAAGAAAGATTCGGCCAATTTCACTTCTATTCAATGGCTGGATTCAACATTCAAAGACCTGGGCAAGATCAAAGAAGGTGAAGTGGTGGAAGTAACATATCGTTTTAAAAATTCGGGAGCAAAACCACTGGTGATCACAAATGTGTATGCGAGCTGTGGTTGTACAGTACCTGAAAAGCCGGAGAAACCATATGCGCCTGGTGAAGAAGGCGTGATCAAAGCCAAGTTTGACAGCCGCGGCCGTCCGAAAGGCGTACAGAATAAAACAGTGTATGTGGATGCAAACGTTGATCAGGCGCCACAACAGTTAAATTTCAAAGTAGAAATAGAATAAAAAACAAAACAAGAACAGAATGAATCAGATCTTTTTCCTGCAAGCAACTCCTTCAGCGGGAGGCGGCGGTTACTTCCAATTGATTTTCCTCGGTGGTATGATATTGGTGTTCTGGCTTTTCTTTATCCGTCCTCAGGCAAAACGTGCAAAGAACCAGAAGAAATTTATCGAGGACCTTCAGCCCGGCTCCAGGATCGTAACGATTGCAGGTATCCACGGCAAGATCACCGCGGTCAATCCTGACGGCACCCTGAACATTGATGTAAGCCACGGCATGAATATCAAGATCGAAAAATCTGCGATCAGCATGGATTGGACAGCAGCGTTGAATAAAGATGCTGTTGCAGCAGATAAGAAATAATTTCACAGTAAAAAGTCAAAAGTAAAAATTACCCCCCTTAACGCCTGAAAGAGTCTTCAACAGTCAAGCGGGGTTACTTTTTACTTTTGACTTTTTAATTAGCAGTCTTATGGTTAGGATCGGTCTTACAGGCGGTATAGGCAGCGGCAAAAGCACGGTCGCGAAAATCTTCAATGTGCTGGGCATTCCGGTTTATTATGCAGATGATGCCGCGCGCAGGGTAATGAATGAAGATCCCGAAGTAAAAAAGAATGTACTGCAACATTTCGGCAGCGAAAGTTATACCACAGAGGGCTTACTGAACCGGCCTTATATCGCTTCACTTGTATTCGGCAACCCGGAAAAGCTGGAACTGCTGAATTCGATCTCCCACCCTGCTACCATTGCCGATTCTGAAAAATGGATGAAAGGGCAAACTTCTCCTTACGCTATCAAGGAAGCCGCTCTTTTATTTGAAAGCGGTTCAGCCGGCAATCTCGATTACATCGTTGGCGTTTACTCTCCTGCCGCTTTGCGCATTCAGCGCGTCATGCAGCGTGATAAAATCACCAGGGAAGAGGTCTTGCAAAGAATGAAACGGCAGATAGATGAGCGGATGAAAATGAAGCTGTGTGATTTTGTGGTTGTAAATGACGAGCAGGAATTGGTGATACCGCAGGTGGTTGCGTTGCATGAGAAGTTTAAAATGATTGCGAAGAAAAAAATACCTCTGCTTAAGCAATAAGCTCGTTACTGCAATTTATCAATTGTTTCGTTGAACGATGACAGTGGCGTTGCTTCTCCAGTAATGACGATCAAAGTTTGTTCGAATATGCCTGATCACCAATGAATCGTCCGTCAACTTGATAATCCTCCACTGGTATATTTCTTGTGAACCTCTGTGAGTTTGGATCAATATATCATCAATGATCTTGTAATCATAAGCAGCTTGCTTGTAACCGCGAACATAGTCAATGGAATTTTGCCCGTTAAAGAAAGATTGACTGGATGAATCCGGTAGCATATTCCAAATCCCTAAGAGTTTTTTTTCATCTATCTTTTCCGTTGAGGAGCACCCTCCCAAAAAATTGGACGCAAAAATGATCACTGCGAAGAAGCTCATAAGGCAGGTATTCATTTTTTGCATAGACAGTATTTAATTCAGACAAATTCAAATATATGCCGTCCCAGGATAAATCGAACACTTAGCCATTTTAATTTGCTGACCAAACCGTTGCATAGGGCCTCATAAATATGAGCCACAGTGCATTTTCGGCGACATCATTTACTTTTGATCCAGGGTCAGAGCCTGGAAGCGTTCAGCCGTCAAATGGAATACAGTAAAATAATGAGTATAATGGATAAGTCTTCGGCAAGAAACGATACTCCGGACTTTCCGGCGAAAACAGCCATTCACTATGACAAGTTCTTTGGTCCGTTTTATTTTGAGCCCTATGCGATAGAAATGGCAAAAAGAATCGTTCCTGCCGGGGTTGCTGTTGCGCTCGAAATTGCGTCCGGTACAGGCCGTGTTACACGTCATATCCGTGCAAAGCTCCCTGCTGATGCAAAACTGATCGCTTCCGATATCAGTGAGGATATGATGGCAATTGCCAAAGAAAAATTGCACGGTGCTGATATCACCTGGCAGCATATAGACGCGGAGGAACTGTCGTTTGATGACGAGAGTATTGATCTTGTTGTATGTTGCTTCGGTCTTATGTTTGTTGCTGACAAGCATCGGGCACTTACTGAAGTTTATCGCGTCCTTAAACCAGGTGGACAGTTTTTATTCACCACCTGGGATAAACAGGAGAACAATAAGGCATCATGGTTTGCCAGATCGATTGCCATGGAATATCTGGATAAGCCATTACCGGAGTCGTATGGGCTTCCGACTTCAATGCACGATGAAGCGCTCATTACTTCATTATTGCGGCATGCGGGATTTGACAATATCTCTATTGAAAAGAAGCAGCTTTTATCGGTGAGTGAGACAGCAAAGGAAGCCGCAAGCGGTCTTTTAAAAGGTGGGATCTATGATGATATCGGGGCGCGGAATCCGTCCTGGATTGAAGAGATAAGAATCAGGCTTGAAAAAGAACTGGCCGAAAATTTCGGAGATGCGCCCATGGCTGCGCCGATGAGTGCGGTGATGGGTGAAGTCTGGAAGTAAGTATTATGCGCCCGGAATATAAAAGGGTTCAAAAGTTCAAGACCTTTCGAGCCTTTGAACTTTTAAACCCTCAAACTATTCTAACTTGTTAATAACCGGAGAGCCGCTTATTTCAACTTCGCCAACGCCTTTCCGATCCTTCCCCATGCCTCTTCGATCTTCTCCATGCTGTTCGCAAAAGAAAATCTCACACAGGCAGGATCGCCAAACGCCTCACCCATTACGGAAGAAACGTGCGCCGTATTCAGGAGGTACATACACAGATCACCTGATGTATGAATAGTGGTAGTGCCATCAGATTTTCCAAAATAATAGCTGATATCCGGGAAGATATAGAATGCACCGGCAGGCGCTGAACACTCCACGCCGGGAATATCTTTGATCAGTTCCATCACCCGCTCGCGACGGCGGGTAAACTCTTTTACCATTTCCATTGAAGGACGCAGGTCAGTCGTTAATGCAACAACAGCCGCTTTTTGCGTGATGGAAGAAGTACCGCTGGTGAATTGTCCCTGGATCTTCTCGCATGCTTTTGCAATGATCGGATCAGCCGCAATATAACCCAATCTCCAACCGGTCATCGCAAAACCTTTACTGAGGCCATTCACGATCACTACCCGATCTTTGATATCTTCAAACTGCGCGATGCTCTCGTGTTTGCCAACGAAGTTGATGTATTCATAGATCTCATCAGAGATGATGGTGATGTTCGGATGTTTGCGGAATACATTCACCAGTCCTTCCAGCTCAGCCTTGCTGTATACAGCGCCGCTTGGATTACAAGGTGAAGAGAAGAGGAACACATTCGTATGCGGAGTGATCGCTGCTTCCAGCTGTTCAGGGGTGATCTTGAAACCAGCCTTTGCACTTGTTTTGATCTCCACTACCCTTCCGCGCGCGATCTTTACGAGTTCGCTGTAAGTAACCCAGTAAGGAGTTGGGATCAGTACTTCATCGTTCTCATCCACCAAAGCGAGGATGACATTCGCCAGGCTTTGTTTCGCACCTGTAGATACAACTATGTTCTCGGGTTTATAATCGAGATTGTTATCGCGTTTGAATTTTGTGCAGATCGCTTCGCGCAG
Organism: Citrobacter freundii; assembly: GCA_003243445.1. Classification (GTDB taxonomy): domain Bacteria; phylum Bacteroidota; class Bacteroidia; order Chitinophagales; family Chitinophagaceae; genus Terrimonas_A. The sequence goes on from QFQQ01000009.1 coordinate 90,132, forward strand.
ATCCAGGTAACCTGGAACCGGAGTGTAATGACTGAAGTTATCCTTGATCGCCTTTATTGCTGCTTCCTTAATATGTTCCGGTGTATCAAAATCCGGTTCACCTAAACTAAGATCGATCACATCGATACCCTGTGCCCTTAATTCACGGCCAAGTTTTGCCATTTTGAGGGTCTCTGGTTCATTGAAGCGCTGCAAGAGCGATGATAACTGCATACAAAAGTGTATTTGATTGAATATTCTGTTTGATCACACGAATTTTTTGCGCTGATTACGCGAATTAAGAGTTTACTGGGAAGTAACTGATCATAGTCTCTGAGAAGAAGGGTTGCAAATTGCAATTCTGCTAACAGTAAACTGATCGAAACGCTTACGCCTGATTCGCGTAATCCGCGTTTTATAATTCGCGTACTGTATACGCGGGTGCAAATGTAGGAATTTGAATGAATCGATTATTTATTTAAAAACTGTTTAACGGAATTGTGATATAACCGATAAAATATGTGGATAAGCGGAAACTATTTTACCCCACTTCTCGATTAGGTATTCACTGCCTTTTTATTATCACACGGCGGGAAATCAGTCGCTGTCAACGAAGCTTTTTCACTTTTTACTTTTGAATTTTGACTTCGCCGGGGGCACGAACGGCGGCAGCACTTGTCCACGCCTGTGGATTTAGAATGTGTAATAGGCTGAAAATTAACTTTATAAATGTTTTTGGGAGCCAATAAATGCGCTAACAATATATGGCTGAAACCATTATCTTTGCCATCCTTAAAAATCCCTGAAGCCTTTACCCGCCTGCCATAGCGGAGTAAAGAACCGAAAAAACGTAAACAACAAAGTATGCAACTGAAAGGTTTGGTTCGATTTTTTACGATCCTGCTTATTATCTACTCACTTTACCAGTTATCTTTTACCTGGTTTGTTCAGAATCACGAAAAAAAGTTAGCAGCGCGTGCTGAGAGCTTCGTTAAAGTCAACTATCCTGAAGCGAAAGATGAAGAAAAGGACAGGTTGTTTAATGAGAGACTGAATCGTCTTAAAGACAGCACCAAAGACGAAACGATCACTTATGGCATCACCGGTGCTATCAGCTATCAGAAAGCTAAGTCAGAGGAACTGAACCTCGGTCTCGACCTTCAGGGCGGCATGAACGTGACACTGGAAGTGGAAATGACCGGTTTGCTGAAAACATTAAGCAACAATTCCAAAGATCCCAACTTCCTGCAGGCATTGCAGAATGCAAACGTAAAAAAAGCAAACAGCGATGCAAACTTCATCAACCTGTTTACCGAAGAATTTCAGAAACTTGCCGGACCAAACAAAATGTCTGGCCTGTTCTCTTCCGCAAATAAAGACCTCATCAAACCAGGCGATCCCGATACAAAAGTATCCGGCGTGTTGCAGACACTTTCCAAAGATGCGTTCGATAATACTTTCCGCATTATCCGCACACGTATCGACCAGTTTGGTGTTGCCCAGCCAAGCATCAACCCTGACCGTGACCGTGGCATTATCTCCGTTGAGCTGCCAGGTATTCAGGATAAAGAAAGGGTTAGAAGAATCCTTCAATCAACTGCGAATCTCCAGTTCTGGGAAGTATACAACATCGGTGAAGTTTACCCAAGCATTGTAAAAGCTGATGGTATTTTCTTCGCAATGATGGGTGGTAAAGAAAAAGACACGACTGCAAAAGCGGCGATCGATACAACAAAAAATATCGACACAACAAAGCCTAAGAATCCTGCAGATACAAACCTGGCGTTCGATCAAAAGCCAGACACAGCTAAAAATCCTGGCGGCCTTGACCAGCAAAACCAGGCTGATGCAACCAAGCACCTGAACTACTATATGCAGTTCATCGATGCACAGCAGGGGCCAAACGGCCGTACGGTATTCCACCCGGCGATCGCTTATGTTGCCATCAGAGATACAGCGCTTGTCCGCTCTTACCTGGAAACACCGGCTATTAAAGCCAGCTTCCCTTCCCAGCTGGTTTGGATGTTTGGTATTCCTGAGCGTGACAGAAAAAACAATGTTGCGAAATTCGTTCCTTTATATGCGATCAAAACTTTTGGCCGCGACCGTGCGAAGATCGAAGGTGACGCCGTAAGCACTGCAGCGATGGACTATGACCAGAGCGGTAAGCCTGAAGTTCGTATGACCATGACAAGCTCTGGTGCGCGTGACTGGGCTAAGATGACCGGTGAGAACGTAAACAAGCCAATCGCGATCGTTCTTGATAATATCGTTTACTCTGCACCAAATGTAAATGGAGTGATCGATGGCGGTACTTCTCAGATCAGCGGTGGTTTCAGTGTGGAAGAAGCAAAAGATCTGGCGAATATGCTGAAGATCGGTAAACTGCCTGCTCCTGCCAAGATCGTTGCAGATCAGACAGTCGGACCAACACTCGGCGCTGATGCGATCCGCGGTGGTATGGTTTCCTTCGCCGTAGCATTCCTCGTGATCTTCGCACTGATGTTAATATATTATAACAGCAGCGGTTGGGTTACAAACATCGCACTCGTATTGAACCTGTTGTTCACTGTAGGTATCCTGGCCGGTCTGGGTGCTACGCTGACAGCTCCTGGTATCGCTGGTCTGATCCTGACCATCGGTCTGGCGGTAGATACGAACGTAATTACCAAAGAACGTATCAAGGAAGAACTTACCAAAGGCAAAGGTTATCTGCCTGCGGTGAATGAAGCCTTCAAACGTTCACTGGCTCCGATCCTTGACGGTCACATCACGATCCTGCTGACTTCACTGATCCTGTTCTATTTCGGACTGGGTCCGGTGAAGGGTTTTGCAACCACGCAGATCCTCGGTATCCTGTTGTCGCTGTTCTCTGGTGTACTTGTTACAAGATGGATCACTGAGATCTTCAATAAAAAGAACATTCACCTTAAATATTTCACCAGCGCTTCAAGGAAGATCTTCCAGCAGGCGAAATTCAACTTTATCGGATTCCGTAAGAAAGCCTTTGTTATCTCGTTCATCGTGCTGGCATTGGGTATCTCTTCTGTATTCCATGGGTTTGATTATGGTGTGGAATTCAATGGTGGCCGTAGCTATACCATTCACTTTGACCAGAACATGGCTAACCAGGTGGAGTCTTTACGTGACGAACTGAAGGCAACATTTGACGGTGAGAACCCGGTGATCAAAACTGTTGGTAATACAAGAACACTTGATATCACTACTTCTTACCTGATCAAGGATACAAGACCTGATGCGGATTCATTGGTTGAACACAAACTATACGAAGGTTTGAAGAAATATCTGCCTGCCAACCTGAGCTATACCCAGTTTGACAAGCAATACAAAATGGGTTCAAAAACCGTATTGCCAACGATCTCTGATGACCTGAAAGCAGGTGCGATCAAGGCAACCGTGTTTGCGATCTTCGTGATCTTCCTTTATATCTTCATCCGTTTCCGCGACTGGAGGTATTCAGTAGGTACGATCATTGCCCTGTTGCACGACGTATTGGTAACGCTTATCGTATTCTCTTTTGCGAGAGGACATGTACCGTTCACACTTGAGATCGACCAGCACTTTATCGCTGCGATCCTGACGGTAATTGGTTTCTCTATGAACGAAGCGGTGATCATCTTTGACCGTATCCGTGAGGACAGAAAGCTGTATCCTTCAGCTCCGTTGCCGGAAACGATCAACCGTGCGATCAATGAAACACTGAGCCGTACGATCATGACCTCGCTGACCGTATTCCTTACCATCCTGATCATCTTCCTGGTAGGTGGTGAAGTAACCCGCGGTTTCGCCTTCGCGATGCTGATCGGCGTAATTACAGGTGTTTACTCTTCTATGTTCGTGGCAGCTCCAATGCTGATCAACCTTGGAAGAAGTAAGAAAGAGAAAGAAGCAGCGAAAGCTACTCCACCGGCTTCTTCTACTACAACAAAGGCATAACTTCCACAGTGATAAAAGAAAAGCCCCGGTCATAAACCGGGGCTTTTCTTTTATCACTGTGGAAGAGGTTCCAGGGGTTTCATAAGTTTCAGAGGTTCCAGAGGTTAAAAAAGCAGGAACGGGCTCACAGGTTGCGCGACATAACAAACCTTGATAAAAAGTTCGGTGGTTAAAATAAATTTACCATTCGTTACGATAACCTATGGAACTTCTGAAACCTATGGAACTTCTGGAACCTTTCTCCCCCCGTTACACCGCAAAACTCGTCCCACACCCACACGTATTACTCGCATTTGGATTCTTAAACGCAAATCCCCGGTTGTTGAGACCATCCTGCCAGTCCACCAGCATGCCGTAGAGGTAGATCTCATGTGAGCGGTTCATGACGCAGGGAATGCCTTCGATCTCGAATTCCTGGTCGGTTTCCTGTTTGTGATCGAAGCCGAGGATATAAGACATACCCGAACAACCGCCGCCTTTTACGCCTACACGGAGGCTTTGCGTGGTGTCGAATCCGGGTTCACTCATTAATCGTTTTATTTCTTTGATCGCACCGGCAGAAAGTGTCACCGGCGTTTTTATTGCTGATTCCATTTGGCAAAAATAATCAATTCAGCCGAGTGAAGGTTTGCACGATTCCTGCATACGAATGGAGCCGGTAAATGATTCCGGAATAAATACCCGTAAGGGCAAGATTTTCATTTTTAAAACGTTATGTGTCATTCAGTAAGATCTCTTCAAATCGTAAAGGGGTTAGTTGGGTGACGTTGGATGGTCAATGTTCGGCTTCGGGAATAACAAAAGAACGAAAGCATTTTCAGCAGGACCGACCATCAACCATCGAACATCCAACATCGCCCGGCCAAACGATTATTGATTTTAAAAAAGGATCTTCTGCCTATTTTTGTTACTCGTAAAAACCAATCCCAATGTCTACTAGCCTGATCGCTATCCTGATTGCTACTCTTGCACTGATTGTTGCTCTCTATTCTTTTTTTACCAATCGCGGTTCCGCCAAACAATCAAAGCTGGCCGGAGACAAAGACAATTTTTCTACCCGACCGTTGCAATTGCAGGCTTATGAAAGACTGGTCATGCTGTCAGAACGTATCGCTATCCCTAACCTGGTCAGCCGCGCCAATCAGCCCGGATTCAATGCCCGCGACATGCAAATGCTGCTCATCGAAAGTATTAAACAGGAGTTCGAATACAACGCATCACAACAGATCTATGTAAGCCCTGTCGCCTGGGAAGCCGTAAATAACCTGAAAGAACAAAACATGCTGATCATAAACCAGGTCGGCTCTACCCTGCCTCCTGACGCTTCAGGCATTGAACTGAATAAACGATTGCTGGAATTTGTGATGACGCAGAAGAAAGGGGCGCTGCATTCGATCGTGTTGGAAGCGTTGAACTTTGAAGCGAAGAAACTGATGAAGTAATAAGAAGGTTCCAGAGGTTCAAAAGGTGTCAGAGGTTCCAGAGGTTGTCGTAACGGGCAGAAGTTTACTTAGCTTCCGGAACTTTCAACTCTTTTGAAAAGTTCTGGATGGTCGATAGGGGTCTATCCTTTACGACAACCTCTGGAACCTCTGAAACCTTTGGAACCTCTGGAACTTGTATACTTTCAAACCTTACAATCGCCGCTAATGTCCGACACAAAGAAAATTCAGACCGACTCCGGGATCGAAATCTCCCAGATCTATTCCGCCGACTCACCGCTGAATATACCACCAAAGGAGAATGCGGGTGAATATCCGTTCACGCGCGGTGTGCAGCCTGATATGTATCGCGGAAAGTTGTGGACCATGCGGCAGTATGCCGGGTTTTCAACGGCTGAAGAGAGCAATAAGCGATATCATTACCTGCTTTCACAGGGTGTGATGGGCCTGAGCGTGGCATTTGATCTGCCCACACAGATCGGTTATGACAGTGATCATGCATTGTCGGAAGGTGAAGTGGGAAAAGTGGGTGTGGCGATCGATAGTATTGAGGATATGGCCACGCTTTTTAACGGTATCAGGCTGGAAGATGTTTCCACGTCGATGACCATTAATGCAACTGGTTTTATCCTGCTGTCATTGTATGTAGCACTTGCAAAACAACAGGGCGCCGATCTGAAAAAGATCTCCGGTACTATACAGAATGACATATTGAAGGAATACGCTGCGCGCGGCACGTATATCTATCCGCCCAAACCTTCCATGCGCATTATCACCGATATTTTCGAATGGTGCGCATCGGATCTTCCCAAATGGAATACGATCTCTATTTCCGGTTATCATATCCGTGAAGCGGGCTCAACTGCCGTGCAGGAGATCGCGTTTACATTAAGCAATGGAAAAGCCTATGTAAAGGCCGCGCAGGAAAAAGGGCTGGATATAAATGTGTTTGGCAAACGTCTCTCCTTCTTCTTCAATGCACATAATAACCTGTTTGAAGAAGTAGCGAAGTTCAGGGCGGCGCGCCGCATGTGGGCGAAGATGATGAAAAGTCTTGGAGCGACTGATCCCAAAGCGATGATGCTGCGTTTTCACAGTCAGACCGGTGGTAGCACCTTAACTGCGCAACAGCCGCTCAATAATATTTCGCGGGTAACGATACAGACGCTTGCAGCTGTACTGGGTGGTACGCAATCTTTACATACGAATGGTTTTGATGAAGCATTAAGCCTTCCTACAGAAGAAGCCGCACGTATTGCATTACGTACGCAACAGATCGTTGCATTTGAAAGCGGCGCTCCTGACACTGTTGATCCGTTGGCAGGTTCTTTCTTTATCGAGTCATTGACCAATGAAGTGGAAGAAGCCGCCTGGAAACTGATCGAAAAGATCGATGCGATGGGTGGCAGTGTATCGGCCATTGAAGAAGGTTTTATACAGGATGAGATCGCGCGAAGCGCATATGAATATCAACGCCAGATCGAATCAAATGATAAGATCATTGTTGGGGTCAATAAGTTCCAGGTAAAAGAGGAACAATCCATTCCCATCTTCAAGATCGATGACAGCATCCGCACATTGCAAACAGAGAAACTGAACAAGCTGCGCGCGAATCGCGATAATGCAAAAGTGGATCAGTGCCTGCAGATATTAAATGATCACGTAGTGAGCGGCCAGAACATCATGCCATCTGTGATCGAGGCCGTTGAAAATAAATGTACGTTGGGAGAGATCGCAGATACGCTCCGCGAAGTTTATGGAGAATACAAATAGAAAACTGATACCTTCCCTGGTGGCGAATGATACTGAATTGCAGCAGATCCTTTCTTTGCAGCAGGAAAATTTACTGACCAATCTTTCTGCCGGTGAGCAAAAGGATCAGGGTTTCGTGACGCTGCGTCATACGCTTCCCCTTCTTCAGCAAATGCATCAACTGGCGCCCAGCGTGATCGTTAAAGAAGGCGACAGGTTAGCAGGCTATGCACTTACTATGGCGCCTGATTGCCGGCGACTGGTCCCTGGTCTTGAACCGATGTATAGCTTACTGGACACGCTTTCTTATAACGGAGAACCGGTTTCCAGTCTCTCTTATTATGTGATGGGGCAGGTTTGTGTGGATAAGGATTATCGCGGTCAGGGAGTTTTTCAATTGTTATATGATTTCCACAGGGAGGCCTATAGCCACACTTATGATGCTCTTATCACCGAGATAGCCACGCGTAATCATCGCTCTCTTCGTGCGCATGAGAAAGTTGGATTTAAGATCATTCATACGCATAGAGATGAATTGGATGAATGGGCGGTGGTGATTTGGGATTGGCGGTGATAGTGATATGTTAAAACGATTGTGGACATCAGTCAATACACTTATAATATATCAAGCAAAAAAGCGGGTAACATCACATCATCAAATTTAAAACGAGCTACCTCTTTTGTCGGAGTACATTGCAGGGTTTCCAGTATTTGCTAATCTTTGAACAACTGTGCGACCGTTGCCATAGGCAGCAGCATTTTACCGCTGTCCGATAGCCGAATAAAACCATATCGATCGTAAAACTTAACTGCATCCTCATCAATCGGATCAACGATCACAGCCATTGACCCAACCTGCAAAGAAGCCAGATAGCAACGTTTGAGGGCATCTACCAGAAGCAACTCTCCTATTCCCTGGCGCTGCCACTCAACACTGACCGCCAGCCTGCCTAATAATGTCATTGGAAGATTGGTATAAGACGGAGGCAGCTTCTTAATGACTTCGGGCGGAAGTTGAGCTCTGTCAAGAGAAGCGGTCGAAAGGGTATAATAGCCTTTGACACTCTGCTGATCGGCTAAAACGAAACAAGCCGATAGCTTTCTTTTTATATCCTGCTTAGCCTGTTTATGTAAATAGTCATCAAGCAGCGGTTTACCACATTGAAATTTTTCCTTCTCGTGTATGCCACCGAGAGCAATCGTCAAAAAGTCCATGTCGAAAAAATCATTTCGTCTTCGTCTGTTTATTATATTTTTTCACGGCTGCTCGCAGATTCCTGGACGGTGCTGGAGGATTCATGATTGCATCAAAGAAAATCTGCTGATCTTTGGCAGAAGCGATGATCGCCTTATGCTTTTCAACAATTTCTTCTGCTTTGCTTTGAACAGATACAATGACAAATTCACTCAGTGTACGGTAGCCACCGAGATTAGCAGCATACTGGAAAAACTCTTTCTGAGATTCGGGAAGCCGGGTGTCAAAGCGTGTCATTTCAGCTTTCATAAACTGTATTTCAATATTCAAATGTACGGAAAATATCCGTACAATAGAAGACCCTGCTCCCTTCCAGGAATATCCCGTTCAGTATTGATTCAATTCAAACAGCATTTCAAATGTAGATTTAAAACTGTAAACGGAGTGTGTTTGTTTGTGTAATTATTTTAAAATCAATATTATAGATAGACTTTTTTCTGAGAATAATAGAAATAAGGTATAACACCTTTGAAAAAATCGCAACTGATTATACAACGGCTTTCAATTGAATCACTGCCTTAACATTGTTTCGCAATGTCTATTATACTGTTCATTTACTTTATTGCTCTTCCTGTATGAGGATTTTGCAGTGTTGTGATAACCTGCCGTTTGCCTCTAAATCGTTTCCGTGAAAAGATCCGGATCAATGAATCCTGTCGCTTTATCTTTAAGATCGTTCAATGAAAATCTAACGATGAAATCTTCTGCCATTACACTATTGTTATTACTGTCCTTCCTGTACGCATCTGCTACAGATCATAAAGTATCAACACCTGAAGAGTTTCAAAAAGCAGCAAGCATCCTGCATCCGGGTGATGCCATTATTATCGCGAATGGTAACTATAGCAATTGGTCACTGACCATTGATACACGTGGCACGGCCGATAAACCCATTATCATCCGCGCGGAAATTGCGGGCAAGGTGATCTTCTCCGGTAAAGCAGATAAACCTGTGTTCAGGCTCACCGGAGCGTTTACCATTCTATCTGGTCTTAGTTTCGCCGACTGCCGGCTGTTAAAAGGAAAGACATCCTCCGGCATTTTAGTTGAGCTGAAAAATACACTGTCATGCCGGGTTACGGAATGTACTTTCACCCGGGATACCGCCGATGCGCAGTATATGCCCCTGGTGATGATATCCGGCAACGCTGAAGATAACCGCATCGATCATTGCAGCTTCACCGGCAATATCGATAACATGGAAGTGCAGGTCCGCATTAGTGAGAAAGAAGTGCCGCAACATACGCTGATCGATCAGAATGTTTTCAGGGACAAACCCAGGGTCAGCTGGAAAAATGCGAACGGAGGAGAATGCGTACAGGTGGGCCAGGATCCGGTGTTATTGGGCAATCAATACGCTTACTCCATTGTGCGGAGCAATCGTTTCATTGCCTGCAAAGGAGAAGCAGAGGTCATCAGCAATAAAAGTTCGGGGAACAGCTATATCGGCAATTACCTGCAAGACTGCGACGGTGAGCTGGTGATGCGTGGCGGACATGAATGTATCATCGACAGCAATACGATCAAGGGAGGAACCGGCGGTGTCAGGATCAATGGAACCCATCATACAATCAGCCGTAATAAGCTGGTGGGATTGCCCACGGGCATCCGGCTCATGTACGGCATGGCCAAAGGCAAAGAGGAGACCGGTTTTTATATTGCTGCCAGTGATTGTTCAATAACACACAACAATATTGACAGCTGTGGCGTGGGTATACTCATTGGAGACAGCAAGAATGCCGACTGGACGGGCAAGTTCGATACAAACAGGTATCCATCCCGTGTGATGCAGGATATTGCACCTTCTGCTAATGAGCTGTCCAATAATGTGATCACGAGAACGAAAAAGCCGGTTTTGGATGATACGCAATAAGGAGGAAGGAGACAATTGTAAGACGTTGTGCTTATGGCCTGATTGATGTTTGATCTGTCATTATACGAATTGGTCTGTCATTTGTAATACTCTCCCTAAAAAACATCATGAAAACCCTCGGAATAATCTTAGTCGCCGCCGGTATCCTTATGCTCATTTATCGCGGCTTCTCTGTTACCACTGAAAAGAAAGTCGTTGATGTCGGCCCGATCGAAGTAAATAAAAAGGAAAACAAATGGATCGGCTGGCCTGTATACGCGGGTGGCATTGCCATTGTAGCCGGTGTATTCTTTATTCTCGGCGACAGAAAGAAATCCTGACCATAAAAAAAGACCAGCTCAAACGGCTGGTCTTTTTTTATGCATGGTAATTATTTCCCCTGTGGTTTCCAACTGTCTTTCAATCCAACGGTGCGGTTGAATACCATTCCGCTGGTGCTGCTGTCTTTATCCAGCACAAAATATCCCTTGCGGATAAACTGGTACGCCTCATCAAACTTTGCATTTTTCAAAGCCGGCTCAGCATACACGGCCTTCACCACGTGTAATGAATCCGGGTTGATATAGTCTTTGAAATCGCCCTCTTCGCTGGATGGATCTTCCACTTTGAACAAGCGGTCATACAGTCTCACTTCCGCCGTGATCGCATGCTTGACGCTTACCCAGTGCAGGGTTCCTTTTACGTTGATACCGGAAGTGTCAGCGCCGCTCTTGCTCTCAGGGATGTATGAGCAATGCAGTTCGGTTACGTTTCCGTTCTCATCTTTTATTACCTCATCGCATTTGATGATGTAGGCTGATTTCAGCCTGACCATGGCGCCCGGTGCAAGACGGAAATATTTCTTTGGCGGGTTTTCCATAAAGTCTTCCCGCTCGATGAAGATCTCTTTGCTGAATGGAATATCCCGTTCGCCGGTTGAAGGATCTTCCGGGTTATTTTCGCTTTTCAGCAATTCTTCATCCTGCGTATAATTCGTGATCACAACCTTGACCGGATCAAACACCACCATTCTGCGCAATGCTTTTTTGTTCAGGTCTTCCCTGACGAAAAATTCAAGCAGGCCAACATCCACGATATTATCCCGTTTGGCGATGCCGGTGCGGTCGCTGAAATCACGGATGCTTTGGGCCGTGTATCCCCTGCGGCGCATACCCGAGATCGTTGGCATGCGCGGGTCATCCCAGCCGGTAACATGTTTTTCATTTACCAGTTGAAGCAGCTTGCGCTTGCTCATGACGGTATAGGTCAGGTTGCGGCGGGCAAATTCGTATTGTTTACTGGGGAAGATCTCCAGCTTGTTGATCAGCCAGTCGTAAACTTCACGGTGGGGCACAAACTCAAGCGTACAGATGGAGTGTGTGATGTGTTCGATCGAATCGCTTTGTCCGTGTGCGAAATCATACATCGGATAGATGCACCATGTATCACCTGTGCGGTGATGCTTTGCATGTTTGATGCGGTAGATGATCGGATCGCGCATCAGCATGTTAGGCGATTCCATGTCGATCTTTGCACGCACTACTTTCTCACCGTCCTTATATTTTCCGGCGCGCATATCTGCAAACAGCTGGAGGTTTTCCTCCACCGATCTTTCCGCGTATTTGTTACGGCGACCCGGATGTGTGGGCGTTCCTTTCTGTTCAGCAATTTCATCTGATGTACTGTCATCTACATAAGCCAATCCTTTTTTGATCAGCGTGACGGCATATTCGTACAATTGTTCGAAATAATCGGACGCATATAACTCGTTGGCCCATTTAAAACCAAGCCAGCGGACATCGTCTTTGATGCTTTCAACGTATTCCGTTTCTTCTGTGGTGGGATTGGTATCGTCAAACCGGAGATTGGTGCCGCCGCCGTACTTATTTGCCAGTCCAAAATTGAGGCAAATACTGGCTGCGTGACCGATATGAAGATAGCCATTCGGCTCTGGCGGGAAACGGGTCATGATCGATTTGTACTTGCCCGAAGCCAGGTCCGCTTCAATAATCTCTTCCAGGAAATTAAGACTTCTTTCTTCTTTCTTTTCTTCGTGTGACATAGGGGGCAAAGATAACAAAGTCATGGGAGATTTGAGATGGCTGAAAGAGGGCGGAGTAAAGTAAAAATTCAAAAGTAAAAAGTAAAAAAGCTGCTCTGAGAAAGACTGCATCCTTCGATAAAGTAGTTTTTTTACTTTTTACTTTTTTGAATTTTTACTTAATCCTTCCAGCGCCACTCTCCGGCAATCTGCAGCGGCTCTTTAAGGTTTGATTTCAGCAGCAGTTCTTTTGTTTCCTCGTCGCTCAGTCTTTTCGACATTACATCCGTGGCATCTGCCAGCCCGTAGATCAGCATGGCATTGAAACGAACGGTGTTCTTCATACCTTTTTCGTCCACCAGTTTGAAGTTATCGCAATCTGCATGGTAACATGGACCCGCATTATTAGGCAGGCTGCCCCCTCCTGCTCCACCGGTTGGAACGCCCTGTAGCATGAACGGCTGGTGGTCGCTGTGCAAACCGGCGCCGGCGCGGAAACTGTTCTTGAAAGAAGTGTCCAGTGAATTGGCGATCGCACCAATTGCAAGGAACAGCGATTTGCTTGCATCAGTTGTTGCCGAATAGCCCTTGGGATCATTGGTCATATCATAGTTCAGCATGAAACGGATCTGATCAATGCTTTTATCCTTCATCGATTCCTTCACATAACTTTTGGAACCAAGCAGGCCTTCTTCCTCGCCCATGAACATGACAAATTCAACGGTTCTTTCCGGCTGAAGATTCAGTGCCTTGAACGTTCTGGCCATATCCAGTACAGAGAAAGAGCCGATACCATTGTCGATCGCGCCGGTGGCAAGATCCCAGCTATCAAGGTGTCCCCCGACAACGATCTTTTCATTTGGTTTAGTCTTTCCGGGGATCGTTGCGATCACATTTCTCGCTTTGATCATTCCGGAAAAGTTTGTCAGCTGTATGCGTGTTTCCAGTTTACCTGTTTTGAGTTTTTCGCGCAGCAACAGTCCGTCTTCCTTGCCGATACACACTGCGGGGATCGTGATGAGTTTGCCTGTTACAGACGCGGTGCCGGTGAGCAACACGCCATCGTTAGCCGTGTTGATAATGATGATTCCTTTTGCGCCATATTTTGTAGCGAGGGCTGTCTTTTCTGAGCGATGCAGGTTTTTCAATCCTTCTCCGGAACCCGGCAGGATCCCGAGATAAACGAGCGCGATCTTACCTTTCACTTTCCCGGGTGCGGCAAGGTAATCGGCTTCCAGGCCATTTCCGATCTCAACAAGTTCGCCGCTTACATCTGATTTCACGGGAGCATGCGCCAGCGAAACAGCTTTCACCGGTGCGAGATGCTGCGCATCCGGTCCGACTGTCACCTGTATCGTACCCCTGCTCCAGCTTTCCACTTCGAATGGCTGAAATCTTACATTGCTGAATCCATAAGATTTCAGCAGGTCATACGCATATTGTTCAGCTTTCTTTCCGTTTTCAGAACCGGTAAGCCGGTGTCCGATCTTTGTAGTGGCATCCCCTAATGTCGCATACGCCTTTGAATTGGTCAGCACTTCCTGATTGATCTTCCCAAATACCTCATTCCATTCCGGCTTCGCCTGTGCCGAAGCCACCATAATGCCAAGGCAGGAAGCAGCACCTGCCAGTAGTAAGTTTCTCATTTAGTTGTGAGTTTTGTATGAGGGTCGAATATAGTGATTTTGGGAGGAAAGACCACGAGGGAGGGAAAGACCACGGACCATTGACCGCGGACCGCAGTACCAATCTTTAAAGCAGAATCTTTCTGTGTTTCGGGTTACTGCGTGAACGAGTCTGCCAGCGGGAATGGGTCAAATCCTGCGGATTGGGCAGATTTGTTGTCTTTTCCTGAAGTTTATACTAACTGTGCAAAAACAGGACCGCAGACGATTGGACGCTGCTGCAGTATATGTATGATCTACGAAGTCTGTTCTATAAACATACCGGTACTGCGGTCCGCGGTCCGTGGTCTGCGGTCCTCTGACAAACAATCTCACCTAATTCCACAAAGGTTTCTTACCCGAAGGCTTGATAGAGCTTTTGGGTTTTGTAGAGAGCTGCAGCTTTTGTCGCGGATCACCTTTGGAGGTGAAGCGATCGAAGGCATGCTGGTCAACAGCACGGATCGGATCTTCTTGCTGTAGCATTTCCGTTTGTACATGGTTGGTTGCAACAGGGGTTTCCATTTCAGCCGTTGCTGAACGCAGGTTCGTCGTTTCTCTTACAGTCCTCGTTTTTGCAGCGGTCCGTTTTGGCGCCGCTTTTTTCGCCGTTTTCCTCACGGCTTTGTTGGCTGTCTTTTTTGCCGGAGTACTATTACCTTTTCTTGCCGTTGAAGACCGCTTCACCGCAGTTTTTCTTGCGGTTGCGGATTTCTTCGGAGCAGATTTTTTCTTGGGCGCAGCCGTTGCACGTTTTTTCACGGCCGTTTTCTTTGCAGCAGATTTTTTTGCTGCTGATTTTTTAGCCGGCACTTTTGCACCTTTCTTTCTGGCCTCAGACAGGCCGATCGCAATTGCCTGTTTAGGATTTGTCACTTTTCTCCCGGAACGGCCGCTCCGCAGCGTTCCTTTCTCCATCCGCTTCATTGCGGACTCTACCTTTTTCTGGGCTCCTTTTGAATATTTTGCCATGATATGTTGATTTAAGGGTTAGAAATAATTTCTTATCCGGAAGGTTTACTAATTTGTCGACGTTCGATGCCCGATGATCGATGTTGACTTTAATTGGTAGTCCTTTCATAAATGCGACTGATCATAAGGCAGGGATTCGTTACATAGCATTCGTCTGCGCCGTTGAATCGAACATCGATCATCGCGCATCGAACAACCCAAGCGACCCCTCGCCCTAAAATCGGCCAAAAACTATACCCACCCATCCCAAGCGCCATATAACCACCCTATTGGCCGTTTGTGTTGATGTATTTCCTCATTTTTCCGGATAATTACCATTGGTTTGCGGGCGAAACAGCAAACAATAGCGGTGATATCATCAAATTTTGGTTATCCCTTTCGCTTTAGGTTGATTCCTGCACAGATGTTTTTATCTTTCGTGCAAACAACCGATATGACAAAACTGGCTGCCACCCTGCTTTTTTTGAGTATTGTTTTCAGCAGGACTACCGTTTCTGCCCAGCATCAGCTGATCAAAGCTGGCAAACTCTTCAACAGCGAAACAGGCGTGTTTCAGACAGGTATGGTCATACTCATTACGCGCAATACTATTGATACCGTAAAAGCGGAAAAGGATCTGACGGCTGCTGAAAAAGAAAAGTACAAGCTGATCGATCTTTCCGCCTTCACCGTATTGCCGGGATTGATCGATTGTCACACCCACCTGCTTTATAAGGAAATCGTCTGGCCCAACAATAATGAACCGTCTCTTGATATGACCCGTACGCTTACACTTGATGGCGATGCATACAGGGCACTATATGGCGCGGCGAGAGCAAAAGCTTACTTGGAGGAGGGCATTACCACGGTGCAGGATCTTGGTAACTCAGGCCAGTTTGGTGATATCGCACTCAGGCGTGCGATCAGTGAAGGCCTGGTTCCCGGCCCAAGAATGCGTTGTTCAGGCCCCGGTCTTTCTACTGAAGGCGGCCAGCTTCCGCACACTATATTCAAACACCAGGACCTGGTAAAAGATGAATACCGCGTTGTAAAAAGTGTGGATGACGCCATACAGGCAGTACGTGAAAACGTAAACCAGGGCGCTACCGTGATCAAGATCTTTGCAAATAATACACCCAATAATACGATGCTGCGCGTGGAAGAGATCAAAGCGATCGTGGAGGAAGCGCACCGGTATAATATCCGCGTAACCGCACACGCAACCAACAGCCGCTCGGTCTACAATGCAGTCACCGGTGGCGTAGACGGCATTGAACACGGATACCAGATCGAAGATTCTGTGCTGGACCTGATGAAGAAACGGAACGTATTTCTTGTTCCTACTGATCCCGACAGCCTGACCATGCTGCAATACATCAAACAGGATAATCCGGCAGATTCCGGGATGGTAGTGGAATACATGAAAGGAATGCGTTCTCCTCAAAGCCGTCTTCTTCGCGCTTATCATAAAGGCGTATTGATCGCTGCGGGTTCTGACGATTATATCGACTTCAAAATGCCTTTCTCTGCTCCGTCAAAAAGAACATTGGTTGGTTATAACCAGGCAGGTATTCCGGTTAATGATGTGTTGAAATTTGCAACGATCAATGCGGCCAAACAGGTGAACTATGCAAACAAACTTGGTGTTATTAAAAAAGGATACTGGGCCGATATCATTGCCGTTGATGCGGACCTGGAAAAAAATATCGAAGCAATAATGAATGTACACTTTGTGATGAAAGAAGGCAAAATTATCAGAAAGGAGTAAGCATTATTGTAAATTCGCGTTTGCATACAACACCAGCCAAGAAGTTCAAAAGTTCAAACGTTTTGAAGTTTAATGTTTAAAGTTCAGGTAACAACTGTTGTATTTTAAAACGTTCGGCCTGTTCTCTTTAAAAACGCTAACCCGGAAGATCCATGAGAAAGTACAAGAACCTGCTGTTTTATATTATAACGATCGGCGGTTTTAGCGGTATTATTTACTTTATCATTCGCCGCGGCACGAAGACGCTCGAGGTGAATAAAGTGAAAGAATTTGTCCCGCAGATCAATGCCTCCACCTGGGATCAGTTCAGGGATACTTACAGCCATAACGTCACGAATCCGCTGGCGATACTGCTGCTCCAGATCATTACCATCATTCTTACGGCGAGGATGTTTGGTTTTCTATTTAAAAAGATCAGGCAACCATCGGTGATCGGTGAGATCATTGCGGGTATCGTGCTCGGTCCATCTTTTTTAGGAGCCTGTTTCCCTGAGTTCTCTCACTTCTTATTTCCTTCGCAGTCGCTTGGCAATCTTCAGTTCCTCAGCCAGATCGGTTTGATCCTGTTCATGTTTGTAGTGGGAATGGAACTTGACCTGAATCTTCTCCGTAATAAGGCAAAAGATGCTGTAGTGGTAAGTCATGCCAGTATTATTTTTCCTTTCACGCTGGGTATTGCGCTTGCTTATTTTATTTACAACAGTTTTTCGCCGCCTAATGTCAACTTCATCGCGTTTTCGCTTTTTATTGGTATAGCAATGAGCATAACGGCATTTCCTGTGCTTGCACGGATCGTGCAGGAAAGGGAATTGACCAAGACCAGGCTCGGTTCCATTGTGATCACCTGTGCGGCGGCGGACGATATCACGGCCTGGTGTATTCTTGCAGCAGTGATCGCGATCGTAAAAGCGGGTTCTGTTTTCAGTTCATTATTCACGATCCTGATGGCGGTCGCTTATGTGATCGCGATGCTGAAAGTGATCCGGCCATTCCTGAAAAGAATCGGCGAAAAATATTCGAGCAAGGAAACGATCAGTAAACCTGTTGTCGCGATCTTCTTTATCACCCTGCTTGCGTCTTCGTATATGACCGAAGTGATCGGCATTCACGCATTGTTCGGTGCATTCATGGCTGGTGTGATCATGCCTTCAAGGGTCAATTTCCGCAGCATATTCATTGAGAAAGTGGAAGACGTTTCGCTGGTACTGCTTCTCCCCCTGTTTTTTGTATTTACAGGGTTGCGGACGCAGATCGGGTTGCTGAACGACTGGCATCTGTGGAAGGTTTGCGCTGCGATCGTTGCAGTGGCGGTGATCGGAAAATTTGCAGGAGGCGCCCTGGCTGCACGTTATGTGGGACAGAACTGGAAAACCAGCTTGTCCATCGGCGCGCTGATGAATACAAGAGGATTGATGGAACTGGTGGTGCTCAACATCGGTTATGATCTTGGCGTACTAAGCCCTTCAATATTCGCGATGATGGTGATCATGGCGCTTGTCACCACCTTCATGACCGGCCCTTCGCTCGACCTGATCAACTGGATCTGGAGGGATAAGAAGCAACCGGAAAAAGAAGCTCCAAAGATCAGACCCTATAACATACTTTTTACTTTCAGGGTTGCACGTAAAGGTGTTGGTTTATTGAGGCTCGCCAATTATTTCGTCAGAAATTCCCGCGAAAAGGCAAGGATCACCGCATTGCATCTTTCCCCAAGCACGGAGTTGAATATGTACAACCAGGAGGAATATGAGCGCGAGAGCTTTCAGCCGATCCGTGAAGAAGCGGGTAAACTGAATATGCCGGTACAGACCATGTTCAAACCGTCTTCACAGATCGAACATGACATTGTACAAACTGCAAATCTTACACAGGTTGATCTGCTATTGATCGGTGCGGGAAGTTCTGTGTTTGAAGGCAGTTTACTGGGCCGGATATTGGGTTTGACCACGCGTATCATCAATCCTGAACGTTTGCTGGATACCATTACCGGTAAGGAAAAGCTGTTTGAATCAACAGCGTTTGATGAAACGGTAAAGAATATCGTTCGCAACACTACGGTGCCGGTCGGCATTTACCTTGATAAGGGCTTACAGGAACTGAAACATGTCCACGTTTATCTTTCTTCTTCCAAAGATTCATTCCTGATCGATCATGCAAAACGCCTGGTTTACCAGCAGGAAGTGCATATTCATATCGTGGATACAGCTGCATTGAATGGAGAATTCAATAAGGTAACATCCGGTATGATCAAAACGCTTACGCCTGCACTTGTAACCATAGAACAGGTATTGCATGTTCAGCAATCCAATACAGATCTGCTGCTGATCAGTACAGACACCTGGCGAAGCGCCGTTGATAATGGAGAGCCGTGGTTATCTGCTGTTCCGTCAGTGTTGGTCATGAAAAAAGCATAAGGTTCTCAACTCAGGTTTGCTTTTATACAATTGATACGGATGTTAACGTTTCCTTGACGAAACCGTTTTTAGATTCGTCAAAATTTTATCAATGAAGAGGACCATCACCACGCTACTGATAGCGCTATGCATCAGTTTTGGTTTAACCGCACAGGAAACAAAGCCCGTAACATCAAAACAATTCATGCAGATCAACACCGTTGAATCTGTACTGGCCGGCGGTCTCGGCCGTTCAAGAATGATCATCACCAATCCTGACGGTACTCAAACAGATACGGACATGGACAATCTGTTCAGTATGACAGGTATCAATTTCAAAAACATCAAAGACAACGAAAATAAGATCGTTAAGGTACTCAAGACCTATACAGACAATGGCTGGAAACTGGATCATGTGACTTCGCTTACTTTAAGTCAGAATGATACAGGTGGCGGAGGAATTTTTATGACGAGGTATTTGCTTTCGAGGGAAGTGGAAAGGAAGTGAGGAAGATGGGTTTTTTAAGAGGTTCCGGAGGTTGCTGACGCGTTGAGCGTTCCCGGAGTTTTTGAAAGCGTAACAAGCAAGTATGTTGTAATCTTAGCATTTACTATAAGTATGACTGGCATAAGTGCCCGCTGATTTCGCAGATTAGCTTGTGATAGCAGGCGGATATCTGCGGAATCTGCGCATGCTGATAAGGAAACTTTCAGTTTATAAAATGATATTTCGATAGCAGGAATGACAAAATCTGCGAAATCAGCGGGCACTTACGCCAATCACATTTATGGGCACAGGATGCAGAGGGCGGACCTACACCGATCCATCACAAGGATGCCGCTTGTATCGTCACTTCATCCATAATGAAAGAATGAATACCACGATCATCGTTACCAATCCCATCCATATCGAAGCAACCGAATGTACGCGCAGCATTGTTCTGATATCAATATCAGAAAATTTTGATATCACCCAGAAGTAAGCGTCATTTGTATGTGATATCATCATGGAGCCCGCACCCATGGCGAGTACGGTAAGAATCCTGCCATTCTCACTATCCAATCCCAATGCCGGCAGCAATGGTAATATGATCGATGATGCGGTAACAATTGCTACCGTAGATGAGCCCTGTGCAGTTTTTATAATACAGGTCAATAAGAACGGAAACCAGATCCCCAGCATTTTCATATCCAGCGTATCGCTGAAGTGCGCACCGATATTTGTTGCGGATAACACCGCCCCGAATGCACCGCCTGCGCCAATGATCACCAGTATTCCACCGGCTTTTTCAATGGATGATGCGAGGTTTTCGCTCAGTGTATTTTTTCTGTTCTTTGTGATGGTAATTGCAAGCAACACACCGATAGCAAGGGCAATAGAAGGATCTCCCGCTACATTGAAGATATTGGGGAAAGAGCCTTCTGCATGTTCGAGACCGATCATTGATTTTGCCGCCATCAGCAGTATCGGTACGATGATCGGAAGGAATGCACGCAGTACGGAGGGCGCTTCATTGCCTGTTTCCGGTTGTACGTCATCAGTCGCTGTTCGTTTTGCCGCATTCTTTTTTCCTGCATATACTGCCCAGGCATGCCCGGCAAGCATTGCCGGAATTGCGATCAGTATACCGCAAAGGATCAATTTACCAAAATCAACGCCGAGCGTACTTGCAGCCGCCGTCGCTCCGGGATGTGGCGGCAGCAGGCAATGCACCGCATACAAGCCCGAACCCAGGGAAACGCTCATCACGGCTACAGCAATCCCGGTTTTTTTCACCAGCGATTTATTGATCCCGTTCAATACAATATAACCTGAGTCGCAAAAGATCGGCAACCCGACAATAAAACCGGTGAGTGCTATCGCCAGTGAAGACCGCTTCTCTCCCACCAGTTTTACA
The DNA here is from genome assembly GCA_003243445.1 of Citrobacter freundii. Taxonomy (GTDB): domain Bacteria; phylum Bacteroidota; class Bacteroidia; order Chitinophagales; family Chitinophagaceae; genus Terrimonas_A. The sequence continues at coordinate 111,084 of QFQQ01000009.1, forward strand.
ATAAATGAAGCCATGACCTGCGTGCTTCCATTCTTTTCCAGCAACACGCCGATCGTTGTCCCCAATACAATAATGATCGCCAGCTTCGACATAATATCTCCGAAGCCGGCCTTCATCAGGTTCAGGATCTCCGGTATCCCCAGCTGAATACCCAGCCCAGTCACCAAACACGCTATCAGCAAAGCGAAAAAAGGGTGAACCTTGAATCGTACGGTCAGAATGATAATCGCAATAATACCGGCAAGCAGGGCGATGATGACCTGCGGAAAAGAGGTTGTCATTCTCAAAGCTAAGGGATTCGACGCAAGTTTGAGAGAGTGTCTAGCAAGAGCAATGATCGATGTTCGATGTTCGATGGTCGGGTATCAGACCGGAAAGTTTCCGTTCAGGATGTACAGAATAACTAATGATTGTTATCCGATCATCGACCATCGACCATCAAACATCGAACATCGATGCTTCTCTTCGCTATTTCCTTACAAGACCGTAACTTTCCACCATGAACGACCTGTTGACGCAACTGGCTGCATCCCTTGAAGGAACACTGCATTTTGATACGACCATGCGTACATTGTACGCGACTGATGCTTCGGCTTACCGGGAATTGCCTTTGGCAGTTGCCATTCCCAGAACGATAGATGATATAAGGAAACTGATAGCGTTTGCAAACGCAAATAATACATCGCTGATACCCAGAACAGCGGGGACATCGCTCGCCGGACAGGTAGTGGGCGCCGGGATCGTGGTGGATGTATCGCGGAATTTTACACAGATACTCGAGCTGAATAAAGAAGAGAAATGGGTACGGGTACAACCCGGTGTGATACGTGATGAACTGAATGTGTTTTTAAAGCCGCATGGATTGTATTTCGGCCCTGAAACCTCCACTGCCAACAGGGCGATGATCGGTGGCATGGTGGGCAATAACAGTTGCGGTTCCAACTCGGTTGTGTACCGCAGCACGCGTGAACACCTGCTTGAAGTGAAAGCGTTGCTGAGCGATGGCAGCGAAGTTGTGTTCAATACGCTGGACCTTGACAGCTTTCATGCAAAATGTGAAGGCAATACCCTCGAGTCAGCGATCTACCGCCAGGTGCGGAGCATGCTGGGCAATTATGAAAACCAGGTGGAGATCAGGAAAGAGTTTCCGAAGAAAACAGTGGAACGCCGCAATACGGGTTATGCTGTCGATCTTTTATTGGAAATGTCCCCATTTACCGCAGGTGGACCGGATTTCAATTTCTGTTCGCTGATTGCAGGCTCTGAAGGTACGCTAGCGTTCATCACAGAGATCAAGCTGAATGTGGTGGCCGAACCGCCAAAGGAGATCGGCTTGCTTTGCGTTCATTTCAATTCGATAGATGAAGCACTGAGAGCAAATCTTGTTGCGGTGAAATATCCGATCAGTGCAAGTGAACTGATCGATCATTATATTCTTGAATGTACAAAGAATAATATTGAACAACAGAAGAACCGCTTCTTTGTGCAGGGTGATCCCGGAGCGATATTGGTCGTTGAATTTGCACGGAATAGCCGGGAAGAGATCATTGAAGTGGCAAAAAAATGTGAAGCGGAAATGCGGGCCGCCGGGCTTGGTTATCATTTTCCTCTGCTCTTCGGGGCTGACAGTAAAAAGATCTGGACGCTGCGTAAAGCAGGCCTTGGTTTATTAAGCAATCTGCCGGGTGATGAAAAAGCTGTGCCGGTGATCGAAGATACCGCCGTGGACGTACAGGATCTGCCTGCTTATATCCGTGAGTTCAATGAAATACTGAATAAGCATGGCTTGTATTCCGTGCATTATGCGCATGCGGGTTCGGGTGAGTTGCACCTGCGGCCGATCATCAACCTGAAAACAGAACAGGGCAATCAATTGTTCCGCACCATTGCTGAAGAAATTGCGACACTGGTAAAAAAATACCAGGGATCATTGAGCGGTGAACACGGTGATGGCAGATTACGCGGCGAATTTATCCGCCAGATGGTTGGTGAAAAGAACTATAGCTTATTAAAAGAACTAAAGAAAGCATGGGATCCGAAAAATATTTTCAATCCCAATAAGATCATTGACACACCATCAATGAACAGCATGCTGCGTTATACGCCGGGACAGCAAACACCGGCATTTAAAACTGTTTTCCGTTTTAATAACCAGGATATCCTGCAACATGCCGAGCAATGCAATGGTAGTGGAGATTGCCGGAAAACGCAGATCAGTGGCGGCACTATGTGTCCTTCTTATATGGCAACGCGTAATGAAAAGGATACAACACGCGCGCGGGCCAATATCCTGCGTGAGTTCCTGACGAACTCTGACAAGATGAACAGGTTTGATCATAAAGAGATCTATGAAGTGATGGATCTTTGCCTGAGTTGTAAAGGTTGTAAGTCAGAATGCCCCAGCAATGTCGACGTCGCAAAACTGAAAGCGGAGTTTCTGCAGCATTATTATGACGCGAACGGCGTTCCGTTCCGTGCAAAACTGATTGCCGGGTTCAGTAAAAGTTCTGCGCTTGGGGCTGTCTGGCCGGGTGCGTATAATTTTTTTATGACGAACAGTGTAGTAAGTAAATGGGTGAAGCAATCAACCGGTTTTGCGAAAGACCGGTCCATGCCAACCCTGCACAGTATTACATTAAAGAAATGGTACAGCAACTGGAAAAAGAAGCATAATCAACCCAAACAAAGAAAGGTTTACCTCTTCTGTGATGAATTTACAAATTACAACGACACACTGATCGGCATCAAGGCAATCGAATTGCTGGATAAGCTCGGGTATGAAGTGCTGATCCCCGAACATATTGAAAGTGGCCGGGCGTGGTTATCCAAAGGATTATTGCGTGATGCAAAAAAGATCGCCAATAAAAATATCGGATTACTGCATCCGGTCGTGAATGCAGCTACTCCCCTGCTTGGCATTGAACCGTCAGCCATTCTTACTTTCCGCGATGAATATATAGATCTGGCAGATGATGCGAATTATGAAAAAGCAAAAGAGCTGGCCCGTCATGTATTCCTGGTGGATGAATTCATTGCTGCTGAAATAAAGAAAGGACATATCACTGCCGGATCATTTACCAAAGAAAAAAAACAGGTAAAACTGCACGGGCATTGCCAGCAGAAGGCATTATCATCGGTTGATCCCACTAAAATATTACTCTCTCTCCCCGAAAATTATTCTGTTGAAGTGATCCCTTCCGGTTGCTGCGGCATGGCCGGCAGCTTCGGCTATGAAAAAGAGCATTACGATTTATCGATGAAAGTTGGTGAACTGGTACTGTTGCCTGCCGTCCGCCAGGCATCGGCTGAAACGATCATTGCCGCACCGGGTACGAGCTGCCGGCACCAGATCAAGGATGGTACAGGAAAGAAGGCGAAACATCCGGTCGAGGTCTTGTATGAGGCTTTGGCGTAGGGCCCCCTCTAAATCTCCCCCTTCAGGGGAGACTTCGTACATACTTTATTACCGAAAAATCATATCGTAAGGCGCCTGTTGATCTAAACGATTTCACTTTTCTGCTTTCATGCTGTTCAAAGTCTCCCCTGAAGGGGGAGATTTAGAGGGGCTCTACGCAATCTGTGGGAATATACGCCGGCCGCGCATCAGGCACTTCAGCCAGGACCTGATTCTCCCTTTCAAAAGAATTTCCCTTTTTTACAGGCGGTCATGCAACATTCTTTTAATCTCCCTTACTTTATATAAAACCAATTGCCTGGAGCTTACAGCAACAATACCATCTGCTGATGTACTGGTGGAGCAGTGCATCAAGGGAGACAAGACCGCCTATCGCCTTTTATATGAGCGATATGCAAGGGCTATGTATAATACGGCCTATCGGATCACCAATAATACCGCCGATGCGGAGGATGTTCTGCAGGAAGCGTTCATCGATGCGTTTCTTCAGATCAGTTCATTCCGTCAGCAGTCCACGTTTGGTGCGTGGATCAAGCAGATCGTCGTATTCAAAAGCATCAGCCTGATCAAAAAAAGAAAATTGACCCTGGTTGAGCTTGAACCCGGAAATGTTGAATTACCACAGGACGAAGAGATCGATGAAGAAGCGATCGGCTTTACCGTTAATGCGGTCAAACAGGCATTACAGACTTTGCCTGATGGCTATCGTGCCGTACTGACGCTGTATCTGCTGGAAGGATACGACCAGGAAGAGATCGCCAATATCATGCAGGTCGCGCCTTCTACCGTCCGCACACAATACATCAGGGGCAAGCAGAAACTGGTTGCGCTGATGAAAAAAAAGGAAAACGTATGAGCAGGGATTTAAAAAATTTCATCAGGGAGAACCGTCATGCATTTGATGACGAACAGCCGGCCGAATACAACTGGGATCATATTGCCAATGCAGTGCCGGCGCTTGGCGGTAAAAAAAGATCTTTCAGAAAGATGTATGCATGGACGGCTGCAGCCGCCGTGATGATCATCGCGACTGGTATTTATATGGTCGTCAAATATAAACCGCTGGAAAGCGGGATCGCGGATGGCAGAAAAACAAGAAATGATATCCGCACCCTGGCTCCTGAATATGCGGCATCTGCCGAACCCATTTACCAGGCAATCGAAAAACAACAAAAGGAACTGAAGAACCTTTCCGCATCACAACCGGAATTGTATGATCAGTTCACCCAGGATCTTGCAACCCTGGACAGCTCTTATCGTGTATTAAAAGCCCAGGCAACCAGGTCTCCAAACAGGGAAATACTCATCAAAGCAATGATGAACAACCTTCAACTGCAGGCGGAACTTCTTTCCAAACAGTTGAATGTTTTAACCGAATTCAACAACACTAAAACAGACGAGAATGAGAAACAGAAAAAATATAGCAATCTTTAGCACCGCTTCATTAATGATGTCATTGATGATAGCAATGACACTGTTGTCGCAGATCGCTAACGCACAGGATAAGAACAAAGAAAAACTTGAGTTTGTAAAAGAGCGTTCTATTTCTAAAAGCTATCCTGCTTCAGGTAACGGCCTGGTGATCGATAACAGCTTTGGCCATGTAAAGATCGTGGCATGGGATAAAAATGAGATCAAGGTTGATATCTCTATCAAAGTTGAGTCGTCTGACAAGGACAATGCTGACCGGATCTTTGGAAATATCGATGTGCTCGACAGCCAGAGCGGCGATGTTGTCCGTTTCAAAACAGAACAGAAGTCAGACAATAACGGCTGCAGAAACTGCCGCACCAACATGAGCATCAATTATGAAGTGAAAATGCCTGTCAATGGCAAACTCACTATCAATAACACATTTGGTAATATTGAATTGCCTGACTATAAAGGCCAGGTATCCATTACCGAAAAGTTCGGTTCGCTGACAGCCGGGACATTATCCGACGTCAGGAAACTCCAGGTGGAATTTGGCAAGGCGCAACTGAAAAGCCTGGCAGATGTGGATGCAACTTTCAAGTTCTCCAAAGTCCAGCTTGAAAGCCTCTCTGGTTCAAACAACATCTCATTGGAATTTTGCGATAGCAGCAAGATCGCATTGACCAGCAGCCTCACCTCACTTACGCTGCACGAATCATACAGCACGGTGAACCTCCGCCCCGCCGGTAATCTTGGTGCAACTTATAATGTGAAGACCAGCTTCGGTACGTTTATCGATCGCAGCGATATCGGCGTGGTCAGAACTGATACGCCAGAGCGTTATGGCCCGGACTCCAACAGGCAGTATGAAGGCAAATCCGGCAATGGCTCTTCAAAGATCAATGTAAAATCATCTTTCGGAAAAGTGATCCTCGGCGAAGCAAGACCGGAGGATATGAAGAAGACTTCGAAGAATAAGAGTGCGGCGGCGGGTCGAGTGATATAAAGCAGGATGTTCGAAGTTGGACGGTCGATGGTCGGGCTTTACCGATGAATCAGGAACAAAGACATTGAACCCGTCTAAACTTAAAGATCTCATTCTTTTACACCTCACAAGCCTTGAAACCTGACCATCGACCATCCAGCATCGAACATCGCCCGTTCCAACGATTTAGTATTATAATAAATAAGCAGAACGGAGCAATCCGGAAAATCATCCTGGCTTTTGCCGGGATTTTTTTTGCTTTTGGGCTAAACTGTACAGTGATCTGCTATTTTTCTCAATTGTTTTGCGTTGCCAGTCTGAGGTTAAGGAAAATGCTGAACATAAAATCCAGCTTAAATACGTGTTTTCACTTATTTAAGGTAGTGGGAAATGGGACCGGGAGTCTTGACGGAACAAGAAAACTTTTTTATTTTGGCGTGTTATCCAAAACCTTATTAAATAAATTCAACTTCAAAACCACCGAACATCGCCCTCCCGGGCATTTCAATTAACCACCACCTTTTATTCCAAACTGCATGAAAAAATCAATCTTGCTCAGCGTAATGTTGTGCACCTCCGTGCTTGTCTTTGCCCAGAAGAAAGAAGTAGAACTGCCTCCTTTCGGGAAAGTAGATAAAGCAGACCTCGAAATGAAAGAATGTTCCTTTGATGAAAAAGCTGAAGCGCTCGTCCTCCTGGATGATGCACAACTCGATCTTGTATTGGGCGCCGGTATCGATATGAAACGCCGCCGGCGGATCAAGATCCTTTCTGACAAAGGACTTGAGTGGGCAAACGTTCACCTGTCCTACATCAGCGCCAGGGGTGAAGAGGACATCAAAGGCCTGGAAGCCCAGACCTATAACCTCGATGCCAGTGGCAACGTTGTTGTGACCAAACTTGAAAAGAGCCTGATCTATGACAAGAAGCTGAACAAACAGATCTCTGAAAGAAGTTTCACTTTCCCTGCAGTAAAAGTGGGATCTATTGTTGAATTCCGCTACCGGCATGTGAATGTTAACCTGATAGACTGGAATTTCCAGGAACCGATTCCTGTAAAATACAGCCGCTTTAAGATCGATTCTCCGGAAGAAGTTGAGATAAGTGTTACACCTCATACAGGCCGCAATTATGAGCACGTCAGTTCAGAGTCGGGTCGACGCAAGGTCGATTCATATTCCATGTCCGAAATACCAGGGTTCCGTCATGAGCCATATATCATCAATGAGCAGTTTTATATGGACAGGCTTGAGACCAAAGTAACCGCGTACGTGATCGATGGCCGTCGTCAGAGCCGCACGCTAAACTGGTTGCAGGTGATCAAGGCATTGATGGAAGATGAAGACTTTGGTCAGCAGATCAAAAAGAATATTCCGAGAACTGCGGATCTGGATGCAAAACTGAAAGGTGTGGCCGGGTCGTATGACAGAATGAAAATCATCTACAAGTACGTTCAGGACAATATGCAATGGAATGAATACCCGGGTATCTGGGCTCTTGATGGCGTAAAAAGTGCATGGAAAGATAAAAAGGGCACATCAGGAGAGATCAACCTGATCCTGGTGAACCTGCTGAAGGATGCAGGGCTGAATGTTCATCCGATCCTTGTCAGCACCCATGCACATGGAATAGTTAATTCAACAGATGCGGGTGTTTATGGTTATCCCGGCACCAGGCAATTCAACAAGGTAATGGCCTATGTAGACATCGATGGAAAGGAATACGTACTTGATGCTTCGCAGAAGGAAGTGCCTGTGCATCTTATTTCTCCGGACATTCTTGAAACACCGGGCCTGGTCATCGAAAAACTTGAGACATCCGAGTGGGGCTGGAAACAGCTTAGCCACCAGGCGCTTTCCAAAAATCTTATCCTGGTCAACGGAAGGATCGATGGCAATGGAAAGATGGACGGTCAGGCGACGATCTCAAGCTATGACTATGCCCGCCTTGCCCGCCTCCCGATCGCCAAAAAAGGAAAGGAAAAATTCATTGAAACATATGTTTCATCCAACCAGGGTATGTCAGTGGATGAAATCGAATTTACCAATATTGACAGCGATTCGCTACCGCTGGTGCAGACCATCAAATTCAATCAGGCGCTGAATAATACAGGCGATTACAGCTATTTCTCTTCCAACATTCTTTCGGGTCTGGAAACAAATCCGTTTGTTGCGAATCAGCGGAATACTGATGTTTTCTTTGGGACTAACCAATCGTATACCATCGTCGGAAACTTCACACTTGCTGACGGCTATGAGTTTGATGCATTACCCAAGAATGTGAAAATGATCATGCCTGACACAAGCATCGTTTTATCGCGTATAGCGCAGGTCTCAGGCGGAACACTGATGACGCGCATACAAGTGGATTTCAAAAAGCCATTCTATTCGGCAGCTGAATATGACGATCTCCAGGAGTTTTATAAACGTCTTTTTGAACTGATCAACGAACAATATGTGGTACGTAAAAAGAAAGCATGATCCTAAATTCATTAAGATGAAAAAAAGCATTCTGGCCATTATGATCCTGTTTGCTGCAAAACTTTCGTTTGCGCAGACGGGATCATATACATTGGCATCGGTGCCCGAGGCACTTCGTGCAAAAGCAGCGGTTGTTATTCACCTGAACGATTATACATACGAAGTTGAATCACTGGAGAAATCGCGTCTTTCCGTTCACAAGATCTATACAATAGTAAATGAAGACGGAAGAGCCGGTCTTCTTTTCAATGAATACTCTTCAAAGAACATTGTTCTTGATGAAGCAGAGATCAAGGTGTATGATGGCGATGGTAAACGTATCGCAAAGTATACCAAAAAGGATATGATGACGGTAGCAACGGGTGAAGGCTTGATTGAAGACGGCTATGTTACGTATTATCGCATCAGTGCGCCCTCCTATCCTGTTACCATAGAGTTGAATTATGTGCAGAAACTCAGGAGCACATTGAATTTGCCGGATTACCGGTTCATTCATCCGAAAGAAAGTATCCTTGCATCCAGCTTTACAGCGAAGATCCCGGCAGATATCAGTTTGAAATTTAAACCTGTTAATACAGATATTCAGCCGGTCATTACCGATAACGGTAAATACAGGGAATATAAATGGTCTGTAAAAGATCTCGCACCGCTTGAATATGAAGAAGGCGCGGTGTCTGCAAGAAGCCGTTACCCGCATATCATGCTGGCTACGGAGCAGTTTTATTACTATGGCCTGAAGGGTGATCTTTCTTCCTGGAAAAGTTTTGGTAGCTGGATCAGCGATCTTTACAAAGGATTGGATGAACTGCCGGAAGACAGAAAGCAGTTTTACAGAGATCTCGTTAAAGATGTTCCCGGGGAAAGAGAAAAGATCAGGAAGATCTATGAATACATGCAGCAGAATTTCCGCTATGTAAGTATCCAGCTTGGTATCGGCGGATTGAAACCATTCTCTGCAACTTTTACAGATCAGAAAAAATATGGTGACTGTAAAGGTCTCAGCAATTTTATGAAAGCAGCATTGGGCGCTGTTGGTATCAGAAGCCATGTAGCGATCATCAACGCGGAGTATAATGAAGAGCCGGTTGATCCTGCATTTCCGGCTAATAATTTCAACCATGTGATACTTTGCGTGCCCGGTCAGAAAGACTCGATCTGGCTCGAGTGTACGAGCAATACAGCGTCATTCGCGGAACTGGGAACATTTACAGAAAACAGGAACGCATTGCTGATCACGGAGAACGGCGGTGTACTGGTCCCCACACCAAGAAGTGAATCCGCCGCGAATACAGCGAGCACAAAAACGATTGTATCTATTGCAGGAGATTTTACGGCAAAAAGTGAAACGCGCATTGAAACCACGGGTTCATTCCGGGAAGCCATCAATTCCATTTTAAAAGAAAAGAAAGATCGTCAGAAGGAAGTGGTTGTTTACGCAATGGGCTTTAAACAACCGGATGATTTTGCTTTTTCGAAAAATGGCTCAGCCACGCAGCTTGAAATGACTTACAGCAAAATACATGAGTTCAATTCGGGTGATAAACATTTTCTGAACCCGAGAATCAATAAGATCTGGTCATCCCGTCTTCCGAAAGCGGAGAACAGGAAACTGGATTATTATTTTGAAGAACCTTTTGAAAAACATGATACAACGGTGTATAAATTACCACAGGGAACAAAGCCCGATGCGCTTCCGAAAGAAAAGGAGTTGAAATGTGATTATGCCAATTTCAAAACAAAGTGCTGGTATAATGAAGCGGAGAATGCTATTTATGTAGCGAGTTCGCTGGTACTTTCGCAGTATAAGATACCAGCCGCAAACTATGCATCGGTAAAGAAATTCTTTGATGATGTTACAGCGGACGATACGCAAAAGATCGTGGTGAAAAAAGGAGAAACTACACTCAAGGCATTTTAAAGTATCAGGATCAGATATAACAGGCGCGGTGATTTCCCGCGCCTTTTTTTATACCATTGAAAATGCGCTCGAAGAAGCCTTGTGTTTCCTGAAATTGTTATTTGATATAAATTATAGTGCATGATCAGTTACGCGGGAAGACCGAACGCCGAACATCGCGTACCAGACCTCGTTACCAAGGCCAACCTGTAATCAGAAGAAATTAATACCGGCATTCCACCCAAACCACCCTGTCAGTCTATCATTCACGGTAAAGTTCTTATACCCGTCAGGCGCACCAGGTTTCAGGTATCCTTTGACCTGTAGTTGCTGATCAGAGAAATAAAGCGATACAGATGGACCTGCAAAGAGTGAAACAAATTTTCCGAGCTTTACATTCAGGTTTAGCTGCAAACGGTTCATGACATTTGAATAGTCTAATGAACCGAGATAAAAATATTGCGAGTATAATTCCGGGTTGAGCGTTAGCGATTTTTTTTTGTTCAACGATAGTTCCATGCCGAGCCCGTACCCCACGGTGTAAGCCTTTGTTTCTTCGTCGGAACGTATGCCTGTCATCAGAATGCTATACAGTCTTGAATTTCCCGTTTTAAAGGCACTGTTGACATCAGTCATTTCATTGGCAAAGAAGGTCAGTTTATGATACCCTTTCAGCACAATGTTGATCAATCCGATGCTATATCCATCTGAAGTATCTGCGATATTGATCAGACCGATCTGCACCCCTTTCAATCGTTTTGAATAGTTGAGCAGCCCCGCGATCTGCAAACCGCGCGTTTCTTTATTGCTTACGTTTGCAATACCCGCCACCTGCACTCCGGACACTTTTCTTTTGGCGAAGTTTGCTATGCCTGCTGCCTGCATGCCGCGTACACTATCTGTTACGTGATTATATACACCGCCCACCTGAAACCCCGTGAACTTTCCTTTCACCAGGTTACTAATACCGGCGCTCTGCATACCAGTGACACTATCCAGCACTGTGTTGCTGACGCCGGCTACCTGGAAGCCTTTCATCGATCCACCAACAACGTTGATCATACCTGCTGCCTGGAAATATTGTACAGCTTTTTTGTCAATGTTAAAAAGGCCTCCGATCTCCACCCCGTTAGTTCCTGCGGTATAACCGCCCAATGCATTCAGAGAAATATTATTGATCACCTGTGCGCTCATTTTGCCATGTGATCCCAATCCCGGAACAAGTGAAGCCTGGTAGGGTCTGGTGGTGAAGAATTTATTCAGGTTCAAACTCTGGATCTTCTGGCGTGCGGAAAGAAGAAAGCGCCCCGCCCTTGTTGTCTCTACCTTGCCGGAATCAGCAATGGCCGTCACTGGGACGGCCACGATCGTGTCTTCTTTTCCGGGAGCAGGCGGTAGCTGGGCTACTTCATAATCTTCCGGGCTGATCACTGTCCGCTCGGCTTCATTCTCCAGCGGTATCATGGTGATCGTGAGTTCCTGGTTATGCCGCGGTTCTATCACTACAGATGTATCCGCATAAAATTCCTTGCTTAAGGTTAGCTCGGCGGTAGTTTTTCTTCCGCTTTTCAATCTCAGCTTGAAAGAACCATCCTGGTTGGTCAGTGTCGCTGCCAGCAATTTCTTTTCATATACACTTGCATCGCGAATCGCCTGCCCGGTCTGCTCGTCATATACAAAGCCGCTGACCATATAGATTCGTTCTTCTTTTACCGCTTTATTGGTGATCATGGTGATCTTTACCGGAGCGCGGCGGATGATAATGTAGTTGCCATTCTCCACAAATTCATAGCCGGGACCGAATAGCTGTTGCAGAATTTCCTTTAATGTTTTACCGGACGAACTGATGCTTACGATGCTGTCTTTCTTCACAATGCTCGAACTATAAGAAAAATAAAACCGCCCTTTATTGCTGAGGATCTCCAATGTTCTGTCAAGCCGCTTGTTACTGCTTTCTATCAGGATTGGCTTTGACAAAAGCTGCGCGTGCAACTCTGCTGAAGTGAATACCAGTAGCAAAAAGATAAGGTATAAGGAAATTCGTTTCATGTCCGATCTTCATCTATTCAATGATCAATTGACCATTGTTTTTGGTGACCTTTGCATTCAGTGTTTCGCTTACCAGCTCAAGCACCCGGTCAAGTGATTCATTTTTCAGTACGATATTGATCCGCTGATCACGTAGCTCTTTTCTTCCGATAATGATGTTGGCCTGATACGCTTCGTTCAATGTTTCAACCAGTTTCCAAAGCGGAGTATCATCACATACAAATTCTTTTGTGCGATAATAATTATACAGGTGGTCATTCACCTTTTCCTTGGTCAGTGTATCATTTTGCGCAGCCCTCAGCCGTTCGTTCTTATGCAGTTCGACGGTTTGACCATTTCTTGTTACACGAACGATGCCCGTCTCAACGATCACATCTGTCGCGCCATTTTCTGTTTTGATATTGAATGATGTGCCGACAACAGTCACTTCAATATCATTTACCGAGATCACAAATGGCTTTTTCCTATTGGGTGTAACGTGGAAAAATGCTTCACCTTTTAATGTTACAGCTCTTTTATTTCCGTTGAATTTAGAAGGATAACTCAGTGATGATTCTTTATTCAGCGTAACGGTTGACCCATCAGGCAGTGTGTCCGTCAGTGTGTTATTTCCGGTTTGTGCCAGTAACTGTTCTGCAGGTCTGTTGTTATACATCCACAACCCTGCAATGCACAGCCCTGCAACCACTACTACAGCTGCTGCGATCTTTCTCCAGTCGAACGAGCGCTTTGGTAATTCACGAATGGGCGCGTTGATCTGTGTATGGCCGTTATTCACTCTTTGTTGAAACCTTTGCCAGGCTTTGTTTTCATCAACCGTGGAGGAGGCCGCGAGATCGAGGCTGGTATCCCAGACTTTTTTCAATCCGTCATAATAAGCCTGGTTGGCTTCATTTGCGTGAAGCCATTCGTTCACCAGCGCAGTCTCATCCGGATCAGCTTCTCCCAGGAGATGCTTCACCAGGAGGTCATCATTTATATGGTAGAATTTTTCTTCCAGGGGGATTGTATTAAAAGTTAAGCAAAACGATTATTATTGGTAAGAACTCCACCAGTTTCTGCCGGAGTATTTTGAGGGCTTTGCCCATTTGGTTCTCGACGGTCTTTACGGAAATATTGAGTTCATCAGCGATCTCGCGGTATTTCATATCGCCGAAGCGGCTCAACTGGAATATAAGCCGGCATTGTTCCGGCAGTTCTTCGAGGGCTTTTTTGTAGCGTGCTTCCAGTTCTTTTCCCAACACCCTGCCCTGCGCATGTTCCGACTGGTTTTTCATGCTGTGTGCCACATATAACTGGTGATTCGACCTTACTTTCTGGTGTTTGAGGTAGTTGAGGCATTCGTTATGAATTGCCCGGTAGAGGTAGGCTGCGATGGGGCCATTGAAAGAGAGATTCTCGGCCCTGTCCCACAATTTAAAAAACACCTGCTGTACCATTTCCTCCGCCTCATCCTCATCCTTCAAAATAGTACATGCATAGGCGTGCAGGTTCTTAAAATACGTTTTAAAAACCTGTTCAAAAGCGGCTTCATCCTTTTTAGCCAGCAGATTGCTGATCGCCTGGTCGTCTGTTGTTTCCATTCTAACGGCCCTGTATCCTGATTCTAGAATTAATGCTGCGCCCAAAAGTAGTTTTTAAAAGAACAACTGTGTGACCGTTCACCCCTATTCGGAGTTAAAATTCCGTTGATCCGTATTCGATGTTGGATGCGCGATGATCGATGGTCGGGTGAGAATCATCAGAATAGCAAAGCCTCCCTGGTTGGGAGGCTCTGATTTATAAAACAATTTCTCGTATAAGCCGGTCATCGACCATCGCGCATCGAACATCGCTTTACCTGATCACTCCACACCCAATCCTCGTTCCCGCATTCCCCGTCGGCTGTGTTTTGAAATCATCCACGCCGCCGTGAACGATCACGGCTTTGCCGATGATGTTGGAACTGGCCGGTCCGCCGAGTGTCCAGAGGTCGGTAGTGATCGTTATTTTGCCTTTGCCTTTGGCATCGAGTTTTACATTGCCGATATCGCCAAGGTGGAAGCTGCCTTCGCCCCATTTGCCATGTTGAGCTTTGGTGGGATTCCAGTGCCCATGGGCCATTTTGGCCGTATCGGCACAGTCCCCATGCTCATGAAGGTGAACGGCTACGCTTTTATTTGCCTTTTTAGGAACAGTGATCTCCAGTTCCAGTTTTACTTTTCCACCGGCTGTATCGAATTTAGCCAGGCCGGTTACTGTTGTATCAGGATAAGTACCGCTCAACGCGGCTTCGGCATGACCAGCCATTGGTGCATCGGCCATGGCCATAGTATCATGGCCGGAATGGCTTACTGAATCGGTTGGAGAAACGGTGGTTGTACTGTCGGTTGTTTTACCGGAACTGCCTTCATTATTACAAGAGAGAATAGCCACAGATCCGATTGCCAGCGCAAGAAGCATGGCTCCCGGTCTGTAAAAAGAATGTTTCATAAACGTTGATTTATTGGTGAGTGAAAAGTTCCGTGAGTGAGATGGCAAAGAAAGTTTGGTTTAAAAATTCAAATGTTCACAGTTGTCCAGAGACATTATGTCCGGCTTTAAAAGCTGATACCAGCCCGTAATCCCCAGAACGCATTTGTTACGCCGCTTTTTAACCAGGCTTCATATTTAGCTTGTACATCAATACCCAATATCCGGATCCCGACACCGGGAGAAAGTATTAATGCGGAGCCGGATTGGCTGCCGGTGAAATTAGCTGCACCGCTTTCCATTTTAAGATAGAACAATGGTGCTGGTCTGAACTTCAGGCCAGCTCTGAGCGGAAATGCTTTAAGGTTTGCGATCTCTGCAACACCGCCTTCGGGCACAGCTACCGTTTTACCGTTGAACTGCATATAGCCGGCAGAACCGGTAATGCTGAGTTTTCCGGGAAGACGGATGTCGGCGAACAAACCTGCGCCATAACCCTGCTTGTGTGTGTCCTTGAGATCAGAAACAGGCATGCCCGTTTCCACATAAGGTCCTATTCCAAATCCTTTTAACTGTGCGGAGACCGGATTCGCGACGGTCAGCGTTATCGCCAATACAAACGCCGCAAGTATATATTTCATAAGGAGCAAATTTTATCAGGTTCTATGACAAACTCCCTGCCATTGCTTGCGGACAATAGTTCCGTGACCGCTTTGTTCACATTTTTCACAAAAATGTTTGAAAAAAACGGGGACTATTGCAATTCCAGGAGCTGATATCATCGTTATTCTCGCAAGTCCTGGTGACATGCTAACTGGTCTTTAATGCTGTTATCGCTTTATATTCTTTTCATACAGGCTGATCCAGGTTTTCACCGTCATTTTTTTTGTCAGCTCTCCGAGCAGCTTATAGGGTATATGTTCGGGCTTTTTGAAACGTACGCAACTCTTTCCCATATCCAGCCTTGCTGAACTGTGTTTCGGATATTCTTCATTAAACCATTTCAGCAATACAGGATCTGCATACAGGCCCCAGTGATAAAAGGCGATAAAGTTCTTCTGTGAAGCGATCGCCAGGAACGGCAGTGCCTGTTTCGGATCACAATGATAGCCGTCCGGGTAGATCGAATGCGGCACAACATATCCAAGCATTCCATAAGCCATCGTTTCTTCAAAGCCCTTCGGCAGATTCTTTACGACAGTGTCACGCAATTTTGTTACAGCTTCAATGCGGTCGGCAGGAAGTTGTTTCAGGTATTGCGCAGGAGTCTTTGCGTCCGAGGTCATACGGGGTGGGGTTTTAGAGGTTTCAGAAGTTTCAGAGGTTCCAGAGGTTCCAGGGGTTCGGGACTTAAAAGTTAGTAATATAGTTTCAGGTGCAAAAAGAATTTTCATTTTGGTAGATGCTGAACTTCTGGAACTTCTGAAACCTCTGAAACCTCTGGAACTTTCCAGACCCTGCGGAACCGGGGCATAATTTGCCCACCGCCCGCTCGCTACCGCTTCCGCCGCGCTTTACATGTTCCGTGGAATGAGTTTTGCAACAGTTTGGTATAAGCCTACCACTCCACCGCCGATATTCAGAAAAGCCTCAACTGTTTTATTGACGAAAACAATCTTCCTGTCTCTCTTAATTGGCAACTGTTATCATTTATCTACCGTAACCTGTTAAACAAACTATATGAAAAAAAACCTATCGTTATCTTTCATTGGCTTGTGTCTGTCCGCCTGTGCGAACGCACAGGATTCGACGAACACGCCAGGTATTGGAGGAGGACTTATCGGCGCGGGCAATTATGCGCGGATCAAAATAACTGACCGTGGCAATCTTCCTCTTGAATCAAAATGGAAATGGGGGTATGCAGCGGGTGTATACCTTAATTTTCCTTTAGGAAATGTTGTTTCAATAGAGCCGCAGGCTCTTTATTCTGCAGTAGGAACAAAGATCGAAACAAGCGGCAACGAGACCGCCAATCAGCAATTGAATTATCTTTCCGTTCCGCTGTTCATCAAATTTCATCTCGGAGAATATGTTGCGCTGGCTGTAGGTCCGCAGTTTGATTTTACGCTTAGCGCCAAAGAGAAAATTGCTGATATAGATAACAAGGATGATTTCAAAAGCACAAGCATCGGCGCAACAGGTGGCATCGAATTTTTTCCCCGCGGACCTGTTACGATCTATGGACGTTACATGCATGGATTAACAAAGATCGAGGAGCCGAGCACAACCGCCCCGTTCTATTACAATCAACTATTTCAGGCGGGACTGAAATTCAAACTGTTTGGCAACAAACGAAAACCTGCTCCCCCTCCACCACCGCCACCACCACCGCCGCCACCTGTTGACACAGATAATGATGGCATTGTCGATTCACTTGATAAATGCCCTACACAACCAGGTACGGCCAAATACAATGGTTGCCCGGTACCAGACAGTGATGGAGATGGTATCAATGATGAACAGGATAAATGTCCGCAACAAGCCGGTGTTGCGCGTTATGATGGTTGCCCTGTCCCCGATAGTGATGGTGACGGAATCAATGATGACCAGGATAAATGTCCGCAGGAAAAAGGCGTGGCGCAATACAACGGTTGCCCGATACCGGATTCCGATGGTGATGGTATTCCTGATCCGGAAGATAAATGTCCTGGCATTGCCGGTGTGCGCGAAAACGGCGGATGCCCTGCCATTCCGAAATTCAATGCAACGAGTATCCAGTTCGTAACGGGCAAAGCCACACTTACGACCGCATCGCTTCGCGAACTGACAGAGATCGTTGAATACATGAATCGTTATAAAGACATCAACCTGGAGATCGATGGCCACACAGACAACGTGGGTAAAGCCGCCTCCAACCAGGTACTTTCCGAAAAACGGGCTGAGTCTGTAAAAGCCGCCCTCATCAAACGCGGCATTGCCAGCGAAAGACTGATCGCAAAGGGCTTCGGTATGGATCAGCCGATCGAAGACAATGGCACGGCTGCGGGAAGAGCGAGGAATAGAAGGGTGGAGTTTAAGTTTTCGACGCAGTAAGAGAAAGAAAAAGGTTCCAGAGGTTCCAAAAGTTCCAGAGGTTTCAAAGGTTGCCACCGTATTCGAAGTACGGTGGCAACTTTTGAAACCTTTTTCGATTCCAGGATCCAGGGGTTCAGTCCGGATCCCTGATGAGGTAAAATGTATCTACGTCTGTAAAGACTCATTCAAGGCGCGGTAGCAACTTCTGGAACCGCTGAAACCGTTGGAACCTCTGGAACTTACAAGACCTCCGGCGCCTTGAGCAATTAGTCAGAATATCCTTACCTTCAAACAAACTACTGCAATGCGATACTTTCTCACACTGATCCTCTTATCATTTACATTTTATTCCCACGCGCAGATCCTGATCCGCAATACCAATGTGGTGGATGTGGAAAAGAGAAAGATCCTTGCCGGTTACAGCGTGGTAGTGCAGGATGGAAAGATCATTTCAGTAGATAAAGACCGTCAATACAAACTGGCACCCGGTACTACCGTGATCGATGGTACCGGCAAATACCTGATCCCTGGCCTGGTGGATGCCCACGTGCACTTTTTCCAGAATGGCGGTATTTTCACGAGGCCGGACGCGATCGATCTGCGCAAGTATCATCCTTATAATGAAGAATTGAAATGGACACATAATAACATGGAGGATTACCTGCGCCGTTATACAAGTGCCGGTATTACCACGGTGATAGATGTAGGATCAAGTTTTAATTTCCTTACACAGCGTGATTCGTTTACCAGCAAAACCTACGCGCCGGATATATACATGACCGGTCCATTGCTTACAACCTATATTCCACCAGCATTCAAAGGATTGGAGAAGGAAAGCCCGTTCATTGAAATGACTTCTGAAGAAACAACACGCCAGGGTGTGCGTGATCAATTGCCTTATAAACCTGATTTTATCAAGATCTGGTATATCGTTCTTGATAAGGACAAAGAAGCCGGCGCACGCAAAAATCTTCCGCTTGTACAGGCCGCGATCGATGAAGCGCATAAGAATAACCTCCGCGTGGCAGTGCATTCAACAGAGAAGATCACGGCGCAACTGGCGGTGGAAGCCGGTGCAGATTATCTCGTGCATAGTGTTGATGATCCGATTGATGATAATTTTGTTCAATTATTAAAAAAGAAAGGAACGGTCCTCTGCCCTACGCTTATCGTTGCTGACGGATACAGCAGTTCATTTGGCCATATGTATAAATTTACCAGTGATGAATTGCAGCTATCAAATCCAACCAACGTCGCAAGCATCCTGGATTTTCCCTGGCCGGATACTGCATTGGGCAAACGTTATGTACAGGCTCTTTCAAGACCGGACCGCGTGGCACAGATAAAAAGCGAGGATTCGATCCTTGCGTCCAACCTGAAAAAACTGGTAGCTGCCGGTGTGATCATTGCAGCCGGCACGGATGCCGGTAATATCGGCACACAGCATGTCGGCTCCTATTTCCCTGAACTAAAAGCCATGCTGGATGCGGGTTGCTCCACCTGGGATATTTTACAGGCAGCAACCATCAATGGAGCGAAAGCGCTGAATAAGCAGGCCGAATGGGGAAGTATTGCCAAAAATAAACAGGCCGATCTTGTGCTGCTTAATTCAAACCCTGTTGAATCACTGGATAATTTAAGAAAGATCGATTGGGTGATCAATAAAGGAGTGGCGCTGAAGCCCGACTCGCTGGTGATCAGTACTCCGGAAATGCTGGCGCAGCAACAACTCAATGCTTACAATGCCCATGATCTCGACGCATTCCTTGCTCCGTATGCGGAGGATGTGGAGATCTACACGTTTCCCAATAAACTGGATACAAAAGGAAAAGAAGCGATGCGGAAGAATTACCAGTTCGTTACCCGTACGCCGGGGCTTTATTGCAGGTTGCTCAACCGGATAGTACAGGGCAATATGGTGATCGATCACGAGGAGATCTATATTACCGGCCGCGCACCATTCAGAGGCGTTGCGGTATATGTGATCGAGAAAGGAAAGATCGCAAAGGTTTACTTTCCAGAGTGATCAGAAGGCATTGAAAGCTGTTCGGATCTCACGCTAAAAACTAACGATTATGACAGCCAATCCCCGCGGCCCCGGCGGAGCCATCCTTAAAGCATGGCTTATTGCCGGCACGATGGATATTCTTTCAGCTTTCATCAAGTTCATACTAGAAGGAAAAACGAATGTGGAAGTGATCCTCAAATATATTGCTTCAGGCTTGTTGGGAACATCAGCGATGCGGGGCGGTGCAGGTACTGCTGCATTCGGGTTGTTTCTTCATTATGTGATCGCACTTATTTTTACTGTTATTCTTTTCTTTTTATACGGAAAACTGAAACTGATACGCTTTAACCCGGTATTGATCGGGATTTTATATGGCATATTTACATGGCTGGTGATGAACCTGGTCGTTGTGCCCTACAGTAAAGTGCCGAGACCACCGGGGCCATTCAACTGGCCCCAGGCCGTTATTGCCGCGTTAATATTGATCGTTTGTATTGGCCTCCCCGTTTCTTTGATCGCCAGGAAATATTATCTTTATAAAAAATAAATACCTATGTCACTACTGAATCAGAAAAATAGCAAGGATAAAAAGAAGGATAATAAGAAGACAGGTCCAGCGGCCGGCGGCCAGGGATCAAAATTTATCCAGAAGCCGAAAACAGGTTTTGTGAGCAAACAATCCAATACAGGATCTCAACGGGGAAGCTGACCGAGGCCCGATGAACAGTTTTCTGGTTTTATCAATTCCATAAGTTTCAAAGGTTCCAT
This sequence comes from Citrobacter freundii, assembly GCA_003243445.1. GTDB lineage: Bacteria > Bacteroidota > Bacteroidia > Chitinophagales > Chitinophagaceae > Terrimonas_A. The sequence goes on from QFQQ01000009.1 coordinate 131,565, forward strand.
AACTCAGGCAACTGACCTATGGGACCTTTGAAACTCCTGGAACGTTCTGAACAGTTATCATTATCCTTATCCTTTAAGTTTAATGGAGATTTTCTGCTCATTCTCCCCCACCCTGAACGCCGATTCTTCAAACGTGGCAGCCCTTGTGAGCGGGTATTTATTATTGGAGAAACCATACTTTTCTTTGGGAATACCGAGCATATTCGTATCGATCTTTCCATTGTCGTTTTTATCAAGAAAGATGGCAACCGCATAGGTGCCGGGCGGAACGTTTTCAAACACTACTTCCACAGCATCTTTTCCTTCCACTTCCACGATCTTTTGCAGGACGGCCTTGTCCGACTTCCTGAACTCACCGGCAGATCTATACCAGCCGATATAAAGTTTGCCCTTGATCTTTTCGAGATTGCTTATTTCCAGTACTTGTTTGCTGTTAGGTGGTTGGAACGAGAATAACGGGATCAGGAAGGCGATGAGAAGGAGATTTTTCATGCTTCGAATTTAGGATATATAGGTAAGACCGGTGCAGTATAAGTGAGTTGATGCGGATTTAAATGATGTTATGGGGCGTATTATATTTGGTGAATTTATAACAGCGGCCTATTGGGAAGATGTTCTTGGATCGCTTATAGATCGCGCATTACTCACCCGCAATTAAAATTCAACGTTGTTTGGTTAAGGAGCAAAGAGTTTGTTATCCCGGCCGGACGACCTAACGTTTGATGCAGCTTTAAAGCTGCCAGAGGCGGGATCTCCTCAATTGAGCTTCAGTGCACCCACAACTTTGCCTGGCGTAAGGTTCCGCGGATTTCGCAGATTTGTCTTTCCTGCTATCGAAATATCATTTTATAACGGGAAAGTTTACGTGTCAGCATGCGCGGATTACGCAGATGACAGTCTGTTATTAGAAACCAATCTGCGAATCTGCGTAGCCAATAGAGAGCCGGACCCGCAGTAGGGATATTTCTCATTAATGGCGAGGATAAATCTGCGAAATCCGCGGGAACCTTACGCCATTCGAATTGCTGAAAAGATGTGGGTATACGGTAGCACAATCGAGGAGATCCCGCCTCTGGCAGCTTTAAATCTGCATCAAACGTTAGGTCGTCCGGCCGGGATGACAAACTCTTTGCTCCTTAACTAAACAACGTTGAATTTTAATTGCTGAATTTAAAATACATTCTACCTTTAATCCAACAAACCTACTAATATGAAAAAACTCCTCTTAGCTCTCATCCTCCTCTCTTTTATAGCCTGCAATTCCAGCAAAAAAGCTGCAAGTAACGATCCTGCTTCGCTGGACGGAACCTGGACGCTCAACTATATTTCCGGCCCGCGTATTGCATTTGAAGGTCTTTATCCCAACAAAAAACCACAGATCATCTTTAATTCACAGGACAGGCGTGTGAGCGGAAATACGGGCTGTAACTCATTTTCAGGACCACTTGTAGTGGATGGCAACAAGATCAATTTTGATCAGCCAATGGCGATGACAAAAATGGCCTGTCCCGGCGAAGGTGAAATGGTTTTCCTGGAAACATTGAAGAAAGTCAATACCTGGTCTGTATCTGATGGCAATACGCTGAACCTGATCATGGGCGACATTGCCGTCATGCGATTCTCCAGGAAATAAGAATGTTTGGGTAATTCCGCTTTTGTTTATTGTTTTGCAGCGTCACGCATTCAAAAAATAAACCGAATGACAAAAGCAGAACTGCTCCGGGAACTATCACAGGAAACCTATGCCGCACTGAAACCTTCCGGTGTACACGGCATCGGCGTCTTTGCCATCCGGGATATCCCCAAGGGCTGCAAAGATATCTTCTCCAAAAATGTTGGTGAATGGATCAGGCTGCCGATCACTGAAGTGGAGAAATTGCCGGAGCATTCCAGGTCTCTCATAGAAACCTATTGTGTGTATGATGAAACAGATTATTTTGTTCCGGATTATGGATTCAAAGTGGTGGACATGGTGAATTACCTGAATCATTCCTCAGACCCAAATCTCGTTTCTGTAAATGATGGGGAATATTTTGAAGCGATCAAAGATATTCCTGCCGGCGCGGAATTGTTCATTAACTACGGGACGATCGTGGAAGTTGAGGGATATGACTGATACTAACGTCTGAGGAATTTTCCCTTTAATAGTTTCTCCATCACTTCCTCTTTAAGATTCCTGCTGATCGGAATATCATGCGCGCCAATGCGGATATTATTTCCTTCAATGCTGTCTATCTTGTCCGCCGCAATGATGAACGACTTATGCGTTTTCAGGAAACCTGATCCCGAAAGATATTCCTCCACTGCTTTAAAGGTCAGATAGGTGACAAACTTTTTATTGGCAGTCTGGATCACTACATAGTTTTGCAAGGCTTCTGCAAATAACACTTCACTCCGCCGGATCTTCACCAGCTTATTGTCTGCTTTTATAAAGAAATATTCATTACCGGGAACATGTTCAGCGATGTTCTTTTCCCGCAATTCATGATATTCTCTGGCACGTAAAGCCGCCTTATAAAACCGGTCAAAAGAAATTGGCTTGACCAGGTAATCCAGCGCATTCAGTTCAAAGCCATCCAGCGCATATTGCGGAAACGCGGTGGTGAAGATCACAGGTACAGAGGCATGCAGCGTGCGGAAAAATTCAAGACCGGAGAGTTTGGGCATTTGTATATCCAGGAAAAGTAAATGAATGTCCTGGCGGCTCAGCTCATCACCGGCTTTAAGTGGATTGTCAAACTCTCCGGCGAGTGAAAGGAAATCGACTTCTTCTATGTATTCTCTTAATCCCTTTCTTGCCAAAGGTTCATCATCGATGATCAGACAGTTCATTTTCATAACCGCGATTTGTGTGGTGAAGTCGACTGCTTTGCATTTGCTGTGTGAAGACTGAGTGAAACACGGTAAAGGTGCTCTGTTTTCCTGATACTCAATTCATGTTGACCGGGATATAAGAGTTCAAGTCTTCGCTGAACATTCTTTAACCCGATACCGCCATAAGGATCAGCCGGTGCACGTTCTTCCCTTGAATTTTCGATAATAAAAAGAAGCTGACCATTTTTATGATCAAGACTGATACGGATGAAATTGGGTCTGCCGGTAAATGCAGAGACGTGTTTGAATGCGTTTTCAACAAAAGGTATCAGTAACAAGGGCTCGATGGAAAACCCGATTACTTCAGGCGTATACGAAAACGAAACCTCATATTGTTCATCCTTTCTTAATTTCTGTAAATGCACATAGTCCTCCAGGTAGCACAGTTCTTTTTCCACTGGTACACGGTTACCATTTACCTCATAGAGCTGGTAACGCAGCATGTCAGAAAACTTATGGAGTGATTCCCGTGCCTCCATGTTCTGTTTATCGATCAGAAAATAAACCGAATTGATGGAGTTGAACAGAAAATGCGGATTGATCTGGGATTTCAGAAAATTAAGTTCCGCTTCCGCTTGTTCCTTCGCCGTTTCCATCATCCGCTGCTGCAATGTGAAATAATCAAACATCAAACGGATGGCAGCACCAGCGGTAACAAGAAAGAAATGCGGGATCACATTATCATAGATGCGTGTTTTCAGATCATGGGAAAAATTCAGCAATGCAGGTGCATTCATCACCTTCGCCAGAACGCACATCTTCAGCAGGCTGCTGGCAACGATCATCAGTATAAAGCAAACCGCAAAGCTGATATATTTCTTCCTGTAGAGCAGCCGTGGAATAAGCACATAATTCGTGAAATAAACCAGTATTGCCAGATCGATCACTTTTATCAGCGTGACATTGACCGCGACGCTGCTTGTACTGTAATCCTGGTACCGCAGAAAATACCATACAGTAAACACCAGCGCCCAGAACAGGAAATGATGAATTTTATATTTAAAGAAAAAGCGTTGAGTCATAGGCGAAATAAAATTACATTTTCCGGGGGGTAAAAAAGATTACATGAGAAGGAGGTTTTGCGGGATGAGGGGGGACGGAGGTTTGAGAGGTTTGAGAGCTTGCTCCGCGGTTTGTGATTTATGACTATTCCGTGGAGTCTTGCATTTTGTCAAGGGGTTTAGGGGTTTGGTGTAATCTATTTCTGCCAGGAGCTGTGATCCGTCTCGCTTTGCGAAAGGCCCCTCCAACCTCCCCTTCAGGCTGATCGTTACCCAAATTTTCGGACTTGCGTAAGGTTCCTCCTCCGGCGGACACGTCCCGCTGATTCCGCAGATTTTACGCT
>QFQQ01000164.1 GCA_003243445.1 Citrobacter freundii
GTTATCGCACTAATCAGCCCGCCCGGGGAAACAGAGCAGGGAGAGGATGAACGACCAGAAAAAGTTTTACTATTCGGGGATGTGACAAGCAAAAGCTGCCTGGTCTCTTAACTAAACGACATTGAATTAAAATCAGGATTTATAATCCTGACAAATAGCCTGGCTAACAGAAATGATCTGGAAAACGACCTGGCGATGATCGTGCGGGACAAGTAATTAAGTGACATGGCAGTTAAGATAGCCACTTTGAGAATTAGGAGTTTTTCGGGATCAGATACCGATTGCCTTTAGTTCATTGGTATCTGGTACTGTATATTATTCTATATATTTTTTGTAAAGGGTGATCACCTATTAGGCCATAGTCCTTTATATTATATTGTTTACCCGGGGTGGAGATTGTTATATAAGAAGTAGCCTGATCAGTCATTCGAGCTTTGTATTCCGTCTTTAGTGTGTCCAGGTCAACCTGGTTAAGCTGATCAAATACAGTTTGTATTTCGATGTTGGAAAAATGATAGGCGGAATCCTTTTTTCGAGGATCTTCATAAGTGATCTTGCACAAACCGGAATCATTTTTAAAGTCTATAAACGCTTCTATTTCCGGGCCGTAAAAATCTTCAGTGCCATAAAGACTTAAACGTGCGTGAAGAGATATTACCTTTGTTTCCGCTCGTGCCTGCAAAAAGAAAGAGATCACCGATATTGTCAAGGCCAGAAAAACCAGTCTCATAGTCAGCCAAATTAAACCTCAGGAAATTTCCGTTTTTCCTCGCAATTCTACCGTTAAAAAACATTTAATCTCCGTCAAAAACACATGGTCTCCCTCGCGTTTCTTATTTCCTTTGGGATATAGAAAAACAATTACCATGAACACACAACCAGGTATCACAGTCCTGTTCAGAATTATTCATTCTAAAAAGATAATACGGCTTATGCAAAAGATCTTGCGGCGGGAAACTGGAATGATCAGCGATCCGCAACTTGCCTGGGGCATTTCTCTTGATACGCAGGGGTCCATCCTGAGTATCGAACTCATCAGCCGGCAAGGGTTGGACGAGCATACATTTTTGCCCGCACAGATATTGACCATTCCGGTACAAAAGCAGGCAGCTGGCTTTGTATTGATACATAATCATACTCCAGGTCAACTTGAGCCAACAGAGTCCGACAAGGCGATCACTGCCCGTTTGATCCATTGCGGTTCAATATTGCAAATGCCTTTGCTTGATCACCTTATTATTGATGGCAATAAACATTATAGTTTCCGGGAGTCTGGCCTGATGGACCAGCTTGAACGGGATTCAAAATATGACCGACCGGCTACGCCGGAAGAAGTGCATAGGCGGGAGGTAAAATATTTGTTGAAGGAGCAAGACAAGCTTACACTCCAGGTCGCCTCCCTGATGCATGAATCCGGTTATCCGATCGAAGCCATTATGGCGAAGACCGGTTTAAGCCTGGAAACAATATTAAATATCACCCTGGAAAGTGAAGAGGAGGATATTGATCCGGATTCGCATTTTGAAACCACCGGAGAATTCAAATAAATACTTAACAATACGGATCTGGTCGATGCCTGACTATTTGCATGCCCCTCTACCAAAAAGGCCTGCGTTTCCACGCGGGCCGCTTTTATAAATTGAGAGCCATATCTGCAACGAACGTTTAGGATTAGGCAATTATTAACGATATGATAGCCTTTGAATCTTCCTGCCGAATAAATCACTGTTGATAAAAAAGCAATGATCAGTTAAACGACTGGCGAAATTCTACCGGAGAGACATTTGTTTTTATTTTGAACAGCTTACTGAATGATTGTGGATGTTCAAAACCCAATTCGTATGCGATCTCGCTGACGGAAAGGTTTGTCGTAGACAATTTCTCTTTTGCTTTTTCGATCAGCTTTTCGTGGATATGATGTTGTGTCGTTTGCCCGGTCAGGTTTCTTAGAAGGCTGCTTAGATAATTGGGGGAAATGTTCAACTTATCAGAAATGTACTGAACGGAAGGGAGGCCATTGCTCAGTAATTCCTGGTTTACAAAATATTCATCCAGCACCTGTTCAAGTCGCGCAAGGATCTCGTGATTGGTAATCTTGCGCGTAATGAACTGACGTTGATAGAAGCGTTCACAATAATTCAGTAAGAGTTCAATTTGCGAGATGATGATGCCCTGGCTGAATTTATCAATATTAGTATGATATTCCTGCTGGATCTGTTGCATCAGACCCGTAATGATATTTTCTTCTTTTTCAGACATGAATAGGGCCTCATTCACAGCGTAGCCAAAGAATTCATATTTCCTGATCTTTTTTGCAAGTGGTGTATGCCATAAAAAATCGGGATGAAAGAACAAGAGGATACCGGAAGGTCTGATAACAGGTTTATCTACGACAATGTTAACGAGTTGGCCCGGAGATACAAATGACATGAGTCCTTCATCAAAATCATATTGTTGCTGGCCATAACGAAACTTGCCGTTGATATTCCGCTTAAGGCCGACAGAATAGAAATGTTGCACCCAGCTGATCGCCGTTTCATCTGTTGCATAATTCACCAGACCATAATCTACCACGCTCACCAGTGGATGTTCGGGTTTGGGTAAACCACTCATGCGATGAAACTCGCTGATGGTATTGAATTGATGAATATGTTTTGCGTTCATAGATAGTCGTTATTCGAAGATACTGTATTTGGAATTTCCAGGTCCCCTGTGCTACGACGGGTGTGACCAACCAAAAGATCGTCATACCCGCCGGCACTGGAGAATATGTTATGTGCTTTGCCGAGAAAGGCTGATTGGCGAAAGCTGCCTGACCAGAGAACAGCCTATTGAAAATCAGTTGATCTGCCTAAGGTTTCAAACTGAGCCATTTCATCTTTGATAATGCCGAGTTGCGTATCTGCCATCTTATATGCATCCGATCCAAAAAAGACGTGCACAGGTTTGTTATCACTTTCGGCTAGAGTGATCAATGCTTCAGCTGCTTTTTCGGGATTGCCGGGCTGATTGCCGGGAATATCGTTTTTATGAACAGCTTCCAGCGCCCTCGCGTTTGCATATGCGGGGTTCGGATTTTTTGCAAGATTCAACGATCCTTCGAGCAGAAAATTTGTACGGAAATACCCTGGAAATACAGCTGTTGCACTGATGCCGAACGGTTTGACCTCAGCCGCAAGCGATTCAGTGAAACCAGCTACAGCAAATTTTGTAGCGCAGTAAATGCCCCAACCGGGGAAAGCCGCGAAGAAACCAGCAACGGAAGAAATATTGAAGATCGCACCGGATCCTTGTTCTCTCAGGTAAGGCATTGCTTTTCGTATCACATTCAGTGAACCGAAAACATTCACATCAAAGTTCTGACGGGCTTCTTTATCAGTCAGTTCTTCAATCGTGCCTAATTGACCATAGCCGGCATTGTTTACGATCACGTCGATCCTGCCGAAGGCTTTCACCGTTTTTGTGATGGCATCTGCCACACTCTGCTCATCCATCAGATTCATCTGAAGAGGAAGAAACGCGGAGGAAGGTTCGCCCACTTCTTCCACAAGCGCATCCACGCTACGGGAGGTTGCGGCCACCGGGTATCCTTGTGCTACCAGTTTTCTAACAAGAGACAGGCCAAGTCCTTTTGATGCCCCGGTTACAAACCATACTTTGTTCTTTTTCATTTTGATTGATTTTTAATTTGTTTGTTTTTGACAACACAAAATTCAATCAACTGAGAGATGTGTATGTAACCGAATCTAAGGTTGTTTTAGCCGATTCTATGATTTTGGTTTGAAAGAACGATTATCCTAAAAACCGGCTGAAATAGATGGCTTTTGTGAAATGAATCTTATTTAACCCAACTTGCCAGTTATAACTCTACAGTCGTTCGATGGCCGATGACCGATGGCTAATGGCTGATGGCCGGTTTCCTCTCTTTTGGCTGAAGGTCCTTCATCTTGTCGACCATTTCATCGCTCTATTTCCGTTTGGTTAACCTCCGTCATGTATTGGCATTTTTACACATTAGCTGAAGACAAGGTTGCTTTTTTCAGACTTCCTTACCGTCTTCCCGCCTCCGGTAAAAATTAAACCGGTAAGATTCTGTGTTAATGACCAAGTATTTCACTAGTAAAAAGATTATTTTTGCCCTTCAAGG
>QFQQ01000070.1 GCA_003243445.1 Citrobacter freundii
GGGTGCCGAGCCCGAGGAGCTCAAGGGTGCGGACGGTTTGGGAGTGATCGAGACACATGAGCCAGAGATGCTCGCGATCACGGTTGAGTTTGGATTGCCGGAGGAAGGCGGGCTGGAGGAGTTGGAAGATGTCAGCAGACGTTTCGATATGGATCTTTTGGTTGGGTTTGAGTCGGATTTGCATTTTTAAAGGGTTTAATTTTTTAATAATTCCTTTAGTCTTTTAAAGAAAGTCTTAACTAAATTAAAGAGATTCTTATAATGGACAAAATAAAAATTCAGAATTTCTGAACTTTTTTAAATTGCCTCTTTAAAAACATTCAGAAAAAGCTGAACCTCAATGACAAAACTTGGAGAATACTTAATTGTAAAGTCTGTTAATAAGTCTGAGGTTGCGAGGAAAACCGGGCTCAGCAAGCCACGTTTAAGTGAATTGACCTTGAACCCATCGGCTAAATTGAGGGCTGATGAATTGTATCTAATAGCCCTGGCGATAGATGTAAATCCGGGCGATTTAATAGAGGCATTATACAATGATTTGAAACTTAAAAAGTGACTGATTTATTATGTTCTATAGAAGATGTTAGAACATTGAAAATCAAACAAAAGCCGCACTCAATAAACCGTTATGCTTCGTAACATGATTACAAATCCATTGTTTTGTAAGAATATATTTTGACATTCTCCGTTGATTTGTAAGATTATATTATTACATTTATATAAATTCTGTCAAAATATAATCTGACAAAAATTGAAAAACAAAACACTTCAACGGCAACAGTTGGATACCAAAATAATGGCTTACAGCATTTTAAAAGCAGTCGTTCCTCCTTCTACCGGCTGGATCAATGCTATCCGCACATCAATTGGAATGTCATTACAACAACTGGCCAATCGTATTTCACTTACCCGCCAGAGCGTTCAGCACATTGAAAAAAGGGAACAGGACGGGTCAATTACGCTAAATGCGTTGCGGGAAACTGCTGCAGCCCTCGACATGCAATTGGTCTATGCTTTCATTCCAAATGATGGATCGCTGGAAGCATTAATTGACCGCAAAGCGAAAGAACTGGCTACCCAGATCGTAATGCGTACATCCAATACCATGAAACTGGAAGACCAGGAAAATTCAAAACAACGGATCGAGAAAGCCATCCAGGAAAGGGCTTTCTCGATCAAACAGGAAATGCCAAAATCCTTATGGGACTGAATCTTGAATATGCAGATGGCCAGACACCGCTCGACGAAGATGAAAAAGAAGGGTTGCTGATAAAAACTATTTCTACCCGTGGCGAACTGGATGAATTTGAGCAAAACAATATCGAACAGGCCATTGCCTGGACGCTCAGGCGTTCCTTTAAGCCAGACGTGATCTTAACTGAAGCGTTTATTAAAGATGTTCATAAAAGAATGTATGGTGACGTGTGGCGTTGGGCAGGCGAGTTCCGTCATACAAATAAAAATATCGGTGTCGATAAATGGCAGATCCCGACTGAATTGAAGTATTTGCTTGATGATGCACAATACTGGATCGATAATCAGACATTCAGCCCGGAAGAAATTGCCATCCGGTTCAAACATAGAATTGTAAGTATTCACTGCTTTGCAAATGGTAATGGCCGGCATAGCCGGTTAATGGCAGACATCATTATTGAAAAGATATTTGGAATGCCGGTGTTCAGTTGGGGTGCTGCGAATCTTGTGAAACAGGGAGATGCGAGGGTGAATTATTTAAAGGCAGTGCGCGTTGCGGACGGAGGGGAAATGGGAATGTTGATGGAATTTGCGAGAGGGTAATGATATTAGCAACAATGCCTCCGGGGAATAATTTAGTAGAACAGCGTTATTTATAATCAGAGAGTTCTTTGCAGTAAATTTGTAAACACAAAAGCATAAATTCCAGTTCAGAAATTTTCAATGACCAAAGAAAGCCAAATAGAAGAAAGTTTGATCGCGAAACTAAGTGATCTGAAATATACCTATCGCAACGATATACGTGATCGAAATACACTTGAGCTGAATTTCCGGAAGAAATTTGAAGCTCTTAACAGGGTCAACCTGACGGATTCGGAATTCGCTCGCTTACGGGATGAGATTGTCAATGCCGATGTGTTTACTGCTTCCAAGATCCTGCGCGAACGGAACACTTTCGTCCGTGAAGACAGCACACCATTGCAATACACCCTGGTAAACATAAAAGACTGGTGTAAAAATGAGTTCGAAGTGATCAGTCAATTGCGGATGAATACAGAGAATAGTAATCATCGATATGATGTGATCCTGCTTATCAATGGTGTCCCCGTTGTGCAAATTGAATTAAAAACGCTGGAGATTAGTACGCGTCGTGCCATGCAGCAGATTGTCGATTATAAAAGCGATCCCGGCAATGGCTATACTAATTCATTGCTCTGCTTCATGCAGCTTTTTATTGTCAGCAACCGATCCAATACGTATTATTTCGCTAATAACAGGAACCAGCACTTCAGCTTTAATGCAGATGAACAGTTTTTGCCGATCTATCAGCTTGCCAGTGAAGACAACAAAAAAATTACTCACCTTGATGAGTTCGCTGGAAATTTTTTGGCTAAGTGTAGGCTTGGCGAGATGGTCAGCCGTTACATGGTACTGGTAGAAAGCGAACAAAAGTTGCTGGTGATGCGCCCATACCAAATTTACGCCGTAGAATCGATTGTAAAATGTATAGATGAAAACCGTGGTAATGGCTATATCTGGCATACGACCGGTAGCGGTAAAACCCTGACTTCATTCAAGGCCTCTACTTTACTAAAAGATAACCCGGACATTCATAAGTGCCTGTTTGTCGTGGATAGAAAAGATCTGGACCGGCAAACCCGGGAGGAATTCAATAAATTCCAGGAAGGTTCAGTAGAGGAAAACACCAATACAGAATCTCTTGTCAGGCGAATGCTCTCGGATGATTATGCTGATAAGGTGATCGTTACCACTATCCAAAAACTCGGGCTTGCGCTTGATCCTGGTCACAAAAAAAACTATAAGGAAAGACTACTGCCACTAACCAATAAACGAGTTGTGTTCATTTTTGATGAGTGTCATCGTTCTCAGTTCGGTGATAACCATAAGGCGATCAAAGATTTCTTCCCTAAAGCCCAGCTTTTTGGCTTTACGGGTACGCCGATTTTTGATGCAAATGCGACATATACAAAGTTTGAGGGACAGCAAGGTTCTTATAGGACCACGAAGGATATTTTTCAAAAAGAGTTGCATGCATATACCATCACTGATGCAATTGACGACAGAAACGTATTGCGTTTCCATATCGACTACTTCAAGCCGAAAGGAGAAGTCAATGTAGGCGGAAGTGTTCACCGCATTGGCGTAGTTGATGCGATATTATCCAAGCATGATGCTGCAACGCATTCGCGGCGCTTTAATGCGATCCTGGCTACGTCTTCAATTAATGAGGCGATTGAATATTACGAGATATTTAAACAGTTTCAAGAGGACTACAAACATAAAAGCGAAACCTTCAGGCCGTTAAATATTGCCTGCGTATTCTCCCCACCGGCAGAAGGCAATAAGGACGTACAGCAGATCCAGGAAGATCTGCCGCAGGAAAAAGCTGACAACCAGGAAGCGCCTGAGGAAAAGAAAAAAGCGCTTAAGGCAATCATTGCGGATTATAACAAACATTATGGGACTAATCATACAATTAATGAATTCGACCTGTATTACCAGGATGTGCAGCAGCGGATAAAGGATCAGCAATACACCAATGCTGATTACGCGCATGCCAATAAGATCGATGTAACGATCGTTGTGGATATGCTGCTCACAGGCTTTGATTCCAAGTATCTTAATACGCTGTACGTAGACAAGAACCTCAAGTATCATGGATTGATCCAGGCGTTTTCGAGGACAAACCGTGTTTTGAATGATACGAAGCCGTATGGTAATATCATTGAATTCCGCCAGCAGCAGGATGCAGTGAACGAAGCGATCACTTTGTTCTCCGGTAAGGATATCAGCCGGGCTAAGGAGATCTGGCTGGTTGATCCTGCACCCGTAGTGATCAGTAAATTTGAAAAGGCTGTAGCGGCATTGGATAAATTTATGCAGGCTCAGGGTTTGGCGTTTGCACCTGAGCAGGTAAACAATATTAAAGGCGATATAGCACGCGGTGAATTTATTAACCGCTTCAAAGAGGTACAGCGTTTTAAAACTCAGCTTGAGCAGTACACGGACTTGCACAAAGAACATAAGGAGAAAATAGAGAGCCTTTTACCCGAAGAGCAACTTCGAGCCTTCCGGGGTGTTTACCTTGATACCGCCCAAAACCTCAAGGTTAAGCAGGGCAAAGAGAAAGAGGAGACTAATGATGAAGTGCAGCAATTGGATTTTGAATTTGTACTTTTTGCATCGGCTGTAATTGATTATGATTACATCATGGGATTGATCTCGAAGTTCACGCAGGGTAAGCCCGAGAAGCAAAAAATGACGCGGGAGCAGTTGATCAGTTTGCTTAGCTCCAGCGCTGACCTGATGGAAGAGAGGGATGATATAGTTGCATACATTAATAGTTTGCATACAGGCGATAATTTAACAGAAAAGGAGATCCGGGATGGATACCAGGCGTTCAAGGCTCAAAGATATGTGAGGGAGGTTGCGGCAATTGCTGAAAAGCATGGCCTTGATGCAGGCTCTTTACAAAATTTTGTGGATGGCGTTATGAGTAGGATGATATTTGATGGTGAGCAATTAAATGACTTATTGGCACCATTGGAGCTGGGTTGGAAAGCCAGAACGCAAAAGGAGCTGGCATTGATGGAAGATTTAGTACCATTTTTAAAAAAATTAGCCAAAGGGCGTGAAATTTCAGGATTGACAGCATATGAGTAAAAATATAAATAATATAATCGAACCCAAACTTCGTTTTCCTGACTTTCGAGATAACAACACATGGTCCTACAAAAATGGAAACGAGCTGTTTGATCAGATCAGTAACAAAGATCATAAATCAGACTTACCCATTCTTGCCATAACCCAAGAGCACGGTGCAATACCAAGGGATGAGATTGACTATAATGTTACAGTTACCGATAAAAGCGTAGAAAGTTACAAGGTCGTCGAAATCGGAGACTTTATAATCAGCCTTAGATCATTTCAAGGAGGAATCGAATATTCAAAATTCAGGGGACTTTGCAGTCCGGCGTATATTGTACTACGAAAAAAAAATGAAGCTGTAGATGATTTTTTTAAATATTATTTTAAAACGAGAAATTTCATTAGTGATCTAAATAAAAATATAGAGGGTATCCGGGATGGGAAAATGGTTAGCTACAAACAATTTTCTGATCTTTTATTACCTATGTCGTCTGTTCAAGAACAACAGAAAATCGCTAATAGCCTCTCTTCTATTGATCACCTACTCGTTTTAGAAGATCAGAAGCTTGAAAATCTAAAGGCGTATAAACAAGGGTTGATGCAGCAGCTATTTCCTGCAAAAGGCAAGACAATCCCTATACTACGATTTCCCGAGTTTAGGGAGGCTGCAGAATGGACATTAGAGCTATTGGAAAATAAGACCAATAAAATTGGCAGTGGTGTTACTCCAAAAGGGGGAGACAAAAATTATAAAAAAAATGGACGGCCATTTATTCGAAGTCAAAATGTTGGTTGGGGACAATTACTATTGGAAGATGTAGTATTTATCGATGAGAAACTGCACTCGACTTTTTCTGCCACAGAAATTAATCAAGATGATGTACTCTTGAATATTACAGGTGCTTCTATAGGTAGATGTACCGTGGCTGATTCAAGAATTAAAGGTGGAAATGTTAATCAGCACGTTTGTATTATCCGAACAAACAGAGAGTTGAACCCATTTTATTTAGCGCAGTATTTAATATCAAAAGGTGGCCAAAACCAAATAGACAGTTTTCAAGCCGGCGGAAATAGGCAAGGGCTTAATTTTGCTCAAATTCGATCCTTCCTAATTCCTTTGCCCCCTAAATATGAAGAACAGTGTAAGATCGCTGATTGTCTTTTTTCTATTGATAGACTAATTGCCGTACTAGTCGAAAAAATTGAAGTTCTCAACGCTCATAAAAAAGGACTAATGCAGCAACTTTTTCCAACCAATACTGATGCGGATAAATGAGTAACGAACCTAAGATACAGGAATTTAAAAATCTGCCACGGCTTGTAACAAGATTGCGGGACGACCTGAATAACCAAGATTTCGTTTTGCTCTATGCCTACAATGGCACTGGCAAAACTAGGATTTCAATGGCGTTTAAAGATAAAGGCAAGAAAGGCGGAAAAGATCATCGTGACACACTTTACTTTAACGCCTTTACCGAAGACCTTTTCCATTGGGATAACGATCTAGAAAATGACACTGAGCGCGTTCTTCAAATAAATTCCGATTCAAATTTCTTTGACGGGTTTAAAGAGTTAGCACTGGAAGAAAGGATCTTTTCTTATCTGGAACGTTATGCAGAATTCAATTTTAAAATTGATTACGCAAACTGGCATATCTCATTCTCAAAAGGCGATGCCAATAACATCAAAATATCTCGCGGAGAACAGAATCTCTTTATCTGGTGTATTTTCCTTGCCATTTGTGAATTAACCCTGGACGGTGCTGAATCCTATAAGTGGGTCAAATACTTCTATATCGATGACCCCATTTCCTCTCTGGATGATAATAATGCCATTGCAGTGGCGAGCGATCTAGCGACCTTACTTAAAAAGGGAGGCGGTAAGATAAAAACCCTAATCTCATCACATCACTGCCTCTTTTTTAACGTAATGTGTAATGAGCTGAAGAAACTGAAACACAAACGCTATTTTCTACACAAAAATGGTTCTGACGGGCACACCCTTCAGGCAACTGACGATACTCCTTTTTTTCATCACGTTGCATTATTAAGCGAAATCAGAACCGCTGCTGAATCAGGAAAGATCAATACTTACCACTTCAATATGCTGCGCAGCATACTGGAAAAGACCGCAACTTTTTTTGGCTTCGATGATTTTTCGGCCTGCATCCACGGAGTAGAAGATGAAGTGCTTTACTCCCGTGCATTAAACCTGCTGAGCCATGGAAAATACTCCATTTACGAACCGGTAGAAATGGGAGAAGACAACAAGGTTCTTTTCAATAGTATACTACAAGCATTCCTGCAGAAATACGAATTCGATTTACCAAAGCTTTTCAATGAGGAAGCGACACAATCCGAACAACCATGACAGCAAAAGACCAAACACAATTAGGAAAAACACTTTGGAACATAGCCGACCAGCTACGTGGCGCCATGAATGCAGATGATTTTCGTGATTACATGCTTTCATTCCTCTTTTTGCGCTATCTGTCAGATAATTACGAAGCCGCGGCAAAAAAAGAGTTAGGCAAAGATTATCCCAAAGTCAAAGATGATGATAAGCGAACTCCTTTATCGGTATGGTATGCTGCCAATAAGGGAGATATTACTGACTTCGAAAAGCAGATGCGACGCAAAGTACATTATGTGATAGAACCGCAATATTTGTGGAGCAATATTGCTGAACTCGCCAGAACGCAAAGTGGTGACTTGTTGAAAACACTTCAGGATGGATTTAAATACATAGAAAATCAATCCTTCGATAGCACTTTTCAAGGGTTGTTCTCAGAGATCAACCTTGATTCAGAAAAGCTGGGCAGAAAATATGAAGACCGGAACAAGAGGCTTTGTACGATCATCTCAAAAATAGCCGAAGGTATCGCCCAGTTTTCAACAGATACCGATATACTAGGTGATGCTTATGAATACCTGATCGGCCAGTTTGCAGCGGGTTCCGGCAAAAAAGCAGGTGAGTTCTATACACCGCAGCAGATCTCCACTGTTCTTTCTGAAATTGTCACGCTGGATAGCCAGGACCCCAGTGCAGGCAAGAAGAAAAAACTCGACAAGGTTTTGGATTTCGCTTGTGGTTCCGGCTCACTCTTGCTGAATGTGCGCAAACAACTTGGAACCAATGGCATCGGCAAAATATATGGCCAGGAAAAGAATATAACTACCTACAATCTCGCACGGATGAACATGCTGTTGCATGGTGTGAAGGATTCTGAATTTGATATACACCACGGTGATTCATTGTTAAATGACTGGGATATCCTTAATGAGATGAATCCTGCTAAAAAAATGGAATTTGATGCGGTTGTTGCCAATCCGCCGTTCAGCTATCGCTGGGAGCCGACGGAAACCCTGGGAGAAGATTTCCGGTTTAAAAATTATGGACTGGCTCCTAAATCTGCGGCGGACTTCGCTTTCTTACTTCACGGCTTCCATTTTTTGGGAAAAGAAGGTACAATGGCCATCATCCTGCCTCATGGAGTTTTGTTCCGGGGTGGAGCTGAGGAGCGTATTCGTACCAAGCTGTTAAAAGATGGTAATATCGATACGATCATAGGACTACCGGCTAACCTGTTTTTCTCTACAGGTATTCCAGTTTGTATTCTGGTATTAAAGAAATGCAAGAAGTTCGATGATGTATTGTTTATAAATGCCAGTGAGCACTTTGAAAAAGGCAAAAGGCAGAACCGTTTACGTGATGGAGAGGATGGCGAACCGAATGATATCCGCAAGATTGTGGAAACATATAAATTTAGAAGCGAAGAAGACCGTTACTCCCGCCGTGTTCCAATGGAGGAAATTAAAAGGAATGAATACAATCTGAATATTTCCCGTTATGTAAGTATAGCTAAGTCTGAAGAAACAATCGATCTGAAAGAGGTGCATGATAAGTTGATGGAGATAGAAAAGAAGGCTGAAGAAGCAAGGAAAAAGCATAACGAGTTTTTGAAAGAGTTGGGTCTTCCGCCAATCTAAGTATGTAAAAATGGTTCTAAAAGAGACTAGAAACTAAGTTTTAATTACCGGATTTTTGGCTTGGAGGCTAGAAGCTTTGATAGATAACCATAATGTCAATGCAATTTAATTTCCTTTTATGAATGCCTTTGGCAAGACGATCAGATTATTCCTTGTAGATGGTACTACAAATGGGTTAATGACGGCAGAGTTGAGCAACTGGACTGGTATTGGTGTAAAGGTCCCAAAAATTCGACTCAAGGAGTATTTCAATAGACCGGAGTTTCAACGCCCCGGAGTATACATCTTGATTGGAAAAGGTGAAAACAATGAGGATGCTGCTTATATTGGAGAAGCTGAGGTAATTGCGGACAGATTGTCTTCTCACATTGTTAACAAAGACTTTTGGAACGAGGTCGTGTTTTTTGCCAGTAAAGATCGATACCTAAATAAAGCAAGTGTCAAGTATCTTGAAAGTCGCTTGCATGAGCAGGCTTTAAAAACGGCCAGATATTCCATTGCCCAAAACATACCAACGCGGCCTGAATTATCGGAATCTGAGCAGGCCGAATTGGAGGAGTTCTTTGCTAATGTCAAAGTATTAACAGCAACTCTTGGCCACAAGATATTTGAAGAAATAGAAGAGACTACGCAGACAAATTCTTCCAACAACAAGATTTTTTACTGTAAAAGTGGAAATGGGGCTGATGGTAGCGGAAGTCCATCCACTGAGGGGTTTGTGGTATATAAAGACGCTCTTTTTGTTGTAACCGAACAAGCCTCTTTGTCTATTAGTATAAGGTCTGAACGTCAACGAATGCTTCACGAGGGGACCCTCATTGCTCAAGGAGAGTTATTGCGCTTAAGTCGGGACTATGTGTTCACTTCGTCGTCCAGAGCTGCTGCGGCGATACTGGCAAGATCGGCTAGTGGGCCATTAGAATGGAAGACGGCGGATGGGGTTCAGTTAAAGCATTTTGAAGTTTAGTATTTTTGTATAATCTTTTCAATACAACCTCTCCTCCACCGCTCCCTTCCAAACCACAAACCCCTTCATCTCATCCGAATAATCATGCACCACCCTGCTAAAATTCTCTGGGTTCGTTTCCAAAAATCGCTGCCGTCCCTCATTCCTGATCTGCGTCAGCTGCTGGTCAATCTGCTGAATAGCCGCTTTCAACTCCTGCATATTCTTCGGAACATGCCATAGATAAGTCGCTTCATCCGTATCCAATGTTTCCAACACAAGATGATACCGTTCATTACCCTCCAATAGAAACACAAAGGAAAAGGGAGACAGTACAAACCGGATCTTCAATACCGTCCCCACATGATTTTCCGACAGGTAATGCAATTGCCGCTGATGCCGGTAATTTCCTTTTGATAAAACCTCTGCCAGCAACTCTTCTCCGGATCCATAAAGAGCATTCGTGGTTGAAAGATTGGATTCGGGCGCGGTTGCCGGCTGATCAGGAATCTGTTTCTTATTAAAGAAATTTCGTTCTATAAATCTGAACCGTATCCCTTCCACCACTTCCCGGTTGAGCTGCTCCAATGCCTCCGAACTGGCGGATAACGCCGTCACCTGCTGCTGCCGGTCGATCACCACTGTTATATGAACATCCGCGGTTTTTGCTTGCAGATGCTTTTCAAAATACGGCTTCAATACTTCAAACTCCGGACGGATATGCAACTGCTCTATATCAAACTTTAACGCAACAGGATGTTCTGAAAGCGTATGCTGAAACTGTATACTGCCATAGAGAAACTCCAGTTCAGCGATCTTTACTTTGATCACCTTTTCAATAATAGTGTCCTCCTGATTTTTAACCGGAGCATCTTCCTTCTCGTTATCCGGAAAATCAAACAGGGTACGTTGCTTTTCCAGTTTCCTGTAATAGACATTTCTTTTCAGGAACATGCGGTTCAGGTAATCAATATGAATATCCCTGTAATCGTAAATTGTCGGACTGATCTCCGATCGCTGCACTCTTCCCATGTACTGGATCAGTTTACCTTCAAAGGAAAAGGGATAAACAAGAAAAAGCCGTTCTGCATTCTGCAGGTCTGATCCCTCTCCAAAGAACTGTCCGGTGGTGATCAGCACCTGGTAATTTCCCTGTTGCAGGATCTTCCATTTTGTTTTACGGGCAGCTTCAGCATCATCTCCGCTTAAGGTGATCGTTTCAAAAGATTGTTTCAGGTATTGCTCCAACGTTTCGATATGTTCTTTCCGTTCGGTCAGGATCACGCATTTCCGGCGTTTCTGTAATTCATCGATGACATCTTTTAGGATCAGGCGATTTCTTGCAGAATCGTGCACGAGTATTTTGGACAACGTTTCAAACTGGTCGGTCTTTGCGTTGAACGGAACATTCAGATCTGTATTGCGGATAATGATTATTGGCTGATGTACAGAAGGTAGAGATGCCGCGTTTATCTCTGCAATGATATCACCGAGATGAATGAATATGATCCTGCCATCATTATACTTTCTGAATGGTGTGGCGGTAAGCCCGTACAAATATTTTGAATTGAATTTGCCTATCGTGTTCCGGAATGTTTCAGCAGGAATATGATGGCATTCATCGACGATGATCAATCCGAACTTGTTATGAAGTTCGTTAAGATCGGCTTTCGCCAGGCTTTGAATGGTGGCAATGGTGATCTGTTTTCCAATCAATGATTTCCCCTGACCAATTCTGCCGATCTGCTTTTGCGGAATACCTAAAAATGATTCTATCCTTTCCATCCACTGACTGGCGAGTTGCTTGCGATGGACAACGATCAGCGCTGGTTGCTGTTTATCCGCAATTGTTTTCAATGCAACAACCGTTTTTCCCGATCCCGGCGGCGCAACGATCACACCCATATCTTTCTTGTCTATTGCCGTGATGCAATCCTGCTGGTGCGGCCGCAATGTTGCCTGGAAGGAAAACGGAACGGGTTGGTGCAGGATGCGATCGTCTTTAAAATCGTATTCGATCTGATTATCCCGGCAAAAGCGGATCAGCTTACCGGTAAATCCCTTTGGAAGATGAACAAGCTCTCCCTCTTCTTCAATGAAGCGGAAATAGCGTTCCAGTCCGAATGTATTTCTGCCTGCTTTCTGCTGGATGATAAACGCTGAACTGGGAAAATTCAACTCTTCTTTGATGAAAGAAAATAACAGTGAAGAAATAGCAGAACGATTCAGGCGGACATTGTTCCCAAGTGTGATCTGAAGTTTGCCGTGGGGTATAGGTTGATCGATGTTCTTACTTGGTTTCGTAAAAAGTTCTTCTATTGTTTGTGCAGGAGTTCTTTTGATGCCAGAAAGAAATTGCCATTGATCAGTATAAGCAACTTGCGTGGAAGGATCAATAAAGCAGGTATTTCCCTGTTGCGATGCTGTGCCGTTCAACGGCAATGCGATGAGATTGCCGAAGCCTTTGCCGGAAAGCTGATCCTGGTTGGGGAATAGCCGGTCGAAGCTGGTGTTCTTATCAAAAGCAGAAATTGCTCCGGAAGACATAAGTAACGATAAGAAGACTTTACGACTTTTATACGCAGGTATGGGTTTGTCGAAAAAGATCCAGGCATGACCGCCGTTCCCGGAGCGTGAACGTTCAAGATATGCATACAGACCATTTTCCTGACATGCATGGATGAATTGCCGGGCAATGGTGATCCAATTGCCTTCGTCAAAATCGGCGACGATGAACCAGGATGTATTGTCTTGCAATAATGGGTAAATACCGATGAAATGTTCACCGTTCAGGTGTTTGATGAGCTGATCATCTGTTAGGGGAAGAAATGATTTGTCGGCGTAGTTCTGAAAAGTGCCGCCTTTCATTTTGTGAACGCGATAATGATAGGGGTCGTAATAGTAAGCGGGCATGTAGCCGCTTTTGTTGGGAAGTTCCCAGCGGGTGGCGAAGATGTCTTGTCTTCCTTGAAAAAGGGATTTGAAAACCGGGAGATATTGTTGAGTTGATTGAGTCATGCCACAAAACTTATATTTCCTTTCCCTTTTTAATACAAATGCCAGTCAATAAGAAGTGATATTTCTGCTGAAAGAATCTTAAACGTTTTTAGAGACGAAAATAAGCCTATTTCAAAGAGATGGCTTACATCTAATCCTGTTTAAATTGATTGTTTTATCTTAGTCAACAACCTTGTCAGCTTATGAACACCTCTCCTTCAAATATCCCATCCGATATACTCTCCGCCTGGACCGCTCTCGAAGTCCTTTCCCCGCAAACCTTTCGTAAGCGGGAAGATCTTGCCGGTGCAAATGGGTCAATTGTCAACCTGAAAGGCCCCACGCTTCCATGGGAAAACGGGGGCGAGCCTCCAAAGGAAAAATACAAGCGATATTATCAGATTGTCCTCGGTACGCTCAATTTTCCCGAAGCAATAACTGCTTTATTGAACAAGTATGTTGATCAGCGTGTCGAAATGCCGCAGACCAGGGGCGAAGCGATACTTGCGTTGATGACGGTGAATGATAAAGGTGTACCAATAGAACATCCGGCTATCAATATTTCAAGTTTTGCATGGGCACTACCAAAAGCCATTAAAGGAGACCTGCACGGGCTTTCCAATTGGAACAAAGAGGAAGAGGTACTCCGCATTGCAGTTGATGAGAAAATACGGAGGATGGACGAAAATGGCAGAGAGCTACCAATTGATTGGGCGGGAATTATTACTGCGCGTCAATATATTATCGATAAATTGGGTTTAGAAAAACAATTTCTTACCGAATCTATATTTGCCGTACGGTCTTATGTCTGGCACACCAGTCCTGACCCGCCGGAGCCGATATTACTGAACAGCTTTTTTCTCGGAGATCTTGCGACGGCCAGCGAACTTTTTGCAAATGGAAAAGCAACAACAAACCTTCAACGCTATGTCGGTATGCTGTCACCGAAGACCCGTTACAACCTGCTTGATGATAATAGTGCATTAGAGCAGGTTCTTGCTCCTTCACTGATGAGCCCTGCACGATGGCCGGGACCAGGCAGACATCCTTTAGTTGTATTGCAACAGGCTGCAGTAAATATCTCGTTAGACTCGCTGAAAAATGATGGTATGCTTGCTGTGAATGGACCTCCAGGAACGGGAAAGACGACATTGTTGCGGGATATGATCGCCGGATTAATCAATAAGCGGGCAGAAGCGATGAGTGCATTTGATGATCCGTCAGATGCATTTGCAGATACAGGAGAAAGAGTTTCCGCAGGAGCTGGAAAGTTCAGTTTATATCAACTCGCCTCTTCGATAAAAGGCCATGAGATGCTGATTGCATCGTCTAACAATAAAGCGGTCGAAAATGTAAGTGCAGAGCTTCCGGGGTTGAATGCGATTGCAGATGATATCGGCGAATTCAGATACTTTACCAGTTTGTCGGATTCATTACTGGAACGCGAAACCTGGGGTTTGATCGCTGCTGTATTGGGCAATAGCGGCAATCGTGTAAAATTCAAACAACGTTTCTGGTGGGATAAGGAAACGGGCTTATCTGCTTACCTGTCTGCCGCTGCAGGCTTTCCCCAGTTTGTTGACGAGATAGATCCGGTTACGGGTAAGGTCACCGGCACCCGCAATCCCAGGATCATCGATGAAGATGATGCTCCTGATAGCCGCGCTCAGGCACTTGACCGTTGGCAATTAGCCCGGGAAAGATTCGAAGCTGCGATGAATAAATGTAAATCGCAGCTTGAACAACTGGAGAAAACCAGGAAAAGCTTAGCGCGTGTTGCTGCACTGGAAAAGGAAGAGGCAAATGCGCGCCGGTTGGTGAAAGCACTCGAAGAAAAATTCATACTGGCGGAAGAAAGTTTTGCAGAAGCAAAGAACGCAAGTGATCTGAAGCAGCAGGAACTGCAGTATGCAGAAGAACAGTTAAAGAGCCATTTTAAAAACCGACCCGGTTTCTGGCCCCGCCTGTTCGGAAGGCCGATAGCAAAGGCATGGAGAATTGAACATGAAGAAAATAAGAACCTGGTTAAACTCAAGAAGAATGAATTGAAAGAGTGCAATGGGTTATTACAGAATTGCATTGATATAAATACGAAGGCTGCATCAGATTTTCGAAAAGAGAAAGATGAGGCGGAAAGAATCGCCAATAAATTATCTCTTTTGAATAAAGAATTGATGGGACCTCTTGCATCAATCGGGCCGCACCTGATCGATCGTAAATTTTTCCAGCAGCGGCATGAAAAGCGGCATATCGTATCACCATGGTGTAATGAAGAAATGCAGCGGTTGCGGGATGTGGTCTTTATTGAATCTATCCGCTTACATAAAGCATTCATTGACGCCGTTGCAAAACCTATCAGGCATAACCTGGGTATATTGATGATGCGGTTTGGAGGAAAGTTAATGCCTGACGAGGAGAAGCAGGACCTGATGTCGGATCTGTGGTCGACATTGTTCCTGGTTGTGCCTGCTGTATCTACAACATTTGCGTCGGTTGAACGTATGCTGGGCAAGTTACCGCCCGAAAGTCTTGGCTGGTTACTGATCGATGAAGCTGGTCAGGCTCTGCCGCAGGCGGCGGTGGGCGCCATCATGCGAACAAAGCGTGCAGTTGTAGTGGGTGATCCTTTGCAGATAGAACCCGTTGTTACGTTGCCGGAAACATTGACGCAGAATATCTGCAGAGCATTTAATATAGATCCGCTTCGGTTCAATGCACCGGAAGCATCTGTTCAAACGCTGGCGGATGCGGCAACAGCGTATTACGCCGAATTCGAAACGAAATATGGTAGCCGCTCAGTGGGAGTGCCGTTGCTGGTACACCGGCGTTGTGCTGATCCAATGTTCAGCATATCGAATGCGATCGCCTATGAACGGCAGATGGTTCAGGCAAAGCGTCCGGGAAATTCAACTATCAGAAATGTATTGGGCGAGTCGAAATGGATCAATATAAAAGGAGATGCAGAGGATAAGTGGTGTGCTGAAGAAGGAGCAGTGGTGATGAAGATGCTGCAGAAAATGCGTCAGGCCGGTGTTATGCCGGATCTTTATATCGTCACACCGTTTGTAATCGTTGCGAATAATTTGCGTATGCTGATCAGGGATAGCGGCATCTTGCAGGATTGGGTGGAAAACGTTGAAAGCTGGCCATATGAAAGAATCGGAACAGTTCATACTGTACAGGGGCGTGAAGCGGAGGCGGTGATCTTTGTATTGGGAGCGCCGATGGAGGCACAAAATGGAGCGAGGGGATGGGCAGGAGGAAGCCCGAATTTATTGAATGTCGCGATTACGAGGGCAAAAGAGGTGTTGTATGTTGTTGGAAACAGGGAATTGTGGAAACGAGCCGGGGTGTTTGGAGAGTTATCGGAGCGGTTGGGGTGATAGAATATTTATGGATGTTGCATGCATACCACATTCGACCTGGACATTATCTGCCTCCCATTCTTTCCCAGGAGATAAATACCCGGATGACCTTTTCTTCTCACATATTCTTAATAACGTCAACGGTTGGACTGCTATTCAAAGGCGTATCAGGGAAGACGGAGTACATGGAGCTTTGGGTTTCTTTCTGTGGCAGGGCAGGAGGCTCATTGTCTACTCCAATCCGTTGGTTTTATTTTTCTTTAATGGAATCAATTCAAAAGCTGTCGGAATTGTATTGACTGATCTGTTCCAGGCATACAGATCAAACGTCAGAGGAGCGATATCACGACATATCACTGTAATTCTTTTCTGAAAAATGGGATAGTTGAATTCTGATACATCTCCCATTCGAGGTTGTGCTGATATGTTTAAATCCGGAGCTATTCTGCCTAGAAAGCCAAGCGAATATTTATCCAAAGGTACTTGAGAATGGTTGAAGATAAATTCCCGCTCATCGTCGGAGAGTTCGTCTAACAGACAGAGGTGCTTAAAAAACAGGTCAATCAGCTTATTGTATTGGGCAAAGGATGGTATTCCTCCATCAGCTGTTGCCCAGAATTTTTTAAGGCTTTCATACGCGTGATCTCTAAGACCGGAGAAATTTCTTTCTTTGATCCATCTCCTCATGTCTTCTTCAGATAAGTATTTCCAGGCCCAGCATCTGAAGATTGATAAAGGTTGGTATTTTTTTGAGCATTCTTTAGAGTGGTGAAAGGACCTGATCGTACTCCGGTCTACACTCAAATAAGCGACTTCGTTTTTCTTTAACCTTTTATCCAGGTATGTTTTCTTTAATTCAGCTGCCGACAGCAGGAAATCATCTAGCAATTGTTTTTCTTCTTTCATGCCATTTGTAGGTTTTGCCTGTTCGAGCTATTTAAATGTGCGTTTAACATTGGAACTACATCATCTGATCAGACTATTTCTCCGGGGTATGGACCAGATACTTGAAAGCAACTTTTTTATCATCTTAACGCATGTAATACTTTCAGCGAAATACTTGCTTATACACCCACACCTTAAAATCATACACCGGCCTTTTCGACTCCGCAAACAGATGTCGATTTGCCTTAAATTCTTTGCTCCTCGAAAGCGAGATATTTGCAGCTCCCGATGGCGAATAAACAATAGTCACCTGTAATGGCCGGCCAAAGAATTTATCCGGTAGTATAAAGTTTCGCTGGCGCTTCAGCTCATCTGTTATAGGTTGACCCAGCAAGCCAGTATAGAAAAGGCGGAAAGCATTATTCTTTCCAAAGCCGCTCGTGAACACAAGATGATCGATCGACGAATCCCGGATCTGCCTGATCAGATCATGATTCAATTTTACTGGGATAAGGTCTGAATCAAGCGCCGTAGGATTTTTGCGGTTACATTCCACGATGGTATCACTGACAGAGATTTTCCTTTGCTTTAAAAAGGCCTGTAGTGACTGAAGCGTAACAGGCTTTAGCAGTTCGTCGGGAAAAGCATCACTCAAAATGTTCCAAATACTAGCTTCACTGCCATAAAAGAAATCGAGCTTGAACATCCCGACATTATGGGGATGAATTGTTCCTATAATGAGCGTCTTACTATCCGGATCAACAGGGTACTTATTGAGATATTGATGGATGGTCGTCATTGTTTAATTTTTATAGTTGAGAGTAATTAAATACTTATTTGCCGAACATGCCCGGCAGTTTCAACTATTCCCGCAATTCCTGTCAGGTTCCTTTGCAAACCTTGTATCCCTTTAAGACACTAAACTAAATACGAGAGGTTGTGAAAAGAACAGTCAAACACAGAAACAGGAAAAATCCCCTTCGCTTTGAATACTTGTTTCGCGTGTAATGACCTTAACGGATCATAACCACCCTCTCGAACTCCAAATACCGGAAAAATCCCCATAATCTTTCATTCTACCCTGCGTTATCCAAGTCTAAAACCAATAACTATGACCTATTCAACTTTCCTGCGAAAGCTATCGTTACTCTGTACGGCTTTTATTATCAGTATCACTATTGATGCTCAATTCAATGCTGAAAAAGAATTCCTGCTTATTTCCTGCAAAGCCGGCACGCTGGTGATCGATGGTGTTGAGATCGGGCGCATCGAAGCGGAAGATGCACTCAAGCAAAAGCTCGGCTATGGCGAACATTATCTGCAGGTGAAGACCACTGCGGAAAAGGTCAACCAGACCATTACGGTCGATTCGCTGACCAAATCGATCATCCGGATCGGTTGTGAGCAGATCGGTAAGTCATCGTCAAACACAGCGCAGCGTTTGTTCAGCAAGCAGATCAGCCTAACCGGTTTGATTGCTGCAGAAACGGATGAGAATCTTTTTGCGATGGATAGTGGCGATGAACTCATTCTTAACTGCGAGGTACTCAATAAAAAAGGTTCTGTAAATATTATGATACAGGAGCTCGACAGAAAAACAGTGATCTATCAGAAGGAGCGGGTGAACGTGGTAACGAATGAAAAGATCCGTATACCGGCCAGGGGTGTATATCAACTGACGCTGCAAACACAGGCATTGCTGGGCAAAGATGTGCAGGTGACGTTAGACCGCATGCCTGGCGCTAACAGTGATCCTGATTTCAATACCACGGTCAGGAAGGTGTATGACACCATTCCGAATCCTTTTCTGACAACACGGGGGCGGGTGTATTCGACGACTAACAGCCGTCCCAACAAGACAATCGTGCCGATTCAACTGCCACCGAATACAGACTATTGGGTGTACTGGATCGGGTTGGGTGAGCAGTCGTCCAATGAGCTGAAGAAAATGACGGATGGCCTGGTCTCGATCTCGAAGGCCTTTAATCCGGATCCAGTCACATATTTTGGTTTGAAATTGATCTCGGAGCTTCCCATGATGAAGACTCCTTCAACAGTGAATTTCTATTTTATGGATACCCGCAATGCGAATGCGTTCATGCAAGGACAACAGTCGTACGCGTATAACGATCTTCCGACGGGTACTCATATTTATAATGCCTATAACGCCCAGAACATTAAGAAAAATGACCTGAAGCTTGTGCTGGCAAATGACAGCTATCATACCGGTGTGGATTTTGAACTGCGGGCAGTAGCGTTTACTATAAAGTCGAGGTATGTGATAAGCGAGTGAAGTGCGATAGATAACTATCCTTCCCGTCTAAACACCCTCAATATTACCGTCAAAAAACGTGTACGTAAATTTTGAATTTTTGATACTTTGATGTTGCAAGCAGTCTGCCCTCAAGCAATGATAGAGGCAGGCAACCATCACCACTTAAACCTTCTTTCTAATGGCACACAATGTCACCTTTACCATTCCCGATCGTGAATTGGGAAATGCAGACCTCGAATTCAAAGTGAAAAAAGACCAGGCAATGTTCGGAACACTAAAGATCTCGCGGGGAGCGATCGTCTGGGTTCCCAAAGATCACAAGCATGGTTTTAAAATGAACTGGAGCAAACTCAGCGAACTTCTGAGTGAACATGGAGTAAAAGAGAACGGCTAAGCCTCTCTTATTTAGGAAAACAATTATCTACATTTAAATTTATCCCGATGTCAAACAATCCTTTTCGGGGCGCATTTGTGATGCGCTCACAGGATCATCATATCCTGACCAGCACGTATTTTAACATCAACGACCAGGATCCATATCCTGAGACTGCCAAGAGAACTGCTCCAGGTATAAATCCTGAGGATCCTTTTGAAGGAACATTCGATACAATTTGGCTTGAAAAAAAGGATCATGCCCGCATGATACTTAAGGTTACGAAAAGTAGTGATAAGCCACATTATTCAATGGAATGGGAATACAAAGGCAAGCTAGCATGGCATGGCGAGGCTGTGAAGGAAAATGGTATCCTGTTTGGATATTACTGGGGAGTTAATGACTAAGCGTTTGACGAATTTATCCTCCGCCGGGCAATGTTATCGAGTTAACCAAATATGCCTGCACCACACAAAGCCTCCTGTTAGCGGGAGGCTTTTTTACGCTCGCTCCGCCCGCTCTATTTCCCCGGCGCCGCCTGCCAAGTCTCGGCGGGCAGGGCGATCTGGTTTATTGTTTCTACAACATTAAACGACCGAAGACCCGGAGTCCCTCTAATTGGCAAACGCCTTCATTACAGGACGTGCGGGCTTCTCAAGGAGGGCGGCCTCCAGCATTCAGCGCGACCCCGGGTCTTCGGCCGCTCAATGTCGGTATAGAACTAAAGCAGATCGCCCTGCCCGCCGAGACTTGGCAGGCGGCGCCGGGGAAACAGAGCGGGGAGGGCGTGGCAAAGAAGCTCCGGTAACACCAAGCTAATTTTTGCTTTCGCCAACCGCAGCAGATTTTTTTACTTTTTAATTTTGACTTTTTACTTATTTCCCCTTAGTTTTGGTATGTACGAACATACATACATATGGATTTCGAAATCGACCACAACAGCGCTCTCCCCCTCCACGTTCAGGTAGAAGACCTGCTGCGCAAGATGATCGGCCAGCCGGAATACCAGAACGGGAAGCTGCTGCCCAACGAGATCCATATGGCACAGCGCCTCGGCATTTCCCGCAGTACCGTCCGCCAGGCGACCAACAAACTCGTGTTCGAACGCCTGCTCATCCGCAAAAAAGGCGTGGGCACCAAAGTGGCGAAGAACAATATCACGACCAAGCTCAACAAATGGTCCAGCTTTACCCATGAAATGGACGAGAAAGGCGTGGTGTTCAAGAACTACAGCATCAAGGTGAGCATGGTCGTACCCGACAAAGAGATCCAGGAAGCGTTCAATATAGACGAGGGTGTGAAAGTGCTGAAGATGGAACGTGTGAAGGGGCCGGACGAAGGCCCGATCGTTTACTTTGTATCCTACTTTCATCCCCGGACCGGACTGACGGCAGACGACGATTTTTCCAAGCCGCTCTACGAGACCCTGGAGAAGAAACATCATATCACAGCAACCTTATCCCGCGAAGGCATCAGCGCGATCCTGGCCGATGCCAAACTCAGCAAACTGCTCCATGTAAAATCAGGCGATCCGATCCTGTTCCGCAAACGCGTCGTGTGCGACCCGGGCGACAGGCCGATCGAATACAACCTCGGTTATTACAGGGCAGACCGCTTTACCTATACGATCGATATCGCCCGGTAAATTTTTTTGCCCGGCGTTGATATGTACATACATATGAACATGGAATAACGATTTATTCATCATTAATGATTGCTCCAATGAGAACGATTGCTTCTACGCTTCGGCTTGGCCTCTTTGTATGCCTGCTGATCAGTCTATGCCCGCAGGGTTTTCTGCTCGCGCAGGGTTCGCCGGCTCTTACCGGTACCGTCCTGACCGCTGCCGGCCAACCGCTGTCCGGCGCCACGGTCAGCTACCAGGGCAGCTCCACCAGTACCACCACCGATAAGGATGGTCATTTCAATCTTCCGGCCGCTACCGGTTCATCGGTACTGGTCGTATCTTATGTCGGCTATATCACCCGTGAAGTGCCGGTCAACGGCAAGGCGTCGATAGAGATCCGGCTGACAGAAAATCCCGCTGAATTATCAAATGTCGTCGTGATCGGTTATGGTACCGTCCGCAAAAGTGACCTGACGGGTTCCGTCACGCGCGTCAGTTCCGATGAACTGAAGGCCGTGCCGGTGACCAGTCTCGATCAGGCTTTGCAGGGCCGCGCGGCCGGTGTGCAGGTCACGCAGATCTCGGGTAAGCCGGGCGCGGAGACCTCGATCCGCATCCGCGGTACCAGCTCCATCAATGCGGGCAACGAACCGCTCTATGTGATCGATGGAATGCTCGTCAACTCTGATGGTGCCGATATGAGTGCCGGCGCTACACGCGGACCGCGCATCAGCCCGTTATCTTCTATCAATCCTTCCGATATCGAGTCCATCGAAATATTAAAAGATGCATCCGCTACCGCTATCTATGGTGCACGCGGCGCGAACGGCGTGGTGCTGATCACCACCAAACGCGGACGTGCAGGTAGAGGAACGCTCACGCTTGAAACATACCAGGGCATACAGACCGTTGCCAATAAACTCAAACTGCTGAACGCCGCACAGTTTGCCGACTTCGTGAACGAAGGCAAGCTGAACGCAAACCAGACACCGGTGTATGTGAACCCGCCAAACCTCGGCGCAGGCACCGACTGGCAGGATGAACTGTTCCGCACAGCGCCCATTGCTAATTACCAGTTATCTTTTTCCGGTGGTGATGATAAAACGAAGTACAATATCTCCGGTTCTTACTTCAACCAGAAAGGGATCATCCAAAGCTCCGACTTCAAGCGTTATACGTTCCGGACTAACCTGGAACGGAAAGTCACTGATCGGTTGACGGTTGGTTCTGCTGTGACGTATTCACGTTTATCCAGCACCGGCGTATTGACGAATGGCGGACAGATCGTACCTGGTGTCGTAACATCTGCGTTACTGTTCAATCCTGTGTTGCCAGTGTATGATTCAACCGTTGAAGGTGGTTATACCTTTGAGAATGATCGCGGCAAGATCCTCGGCAACCCGATCGCGGAAGCAAAAGAGTACACATCGAATACCGTACTGTCACGTTTCCTCGGCAACGTCTTCGCGCGTTACGCGATCAATAAACAACTCGAGTTCAAAACAACTTTTGGGTTGGATGCATTCACGAATAGTGAGAACAGTTTTGGTCCCAACTTCCTGAAGCGCACACAAGCGAGTAACGGAGAAGCATCCCTCGGTAAAAGTGTTGGCTCTACCTGGTTGAATGAAAATACGCTGAGCTATAACAACACCTTCAATCAACGTCATGCGGTAAATGCAGTGGTAGGTTATACTATGCAAAAGTTCAACAATGAGCAATTGTTTGTGTATGCGTTTGATTTCCCGGATAACCGCACGGGTTATCACAACATCGCTTCGGCATTGAATCCGCAGAAGCCATCCAACAGTGAATCATCCTGGAGCATGATCTCTTATCTCGGTCGCGTGAATTATACGCTGGATGATAAATATCTTTTCACGGCTACCGGCCGCGTGGATGGTTCTTCCAAATTCGCCGATGGTAATAAATATGGCTTCTTTCCCTCCGGCGCGTTTGCATGGAGAGTATCGAAAGAAGAATTCATGCAAAATGCAGCAGCCATCCAGGACCTGAAGTTCCGCGTGAGCTATGGAGTGCTGGGCAATCAGGCGATCCCGCCTTATCAATCACTCGCGTTGGTTGGTCCTTATGGTGAAGGCGTATTTAATTCGGTGAATGGAAGCGAAGTATTCACCGGCCGGGAACCGCTCACCTATGTCAATCAGAATTTGAAATGGGAAACTACGCGTCAGTTGGATTTGGGTGTTGACCTGAGCCTGTTCAAAAATCGCATCAACTTCACGGCGGATTATTACAATAAAAGAACGAACGACCTGCTGTTGTCAAGCCCCATTCCGCTGACCTCCGGTTTTGCTTACACCTTACTGAACATCGGCAATATTGCCAACCATGGTTTTGATCTTGATCTGCGCACCATCAACCTGAAAGGCAAACTGGAATGGACATCCGCGCTTAACTTCTCCGTTAACCGCAATAAGATCACTAACCTGAACAGTGAAACAGATGTGATCCTGCAGAATGCAATCTTGCTGCGTGAAGGTGTTTCTATCGGAACCTTCTATGGTTACCAGTTTGACGGCATCTTCCAAAGCGATGCGGAAGCAGCTGCAAGTCCGGTCCTCTCAGGACAGGAACCGAACTCACCCAATCCTGCATCAAGAGCAAAAGCAGGCGATAGAAAATACCGTGACATGAATAAAGATGGTAAGATCGATGCGAATGACCGGACCATCCTCGGATCAGCGCAACCGAAATTTACCTGGGGCTTCAACAACACGTTTGCGTATAAGAATTTCGAGCTGTCGTTCTTTATCCAGGGATCGCAGGGCAACAAGATGGCGAACTTCAACAACCTGGACCTGCTCAACTTCAACGGGCAGAACAATGTACTCGCAGAAGCAGGGCTTGGCCGCTGGACGCCGCAGAATCCCGGCAATAAATATCCGCGCGCATTGTCTGCAGGGAGCGTGGATGTAGGCGTGGTGTCCTCTGCCATTGTGGAAGACGCATCTTATGTTCGCCTGCGCAACGTAACGCTGAGCTATACGCTGCCCTCGCGCATGATCTCGAAGATCGGTATGAGCAATCTCCGCATCTATGCAAGTGGTTCGAACCTGTTTACGATCACCAATTACTCGGGCTATGATCCGGAAGCCAACACGTTTGGTCAGAGTACCACATTGCTCGGATTGGACCTCGGTGGTTATCCGCAGGCACGTGTTTATCAATTAGGCCTCAGCGCATCCTTCTAACCTTTAAAGCTTGTTTATCATGAAACCGATCATAAAATTTATAGCAACCGGCTTGCTGTTCACCGGCCTTGTCACTACGCAAAGCTCCTGCAAGAAATTCCTGGAAGAGAAGCCAAAGAATCTCGTCACCATCCAGAATTATTACCAGACGCAGGCGGATGCCATTGCCGCGGTGAATTCGATCTATGCCTACCTGAACTCCGTGAACAATTTTGCGGAGGGTGGCAATACCGCCGGGATCTATCATAGCACCTTCTGGGTAACAGCGGGCCTGGCTTCCGATGAGTTACTGAACAATCAACTCGGTGCCGCCAATTTTGATCAGCTGGCCAACTTCACCTACAACTCACAGAACAGTTCCCTGCAAGAGATCTGGGGGATGCATTACAAAACCATCTTCACGGCCAACATAGCCATCGCACGGATCCCCGGCATTGCGATGAATGAAGCATTGCGGGCAAGACTGGTGGGCGAAGCAAAGTTTCTGCGCGGGCTGATCTACTTCAACCTCGTGCGCATGTTCGGTGACATCCCCTTGCTGCTGGAAGAGAACAATCCACTGCTGCCTTCGGAAACAAAAGCAGCCGATGTATACACGCAGATCGTAAAAGACCTGAATGATGCAGCGGATGTATTGCCACTCAGTTATGATCCGGGCAATGGCCGTGGCCGTGCGACCAAAGGTGCAGCCAATGCATTGCTCGCAAAAGTATACCTCACGCAAAAGAACTGGCAACTCGCATCGGACTATGCTAAGAAAGTGATCGATTCGCAGCAGTATGATCTCTGGCAGAATTATGCGGATGTCTTCAAGCTGTCCAGCCGCAATGGAAAAGAAGCCGTATTCTCGGTGGGCTTTGGTGATGCCGGTGGCGCGATCATCTTCTGGGAAGCCGGTCAGTTCAATGTGCGGCTCCTTCCTTCAGCACTCAGCGTGGAAGGCGTACAGAATGCGCAAGGCTGGCAGATCCCTACACAGTATGTCTACAACAGTTTTGACGCGAATGATCAACGCCGCGCGGTGACGTTCATTACCGAGATCCATGATCCCGCTGGTCCTACCACAACGATCCGCCCTTATATCCAGAAGTACTGGGATCGCGCAGCAGAGCCACAGGGAAACGCTACAGCCAATGATTTCCCCGTGATCCGCTACGCAGATGTACTGCTGATGTATGCAGAAGCCAACAATGAACTAAACAACACCGCCATCGCACACGAGTATATCAACAAGGTCCGCAAGCGGGCACGCTTCAATGGCACCACCTACGAGAACGCGGTGCCCGACTACGTTGGGCTTTCCAAGGATCAGTTCCGCGATGCCATGATCAAAGAACGCCTGCTGGAATTCGTAGGCGAAGGCCAGCGCTGGTTCGATCTCGTGCGCACCGGCAAACTCGAACAGCAGGTACCCCTCGCCAAACCCGGTGTAACACCGGCCGCGCGGAATTACCTGTTCCCCTTGCCGCAGCGGGAGATCGATTTGAATAAGTCGCTGTCGCAGAATACGGGGTATTGAGGAACGATGGCTGATGGCCGAATGGCCGATGGCCGGAAAACGATGGCTGATGATCGATGGCTGATGGCCGATCCTCACCAGGAGATCATTTTAAAATAGGAACGTTTCGATAGTCGTAAGGCCGCAATACTGTCAGCAGTTTGCTGCTTTGAACCCGGCCATCGGCCATTCGGCCAACGGCCATCGTCCCCCGGTCAACGGCCATCGAACAACAATAAGACTATAACAACTATAAAAAAACGAATGACGAATTTTGAAAAGTTTCCGGAATTGAATGTGCCCGGCCATGTGGCGGAAGCGGGCTGGGAAAGTATTGCGAATACGATCAGTGAGAAGATCGGCGGAAAAGGGAAAAGAAGTGTGCTTGTAATTGAGTGTTACCACGGCGTTGACACCGCTGAAATGATCAAAGAGCTGCAAGGAAAGATCGCCGGTGTACAGGCGATCGATGTGGCGGAGGCCATGCTGTCTGTGGAGGAGATCCGGAATAAGGTGCAGCAATATGTGACGGATGATCCGGTGTTCGGTTATATGTCGCCGCTGGAGATGAAAGATTTTTTTGATGCAGGGAAGTTGAAAGCGTTGAAAGAAAGAGTGGATGGTATTGATGAAGGTGTGATCATCGTGTATGGAATCGGTGCCACGCTGGTGGGGCTTGAGCCTGACCTGTTGATCTATGCAGATATGCCGCGTTGGGAAATACAACTGCGGTTCAGGAAGAATCTCGTGAACAATCTTGGTGATCAGAATGTGAATGACCAATTTTCTTACCAGTATAAAAGAGCTTTTTATGTTGACTGGCGCGTGTGCGACCGCTTGAAACGCGAATGGCTGCATAAGGCAGACTTTGTATTGGACACAACAAAGAGCAATGATCCGCGCATGGTTTCCGGCGAAGCACTGCAGGCTGCATTAAAACTCGCAGCTGCACGGCCGTTCCGCGTAGTGCCGTTCTTTGACCCCGGCCCCTGGGGTGGACAGTGGCTGAAAGAAGTCTGTGATCTTGATCGTAGCCAGAAAAACTTCGCCTGGGCATTTGATTGTGTTCCGGAAGAGAATTCACTGATCTTCCGCTTTGGTGATACACGAATTGAAACACCCGCGATCAATCTCGTCTTCTATCAGCCCGGTGCATTGCTTGGTACACCCGTGCATGAAGCATTTGGTGAAGAATTTCCGATCCGTTTTGATTTCCTTGATACGATGGAGGGCGGTAATCTCAGCCTGCAGGTGCATCCGCTGAAGGCGTATATCCGCGAGCAGTTCGGCATGGCTTATACGCAGGATGAAAGTTATTATTTCATGGATGCGAAGCCGGGCGCATTCGTTTACCTGGGGTTGAAGGAAAACATCGACGCTGAAGAAATGGTGCGGGAACTGAAAGAAGCACAAAAAGGCGAACAGCCATTTGATGCGGACCGCTTCGTAGAAAAGTTTCCTATCGTAAAGCATGACCATGTGCTGATCCCGGCGGGTACGGTGCATTGCTCCGGCGCCGATAGCGTAGTGCTGGAGATCAGTGCCACGCCCTACATCTTCACCTTTAAACTCTGGGATTGGGGCCGCATGGGGCTGGATGGAAAACCAAGACCGATCTCCCTCGAACATGGCGCAAAGAATATTCAATGGAACAGGACCACGAAATGGGTAAAACAAAACTTGGTCAATCATTTTGAAACGATCGGTGAAGGTGAAGGATGGAAAGAAGAACGCACCGGTTTGTATGAAGATTCATTCATTGAAACGCGCCGTCACTGGTTCACGGGAAAGGTGGAGCACGATACCAATGGTGTGGTGAATGTGCTGAATCTCGTGGAAGGCCGTGAAGTAATTGTCGAAAGTCCGGATCATGCATTCGAACCGTTCATCGTGCATTATGCAGAAACCTTTATCGTACCGGCTGCCGTGGGTAAGTATACCGTTCGTCCGCATGGGGAAGCGGAAGGCACGCACTGCGCAACGATGAAAGCTTATGTCCGCACAGAAAATTTACAGGATTACCGTATAAACTAATCAAATGAACTCATCACTGAAAGATGTATACCGTTATACGCTCGTAGCCGCTGTAGGTGGCTTGCTGTTTGGCTATGACACGGCTGTGGTGGCCGGGGCGATCGGTTTTATCACAGAGAAATACCAGCTCTCACCGGCGATGACCGGCTGGGCCGCTAGTTGCGCCCTCATTGGTTGTATGATCGGTGCGATGCTGGCCGGTGCCTGGAGTGATAAGCTGGGCCGGAGAAAAGTACTGATGATCTCGGCCTTCGCGTTTGCCATCTCCTCACTCGGTATAATGCTGCCGATGGGGCTTTCGTCTTTTATCGTGTTCCGAATCATTGGCGGGGCAGGTATCGGGCTGGCTTCTATTTTGGCGCCGATGTATATCGCGGAAGTGGCACCGGCAGAGATCCGTGGGCGACTCATTTCGATTTACCAGTTGGGAATTGTCGTGGGCATCCTGCTGATCTACTTTGTCAATGCAGCCATTGCCGCGATGTATGATCATAGTTGGAATGTGGAACAAGGCTGGAGATGGATGTTCGGCTCGGGGTTGATCCCTTCGGTGATCTTCATCTTCCTACTGTTGAAAACACCGGAAAGCCCGCGCTGGCTGGCGGCACAGGGAAGATGGGATGAAGCAGGTGATATTCTCCGGAAGATCAATGAACCGGGAAAGGCGGAACGGGAATTGACCTCTATCCGTGAAGCGCTGCAACAGGAACAGGGAAGTTTCAGCGAACTGCTGAAACCAGGCTTGCGGTTGGCACTTATCATTGGTGTATTGCTGGCGATCTTCTCACAGGTCACCGGGATCAACGTGGTGATGTATTATGCTCCGGAGATCTTTAAGGCAACGGGCGATGGTTCTTCTTCCGCCCTGATACAAACCATCCTTGTTGGCGGCATCAACCTGCTGATGACGCTGGTAGCCATCCGTTACGTGGATCAGCTGGGCAGAAAAAAACTATTACTGATCGGTGCGGCGGGGATGACCATCTGCCTCGCGCTGGTGGGATATGCTTTCTATTCCGGATCGACAAAAGGATACGGTGTATTGATTGGCATCCTGGCCTATATCTCCTTCTTCGCGATCTCACTCGGACCATTGACGTTCGTAGTGGTCGCAGAGATCTTCCCGAATCATATCCGTGGACGCGCGATGAGCGTGGCCATCTTCTTCCTGTGGTTATCGGTCTATATCGTATCACAAACGTTCCCGATGCTGCTGGAGTCGATCGGCACCGCGTATACATTCTGGATCTATATGATCATGTCTGTGCTTGCTTTTGTGTTCGTATGGCGTATGCTGCCGGAAACAAAAGGTAAATCACTGGAAGAGATCCAGGGAATGTGGAAGAGTAAAAAACGAGTGTAACACTTCATCATAGCCTTTAATTTTTTAAACGAATAAAATAACGATTATGCAGCCGCTTAAATGTTTAACCGCCATGCTCGCACTGGTTTGTATTGCTACGGCCAGTTGCAAAAAAGACGAGGCTGATCCCAACCAGCCTGTATTGAAACTGACGCCCGATAATGTCACCGGCAAATCCGGAAGGGATATCGAAGCGACATTGTACATCCATGCACCAAATGGTGCTAAGTCGGTGACGATGTACAAGACCATTAATCTCGTCAAGGATCCGGCATTTGGTGGAACCGGAACCATCACCGCTGTGCCGGTTGATAAAGGCAACAATAATTACGAATATCATTTCACTTACCAGTTGCAGGGAACGGAAGTCGACAAGCTCGTCGGGATCAATTTCCGCTTCGAGGATAACAAAGGTGTGGCTGCCGAGAAAGATTTGACGGTGAATACGACGACGTCCGGTCAGCAGATCATGTATAGCCGCCGCTGGCAGTTGATCTCGCGTATGTGGACATCGGTTTCACCTGTTGTGGAAGACATGAAGGATTGCGAGAAGGATAACATCTTTATCTGGAAGGCGGACAGTACGTATAATGTGCAGTTTGGTGCCAGTGCATGTACCTATGATGGGTTCAATGTGTTTGACCGGTGGATCTTGAGTGAGGATGAGAAGACATTAACGCAGGTGTATCATTCGTTGTTTGATCCTTCAAACATCACCACCGAAACATATACGGTGAAGACATTGACACGGGATAAGATTGTACTGGTTCAGTTGATCGATCTGACGGTGTTTGGACTTACGGATAAGGAAGTGTTTGAATCGACGTTTGTGCCGATACCGTAGGTGAAATGTATATGTTTAGAAGATTTAAGCAATGTCATTAAGTTAAGAAGCGAAAAGTTTGTCATCCCGGCCGGGCTGGCATAGTTCGCTCCCCGCTGTCAATTAAGCCAGAGCCGGGAGCCCCTCAATTGAGGAGATCCCGGCTCTGGCAAACATTAAGTTCGGTAGTGTTTGAAAATTGCCCGGCCGGGATGACAAATTCCGAGGTGCTTCATCCCTTACCTTAATGACATTACCTGGAAAACCTTCGGTGTCCAATCAGACTTATCATGTCGAACAACTTTGAAATTCACACATCATGAAAAAAATACTTATACCAACAGCTATAGCAGCATTATTCGCTTCCTGTCAATCCAATCCCTCACCGGATAAAGGAAAAGCGGATCAAAAAGACTTTTCTTTTACTGTAGAACCAGCACCGGAATGGACCAACCTGCTGAAGCGCCACCACGGCTGGTTTGGCGGTGATGGCATCTTTGCTTTCACGCGCAGCGGCAATGAAAAGAATGGTGCCGCTGCTAATGATGAAACAATCATCTGGTTCAGTGATACCATGCTCGGTGAGATCAACAATGATTCACTGCAACCCGGTTATGTGATGATCAATAATTCCGTCGCAGTATTGCCCAATGGAAAACCGGATTCAACCGCTATTCGTTTCTATTGGGATTCTGCAGGTGGTAAGGCAAAATCGATCTTTATTCCGAAAACAAACGCGACCGGTCCGAAAGATTATTACTGGCTCGGAGATGGTTTTGTAAACCAGGAAAAGAACAATGACATGTACATCTTTGGTTATCGCATTTACAATATACCCGAGAAGAAAGTGTTTGGTTTTAAAGAAGCCGGGAATACACTGATCGTAATCCCCAAAGGAGAGCAGCCGCCATTCAAAGCACAGCGTCAACTGGATATTCCTTTCTTTCTTGGACGTGAAGTGGATTCTACCGGTTCATTTGGTGCCGGTGTGATGGTCAATACAAAAGAAGCGGGAGCACCCTCACCAGACGGATATGTATACATCTACGGTTGCCGTGGAAGCAATAAGCAAGTGTTGACGGCTCGCGTGAAACCGGCATCCATCGAATCATTTGATCAATGGGAATTCTGGAAGGGAGATGGCTGGAGCAATAACGTAGCCGATATAAAGCCAATTACCGACAGTGCATCCAATGAATTAAGCGTATCGCCGTTGGAAGATGGACGTTACATCATGGTATTTCAGCGGGGTGGCTTGAGCCGCAAGGTGGCGATCCGTATTGGGGAAACACCAGTGGGGCCATTTGGTCCGGCGATGGATATTTATGATGTGAGTGAAGACCTCAAAGGATCAGACCAGTTGTTTCCGTATAACGCGAAAGCACATCCGGTGTTGTCGGCGCCAGGGGAATTGCTGATCAGTTATAATATCAATTCGTTTGATTTTGATAAGGATATTAAGAAGCTGCCGAATTTGTATAGACCGAGGTTTATCAGGTTGAAGTACGGCGAAAATAAAAAATAAATAGTCCTGTCTCATCCATCTAGCCCACGATTTCAATCGTGGGCGGACTGTCAGAGGAAATGAACAGGCCTATGAATATGTTCGATCATTCATTTCCCCCACGGTTGAAACCGTGGGCTATTGCACGAGCTGCAACGCAGACGACTGGCCAACATGCCGGATGACAGATTCGAT
>QFQQ01000165.1 GCA_003243445.1 Citrobacter freundii
AGCACGCGCGGGCGTGACCTGGACATCACCGGCCTGTCCTGGGATCTGCTGGACGCGCAAGGCCCCCAGCAATGGCCGCTGCCCGAAGGTGCAGCCCAGGGCCGCGCACGGCTCTACGAAGACGGCCGCTTTCCCACGCCCGATGGCCGCGCCCGCTTTGCCCTGCTGCCCTGGCAGCCGCTGGCCGAGCCGCCCGATGCGCACTACCCCTTCAGCCTGACCACGGGCCGGCTGCGCGACCAGTGGCACGGCATGAGCCGCACGGGCCAGCTGGGCCGTTTGTTCGGCCATGCGGCCGAGCCCTGCCTGCAAATGCACCCGCGGGACATGGCCGAGCGCGGCCTGCGCGCGGGCGACCTGGTGCAGATGAGCAGCCGGCGCGGCGCCCTGCTGGTGCCGGTGCAGCCCGATGACACGCTGACGCCCTCCCAGCTCTTCATGGCCATGCACTGGGGCGGCGAGTACCTGGGCGGCACTTCAATGGGCGGCGTCAATGCCCTGACCACACCGGCCTTGTGCCCCGGCTCCAAGCAGCCCGAACTCAAGCACACGGCCGTGAAGCTGCAAAAGGCCGAACTGCCCTGGACCCTGCTGGCCATGGCCTGGCTGCCCGAGGACCGGGTGCTGGCCGTGCGCGAGCAGTTGTCCGCCCTCATGCCGCACTTCGGCTTTGCCAGCTGCGTGCCCTTCGGCAATGCCGTCCCGCTGCAGGACGCCGCCCGGGCCCGGCACGGCGTGCTGCTGCGCGCCGCCGCGCATGAGGGGCCGGGCGAGGCCGTCCTCGCACGGATCGAATCCCTGCTGGGTCTGGATGCCGCCGACACCCTGCGCTACAGCGACCGCCGCCGCCAGCACAGCCGCGCGCTGCGGCTGGACCGCCACAGCCTGTCCACCACGGTCGAGGCCCTGCTGCTGGCGGGCGACACGCGCGCGGGCAGCTGGCTGTCCACCCTGCTGCAGGACCAGATGCCGGCGCAGGACTATGGCCGCCTGCTGCTCATGCCCTCGGGCTCGGCGCCGCTGGCCGTCCAGCCGCGTGCGCGCCAGGTCTGTACCTGCTTCGATGTGGACGAGACCGCCATCGCAGGCGCGCTTGCGCGCTGCGAGGGCAGCGACGACGCGCGCCTGGCCGCGCTGCAGGGCCGGTTGCGCTGCGGCACCAATTGCGGCTCCTGCCTGCCCGAGCTCAAGCGCCTGGTGCGCCACATACCCCTGGCGAAGAGCCAGGAGACCGCATGAAAGAGGCGATGGAACAACGGGTTTGCATATATAGCGAAAAGTAATGAAACCTGCGGGAAAATATGCCCCCACAGGATTCCACCCACGATTGCAACGCCATGGGCATCAGCCAATACATCAAGGAAATAGGCCGCGGCGCACGCGGAGCCAAGGCGCTGGAGCGCCCGCAGGCGGCCGACCTGTTCGGCCAGGTGCTGGACGGCGGCGTCAGCGACCTGGAGATCGGGGCCTTTTGCATCGCCATGCGCATCAAGGGCGAGACCGTCGAGGAGATGAGCGGCTTCCTGGACGCCGTGCATGCGCGCGTCGCCCGTTTTCCCGCCTCGGCCAATGGCCGCCCCGTGATCGTGCTGCCCAGCTACAACGGCGCGCGCCGCCTGCCCGTGCTCACCCCCCTGCTGGCCCTGCTGCT
The DNA here is from genome assembly GCA_003243445.1 of Citrobacter freundii. Classification (GTDB taxonomy): domain Bacteria; phylum Bacteroidota; class Bacteroidia; order Chitinophagales; family Chitinophagaceae; genus Terrimonas_A. The sequence continues at coordinate 1,652 of QFQQ01000165.1, forward strand.
GGCACGCGAAGGCCTGCCCGTGCTGCTGCACGGCATGCGCACCGAGGCGCGCCGCATCCTGGCCAGCGATGTGCTGCAGGCGCTGGGCATTGCGCCGCTGCCATCTCCCCAGGCCCTGGCCGGCGGCCAGGTGGCCCATATCCATACCGAACATCTGCACCCGGCCCTGGCGCGCCTGCTGTCCGTGCGCGAGGTCATCGGCCTGCGCAACCCGGGCCACAGCGTGGTCAAGCTGCTGGCGCCCTGCGACGGCCCCTGCCTGCTGGTGACGGCCTACACCCATCCCGAGTACCTGCCCATGCTGCACGGCACCTTCGGGACGCTGGGCATGAATGTCCTGCTCTCGCGCGGGCTGGAAGGCGAGGTCGCGGCCGACCCGCGCCGGCTGCCGCGCTACGACGGCTTTGTGGCAGGCGCCCACCAGCTGCTGGCCGAGCAGCAAAGCGGCACTGCTTCCGAGGTGCCGGGCCTGCCCGCCGAGATCGACGTGGACACCACGGCGCGCTACACCGAAGACGTGCTAGCGGGCCGGCTGCCCGTGCCGCCCGCGCTCACACGCCAGGTGGAACACATCGTCCACCTTGCCGATCAGATTCGCTGAATACCCCAGAAAAAGCGGAGCCCCGCCATGACGACCCCGTCCCACACCCCCGCGAACACCGCCCGGCGCGGCACCTGCACCCTGGTCGGCGCAGGCCCCGGCGACCCGGAGCTGCTGACCATCAAGGCCCTCAAGGCCATACAGGCGGCCACCGTGCTGCTGGTCGATGACCTGGTCAGCGACGCCATCGTGGCCCATGCCGCGCCCACGGCGCGCATCGTCTACGTGGGCAAGCGCGGCGGCTGCAAGAGCACGCCCCAGGCCTTCATCGAAAAGCTCATGCTGAGCGCCGTGCAGGAGGGCGAGACCGTGGTGCGCCTGAAGGGCGGCGACCCCTTCATCTTCGGGCGCGGCGGCGAAGAGGTGGAGCACCTGCGCGAAGCGGGCGTCGAGGTCCAGGTCATCAACGGCATCACCGCTGGCCTGGCCGGGCTCACCAGCCTGGGCGCCCCGCTCACGCACCGCGACCGGGCGCACGGCGTGGTCTTCATCACGGGCCACGCCAAGCCCGGCGACAGCGGCACCGACTGGCGCCAGCTGGCCGCCACCGCGCGCGATGCGCGGCTCACCCTGGTGATCTACATGGGCGTGAGCAGCGTGGAGCACATCCGCGCCGAGCTGCTCAATGGCCTGCCCGCAGCCACGCCCGTGGCCGTGATCCAGCACGCCAGCCTGCCACAACAGCGCCACGCGCTGACCACGCTGGGCGCGCTGGTGGAGTGCATTGCCGACACGGGCCTGGGCAGCCCCAGCGTCATCGTCGTTGGCGATGTGGTCCATGGCGTACGGGCAATGGCCGAACCTCAGACGCAGCTCACCGCTGCGGTTGCAGCCGCCTGAGTGCGAGATTGCTGCAATCAAAAATCTATCGATTCATAAAAGTCATTAGTTTTCATTAAAAATCCCCTGTTGGCTGCCGAAACGGCGTTTAGACCGTTTTGGCAGACCGTCAGCTCCGCCAGGCGGCGGTAGCGCCATCGGGGGATTCCATGAAAACACCAGGCCTTACTTTCACTTCCACAGCTGCGCAGATACGGCTGTCCGCATGGCGGCGCACGTGGTCGCCGCTGCTGGCCGGCTGCGCGCTTGGCTTGGCCCTGCTCATGCCCGGCCTGGCTGCAGGCGCCGACATGGTGCTGGCCACGCGCGTCACGGCCGGTGCAAAACCCTGGCTCACGCCCGCGCACCGCCAGTGGCTGCAGGCGCGCGGGCCGCTGACCGTGGGCATTTCCCTGCCCGACCATCCTCCCCTGGAAATGATCGATGGCGAGCGCTTCCAGGGCATCACGGCCGACCACCTGGGCCTGCTGTTTCCCGCGCCGGTGCGCTTCAAGACCTATGGATCGCGCGTGGCCGTGCTCGATGCGCTGCGGCGCGGCGAGATCGACCTGGCCTGCGAGGGCACCGAGCTGGAGGCCGAACGCGCCGACCTGGCCCTGAGCGTGCCCTACCTGCCCAGCCAGCCCGTGCTGGTGTCGCTCTCGCATGCGCCCTTCGACGCGGAGCGCCGGGGCGCGCGGCTGGCCATGACGTCCGACCAGCTGTTGCGCTCCCAGGTTGCGGCCGCCTATCCTCTCAGCGAGCTGCTGACCTATGAAACACCCCGCCGCGCGCTGGAGGCGCTGAGCCTGGGCGAGATCGACGGCTTCGTCGGCGACACGGTCACGGTGCACTACCTGATCCAGGCCAACTACCTGCTCAACCTGCGCGTGCAGGGCTTTGC